>NZ_LT629766.1:1340994-2011491 GCF_900105315.1 Brevibacterium siliguriense | reverse complement strand
CATCTTCGGCCAAGCGGTTGAGCAGCTTGATGCCCATCTCGGGGCGGGACTGCTCACGTCCGCGGAACATGATCATGACCTTGACCTTGTCGCCGCCTTCGAGGAAGCGGGTGACGTGGCCCTTCTTCGTCTCGTAATCGTGTTCGTCGATCTTGAGACGGAAGCGGATCTCCTTCAGCGCAGTGTTCGCCTGGTTCTTCCGGGCTTCTCTGGCCTTCTGGGCAGATTCATATTTGAATTTTCCGTAGTCCATGAGCTTGGCTACGGGTGGCTTCGCCTGCGGGGCTACCTCGACGAGGTCGAGGCCAGCTTCACCGGCGAGATCGAGTGCCTTGCGAATGGCAACGATACCGACCTGTTCACCATTGGGTCCGACCAACCGGACCTCGGGAACCCGAATCCGGTCATTGATGCGCGTCTCGCTGATGTGTTCACTCCTTTTTGCTCCAATGTGGTCGTGACAACGAAAAAGGCTCCCGTTGACACATGCCAAGGGAGCCTGCACACACGAGCAGTACGGTCAACGTACGTTCAGTGAATACACCTCGATCTACACCCGATCAGACTATGTCTGATGGACAGATCTTCGGACCCGATCGCTCTTCGCGATCAAGGTGGGAGACAGACTCCGCTTCGCACCAGCTACCAGTGTACTACGCTTCATGACTCTTCGCACATCGAGGGCCTGCTGTGATCGTCGCGTTGATTTATATGTCAAGCTTATGGCATGAGTTCTGAAGAATCTGTACCCGCCGAGGCGATCGCCGACGTTACGCGCGACATCGCCGAGGTCCCTGCTGTCGAGGTCATCACCTCCAGCGCCGTCCACCTCATGTCCGCCGCCGCCGTCAAGTGCGGCCTGGCCGAGGACACCGCCGAAGGCCGCGGCGCCGACCTCAAGGACCTCGACGAGGCCCGCAAGCTCATCACCGCACTGGCCGGCTTCGTCACCGGTGCCGCCACCGTCATCGGCGACCACCATGCCCGCCCGCTGCGCGATGGACTGCGCAGCCTGCAGCTGGCATTCCGCGAGGCTTCGGAGATTCCCGACGCCCCCGGCGAAGGCCCCGGAGAGAAGTTCACCGGCCCCGTCCGCTGACTCTCCCCCACTGACCGTTCAGGCCGCGGCCCTCGATCAACGATCGAGGGCCGTTGTCGTATTCACATTCGCCGAGGCGGCCGACGCCGTCCGCGCCGATGTTCACCGAGTCACGCGCCGAGGCGACCGATCACTCCGGACATGAGTTCGTCTTCTAGGCGCTCGAATCCGGGCCCGAACTGGCCGAACCGCAGACCGTTGATCAGCCCGACGACCGCAACCCAGATGGTCACGGTGTCCAAGATCACGTGATCGTCATACTCAAGGCCGAGTTCCGCAAGCCCGTCCCGCAGAGGCTGCAGCGCGGCTCCCCCACCCGGCTGCCCCTGACCGCTCGTCGGACTCGTCGCCGCTGCCTCCCTCGACTCCACGCGATCTCCGGGCCCCGCCTCGGTGCCGGTCGTCGACTCCGCCACCAAGGATGCCAAGGCGACCATGATCCGCGTTCCCGGCACCACGGTCTCCTCTCGGGGAGCTTCATAACCGGCGATCGGAGTGCCGTAGATGAGCGCCCACCGATTCGGATGACCCTGCGACCATGTAAGCATCGCCAGCGCCAGAGTCTCGATGCTGCGATGACCGGCCAGAGCCTCATCGACGGCATCGGCGATCTGTGTGAAGGCGTCGCGGATGAGGATCGTCAGCAGTTCATCGCGGCTCTTCACGTATCGGTACACCGCGCTGGAGACAACCCCGAGCTCACGGGCGATCGCCCGCAGCGACAGCCCGTCGACGCCGCCCTCGTCGACCATGCGATTGCCGATGGCCGTGATCTGCGCTTCCGTCTCGATGCGGGCGCGCTGCCGCGGGGTCTCAGTCATGGCTTCACCCTACGCTCCGAGAGCACCGCAGACAACAGTGAGCACCGCTCTTGAATTGTCGACCGTCGAGGCCTACGCTGATCCGAGAGAGCACTGCTCTCGTTTATTGTTCGGAGGCATCGGAAGGGATCCGTTATGAAAGCAGCACTCGTCATCGGCAGTGGTCAGATCGGTTCGGAGATCGCGGCTCAGCTCATCGCGTCAGGCACAGATGTCCGCATCGCCACCCGCTCCGGCGGAGGTTCATCCATTACCTCGGCCGGCGCAGCCAATGCGCACGCCCCATCGGAAACGTCGTCAACGACTGGTATGACGACAGTCAGCACGCCGACCCACCTCAAGGCCGATGCGAGTGATCGCGCCCAATTGACTGAAGCCGCGGCGGGAGTCGAAGCGATCTTCGCCTGCGCCCACGCACCCTATGACAGTCGGATATGGGAGCAGATCCTCCCCCGCCTCGATGCGGCGATTCTCGACACCGCGGCCGAAATCGGCATTCCCGTCGTCTTCCCGGAGTCGGTCTACGCCTTCGCGGGACTGCACACCCCGATCACCGAAACCTCACCATTCGCTCCGGTGGAGGACAAGGGTCACATCCGACAGCAGCTCATCGAGGCCCGTGACGCTCACTCAGCGACTGGTGCGAGCGTCATCGCCGGGGACCTGCTCGGCAGAACCGCAGAGAAATGGTCGTCGGTCGTGCGCATGTGCATCACCGAACCGATCTCCGCCGGGCGCCGGGCCATGGTGCCGGCACGGACTGATGTCCCTCACGGCATCACTGTCATCGCCGATCATGCAGCCGCCATGATCCGGGTGGCAGAGGATCTGAAAGGCGTCCCCGCGGGGACCCATCAGCTGCGGATCGCACCGGCATCAAATCCGACACTGGCCGAGATCGCCGACTTCACAGCGGACACTCTTGGGCAGAAACACAAGCGTCCGCTCTCGGTCCCACGTTGGGCGACCCGGGCCATCGGTGCGTTCGAACGCTCATTCTACGAACTCAACCAGCTGGCGCCGATCTGGTACGAACCCTGCGTGATCACCCCGGGAGACCTTGCCGCGGAGGTCGGCACCACCGACTGGCGTGCGGGAGTCACACAGATGCTTCGGGCGGAGACGCCTGAGATTCCCGCACAGCAACCTCGGTGATAGGGGCCAGCCTCACAGTCGGATCCCGTTGCCCGGGCCCAGTGGCAGGTCGAAGAGGAACCAGATGCCCAACAGCACGGCCCAGGCCAACCAGAACGGGATGACGAACGGGAACATTCGGGAGATCACCGTGCCCAGCCCGGCATTCGGCTCATAACGGCGGACGAGGCCGAGCAGCACGATCATGTAGGGGTTGAGCGGTGTGATCACCTGAGTGGCCGAGTCACCGACACGGAACCCGGCCTGAATGAACGCCGGTTCATAGCCGAGCAGAGCGAAGAGCGGGACGAACACGGCGGCCATGAGCGTCCACATCGATGATCCGGACACGATGAACAGGTTGAGCACGCTGGCCAGGAGCATGAACCCGATGACCGCGGCGAACCCGGTCAGACCAATCGCCTCGAGCCCCGATGCACCGGCGACGGCGATCCACGAGCCGATCCCCGTCCAATTGAACAGGGCGATGAACTGGCCGAGGATGAACGCGAGAATGAGGAAGGACATCATGTCGATGATCGACTGGCTCATCATCTTCACCAGGTCGTTCATCGACCGCACGGTGCGCACGACGAAGCCGTAGACGACGCCCATGAGCATGAAGTAGGCGAAGACGATGAACACGATCGACGACAGCAGCGGGGACTCCGGGAGGAATCCGCCGTTCTCGTTTCGCCAGGGCGACGCGGGGAGCAGGAATGCGAAGAGGAAGGCCGCGGTGAGGATAAGCGCCGCCACGACCGACCAGATCAGTCCGCGTTTCTCCTCCGGCTCGAGTTCGGCCTTGATCTCGGTGGCATCGCCGTCGTCGGAGCCATCTGACTTCGCCGAGGCATCCCCGTAGGGGCTGTCGGGAGCTTGGTATTCCTTAGCCAGCCCACTCGCCGAGGCGCTCGCGTATTCGCGAGGCACCCCTTTGCGCACCATGTTCGGTTCGATGAGCCGGTCGATGATGAATCCGGCGATGATCGCCAGCACGATCGATGAGGCGATGTTGAAGTAGTAGTTCGATACCGGGTTGACCGCGGTGTAGTCGGTGTTCGGCAGGGTCTCCATCACCGAGGTGGTGATGCCGGCGAACAGCGCATCGAGGCTCGTGGGGACGATCGACGTCGAATAGCCGGCACCGGTGGCGGCGAACCCGCCGATGAGACCCGCCATCGGATGTCGGCCGGCAGCCTTGAACACGAGTGCGGCCAGAGGCGGGATGATGACGAAGGCCGAGTCGGCCATGATCGACCCGACCACCCCGACGAAGCCCACGGCATAGGGCAGCAGCCACTTGGGGCTCTTGCCGAAGGCGATCCGCACGGCCGCGGCGAGCATTCCCGACTTCTCGGCGACACCGACGGCGAGCAGAATCGGCAGCACCGTGGCCAGGGGCGGGAATCCGATGTAGTTGTCGCCCATCGTCGTGGTCAGCCACGCCAGGCCCTCCCCGGTGAACAGGCCCTTGATAGCGATCGTCTCGTCGCCGCCGGGAATGGCCACGGTGACATCGGCCATGGCCATCGCCGTGGAGACGAGACCGGTGATGATGAACAGCCCGAGGAACAGCGTGAACGGTTCGGGCAGCTTGTTTCCGATGCGTTCGATCCAGTCCAGCATGCGCTGGCCGAAACCGACTTTCCCATCTGTCGTCGTCGACATGAGCGGTCCTTCTCTTCGATGGCGCGGGTCTGGGTGCGGCGGAACGATCTCAGTCGAAGAAGTGCTCGACGTCGATCGCTCCCCCGTCGCGGGCGAATTCTTCGGTCACCTCGGCGGCGAGGGCATCGTCGACGAGGAAATCCAGGGCGGTGCACGCAAGACCGTAGGCCCCGTCGTAGGCCGCGGATTCGGCGGCGTGGGACTTCGCGGCTGCGGCGAACTCACGAGTATGCAGGGCCACCTCGGCGTCGGCGGTCTTGATGAGCGGATGGATGCCGGGAATCCGGTAGGAGACATTGCCGAAGTCCGTGGACGCAGCGATCGATTCGTCGAGGACACCGGCGGGAAGCGGGTGACGGCCGCGGGTCTGTTCATGTTCGGCCCAGCGGGCGGTCAGCGCCGAATTCGTACGCACGGGCAGCGAGGGCGGGTGTTCGTCCCAGTCGACAGTGACCCCGGTTCCGGACATGAGCGCGGCACCCTTCGCCGCGTCCTCGACCCGGTCGGAGAGCTCCTTGAGCGTCTCGGGGAACTTCGAGCGGACGTAGCACTGCACAGTGGCGGATTCGGTGATGATCGACGGCCGCGTTCCACCGTCGGTGATGACCGCGTGCAGGCGGGAGATCGGCGGCATCTGCTGCCGCAGCAGGCCGAGCCCCTGGTAGAAGAGATTCGCCGCGTCGAGGGCGTTGCGCCCCATGAAGGGCTGCGCCGAAGCGTGAGCGGCGATCCCTGAGTATGTGACCTTCAGCAGGCGGCGGCCCAACCACACCTGGTCGGAGCAGTCGTAGCCGTAACCGTGAACCATGATGGCCGCGTCGAGACCATCGAAGGCACCGGCCCGGGCCATGACTTCCTTGCCCGAATGACCCTCCTCCGCGGGAGTGCCGAGCAGAACGACGGTGCCGGGCACTGCTTCGGGGTCTTTTTCGTACAAGGCGTGGAGGGAGAGGAAAGCACCGACTCCGGCGGTGGCGATGATGTTGTGCCCGCAGGCGTGCCCGATCTCGGGCAGGGCATCGTATTCGGCGAGGATCGCAATCCTGCGACCGTGACCGGATCCCGTCGTCGCCCGCAGAGTGGTCTCCACCCCGAAGAGGCCCGTCTCGACGTCGATTCCCTGCTTCTTGAGCACCGAGGCGATTGCGGCGACCGAATCGAACTCCTCGAAGGCGGTCTCGGCCAAGTCATGGATGGTGTGGAGCAGGTCCGTCAGGTCCCCCTGAGCTGCGTCCAATCCGGCGGCTATGCCGGAGCGGCTCGACTCCGGGGTCCCGGTGAAGTCGGAGACCCACTCGGCGGCCTGGGCGGCCCGTGCCCGGGTCTGCCGAGCCATCTCGTCAAGATAGCTGTCGTCCGGTGCGGTCGAGTGGCCGAGGTCACGGATTTCGCTCATGGTTCACAAGCATAAAGGCCGCGCCGATCTGACACGCCCGGAACAGTCAGACTTCGACGAGGCGGATGGCCAGCGAGTCGATCCTCGCCACGAGGTCCTCGTCACCGGCGACGGCTTCCTGGAACCGGCGCACCTCCTCCGTTGGCACCTCGGGCTCGACTCCGAGGGTGATGCCGAGCTCCGGTCCGCCGAGGTGGACCCTGTTGCTGCCGGGGCTCACCCCGATTCGAGCCAACCAAGGGAAGGACTCGGCGATGGCACCCAGTCGCTGAGCCACCTCGGCGTCGGCCCAGGACGGAGTCCAGGGCTGGGACTGCACGAACGCGAACATGGCCGGGCGGCGCAGCAGGAACGAGGACTCGGCTCCGGGGTCGAGGACGACGAGCTGGGACTCGGCCTCGATCGCGCCGAGCACGAGCCTTTCGGACTCAATCGGCACGGGACGAGCATCGGAATGCCACGCAGTCAGCGGTGGGATTCCGGAGAATCCCGGAGTGCACTCACGTCCGTCCTCGGCCTGCAGGCGAACCATCGCCATCTCCGAGGAGTTGTCGGCCATCAGCCCGTTCTCCCCGACCTCCTGGTCGAGAACCATCGGCACGATCGGGGCATAGAGCCTGGCCCCGGACAGGGCCGTGAGGACCTGCTGGTGTGCGGCCGGATCCAGGGGCGCCTGAGCGACCTGGGTCAGGGCCTCCATCAGGGCCGCATCCGCCAGCCCGGTGTCCCCGGAGAACGGGTTGGGTTTGAGATCCCGGCCCTCCCACGCCTGTCCGGCGGAATCCGTCGGGACCTGGGCACCGCCTGACTGGTCAGCGGACGCGGCGGGCCGGGCCTCATCCGGTTCGTGTGGTTGGTGCGGCCCGTGCGAGTGGATGCTCACAAACTCACCGTCCTGCGACGTCGAGGGCTTCTTCCAGAGTGAACTTTCCGGCGTAGAGCGCCTTCCCCACGATCGCCGAGTCGACACCGAAGGGCACGAGCTCGCGGAGGGCGCGCAGGTCATCGAGGCTCGAGACGCCGCCGGAGGCGACGATCGGCGAGTCGGTCTTCTGTGCGAGGTCCTTGAGCAATTCGACATTGGGTCCCTGCAGGGTGCCATCCTTGCGCACATCGGTGACGACATAGCGCGAGCAGCCGGCGGCTTCGAGGGTGGCGAGGACTTCGTAGAGATCGCCGCCGTCCTTGGTCCAGCCGCGGGCCGCCAGGGTGGTTCCGCGCACGTCGAGTCCGATGGCGACCTGGTCGCCGAAGCGGGAGATCATCTCGGCGGTCCATTCGGGATTTTCAAGTGCGGCAGTGCCGATGTTGACGCGTTCGGCTCCGGTGTCGAGCGCGCGTTCGAGGCTTTCGGTGTCGCGGATTCCGCCGGAGAGTTCGACTTTGATCCCCACGGCCTTGACGACCTGGTTGAGCAGGTCGGAGTTCGATCCGCGTCCGAAGGCGGCGTCGAGGTCGACGAGGTGGATCCATTCGGCTCCGCGGTTCTCGAAGTCCTGGGCGGCATCGATGGGTGAGCCGTAGTCGGTTTCGGTTCCGGCTTCGCCCTGGACGAGGCGGACGGCCTTGCCGTCGGCGACGTCGACGGCGGGGAGGAGGACCAGCTTGTTCGAACTGTCTGTCATTGTGACCTTTCTGCCAGGGTGCCACGGGGTTTGCGGGCAACCATAGTCGGTGTGCTCGGTCAGGAGCTGAGTGAGTCTGTGGGGTTGGTGCCGGAGCTGCCGGTGCTGCCCGGGCTGCTGTCGGCGGAGAACGAGGCGAGCCAATTGCGCAGCAACTTGGCGCCCGCCTCGGAGGATTTCTCGGGATGGAACTGTGCTGCCCAGGTGGTGCCGTCTTCGACGGCGGCGATGAAGTCGCCGCCGTGACGGGCGGTGGTCACCGACGTGTTCGTCGGCGGCTCGGTCGCGGCGTAGGAATGGACGAAGTAGAAGCGTTCATCTCCGATGCCGGCGAACATGGCCGAGTCTGCGGGAGCGTTGACCGTCGACCACCCCATATGCGGGATGACCGGGGCCTCGAGGCCGGTGACGGCTCCGGGCCACAGTCCGATGCCCTCGGTCTTCACCCCGTGTTCGACACCACGGGCGAAGAACACCTGCAGGCCGACGCAGATGCCGAGCAGCGGTCGGCCCTGATCGTGGCGGGCTCGGATGAGATCGACTCCCCCGACGTTCTCCAGTCCGGCCATCACGGCCGAAAAGGCGCCGACGCCGGGAACCAGCAATCCGTCGGAGTCATTGATGACGTCATGGTCGGCGGTGAGCGTGACCTCGGCGCCGGCTGCAGCGACCGCACGCACGGCGGAGCGGACGTTGCCGGCTCCGTAGTCGAGGACAGCGACCGTCGTCATCGTTTCGCCCCCTTGCTCAGCACCGACCAGATTCTCCACAGGGAGAATCCGAGGACGACGGCGCCGAGTGCGGCGACGACCCACGCGACGGTGTTCCCACCCAGCGCCAGCGCGATGCCGAAGGCGGTGACGAGTCCGGCGAGAACGGCGGCGATGATCCACAGCAGTGCCGTGCGTGCCATGGCGGCCCGCCCCGGGCTCATTGTGGCGGCGCTGGCCTGCAGCTTCGTCATCGAATCGGTTCTGATGCTGCCTTCGACATCGTCGGCGGCAACGGTTTCGAGCAGCAGACCTTCGAGCACATCGGGCAGGTTCTTCAGCGCCAGTCCGGCCGGCACATCGGATTCGCGGGCGCCGTGGCTGTAGTGGCCGGCGTCGATCTGCTCTTCGCTGCGCACGAGCAGGAGCACCTCGTGCTTGCCGGCGAGCTTCGAGATCGCGGCGGCCGCCTCGTTGCCGGCTTTGACGTCGGTGTCAGCGAGGACGATTCCGCTGAACTCGCCGATCGGCACGATGGTGCCGGAGATGTTCGACAGTACGCAGGCGGCGGCCAGCTGCTGGGCGACCCCGAAAGGGGTCACGATGACAGTGGTGCTCACAGGACTCCCTTGGTGCTGGGAACGGAGTTGCTGCGCGGGTCGGTTTCGACGGCTTCGCGCAGCGCTCGGGCGAAGGCCTTGAACTCGGCTTCGACGATGTGGTGCGGGTCGCGGCCCCGGATGAGGTCGAGGTGGACGGTCAGACCGGCGTTGAAGGCGATGGATTCCAGCGAGTGGGAGGTCATCGAACCGGTGAAGTGACCGCCGATGAGGTGGTACTGCTGGCCTTCGGGTTCGCCTTCGTGGACGAAGTAGGGGCGGCCGGAGACGTCGACAACGCACCGAGCCAGGGCTTCGTCCAGGGGCACGGCGGCGAATCCGTAGCGGCGGATTCCGACCTTGTCGCCGAGCGCTTCCCGCAGCGTCTGGCCGAGCACGATCGAGGTGTCTTCGACGGTATGGTGGACGTCGATGTGAGTGTCGCCGGTGGCGGTGATGTCGAGATCGATCATCGAGTGCTTCGACAGGGCGGTGAGCATGTGGTCGAAGAACGGCACGCCCGTCGAGATGGTCGAGGTGCCGGTGCCGTCGAGGTCGACGGACACGGACACCGTGGACTCGGACGTGGTGCGTGAGTTCTGGGCCTGCCTCATGGAGTGCCTTTCGTCGGGGCGGCTGAGGACGGGGTGGGAGACTGCGGACGGTCGAAGAGGATGTCCGGGTCTTCGGCGAGGATCTCGTCGATGGCGGTCAGGAACGCTTCGGTCTCCTCCTCGGTTCCGGCGTTGACACGGGCGTGGCCGGTGATGCCGATATCGCGGATGAGCACTCCGCGGTCGAGGAGTTTCTGCCACAGATCTGCCGGTGAGGCGATATTGCCGAAGAGGACGAAGTTCGAATCGCTGTCGTGGACGGTGAAGCCCGCCTCGGCGAGGTGGCCGGCCATCCGATTGCGTGAGTCGATGAGCCGGTCGACGTTGCCCAGCAGCAGCTCAGCGTGTTCGAGCGCCGTGCAGGCCAGCACCTGGGTGACCTCGGACAGGTGGTAGGGCAGTCGGACGAGGCGGAGGACATCGATGAGCTCGGGTGCGGCGATGGCATAGCCCAAGCGCAGTCCGGCGCAGGCGAAGGCCTTGCTCATGGTGCGGGAGACGACGAGGCGGGGCCGGCCCTCGAGCAGTGTCATCGCCGAGGTTTTGGCGGGGCGGGAGAACTCCGCATACGCCTCGTCGACGATGACGATTCCCGAACAGTTGTCGTAGGCGGCTTCGATGACGTCGAGGCCGATCGACGTACCGGTCGGATTGTTCGGAGTGCACAGGAAGACGATGTCCGGATTCACCCGAGCCACCTCGGCGGCGACCGTCTCCGCGGCGAGAGTGAAGTCGTCCTTGCGTTCGACGTGCTGCCATTCGGCACCCGTACCTGTGGTGATGAGCGGGTGCATCGAATACGAGGGGGTGAAGCCTAAGACGGTGCGGCCCGGCCCACCGAAGGCCTGAACTATATGGCTGAGCACTTCGTTCGAGCCGTTGGCGGCCCAGATCATGGAGGGGTCGAGTTCGACGGAGTCTCCGGCGCGTTCGTTCACACCGTCCAGATAGGTGACGAGGTGTTCGCGCAGTGCGGTGAATTCGCGATCGGGATATCGATTGAGACCGGCGAAGTGATCGTCGACGGCTGCGCGCATGCTGTCGACGACGACGTCCGGAAGCGGATAGGCGTTCTCGTTGACGTTGAGCTGGACCGGCACATTGAGGTGCGGTGCCCCGTACGGCTTGAGGCCGACGAGGTCTGAACGCACAGGCAGAGAGTCGATGTTTCCCACGGCGATCATTCTACCGAGAGGCCCCCGCCGCCCGGGCGGCGGGTCGGGCATCGAGATCCGCTGGTCGGCTCACCCGATCGGATGGGTCAGCACGCTGCCAGTCGGGCCGGCATCCTGCCGGTCGAGCAGGTTCCGACCTCAGCGGACGGGGACGTCGAGAGTTTGGCCGGGGTGAACCGTCGGGGTGTCCAGGTGGTTGATCTCGACGATATCGGCAATGACATCGCGGGTGTCGCGGTCGATGCCGAGGTTCGACGCCACGGTCCACAGCGATTCGCCCTCACCGACGACGACCGCCTCGGCGTCGATGCCGATGCTCTCCGTCTCCGATTCGGCGACGGCAGCGGCCGAGAACGACTGGGTGGCGAGGAGGACCGCTCCGCCGATGACGACGAGAGCGACGAGCAGGGTCCGGAGAAGGCGCACAGCCTGGCGTCCACGAGGGGTCAGGTGCAGCTCGGTGTTCTGTGCAGACATCGCATTACCTCTTTCATTCGTACGATTCCACCAGCAATTGGTAGAACGTCTGTTCTATTCAACATGCCAATCGAACAAATGTCCAGTCCAACTCGAACATCTATGCGACAATGGGAGGGAACCAGCGTTGTTGATTGATCTGTCAGAACCATCTCAGTCGGCACTGACACGAGAATTTCCGTAGCGGAGATCACGGCGTTCAGCGGCAGGGAATAGAACGAAGGGGAACGAGCAATGGTTCAGAACAAACGAGGCAGAGGCAGGCCTCGCAACGAAGATGTTGCCAGCGAGATCGCTGCCGCTCGCACCGATGACGACGTCGTCCAGATCCCTGAGGGGTCATCCGGTGAGGGCGACTTCCGCCTCACTCCCCGTCAGCGTCTCGTGCTTGAGACCATCGAACGTGCCGTCGTCACCAACGGCTACCCGCCGAGCATGCGCGAGATCGGCAAGGCCGCCGGGTTAGCCTCCCTCTCCAGCGTCGCCCATCAGCTCTCCCAGCTCGAACGCCTCGGCTATGTCCGCCGCGACCCGAAGCGTCCGCGTGCCATCGAAGTGGTCAATCCGTTCGAAGAGGAAGAGGCCGAACGCGCGAAGTACGAGGAGCTGGCCAACAACACCGTGCAGGTGCCGGTCGTCGGACGCATCGCCGCCGGCGGCCCGATCCTGGCCGAGCAGGAAGTCGACGATGTCTTCTCCCTGCCGACCCAGGTCGTCGGCTCCGGTGAGATGTTCCTGCTCAAGGTCGTCGGCGATTCGATGATCGAAGCCGCCATCTGCCACGACGACTGGGTGGTCGTGCGCAAGCAGCACACCGCTGACAATGGTCAGATCGTCGCCGCCCTGCTCGACGGTGAGGCCACGGTGAAGACGCTCAAGCGCAAGGCAGGCCAGCAGTGGCTGATGCCGCAGAACGAGAACTACGAACCCATCGACGGCACCTACGCGCAGATCATGGGCCTCGTCGTCGCCGTCATCCGCCGCCTCTGATCCTCGGCCGGCGCGCAACGGAGGCCTGAGCCGCCTCGTTTCCGCGCACGTCGGAGGCCCGAGCCATTGGATGTGGCGAAAAGTCTGATTTCACGAAGGATTTCAGACTTTTCGCCACTTTCAAAGACTGATTGGCCGGCGCTCCCCGTCATATGGCGGCTCCGCAGTCTGAACACAAAGGCCCGCACCCGGTTCGGTCGCGGGCTTTCTGTCATCCCTCGTCGGTTTCGGCCAGCCTCGCCAGGCTCTTGCGGACGAGACCGGAGTTCGTCGTCGGCCACATCCTCGGCATCGAGTTGACGAGGAACCCGGCATACCGGGCCGAGCGCAGCCGCGAGTCGAGCACGGCCACCACTCCCCTGTCCTTGGTCGACCGGATGAGCCGTCCGGCTCCCTGAGCCAGACGCAGTGCGGCGTGTGTGGCCGACACCGCCATGAATCCGTTGACTCCCCGCTGGTCGGCATCGCGCGCTCGCGCCTGCATGAGCGGGTCGTCGGGGCGTGGGAACGGCAGACGGTCGATGATGACCAGGCGGTTCGTTCGTCCCGGCACATCGACTCCCTGCCACAGTGACATGGTTCCGAACAGGCAGGTCTGGTCGTCGGCCGTGAATTGTGAGACGAGGGCGGGCAGTCCGTCATCGCCTTGGAGCAGGATCGGGAAATCGAACTTCTTCCGCAGGTGCTCGGCCGCCGCGTTGGCCGCCGCCCGGGAGGAGAACAGGCCCAATGCCCCACCGTTCGAGGATTCGACGAGTTCTTCGAGTTCGGTCAGCGCTTCTTCGCTCAGTCCGCTGCGCCCGGGTTTCGGCAGATGGGAAGCGACGTAGAGGATGCCCTGTTTGCCGTAGTCGAAGGGCGATCCGACATCGAGGCTGTCCCACTTCGGGGCATCTGGGCCGAAGAGTCCCAACGAGGCTGCGACCGCGTCGAAGTTGCCGCCCAGGGACAGAGTCGCCGAGGTGGCCACGACCGTGGATTCTTCGAAGATGCCGTTGCGCATAGTGCCGGCCACGCTCAGGGGCGCGACAACGATGTTCGTCGTCTCCTTCTCTCTGAAGGTCGAGCGCGAGAGCCAGATGACGTCGTTCTTGCCCGGATCGCAGAAGCGTTCGGCGAGTTCGAAGATCTCCTGGCAACGGGCCTTGGCCATCTGGCGACCGGCGTCGGCGTCCTCGGTCCTGCCTCCGATGTCGTTGATGATCTGGCGGGCGGAGTCGCGGATCTGCGTCAGGGCCAGTCCGAGAGCCTCACTGATGTGCAGAATAAGTCCTTCGGGCACCGATTTCTGGGCGCGTTCGAGTGCCGCTGCCGCGGAGTCCAGCAGGGAGACGACGCCGTCCTGGACCGTCGTGTGTTTGCGCACGGAACTCGTCGCCGCCGAGAGCATGCTCGTGTTGATCTGCCCGGACAGGGCGCTGGTCACCCGATCTTTGAGCTCGTGAGCCTCGTCGATGATGATGACGTCGTGTTCGGGCAGCACGTTCGATTCCCCGAAGGCGTCTATGGCCAGCAGGGCGTGGTTCGTCACGACGATATCGGCTTCGGCCGCCTTGTTCCGTGCTATTTCGGCGAAGCATTCGGTGAACAGCGGGCAGTTCGAACCGAGGCAGTCGAAGGCGTTGACGGACACCTGTGACCAGGCACGATCACTGACGCCGGGCAGCAGGTCGTCGCGGTCGCCGGTGTCGGTGGTCTTCTCCCAGATGCGAATCCGTTGGATCTCCTCCCCCAGGCCCGAACGTTCGGTGGGTTTGCGTCCCGCCTCAGCGTCGGCACCGAGGTCGAAGAGCATCCCCTCCCCCTCGTCAGGGTATCCGCCGGCGAGCTTGTGCTTGCACACATAGTTCCGCCGCCCTTTGAGCAGTGCCGCCCGGGGCAGCGGATCGAGGTCCTTCTTCACGGCTTTGAACAGCCTGGGCAGATCGCGGTGGATGATCTGCGTCTGCAAGGCCAGGGTCGCCGTGGACACGACGACCTTCCCGCCGGTGCGGGTAGCGTATTCGGCTGCGGGCACAAGGTAGGCCAAGGATTTTCCAGTGCCGGTTCCCGCCTGCACAAGCAGGTGGATTCCCTTGTCCAGCGCCGAGGCGACCGCCTGCGCCATCTCCTGCTGACCTTCTCGTGGCGATCCGCCGATGGCGCCGACGGCGGATTCGAGGAGGTTGTCGACTTCTTTCACTCGTCGATGACCAGGTCAGGACGTTGGAATTCGCGGAGTTCGTCGACGAGTTCGGCCGGCACCTTGACCTGCATACTGGTGCCCTCCGTCCCGTACGATTCGTGTTCGACCGTACCGAGGGCGTAGATCTTCGACACGAGGTCACCGCGTTCATAAGGAATGAGCACGGTCATGTCGATGTCCGGGACGGGAAGACGATTCTCGATGGCCTCGATGAGGTCGTCGATGCCTTCTTTCGATACGGCGGAGACGAACTGCGCATCGGGATACTCCGTGCGCAGCCCGGTGATCACGGCTTCCTCGGCGAGATCGGACTTGTTGAACACAAGGAGTTCGGGGATGTCCCCAGTATCGACGTCGCCGAGGACGTCGCGCACGGCTTGGATCTGCCCGTGTGGATCCGGGTGGGAGGCGTCGACGACGTGGAGGAGCAGATCCGAACCGGCCGCCTCCTCCAGGGTCGAGCGGAAGGCTTCGACGAGCTGGTGGGGCAGATTGCGGACGAATCCGACGGTGTCGGTGTAGGTGAAGGCGATGCCATCGGCGGTCTTGGCCTGGCGGACGGTCGGATCGAGGGTGGCGAACAGGGCGTTCTGCACCATCACCTCGGCGTTGGTGAGCAGGTTGAGCAGGGAGGACTTGCCCGCGTTCGTGTATCCGACGATCGCGACGGACGGGACGTGGTGGCGGGCGCGGTTCTTCCGCTTCGTCGCCCGGGAAGGCGCCATGGCGTTGATCTCACGGCGCAGCTTCGACATACGCGCGCGAATACGGCGGCGGTCGAGTTCGATCTTCGTCTCACCTGGTCCGCGGGAGCCGATTCCGGCACCGCCTGCCACGCGGCCACCGGCCTGCCGGGACAGCGACTCACCCCAACCGCGCAGTCGCGGCAGGAGGTATTCGAGTTGGGCGAGTTCGACCTGAGCCTTGCCCTCGCGGGATTTCGCGTGCTGGGCGAAGATGTCGAGGATGAGCGCGACGCGGTCGACGACCTTGACCTTGATGACGTCCTCGAGTCCGCGCCTCTGGCTGGGAGCGAGTTCGGAGTCGATGATCACAGTGTCGGCGCCGACGCTGGCGACGACCTCGGCGAGCTCGGCGGCCTTGCCTTTGCCGAGGTAAGTGCCTGGGTCGGGCTTATCGCGACGCTGGATGAGCGCGTCGAGGACTTCGGAACCGGCGGTTTCGGCTAGGGCGGCGAGTTCGCGGATCGAGTTCTCGGCTTCGGCCTGGGTGCCGTTCCAGATGCCGGCGAGGACGACGCGTTCGAGGCGGACCTGTCGGTATTCGACCTCGGTGATGTCTTCGAGCTCGGTGGAGAGTCCGGCGACGCGGGTGAGCGCGGCGCGCTCGGCGAGGTCGAACTGGTCGTCCTCGGGGGTGGTGTCGTGATCATCGAGGGCTTGGGCGCCTCGGGAGAGCACACGGTCGAGCATCGCGTTGCGACGCTCTTTGTCTTCAGACGTCATTCATTCCTTTGTTCTGTGCCGTCGGCGGCCATTCGCACCGACAGTGGTGTCCATCAATTCTCCCACAGCCGTCTAGACTGAAACTGTGTCAGAGCACTATTTCACCGAATCGCCGAGCAGCGAAGCCAAGTCGCGGGAGCTGAACCTCGAGTTGGCCGGCCGCGCCGTCACCGTCGAAACCGTATCAGGCACCTTTTCGCCCACTCGCCTCGACCTCGGGACGGCCGTTCTGCTGCGGCATCTGCCTCAGCCGCCGGCCGGGGATATCCTCGACCTCGGCTGCGGTTGGGGGCCGATCGCCCTGCACACGGCCCTGGATGCCCAGTCCGCCGAGGTGGCTGTGCGAGTGTGGGCACTCGACGTCAACTCCCGGTCCCTGGAGACCACCGCGGCGAATGCGCGCAGGCTGGGACTCGAGACGATCAACACCGTCACGGCCGCAGATGTTCCAGAGGACCTGCAGTTCGCTGCGATCCGCTCGAATCCGCCGATCCGCATCGGCAAGGAAGCGCTGCACGAACTACTGGAGACATGGCTGCCGCGCCTGGCTCCTGGCGGGCAGGCCGACCTCGTCGTGTCGAAGAACCTCGGTGCCGATTCCCTGCAGAAGTGGATCGCCGGGATGCTCGGCGACGGGTATTCGGTCACTCGGACAGGGTCGTCAAAGGGCTTCCGCGTGCTCACGATCGAACGCGGCTGAGCGGTCCGCTCAGCCCTTCCCACGTCCGGCTCAGCTGATCGTGCCGCTGGCGACGAGCACCGCGGGGCCGGCGAGGCTGACGCGCCCACTCGTACCGTCGGCGTTCGGGTCGATTTCGATGCGCAGCTGACCACCGGGGACGTCGACTCGCCACTGCAGAGGCGACTTCTCGCCGGCCCAGTGGTGGGCTGCGATTGCGGCCGCGCAAGCGCCGGTTCCGCAGGAGCGGGTCTCACCGACGCCGCGTTCGAACACGCGCATGCGCAGGGCGCCTTCTCCCCCGGCCACATCAGATCGGGCGGGTTCCATGACGATGTATTCGACGTTGGATCCCTGGGCCGGGACGGGGTCGAGGACGGGCGCGTCGCGCAGTTCGGCTGCTGCGAGTTCAGCATTCTCGGCCAAGGCGACGACCGTGTGCGGGTTGCCGGTGCTCACGCTCAGTCCGGGGCGGGCGACTTCGATGCCGCCAGTGGTCACGAGCACGCTGTTCGAGGGGTCGAGTGACCATTCGCCCATATCAATCGTGTACCAAGCATCGCTGGCGGTTCCGGGTCCGGGTGTGCCGGTGTCGACGACGTCGTCTCCGGTCTGGACGCCGAGTGCCGGGTTGAGGGTGGTGCGCACGGTCTTGATTCCGTCGCGTGTACCCACGAGGATTTCGCGGGCATCGGCGGAGACGCGGCCGCTGGTCACGAGAGTATGGGAGAAGACGCGGACGCCATTGCCGCACATCTCGGAGAGGCTGCCGTCGTTGTTGTAGTAGTCCATGAACCATTCGGCACCGGCTTCGGCCTGTTCGGCGGCTCCCGGGATGCGACTGGCTGCGGAGCGCACGATGCGGATGATGCCGTCGGCACCGAGCCCGGCACGTCGGTCGGCGAGCGTGGCGACGGTCTCGGGATGCATTTCCAACTTGCTATCGTCGTCGGAGATCAGAACGAAGTCGTTCTGGGTGCCGTGCCCCTTGACGAAGGCGGCATCGGTCCAGGCGACGAACGGGGTATCCGGAGTGCTCATGGCTCCATGGTATCGGTGACGCAGCGGCCAGGTCTTCAGTGCCCGCTCAGGACATCGATCGCAGTCATCGTTTCGTCAGAACGCGGCGAGCACGTCGAGTGCTGTCGCCAGATTCTGCTCGGCGTCTGCGGCGCTGCCGTCGATCCAGCAGATGCGCGGATCACGACGGAACCACGTATCCTGTCTGCGTGCGAACTGCCGCGTGCGGATCGTCGTGTCGTCCTTCGCCTCGGCGGCGGTGAGTTCTCCGGTCAGGTGCCGCTGGATCTGCGCGTATCCGATGGCGCGCGATGCGGTCTTGCCTTCGGCCAGGCCGACCTCGAGCAGCCGAGTCACTTCATCGACCCATCCGTGGTCCCACATGCGGTCGACACGTGTGGCGATCCGCTCATGCAGAATGGCCCGGTCCATGTTCAGTCCCAGGTGGATGGTCGGTTCGATCTCCTGATAGTCCGGCAGCTGGGCGCTGAAAGGACGTCCCGTGAGTTTGATGACTTCGAGCGCTCGAGCGATTCGCCGTTGATCGTTGACGGTGATCTTCTCGGCCGCTTGAGGGTCGAGTTCGCGCAGCTTCTGGTGCAGCGCCCAGCGGTCGGTGGCAACCTCGGCCTCGAGGCGGGCCCGCACCCCGGGGTCGGTGCCCGGGAACTCCATATGATCGACAGCGGCACGCACGTAGAGCCCGGACCCGCCGACGAGGATAGGCCGCAGTCCGCGCTCTCGGATGTCCGCGATCGCGGCCCGAGCCCGTGCCTGAAAATCTTGGACGTTCGCTTCTTCGGTGACGTCGAGGATGTCGATGAGATGGTGCGGGATCCCCCGCCGCTCATCGACCGGCAGCTTCGCCGTTCCGATGTCCATCCCCCGATAGAACTGCATCGAATCCGTGTTGATGATCTCCCCGCCGAGGCGGTCGGCCAGATCCAGCGCCAGATCCGATTTCCCGGTGGCGGTGGCGCCTACGACGGTGATGATCGGCGAACGGTCCTCAGTCATGGACGTTCACTGCCAGGTTCCGGTGCCGCAGAGTGTGCGCACTTCGTGAACGGGCTCGTCGACGATCGGCTCCAGCGTCGAGACACGAGCACTCCGGCTGACGGCGTATCGGATTCCGGCGGCGAGAGCACTGAGATTCGCGGCCACGGAGTCCGCTCGATCGCAGAATTCGAACAGTCTTTCGGTGTCCATGGTGGGTCCGGAGGTGAGTGCCTCGATGACCGCAGCGTCGAAATCTGCGGCGCCGTCGACCGGGGCCAAGGGAGCGTCCTCTGTGGCAGCTCCCGACAGATCGATCGGCAGCAGAAGATTCTCACTCGTTCCGAGCGTGCCGATGTCGACGCCGGCGGCGTGAGCGTGAAGGATCGCGACGATGATGGCGGGGTCGGCCGCCTCGGCGAGTCTGCGTTCTTCCGGTGTCAGGGCTTCAACGGTCTCGCCCCAGTCCGACCCGGTCAGGAGCCGGCCGGTGCGGGTGTCGACTCCACGGTCGATCCCCCAGCCGCCGAGCCCGGCTACGGGCGGCAGGACCTCGATCGGCAGAGCCCACTCAGCCTGCGTCCGCACGGTATCGCGGATGGCGGTTCGCAGTTCGACCATTCGAGTGGTCTCGATACGGTCGATGTCCTCGAGCAGCACAGGTGCTGCCGGGATGATGGCGAAGGTGCCCATCTCAGCCGCGGGGGCGGATGGTCGGCATGCCGAGGTTCGTCGATCCTGCCGAGCCCTGGCCCGGGCTCGGTGCGCCGCAGCTCTCGGCCTGTGCCCGGTCATAGGCATCGCCGGCGCGGGAGGGGCGCACCGAGTAACCGGAGTCGGCGAGGAGGAAGTAAGGCTTCGCCTCGGTGATGGTGGCGGTGACGAAGTCGCCGGGCCGCGGCATCTGGGCGCCTTTGGGGATTCCAACGTGGACCAGGCGGTTGTCTTCGGCTCGTCCACTCAGTCGCGGGGAATCGTCGTGGGGCAGCTTGGTCACTAGCACTTCGACCTCACGGCCGATCTGGGTCTTGTTCTCGTCCCAGGCGATCTCGTCCTGGAGCGCGGTGAGGCGTTCGAACCGTTCCTGAACCACGTCTTTCGGCACCTGGTTGTCCATCGTGGCCGCCGGTGTGCCGGGGCGGATGGAGTACTGGAAGGTGAAGGCCTGGGAGAAGTGGGCGCGGCGGACGATGTCCATCGTGCCTTGGAAGTCCTCTTCTGTCTCGCCGGGGAAGCCGACGATGATGTCGGTGGTGATGGCGGCGTGCGGGATGCGTTCGCGCACGGTGTCGAGGATGTTCATGAACCGCTTAGTCCGGTAGGAGCGGCGCATTGATTTGAGGATCGTGTCCGAACCAGACTGCAGCGGCATGTGCAGCTGCGGCATGACCGTCGGGGTCTCAGCCATCGCGTCGATGACGTCATCGGAGAAGGCGGCCGGGTGCGGGCTGGTGAAGCGGACCCGCTCGATGCCCTCCACGTTGCCGACGGCACGCAGCAGCTTTGCGAAAGCGCCCTTGTCGCGGAATTCGGCGCCGTATGAGTTGACGTTCTGTCCAAGCAGGGTGACTTCGACGACTCCGTCGGCGACGAGTGCTTCGACCTCGGCGAGGATGTCGCCGGGTCGGCGGTCCTTCTCCTTGCCGCGCAGGCTGGGTACGATGCAGAAGGTGCAGGTGTTGTTGCAGCCGACCGAGATCGACACCCATCCGGAGTGCTGGGATTCGCGGCGGCTGGGAAGGGTCGAGGGGAATACGTCGAGGCTTTCGAGGATCTCGACCTGAGCTTCCTCGTTGTGGCGGGCGCGTTCGAGCAGCGCGGGCAGGGATCCCATGTTGTGGGTGCCGAAGACCACGTCGACCCAGGGGGCCTTCTTCACGATGGTGTCGCGGTCCTTCTGTGCCATGCAGCCGCCGACGGCGATCTGGAGACCGGGGTGGTTCTCTTTGACCTTCGCGAGCTGGCCGAGGTTGCCGTAGAGACGATTGTCCGCGTTTTCGCGAACGGCACAGGTGTTGAATACGACGACGTCGGCCTGGTCGTCGGTGTTCGCCTGAACGTAGCCGGCGTCATCGAGCAGTCCGGACAGACGCTCGGAGTCGTGCACGTTCATCTGACATCCATAGGTCTTGACCTCGTAGCTGCGAGGAGCGGTGCCGGATGTCGTCGGGGATTCAATCAGTTCAGTCATGGCGCACCCATTCTAGCCGTTCCATAGGTGCCATTTCAGTCTTCGGCGAGCACTTCCCGTGTGACCTTGATGCAGATCGCCGAGGGGAAGCCGCGGCGGGCGAGCATGCCGAGGATCCGGCGCTCCCGCACCGCATAGTCGAGGCGCCGGGTGGAGTCTGCTTTCTTCTGGGCGACTTCGCGGGCGAGCTCTTCCTCGCCGTCGATGTCGGCCACGGCTTCGGAAGCCAGTTCGGGGCTGATGCCTTTCTTGCTGAGTTGGCGTTTGAGCACGGACCGGGAGAGTTTCCGGTTCTCTCGCTGCGCCCGTGCGAAGCGGTGGGCGAATTCTTCGTCGTTGAGCAGGCGCGAGTTCTGCAGCTTCTCGATGAGGACATCGATCGCTTCGGGCATGAGATCGCGTTTGAGAAGCTTCTTGCGCAGTTCGTCACTGGAGTGGTCGCGCATGGCGAGCATGTTCATCGCCGTCTTCTTCGCCTGGGCGTAGTCCTCGTCGAAGTCCGGGGCGTCGTCTTCGTCCTCGTCGAAGCTCAGTCCGGGCCCGGCAGCGAAGTCCGGTCCGCCGTCGTCTCCACTGTCAAGGAAGTCGGGAACGTCGATGAAGTCAGGGGTCGATTCGGTGCCGCCTTCGGCCCATCCGTTGTCCGGTTCTTGCGTTGGTCGTTTCCAGCTGCTGGACTTCTTCTTCCGCCGCGTAGTCGTGCTCGTACCCGAACGGGCAGTCTTGCCGACACTCTTCCGTTTGCCGGTTCGACCGCCGCCGGTGACATCGTCGTCGAGTCCGGAGAGACCGGCGAAGAATCCGGTCTCTCCTTCGGCATGGCGTTGGTCGATCTCCGAGATCGCGCTGCGCAGCTGGGAGAGCGTCTCGGTCTGAGGCGAGCCGGTCGAATCGGAGTCACCCGCACCGGCCTTGTCGGTCGATGCGGTGGACTCATCGTCGATCGACTCGGTCTCAGTCGACGAAGCGTCAGGAGACTTCGACGTCATCCGTCTGTGCTTCTCCGGCTGCCTCGGTGTCGTCCTCGGGTTCGTCGACCTGGATCAGTCCGAGCTTGTGCTTGATCTTCAGCTCGATCTCTTCGGCCAGACCGGGGTTGTCGCGGAGGAAGTTGCGGACGTTCTCCTTGCCCTGGCCCAGCTGGTCGCCATCGTAGGTGAACCAGGATCCGGACTTGCGCACGATGCCGTTGTCGACGCCCATATCGATGAGGCTGCCCTCGCGGGAGATGCCCTGACCGTAGAGGATGTCGAACTCGGCCTGCTTGAACGGCGGGGCGACCTTGTTCTTCACGATCTTCGCACGGGTTCGGTTGCCGACCGCGTCCTGACCTTCTTTGAGGGTCTCGATGCGGCGGACGTCGATGCGCACGGATGCATAGAACTTCAGCGCCTTACCACCCGAGGTGGTCTCCGGCGAACCGAAGAAGACGCCGACCTTCTCACGCAGCTGGTTGATGAAGATCGCAGTGGTCTTCGACTGCGCCAGGGCACCGGTGATCTTACGCAGAGCCTGCGACATCAGACGAGCCTGCAGACCGACGTGGCTGTCGCCCATCTCGCCTTCGATTTCGGCCTTGGGCACCAGCGCTGCGACGGAGTCGATGACGATGATGTCGAGGGCACCGGACCGGATGAGCATATCGGCGATCTCGAGAGCCTGCTCACCGGTGTCCGGCTGGGAGACGAGGAGCTGATCGGTGTCGACGCCGAGCTTCTTCGCGTACTCGGGGTCGAGAGCGTGCTCAGCATCGATGAACCCGGCGATTCCGCCGGCCTTCTGAGCATTCGCCACGGCGTGGAGAGCCACGGTCGTCTTACCGGATGATTCCGGGCCGTAGATCTCGACGACGCGACCGCGCGGCAGACCGCCGATGCCCAGTGCGATGTCGAGGGCGACCGAGCCGGTCGGGATGGAGGCGATGGGCTCGCGCACACCGTCACCGAGGCGCATGATCGCGCCCTTGCCGTAGTTGCGATCGATCTGGCCCATAGCGGCTTCGAGCGCCTTCGACTTGTCTCCGCCGGTGGGAACCTGGAGGTTCTTGGGTGTACGTGCCATGACGTCTCCTCTTCGTTGCTTTTCCGTTGAGACCAAGGCTAGAAGATGGCACTGACATAACGACAGAGGATGCGATTCCCCCGTGGATAACCAGCCACTCATGGTCACAGGTCCCGTGATTCCTCACCAGGATAACCCACATGGGAACAGGTGTTCTATATATTCACGTGTGTCGCGTGTCTCTGCGAGACCTAAGCCGATGCGAGGCCCAGCTGCCAGGTGAGTCCGAAGCGGTCGCCCACCCACCCGAATGGTCCGAATCCGTAATCGTCGAGCGGCATGTACACAGTTCCCTGCTCGCTCAGCGCAGCGAAGAGACGCTCGAGCTCCCCGGTCGATTCGCAGTCGACCATGAGTGACACACCAGGAGTGATGTCCCACTCGTGTGCGACGAAGCTGTCGCTGAAGCGCAGTCTCTGTCCGGCGACTTCGATTTCGGACATGATGACCGTGCCCTCTGCGCCAGGTCCTTCGGAACCGTAGCGATGGTCGAGGATCACGCGTCCGTCCGCGAAGACCTCGAGGTAGGTCTCCATAGCCTCGGCTGCGCTCTGGCCGCGGCTGGGCTGAAGAGTGATGAACGGGACAGCCTGATTCATACGGTCAGTCTACACGCGGGCGATGCCGCGCCCGCAGAACAATACCGGGACGTCTCCGACCGGACAGAGTTGAACACCTCCCATCGATCAGGATGGTGCTGAGCATCGCTGAGAACAGCGCCGAACATCGTTCAGAACGGGGTCGAGCGCGGCTTTTCTTTGCCGAGGCGACGGGATTCGGGAACGCCCATGGAATCGCACACGGCGATCCAGATGTCGCGGGGTTCGACGCCGGCTTCGAATGCCTGCGCAGCGGTCCGCGAACCGAGGGAGCTCAGAGTGAGGTCGGTGTGCAGGGAGGCGGCACGAGCCTCACCGAACTCCTCGTTCATGAGGATCCAGTAGAGCGTGTGCCGCATCAGGGCTTGGCGGCCAGGCGCGGAGAAGAGAATCCCTCAGGGTGGCCGAGGATCTTGTCCGAGAGCTCCTGCGGAATGGTATCGGGGATCTGCACGCCCTCTTCGAGGGCGAAGCGATCAGACACCGACGACAGCAGTGCCGACAGAGGCAGGTCGAGTGCTTCACAGATCGCCGACAGCAGCTCCGAGGAGGCTTCCTTCTGTCCGCGCTCGATCTCGCTGAGGTAGCCGAGCGAAACGCTGGCCCCGGTCGAGACATCGCGAAGGGTGCGTCCTTGACGACGGCGGGCGGAACGTAGTGCGTCGCCGATTTCGACTCTCAGTAACATAACGCGGCCCTCCCTTTGTCAGCGCGTCCCGTCAATGTAGTTCCAACTACCTTACAACCTGGCCGTGACACTGCACCAACCTGGCGCCCCGAGCGGATGGTATTGCCAGTCCATTCGAAGACTTTGGAGAAATTTCGTCCGATGGTCATCACTCAGTCAACCCCGCGGCGGACAGACTTATTCCTCGAGGTCCCCGCGGCCCTTTCCCGGCCCCGCAACCGGCCCGAATGCGAGTTCGCCGACGAATTCGTCGAGGTTGACCGCCATCGCCTGGACCGTCTGGCTGCGGATGGAATCGCGGTCACCGGTGAACTCGTGCTCGAAGACCTTGGCCTTCCCACCGAAGGCGATCGCCGTATAGACGAGTCCGACGGGTTTGTCGTCCTGCGGATCGGGACCGGCGACTCCGGTGCAGGAGATTCCGATATCGGCCACGCACTGCACAGCCGTGCCGACGGCCATCTGCGCGGCCACGACCGGATCGATCGGACCGGTCTCCTCGAGGTGGTCGGCATCGACTCCGGCCAGGCTCGCTTTGAGGTCGGTGGCGTATGTGACCAGTCCCCCGCGCACCACGGCCGAGGCGCCCGGCACATCAACGAGCGAGGCGACGAATCGTCCGCCGGTCAGCGACTCCGCCGACGCCAGCGAGATCCCCAGCTGAGAGCAGGTGGAGATGGTCCGCCGCGCAGTCGCCATCAGATCGGAATCAGCCACGCTGCTTGTTCCCGCCGTTCTTCGCGTCCTTGTACAGCTTCGCCGCCTGCACACAGTAGTCGACGCCGGTGACGATGGTGACGACAATCGCCGCGGTCATGATGATCCACGCAAGGACGAGCAGGATGACGTAGACGACCGGGGGCACCACAGCTGAGAGCGGGAACACCAGCAGGAACAGTCCGATCGCCGCTGTCTGCAGCACGGTCTTGATCTTGCCACCGCGTGAGGCCGGCATGACGGCGATGCGGATCATGAAAAACCGCAGCACGGTGATTCCGAGTTCGCGGACGAGGATGATCACGGGCACCCACCACGGCAGTTCGACTATGATCGCCAGACCGATGAGTGCGGCGGCCATGAGTGATTTGTCGGCGATGGGATCGGCGATCTTGCCGAAGTTCGTGATGAGGTTGTCCCGCCTGGCCAGGTAGCCGTCGACGAAGTCGGTGAACATGGCCAGCAGGAACACGACGAGAGCCCACCAGCGCAGTGTCACATCGTTGCCGCCGTCGGCCAACAGGAACACGAGGAACAGGGGCACCAAGAGGATGCGCAGCACCGTGAGCGCGTTCGGCACATTCCACGGACTCGGTTCTGCAGAGGGCTGCTTTGAGGCTCCGGCCTCGACTCGATCGTTCACACGTCCAGCCTATCGGAGTGAGCTGTGCAGATCATTCCAACCAGTGGTACCTCAACCACTATCGCCGAGGCGGCGCACCGTCGGTACGGTGCGCCGCCTCGGCGAGGGGTGGGGTTCGGACCGGATCAGCGGCCGGTGAGCTGCCAGGCGTCCTCTCCGCTGGCTTCGACGACCTCGAGTCCGGTCTCCGGGTCGATGTCGCCGACGGTGAGGTCGCCGGCATGGCCGACTCCGTTCGCATAGCGGTCGGAGCCGCTGGAACCACCGGAGCCATCGGCCGCCGTTCCGCTGCCGGACGACTGACCGAAGTCCTCGAACTCCTCGTCGTAGTCCCCCGCCGCAGAGGCGTGTCCGGAGTGACCCTGACCGGCGGGTTCGGCCGCGGCACCGGACGAGTCATCATCGGGCGGGGTCTCGCCCTTGATGATCGCCAGGGTGCCCGGCAGATCATCAGGGCGCACGAGCACATCGCGTGCCTTCGAGCCCTCGGAGGGGCCGACGATTCCGCGGGACTCCATGAGGTCCATGAGGCGACCGGCCTTCGCGAAGCCGACGCGCAGCTTGCGCTGGAGCATCGAGGTCGATCCGAACTGAGTGGTCACGACCTGCTCGATCGCCTGGAGCAGCAGTTCGAGGTCGTCTCCGATGTCCTCGTCGATCTGCTTCTTCGGTGCTTCGACCGCCACGTCTTCGCGGTAGTTCGGCTTCAGCTGGCTCTTGACGTGGTCGACGACCTTCTCGATCTCGGACTCGTTGACCCAGGCTCCCTGGACACGCATCGGCTTGGCCGCACCCATCGGCAGGAACAGAGCGTCACCCTGACCGATGAGCTTCTCCGCGCCGGGCTGGTCGAGCACGACTCGCGAGTCGGCCAGCGACGAGGTCGCGAACGCCAGACGCGAGGGCACGTTGGCCTTGATGAGGCCGGTGACGACGTCGACGCTGGGTCGCTGAGTGGCGAGAATCAGGTGGATGCCTGCGGCTCGGGCCAGCTGAGTGATGCGCTGGATCGAAGCTTCGACGTCGCGCGGGGCGACCATCATGAGGTCGGCGAGCTCGTCGACGACGACCAGCAGGTACGGGTACGGCTGGAGGACGCGCTCGGATCCGGCGGGCGGCTGGATGCGGCCCTCCCGGACGGCCTTGTTGAACTCCTTGACGTGTTTGAACCCGTAGTTCGCGAGGTCGTCGTAGCGGGCGTCCATCTCGCGCACGACCCATTCGAGCGCCTCGGCGGCCTTCTTCGGGTTCGTGATGATCGGGGTGATCAGATGCGGGATGCCTTCGTAGATCGTCAGCTCCACGCGTTTGGGGTCGACGAGGATCATGCGGACCTCGTCGGGGGTCGCGCGCATCATGATCGAGGTGATCATGGAGTTCACGAAGCTCGACTTACCGGCACCGGTGGCACCGGCGACCAGCAGGTGGGGCATCTTCGAGAGGTCGGCGACGACGAATCCGCCTTCGACGTCCTTGCCCACGCCCATGACCATCGGGTGGTCGGTCTTGCGGGCGGCCTTCGACCGCAGCACATCACCGAGGGCGACGTTCTCACGGTCGGTGTTCGGGATCTCGATGCCGATGGCCTTCTTGCCGGGGATCGGCGAGAGGATGCGCACATCGGCGCTGGCCACGGCGTAGGCGATGTTCTTCGACAGGGCCGTGACCTTTTCGACCTTCGTGCCGGCGCCGAGCTCCACCTCGTAGCGGGTGACCGTCGGGCCGCGGGAGAATCCGGTGACCTCGGCGTCGATCTTGAACTGCTCGAGCACATCGCGCAGGGCTTCGACTACGCGGTCGTTGGCCTCTGACCGTTCCTTTGCGGGAGGTCCGGGCTGGAGGTTGTCCGAGGCGGGCAGCGTGTAGGTGACGTCGCCGGCCAGGGTGAGCTGCTCGACGCGTTCGGGCAGCTGCTCCGTGGGCGGGGGTGCGGGTGCGTTCGTGATCGGCACCGGCGCCGAGGCGGCAGCGGGGTCGGACTTCTTCGCCTGGTTTGCGGCGTCGTCGTCCATCCCGATCGTCTTCTTCAGCTCGGCCATCTCGCGTTCGGCCTTGGTCGGGCGGCGCTGGCCGGGCTTGAGCTTCGGTTCCGGGTCGGTTTCGATCCGGGTGGTGTCGGCTTCTTCGTCGCTGACATCGTTCTCGTGGATATAGGCCTTGTCGTAGGCCTTCGTCACGGCGTCGTCGTCGGCGGAGTCGGGGTTGTCGGTCTTCTTCTTCCGGCCGCGGCGTTTGGTGCCGGTCACGGATTTGAGGTCGGAGGTCCGGCCGTTCTCCGCAACGAGGTCGGACTGCTTGGTGTCGGCCGATTCGGATCCGGGGCGGACACCGCCGGTGAGGCGGTAGTACAGGTCAGTGAGGCGACGGGGAATCGCACGTACCGGTGTCGCGGTGACCACGAGCAGAGAGAACAGTCCAAGCAGCACGAGCAGCGGCACCGCCACGTAGACGGTGGTCGCGATGACCAGCGGTGAGGACACGACGAATCCGAGCGCGCCTCCCCCATTGGCCATGGCCTCGCGGGAGTTCGTGAAGGTCGGGTTGCCGGCGGCGATATGGGCCAGGCTCGAGGCGGCGAGCAGACCGAAGATCATCCCGATGAGGATTCGGTTGTTACCGCGGTTGTCGTCACCGCGCAGGAACAGGCGGATCGCGTAGCAGGTGAAGACCACCGGCAGGACGAGTGCTACGCGGCCGAAGGTGCCTTCGACGATTCCGCGGACGCCGTCGCTGATCGCGCCGGGGAAGTTCCACCATTCGAAGGCGGCGATGATGACCGAGAGCCCGATGAGGAAGAAGGCGGTGCCGTCCCGCTTCGTCGGTGACTGATCGGTCGGTTCGTCGCTGAGAGTCTTTCGCGCACGGTTTCCGGCCATGTGGGCCACTCCCCTCCATGCACCGGTGACAACATTTGTCCCGGGTTCTTCGGTCCCCGCTTTGCCGGACCGACCAGCGTTTTTGCGCGCTGTGCGTTTCCCGGAACCAGAAGCGGGGGAAGTCGTTCTGGTCGCCATGCCTCTCATCTTAGGACGATATTGCGCTCCTGCCCAGCAAATCCGCAGGGTTCGGCGTGTGGCGCGGCGGGCAGCTGCGGGTTCGACGGGCGGGTCGTGTCGGGTGGATTTCGACGTCAGCTGGGGTGCTGGCGGGAAGGTCAGACAGGGCGGCGTGGTGCCGATCGGAATCTTGGAAGAGCTGCATTCGACAACATGCGGAGTGAATGTCCACGTCAGGCCGCATCTCTCGACACTTCACCTGCATCTCAGCGACGGCGCTCTGCCGGGATCCGTACTGCGTGACGGCTGAATCTCTGCGCATGTGGGGATCGACTATCCGCGCCTAGCTCCCAAAAAAGTAGGATGCGTAAGTTCGCCGCTAGCTGGCCTAAAACGATCGAAAAACAACAGATATTGTATGCTCCCAGTGGACCGCCGCACACGAAAGGGAAAGTTGTTGAAACGCTTCGCGATCGGAATCATAGCTGTGGCCTGCGCATTCACGCTGCCCGCCTGCTCTGACGGATCCGGAGATCAGGCAGGGCAAAGCCAGAAACAGCAGGAGGCTTCCCCCGATCCAGCATCTATTGAATCTCAAGAAGCAGACGAGCGCGCAGTTCTGAGCGGCGACGAATACAGCGACAGAATCCTCTCGCTGGAGGACTTGCCCGGCGGTTTCACGTTTGAGGACGACGTCGAATTCGGGGAAAAGGACGAGCAAGCGGCCAATCCGTTCGACTCTGAGGACAGCTCTCCCGACGAGCAGTCCACACAATCCGAGTGCGTCATCGGTGTCATGTCCGCCTACTCATCCGATCTGGACGGCGTATCCGCTTCGCGATCATTTGATCAGTCCGATGACAGCACCGGTACATACGTCCTGACATCGCTGACCAGACCCGAAAGGGGATCGGCGGAGCTGCTCCATGATCTCCGAAACACCGTGGGCGACTGTCAAGAATCGATCAGCGCGGAGGCGACAGAGTCGGTCGAGGTCTTCGAACCCAAAGGCAACAAAGGCGAAGGCTTCTGCATCGCGGCCTACAACGGAACGTTTTTGGACCAAGGGAAGATGGCAGCGTCAGAGTGCTACGTTTCTTGGGCAGGAGAATTGCTGACAGTCCATCAAATGGCATTCGACTCAGAGACCAGCCTCGCCATCGACAAAGAAGCGATGAACGGTGTCAGCGACTACCTGACTGAAGATCTCCTCCCGACGGCACTCAAGAAGGCGGATATGGCGGAGAACCAGGGCTGAGCCCGGTGTTGAGCGAGATAGTTGTGTCCAGAGTGCTCAGTTTGCTCGCCATTTTGGCAATCCGAAAACAATTGACTTGCCGTTCGCGGCAGAATCAGCGCAGCTGGTCCAGGTCGGCGCCCCGCCTATAGGGGTACCCGAGCGATGAAGACGAACTCGCGGCCCGGTCGGTCCGGGGCGTCACGAATCCCCTCGACGACGAACCCGACGCTTTCCAGTGACCTCGTCAGCTGACCCCGGTCACGAAACTGCAGCCGGTTCTGCTGCTCGACTCGATAACCGTCTCGCTCGAAGACCAACACCCCGGTGAAATCAACGAACGCGCCAGAAGCGCTTCCGAACTCCACCCACGATTCGGCTGTCCCCTCGTCGTCGACCTCGGCCGAGGAATAGGTGTTCGCCTTTGTCCACTCCAGCCATGCCCGCCGTTGAGGGTCACGTGATTCGAAGACGAGGAGCCCTCCCGCTCGCAGGCTCCGGCGGATCGCCGTCAGAGTTTCCATCCACGCTTCGTCACCGAGAATCGCCTGCGCCACATCGGCCGTCATGAATGCCATATCGGCCTGCAACGGCGGCAGATCCGCGGCGACCCCGTGAACCCATGTCACCTCATCGGCGTGAGGTTTTGCGCGAGCCACATCCAGGGCAAGCGCCGATGGGTCAACGGCCACGACGTTCCTCCCACGACAGGCGAGCATCGTTGCGAACGTTCCCGTTCCGCATCCGACATCCACCACCGAGGCGGCCCCGAATTCCTCGACCATCGCCGCGTAGGCGTCAAGGTCATCCCTCTCGGGCCCTTCGAAGACGTCATAGACAGCCGCACAGCGGGCGTCGACATGGTTGTCCGCTTCAGAGGTCATGCGGATCACTCGGATGCATGGCGATGAACAGACCCCACTGAGTGGCGCCGGGCCTTCTGCGGCGACCGCGGAACTCTTCGAACAGCTCATCGATGCGGGATCGGAATTCCTCGACTTCATCCTCGGTGAGCATCGCAGCCATCCGCCCCATCGTCCGCTCCTCATAGGGTGCGGCTGTGAACTCGGCGGTGAAGGCCTCGAGCATCTCGGTCGTCATGTCCCCGGTGTTGAGGAACCAGCTCTTGCCCATGGCAAGGTACGGAATCTCCCTGGACCCGCGCCTGCCTCGCCGCGCCTCCTGGGCGATAAGGAATCCGGTGTCGGCGAGCATCCGCACTCGGTGTTCCGCTCGCCTCGCTCCTGCCCGCTCTGCCGACCCTGCTGATCAGCTGGTTCGTCGTGGCCTGGGCAGTGGTTGTCTACAACATTGCGCAGGTGAGCTTCCGCCAACGCCTGTGCCCAAAACCGCTGCTGGGCCGGATGAACGCCTCGATCCGCTTCCTAGTGTGTGTGGGGGGCCGATGCCACTCGGCGCGTTCGTCGCGGGCATCCTCGGTGACTGGTTGGGTGTGGCGATGACGATGTGGATCCTGGCGGTCTGCGCGCTGCTCGGTTCGATGCCGGTGTTCGCCTCCCGGCTGGTGCGGATGCGCGAGCTTCCCCGAGAACTCGATCTGCTCGACAGCGGCGACGGAGCAGCCGAAGCGCAGCGGTAGAAGGTTCACAAGACGGCGTAGTTCCCCATGGGAACGCGATGCGAACCGTCGATGAGCAAGATAAGTGTGCTCTGATTGCACACTTTCCCCTCACAATCGGCAATCCGCGCCCACTTAACTTGCCGATCGAGCGCGACTGAAAGTTGAGTGTGGCGATAAGTCTGAATTCTCCGGAGAGTTCAGACTTATCGCCACAATGAACGTGTTCAAAGCAGCGTGGCAGGCGGATTCACGCCAGCGGGAGGTCAAGATGGGCGGTCGCCACGGTTTGAGCAATCTACTTCGTGGCGTAGAGATGCTCGGGACGGCCGGTGTTGCCGTACTGCAGGGACACCGTAATCGTGCGGGCTTCGGCGAGCTTCGCCAGGTGCCTCTGCGCGGTCGCACGGGAGGCACCGACCGCCTCGGCGACCTCGAGTGCCGTCATCGGACCGCTCGCTTCCTCGAGCGCGGCCAGGATCCGGGTCGTCGTCGACGAGCCTGCCGGGCTCGCACCAGTCCCGCCGACGGCCGCGGCATCGTGGAGGTTGCGCAGCTGCCGCTCGAGATCCGCCTGCCCCACCTTCTCCCGCTCCCAGTAGCGGAGGAACCTCGCGTAGCGGCGCAGGAAGCTCTGCAGCACCTCGGCGGCGAAGGGCTTGACGATGTACGTCATCGCTCCCGCCCGCAGCGACGAGCGGACCACCTGCGGATCCGTGACCGCCGAGAGCACGATCGCATCTATATCGGTCTCGCGGATGAGTTCGGCCCCGGTGCCCTCGGGCAGGACGTAGTCGACGAGAAGCAGGTCGACATCATTCTCGGCGATGACATTGCGAGCCGTCCTCAGGTCACGGACGGGTTCGAGCGCCGTGAAGCCGGGCACCTCGTCGACGTAGCGGGCGTGGATCTGCCCGACGAAGAAGTCGTCATCGAGCACGAGAACGTTGACCATCATCTCTCCTCATCAGTTGGGAAGTCATTGTCGGCGGCGAAGGCAGCACCCTCGCCGTCAGGGTCGTCCAGGGCATCGGGCAGGCGCATGCCGAAGCTCGCCCCGCCGAGGTCCGGATCGTGGCCGTCGATGAGCCACACGGCTCCCCCGCCCTTCTCCGCGACCCGGCGGCTGAGCGCGAGGCCGATGCCGAGACCGTGGCCGTCCCCGGTGCCGGTTCCCGTGGTCAGCCCGATCCCGAAGTCCGGCGCCGAGGCGGCGGTCGAGGTCGAGAATCCCTCGTCGAAGATCTGTCCCACCACCTCGTCGTCGATACCGTCGCCGGTGTCGGTGACGACCGCGTGGAGTTCCCCTCCGGAGCTCAGCAGCTGCACTTCGACCCGGCCGCCGTCCTCGGCATACCGGCGGCCTGCGACCGCCGCACGTACGGCGTTGTCGATGAGGTTGCCGAGGATGAGCGTGACCGCCTCCGGGTCGCGGACCGCACCGACGGCCAGGGAATCAGGGGTGACGGCCAGACTCACACCCGCCTCGGCGGCGGTCGTCCCCTTCGCCTCCAGGACGGCGCGCAGGTACGGGTCGGAGACGAGGTCGATGTCCTCCACCGGGGTCGTGATCGGCCCGGTGCCGAGGATCGACGACAGGTAGGTGTGGGCCTCATCGGTCGCACCTGTGTCTACGAGTCCGAGCACGGTGTGCAGCCGGTTGGCGAACTCGTGTCGCTGAGTGCGCAGGGCTCGGGCCATGGCGGTGACGGACTCGAGTTGGCGCGCCATCGTGAGCATCTGCGTCTCGTCGCGCAGGGTCACGACGCCTCCGACGGAGACCCCGTCGCGCTGCACCCGCACGGCGGTGGCCAGCAGAATCCGGTCGTTGATCGTGATCCGCCGTCGCAGGGCGCCGTCTGCTGGGGCTTCGGCCATGAGTGCGGTGACTTCGTCGGGCACGTCGACCAGATCGTCATCAGTTCCCCTCGCCGAGGCGGCTCCGCCGTTCGCCTCGTTCGCGCCGTCCGCACGGTCGCCGTCCTTCGCCGAGGCGGTTCCGAGCAGCTCCTTCGCGTTCGAGTTGCTCAGTGTGAGCGTCCCATTCGTGTCGAACCCGAGCACTCCGTCGTCGAGGCCGTGGAGCACGGCCCCTTGATCACGAGCCATTTCGGCGAGCTCTTCGGGTCCGACGCCGAGTGTCTCCCTCCGCAGTCGGCGCCCGAGCATGAGCGACACCACCCCGCCGAGCGCCAGGGCGAGCACCGCGACGGTGCCGAGCAGGATGAGTTCACGGCGGACGTCAGCATCGAGCACGGAGGCGAAGATGCCCACCGAGACCTCACCGACGACGGTCTTGCCGTCCTCACTCGAATAGATCGGGACCTTTGCCCGCACCGTCTCGCCCAGGGTTCCGGATTCGTGGGACACGTTTTCGCGGCCGGCCAGCGCCTCGTCCGGAGATGTCGAGACCTTGTGCCCGATCTTCGACCTGTCGGGGTGGGTGAGTCGGATGCCGCGGTCGTCGGTGATGACGGCGAAGCTGATGCCCGAGCGGTCGCGCAGATCATCGGTGATCGCCAACATCGAGGTGACGATCTGCTCATCGGGTTCGTCGGCATGTTCGGCCGAGGCCTGAGTCGAGGCGGCGCGAACATCCGGATCGATCGCGAGCGTGCGGGCAGTAGCCAGCGCCTTCGTCTCGGTCACCTCGGTGACGGTGCGCGCCCCCATCCACGCGAATACGCCGGTGACCAGGGTGAGGATCACAATGACGAGCGCGAGCTGAGAGATCAGCACACGTCGGGAGAACGAACGATGGGGCCGGGGCACGCGCTCAGCGTAGTCGCGCTTGAGCGCAATGCGCAAAAGGCACTCAACGAGCTAATCGCCATCAGTGCACACAAACGCGCGCGGCACGTGATCTGGACCCTACGGTGTTTCGAGCCTCACATTCGCCTTCGAAGGAGAAGCTCGTGCTTGTCATTCTCGGTTTTGCCATGATCTTCGTCTTCATGACGCTGATCATGACCAAACGACTCTCGCCGATCCTCGCACTCATCCTCGTGCCCACGATCTTCGGCCTCTTCGCCGGGGCCGGTCTGGGCATTGGGGACATGGTCATGGACGCGATCGCCTCGATGTCGTCAACGGCAGCGCTGCTGCTCTTCGCCATCATCTACTTCGGCATCATGATCGACGTCGGCCTCTTCGACAAGCTCGTCGACTTCATCCTCAAGGTCGCCGGCAACGACCCCGTCAGAGTCGTCCTCGGCACCGCGCTGCTCACCGGTGCCGTGTCCCTCGACGGTGACGGATCGACGACGTTCATCGTCGTCACCGCGGCCATGCTGCCTATCTACCAGCGCCTCGAGATGTCACCGGTGGTGCTCACCTGCGTGGCCGGTCTCATCAACGGCACCCTCAACATCGTCCCGTGGGGCGGACCGACGGCACGAGCCTCCTCGGCGCTGCAGATCGACGCGAACGAGATCTTCGTCCCCATGGTTCCGTCGCTGGTGGCGGGCCTGCTTGTGTGCTTCGTCTTCGCCTATGTGCTCGGCATCTCCGAACGCCGTCGCCTGGCCAAGAACGGCGTTGCCTGGGTCGAGGACCGCGGATCGAACCGCCGCAGGGACCTCGTCGGCGCCGTGGCCGGAGCCCGCGCCGCCACCGGCTCAGCCTCGACCAGCAGCTCAGCCGCGACCGGCGGTCACGGGGCGGGGAACTCCGGTGCCGCCTCGGCGATCGATGGCACCACCACCGAGGCGGCCCCCGTCTCCGCGAACGACACAGACGGATCCGCCGGAACTGGTTCGGGCCTGTCGAACACCGCGCTCGATCCCAACCGCTCGACCCTGCGACCGAAGCTGTTCTGGTTCAACCTGGCCCTGACCGTGGCCGTCATGGTCCTGCTCATCATCGACATCCTGCCGCTGCCGTACCTGTTCATGATCGGCACCGTCATCGCGCTCATGGTCAACTTCCCGAAGATGAAGGACCAGCAGGAGGAGCTCGCTTCCCACGCCACCGCGATCATCTCCGTCGTGGCCATGGTCATGGCCGCGGGCGTGCTCACCGGCATCATGTCCGGCACCGGAATGGTCGATGCGATGGCCGAATGGCTGGTCGCGGTCATCCCGAACTCGATGGGGCCCTATATGGCCGTCATCACCGGTCTGCTGTCGATCCCGATGACGTTCTTCATGAGCAACGACGCCTTCTACTTCGGCATCCTGCCCGTGCTCGCCGAGACCGCCTCCCACTTCGGCGTCTCTGCGGCCGATATGGCCCGCGCGTCGATCACCGGCCAGCCCGTGCACATGCAGTCGCCGCTGGTGCCCGCGATCCTGCTGCTTGTCTCACTGTCCGGCGTCGAGCTCGGCGATCACCATAAGAAGGTGCTGTGGCGTGCGCTCATCGTCGCCCTCGTCATGCTCGCCGTGGGTGTCGCCGTCGGCGTCATCGGAATCGGCTGAACGGGGACCTGCGATGACTGATCTCTATTCGGCTCCGCAACGCCGATTCCCCGCCCCGTCCCTGCAGGTCACCGCCTCACCGAACATCAGTTCGGCTGCCGCGACCGTAGTCCTGGCGCTGCGTCCGGATACCTCGGACAAGGTGCTCGAGCAGGCGATCACCGCAGCCCTCCGTGAGAACGCGGCGGTGCAGGCGGTCGTGTTCGGCACGGATACGACGACAGCACCGTCGACGTCTCCCCTGGCCGAGTGCACTAAGTTGGGTGCCGCCCTCGCCGAGGCGGGACTCGAGTATGCCGTCCACCGCTCCGGCCCCGACCCGGCTGAGCAGATCCTCGGCCTGGCCGACGAGCACGACGCTGCGGTGATCGTCATGAGCACGAAGCGCCGCTCACCGGTGGTGAAGCTGCTGCTCGGGTCGAGCGCGCAGCAGGTTATCCTCGAAGCCGAGTGCCCGGTGCTGTTGGTGAAGTAGAAGTCCAGGTTTCGTCGATGCGCGGCGCCAGTCGCGTGAAGTCGGTCGCGCGGGGCTAGATCCCGGCGGTTCCCCGACCCGGTGCCAGAATCCCGCGCGGGTCGACGAGCGCCTTCAGCTCCTGCAGGCCCTGACGCCCCGGACGCGGCCCCCACGCGTCAACCTCGCCCCAGACCGGTGCTGGTGCATGGATGAGCCAGGCGGCGACATGGTGCAGGCCGAAGCTGCGCAGATGTTCGAGGACCACGCGGGTGGCCATTCCCGGTTCGGATTCCGGAGCGCCGATGCCTAATTCGAACGACCCCGTTGCGCTTCCGCGCAGCTGCAGCGGATAACCGATCGTCGTCTCCAGCCGGTCGACGGCATCGATGAGGGTCGGGATGAAGCTCGGTGCCACCGACACCCCGATGGTCGCGGCCAGTCGCGCTCTGCTCCCCCACCAGCCCGGTTCCCCACACGGAGTCGCGCCAGGGTTCCAGGCGACGAGGTGGCCGACTTCGGCCTCGACTTCGCCGGTCTCCCCTTCAATAAGGACTACCGTCGTCGCCGGTGACCCGGGTGGGCGTTCGATGACGACGGCATCGGGGACACGGCGTGCGACAAGGAGATCGGCGGCAGTCTCGGTGACGGGGATCCACACGAATCTCTGCGCTTCGGGTCGCCGGGTCAGACCGATTTCTGCCTCAGCGATGATCGCTCGGGTCCCCCAGGATCCGGTGATGAGGCTGCGCAGATCGCGGCCGCCCAGCTCCGGGTGGAGACCGTGAGCGGTGCGGGCGATGGTCCCGTCGGCGGCGACGGTCGTCATGGACAACACGGTCTCGGCCAGCCGAGGCCGGCGCAGGCTGCGGGGTCCGGTGGCCGCAGTTGCGATCATTCCGCCGAGGGTGGCGCCGGCGTCGATTCGGTCGAGGGGAAGGTCGGCGAGGATCTCCTGCCCGGACTGAGCGGCGAACCTGTTCAGCGCGGTGATCCGGGATCCGGCTCCGGCACGGATCGTGTCGCCTGCACCGGAACTGACGGCCACCTCGGCGATCGAGGTCAGATCGATGAGCAGGCCCGGAGTGGACGCTGGCGGATGATCATCGAAGGCGGTGCCGCCGCCGAACACAGCGACGGTGCGGTTCTCGGCATGGGCGCGGGCCATGAGCTCGGAGAGTTCGGCGATGCTGCCGGGACTGGCCAGTCGGGGCAGTTCGTCTGTGGTCAGGCTCATCCGCATCTTCCGTTCCTGCGATCTCGGGCGCTGCGCTGCGTTCATGTGTACGACGAGCCTAGCGAAGAACGCCCCCGAAATCGGTGCTTCCGGCACAGATTTCGGGGGCGTTCGGCGTTGTCACCGGTCATGGACCTGCATGCCCTGGCCGGGGCACGCGGTGCGGCCGGAGTCGATCACGACATGCGGATCACGGCATGCGGGCGTAAGCCGGCAGGGTGAGGAAGTCGACGTATTCGGGGTCGAGGGCGACCGAGACGAAGGTGTCGGTGGCGTCCTTCCAACCTGCGTCGTCGCCGGGCAGCTTGGCGACCTCCTCGGCGACGATGCGCTCGACGAGCTCCTTCGTCACCTTCTCACCGGAGTCCAGCGTGATTCCGGCATCGTGCCACTGCCACACCTGGGAGCGGGAGATCTCGGCGGTCGCGGCGTCCTCCATGAGTCCGTTGATGGCGACCGCGCCGTTGCCCTCGAGCCAGGCGCGCAGGTACTGGATGCCGACGGACACGTTGGTGCGCAGACCGGCCTCGGTCATCGAACCCGGGGTCGACTTCACGTCGAGGAGATCAGAGGCGGCGACGCTGACGTCTTCGCGCTTGTTGTCGATCTGGTTGGGCTTGTCGCCGAGGGTCTCCGTGAAGACCTCCTTGCACAGAGCCACCATTCCGGGGTGAGCGACCCAGGAACCGTCGAAGCCGTTGGAGGCCTCACGCGACTTGTCTTCGCGGACCTTGTCGAAGGCGGCCTTGTTCGCGGCTTCGTCCTTCGAAGGGACGAATGCGGACATTCCCCCGATGGCATGTGCCCCGCGCTTGTGGCAGGTGCGCACGAGCAGTTCGGTGTAGGCCCGCATGAACGGCACCGTCATCGTCACGTCCGAACGGTCCGGCAGCAGGAAGTCGGAGCCGCGCGAGCGGAAGTTCTTGATCACGGAGAAGATGTAGTCCCAGCGGCCGGCATTGAGTCCGGCCGAGTGCTCGCGCAGTTCGTAGAGGATCTCTTCCATCTCGAAGGCCGCGGTGTAGGTCTCGATGAGCACGGTGGCCCGGATGGTGCCGCGGGCCAGGCCGAAGGCATCCTCGGCGTGCTCGAAGACCTGATTCCACAGGCGGGCCTCGAGGTGGGATTCCATCTTCGCGAGGTAGAAGTAGGGTCCGCGGCCCTTCTCGATCTGGACCTGGCCGGCGGTCGCGAAGTAGAGCGCGAAGTCGACGAGCGAACCGGAGGTCTCCTCACCGTCGATGAGGATGTGCTTCTCGGGCATATGCCAGCCGCGGGGACGCACGACGATGGTCGGCAGATCCTCGTCGGGAGCGAGCTTGTATTCCTTGCCCTCGGGGGAGGTGAAGTCGATTTCGCGGTTGAGCGAGTCGAGCAGGTTGATCTGGCCCTGGATGACCGAGTCCCACTGCGGGGTGTTCGCGTCTTCCTGGTCGGCCAGCCACACCTTCGCACCCGAGTTGAGCGCGTTGATCGTCATCTTCTTGTACGTTGGGCCGGTGACCTCGACGCGGCGGTCTTCGAGGCCGGGAGCCGGAGGTGCGACCTGCCAGGACGGGTCGTTGCGGACTTCGGCGGTCTCGGGCAGGAAGTCGAGGTCCTTGCCAGCGGCGATTTCGGCCTGGCGGACCTTGCGAGCTTCGAGTCGCTCGAGACGGTCGCCGTTGAACTTCCGGTGCAGGTCGACGATGAGCTCAAGCGCCTTGGGCGTGAGGACCTTCTCAGCCCCGTCCGGCAGCTCACCGGTGATCTCCATCCCGGCGGGGATGTCCAGGTTTTCGATATGAGCGGTCATCGATGGTTCTCCTTAGTCAGCACATCAGTGCTGCGTCCTTATCAACATCTGGTGATGCGATATGTTCGCTGGTCAACGGGGTTATGACTGCGACATTTTCACATCGTGAAAATGTTTGTTCACACAACGAAAGAATATGAGGTGATGCACGTCTCGTCAAACCATATCCTGCATTCGAGACGGTGTGTTCGTTGACTCCGCCCGTGGGCCTGGGGAGGATAAGGGGAACATCTCTCATGGACTCGCCGAGGCGGCCCATCGTCACCGACCAACCCCTGGTTCCCGGTCGGCTGAGGACAATCGTCGCCCCAGGTCAGGTCCTTGGAACGATGCGGCAATGACGCCGCGGATCGGACTCACGGTGGACAACCTCGCTGTTGCAGCTCTTTTGGCCCTCTCGCCCATCCTCTTGGCCGGAATCCTTCTCATCGGCTTCCGCTGGCCCGCCAAATACGCGATGCCGGTCGGCCTGATCGCCGCCGCGTTGGTGGCGAACTTCGCGTGGAAGATCGAGTGGGTGACGATCGGCGCCTCGGTCGTCCAGGGCCTTCTCGTCGCGATCGGCCTGCTGTGGATCGTCTTCGGTGCGCTTCTGCTGCTGGCCACGATCACACGGTCCGGAGCAATCGAGACGATCCGCTCCGGCTTCATCGCGATCTCCCCTGACCGACGGGTGCAGGTCATCATCGTCGCCTGGCTCTTCGGCTCCTTCATCGAGGGTGCCGCCGGCTTCGGCACTCCGGCCGCCGTCGTCGCTCCGCTGATGCTCGCCCTCGGCTTCCCTGCGATCGCCGCTGTGCTCGCCGGTCTCATCATCCAGTCGACCCCGGTGAGCTTCGGCGCGGTGGGCACTCCGATGGTGCTGGGCATCGGCTCAGGGCTGGCGCAGGAGGACGGGTCGATGTCGGCCGATGTCGCCGAACGTGCCGGCCAGCTCGGCCTCGACCAGGCCGAGTTCGTCGCTCACACGGCCACGCAGGTCGCGCTCATCCACGCCTGCTGCGGCATCCTCATCCCCCTTCTGCTCTCGTGCCTGATGACCGGGTTCTTCGGTGCCACCCGGCGCTTCGCCGACGGTCTGGCCATCGCCCCGTTCGCGATCTACGCGGCCCTGGCGATGATCGTTCCCTACCTCATCGTGGCCAATGTGCTCGGGCCCGAGTTCCCGTCGCTGCTCGGTGGGCTCATCGGTCTGGCCATCGTCGTGACGACCTCGCGGATGGGCTTCCTCATGCCGAAGAAGACCTGGGACTTCGCTCCGCGTGAGAAGTGGCCGGCGTTCTGGATGGGCACCGTCGATCCGAACAAGGAGAAGGCGCAGCTGACCAAGAAGATGTCGCTGGCCCGCGCCTGGTCGCCCTACCTCATCGTCGTCGCGCTTCTCCTCGTCACACGCAACGTGCCCGCGATCAAGGAGTTCCTCAACGGTCCGGCCGTGATCAAGATCGACAACATCTTCGGCACTCCGATCAGCCAGAACATGGATCTGCTGTGGTCGCCCGGCGCGATCTTCGTCCTCGCCTGCGGGCTGACGTACTTCATCCACCGGATGACGAAGAAGCAGATCGCCGGCTCCTGGCAGATCGCCGGTTCGCAGATCGCCGGCGCGGCCGTCGCCCTGCTGTGCTCCCTGCCGCTGGTGCGCGTGTTCATCAACTCCGGTGCCGACTACAACGGCGCTGGCCTGGAATCGATGCCGGTCACCCTCGCCGAGGCGGCCGCCAGTTCCGTGGGTGACGCCTGGCCGCTGTTCGCCCCGTTCGTCGGTGCCCTGGGTGCCTTCGTCGCCGGATCGAACACCGTCTCGAACGTCATGTTCTCGCAGTTCCAGTTCTCCACCGGCACCGCGATCGGTGCTGCCAGCCCTGAGACCGTGGTCGCGGCTCAGGCGGTCGGCGGCGCCGCTGGAAATATGGTGGCCGTGCACAACGTCGTGGCCGCCTCGGCGACGGTGGGACTCATCGGTCGGGAGGGCGAGCTCATCCGGCGGACCTCGATCCCGATGCTCGTCTACTCATTGACTGCGGGAGCCCTGGCGTTCATCGGCCTCAACGGGCTGGGCTTCAACGCGGGCACCGTCGTCCTCACTGCGATTGTCATCGGCCTCGCCGTCGTCGTGGTGATGATCCGCCGCTCGCCAGGCAAACCGCTGCCGGGCCTTGAGGCAGTCGCCGGCAGCGCAGCCAAGGCCGACGGGATTGCTGAAGGCACAGACGGGCGTTCAGCTCGCGGTGGCAGCTCTGACATCGACGATGACGAACCGGAGCCCACGCACCGGGCCTGACGGCTCTCGCCCGAAGGCTCCCCGTCGCTCGTGGTCACGGCTGTCTCAGTGACACGAGCCTTCTCGGCCGAGCGTCGTCGCCGCGGTGGCGCCCTTTCTCGTCCACTGTGGAACCGGCCGGCTCGACGGCCCCCAGTCCGGCACCCCGTCGACGGTGGTGCGCCAGCACGAGGAGATCGGAGCGCCGTGGCCACCCACCGGAGCTCCGGCATCGATCGGATCGGGCCACCCCTCGGGAACCTCCTCCCATCCCTCTCGACGACCGTAGGGTGTGATGTCAAGGAGTCCGAGGAACGGACTCACCCTCTCGATGCCGCGGCCCGTCGTCGAGTACGTGATGAACACTCGGTCGCCTCGGCGCAGGTAGCACTGGAGATTGCCCATCGCACCGCCGATCGGTGCAGCGAGGCCACGGACGGAGTACCAGGGTGCGCGATAGCCCATGAAGGCGACAAAGCGCTCGACCTCGACCATCGGCAGGCGCCGGCGAGCGGCGGCAATCGAATCGGATTCGCGGGTCAGCGCCTTCTCTCGCGCGAGCAGAGCGGCACTCGCCTCGGTCCACGTGCTCATATCGACGATGGGCGGGCTGCCGGGAATGGAATCATCCGACACTTCTGCGGGATTCGGGTCCATGCGCCAACGCTACGCATCGGGCGGGTCGCGGGCAAGGCTCGGGCCGCAGGCACCGGACTGCGCTGGGGACGACGACGCCCGCAGGGCCTTGAGGCACCAGCGGGCGTTCGTGAGTTCGTCGGCGCAGCAGACCGACAACTGAGTCTCAGACGATGACGACCATGGGGACGATCATCGGCTTGCGGCGCAGCTTCGACGACACCCAGCGGCCGATGGTGCGGCGCACCACCTGCTGGAGCTGGTACTGATCGGTCGTTCCGTCACGCAGCGCATCTTCGACGGCCTTCTGCACCTTCGGGATGATCGTGTCGAAGACGTCATCGGACTCGGCCACACCGCGGGCGTGGATCTCGGGACCGGCGATGAGCGACTTCGTCTGCGAGTTCACGGCCATGAAGATCGTCACGAAGCCCTCGCCGGACAGAACCAGGCGATCCTTGAGGTCCGCCTCGGTGATCTCACCGACCGACGAACCGTCGACGAAGACGTAGTTGCAGTCGACGGCGCCGACGACCTCGGCGCGGCCGTCCTTGAGGTCGACGACCCAGCCGTCGTCGGCCAAGACGATGTTGTTCGGGTCGACTCCGGTCGCCTCGGCGTGGCGGCCGTTGGCCAGCAGGTGGCGCCATTCCCCGTGGACGGGCATGACGCCGCGGGGCTTGACGATGTTGTAGCAGTAGAGCAGCTCGCCGCCGGAGGCGTGACCGGACACATGGATCTTCGCATCGGCCTTCGAGATGACACGGGCACCGAGCTTCATCAGGCCGTTGATGACCTTGAACACGGAGTTCTCGTTGCCGGGGATGAGCGAGGAGGCGAGGATGACGGTGTCACCGTCGCCGACGTCGACGCGGTGGTTGCGGTTGGCCATCCGGGACAGGGCCGCCATCGGCTCACCCTGGGAGCCGGTGCACATCAGGACGATCTGATCCTCGGGGAAGTCGTCGACCTTCTTGATGTCGATGAGGGTTCCGGCAGGCACGTTGAGGTAGCCGAGGTCTTCGGCGATCTTCATATTGCGCACCATGGAGCGGCCGACGAGGGCCACCTTGCGACCGTGGGCGGTGGCGGCGTTGAGCACCTGCTGCACACGGTGGACGTGGGAGGAGAACGAGGCGACGATGATGCGGCGCTCAGCGGTGCCGAAGAGGTTCTCGAGCACGGGCCCGATGTCCTTCTCCAGCGCGGTGAAGCCGGGGACCTCGGCGTTCGTCGAGTCCGTCATGAACAGGTCGACACCCTCTTCGCCGAGGCGAGCGAAGGCGCGCAGGTCGGTGATGCGGCCGTCGAGCGGCAGCTGGTCCATCTTGAAGTCACCGGTGTGCAGGATGTTTCCGGCGCCGGTGCGGATGAACACGGCCAGGGCGTCGGGGATCGAGTGGTTGACGGCAACGAACTCGAGGTCGAAGGGACCGAGCTGGTCGACGTCGTCTTCGGCCACCACGCGGGTGATGGGCTTGATGCGGTGCTCTTTGAGCTTGGCTTCGATGAGCGCGATCGTCAGCTGCGAGCCGAGGATCGGGATGTCGCCCTTGCGGCGCAGCAGGTAGGGAACGGCACCGATGTGGTCTTCGTGGCCGTGGGTGAGGACGAGGCCGATGATGTCATCGAGACGGTCATCCAGGTAGGAGAAGTCGGGGAGGATGAGGTCGACGCCGGGCTGGTCCTCTTCGGGGAAGAGCACACCGCAATCGACGATGAGGAGTTTGCCGTGGTATTCGAAGACGGTCATATTGCGGCCGACTTCGCCGAGTCCGCCGAGCGCTACGATGCGGACGGCTTCTTTGTCCATCCTCGGCGGGAGGGACAGTTCTTGAGTCAATGCATTATTCACTGAGGTAACCACTCCTGGTCAATTGGGCGGCGACGAACGCCATCTGCTCCTCATCAGCTGGGAGCAGCGGCATACGCACGTCGCGGTTGTCGAGTATTCCTTGGGCCTGCAGAGCGGCCTTCGCCGAGATCACTCCCGGCATGTGGTTCATGAGCGCATCCACTACGTCCGCGGTGTCGCGGGAAAGGGTGCGTGCGGTGTTGAGGTCGTTGTTCGCCACTGCGGCGACCATGGCTGCGAACCGGTCCGAGCAGACGTGCCCGGCCACGGACACGAGTCCGAGGGCTCCGAGGGACAGCAGCGGCAGGTTGAGGGCGTCTTCGCCGGAGTAGTACACGAGCGAGGAGTTGTTCATGACGAACGAGGAAGCGAAGAGGTCGCCCTTGGCGTCCTTGACCGCGAGGATGTTCGGGTGGTCCGAGAGCCGCAGCAGGGTGTCCGTGATGATCGGGGCACCGGCACGGCCGGGAATGTCATAGAGCATGACCGGCAGGTCGGTGGAGTCGGCGGCCGCGCGCATATGGGCTTCGATCGCCGGCTGGGTCGGCTTCGAATAGTACGGGGTGACGAGCAGGATCCCGTCGGCTCCGGCATCGGCCGAACGGCGGGAGAGCTCGATGGTGTGTGCGGTGACGTTGTTGCCGGTGCCGGCGACGATCCTCGCCCGCTTGCCGATGACACCGCGGACGACGCGGATGAGTTCGACCTTCTCGTCATCGGTCGTCGTCGGAGATTCTCCGGTGGTGCCGGAGACGACGAGCATGTCATTGCCGAGCTCGACGAGGTGGTTCGCCACCTTCTCCACGGACGCATAGTCGATGCTGCCGTCGCGCTTGAATGGAGTCACCATTGCAGTGCCGACGGAACCGAACGCATCAATGGCAGTCGCTGCTGCCTGGTCACCGAGAATCGCCATAGAACCAGGATACCGCCCACGTCCTCTCATCAGTGCAGTGGTCCGACCGCGTTGCGGGTGTCGTTCTCCTCGCCTGCGGTGCCCGTGCGGTCATGTTGAGAGACGGATCACACCTGCAGCCGCTCGATCGTCTACTCTTGAGCCCTGCCTGCCACCGAAACAAGGGAGTTTTCGATGACCCGCACCCGCATCCGCGATTTCCATGATGATGACCTCGACGGAATCATCCGTCTCTTCGAAGCCGCCGTCCCGGAATCCGAGGCCGTTCCCCCGCTCTATCCGCTCTCCGAGGTGTTGGCCGCCTGCCAGCGCAATCAGGCCGTCGTGGCCGTCCGCGATGAGGAGATCGTCGGTGCCGCCGTCGGCCGCGCCGCACACGGTCAGGGAGTAATCGTGTTCTTCCATGTCCTGGAGTCGGTGCGTGCCGATCCAGAGCAGGGCATCCGCGCCGAGGCGGGGCTGCTCGATGCGCTCGAACGCCGTCTCATGCCGCTGGGCTTGGGGAAGCTGTCGATGCTCATTCCCGCGGGGACGTCGGCCTGCGATGGTCTGGTGGCCAATGGCTTCGAGACCCGTTCCGGGTTGAGATACGTCGAACGGCATCTGCCCGTCCAACGGCGTGAGCTCGACCGGCTCAAAGCGGTCGGGGGACGGATCCTGCCGCGCCACCTCTGGGATGGGGTGAGCGGGATGCAGGAGGAGAAGGACATGCTCGAGGACCGCCTCGTCGTGCCTTTGGCCGAACCGGACCTCGCGGATCATTTCGGGGTAGTCCCGCCTCGGGCGGTGATGCTCTTCGGTCCTCCGGGGACGGGGAAGACGACGTTTGCGAAGGCGGTGGCGTCGCGGTTGGATTGGCCGTTCGTCGAGGTCTTCCCGTCGCGGCTGTCCGGTGAGCCCGGCGGTGTGGCCGCGGGGCTGCGGACGACGTTCGAGCAGATCAACGAGCTCGAGCATGCCGTGGTGTTCATCGATGAGGTCGAGGAGATCGCGTCGAAGCGCGGAGGTGAGCCGCCGTCGCCGACGCAGGGTGTGACGAATGAGCTGCTCAAGCAGGTCGGTCAGTTCCGGGATCGGGAAGGCAGGCTACTCATCTGCGCGACGAATTTCGTCCGCGCCCTCGACGCGGCGTTCCTGCGGCATGGGCGCTTCGACTACGTCATTCCCATCGGCCTGCCCGATGCCACCGCCAGGGAGGCGATCTGGTCGCGCTACATTCCCGAGCACACGGTCGCAGGTGTCGATCTCGAGGTGCTCGTCGATGCCAGCGATGGACTGACCCCGGCCGATATCGAGTATGCGGCCAGGCGTGCATCGCAGGAAGCTCTGGCGTCTTCGCTGCGACAGCAGCACGTCGACATCGCTTCGCGGACAGATGTGCTGTCGACCGATGACTACCTCGAGGCGCTGCGGGCAACACGGGCGACGGTGTCCGAGGAGACCGCCCGGGAGTTCGGCGAAGACGTCGATACGATCGCGAGGCTGTGAGGCGGGCCGGGCTATGACCGGACCGGATTGTGCGGATCCGGATGCGTCGCAGCGGCGCCCGCACTCCCACCACTCAACAGGCCGTGCGCAGTCGAGCCGAGGATGCGCGCCATCGTCGTCGGCTCGGTTCCCTGTCCGGCAACGGCGGCGAGGTCGAAACCGTCGATGATGGCGATGAACGTATCGACCACCTCGGTGACGGTGAGCCCGTAGAGGGTGAAGTCTCCGGTCCTGATGCCGTCACCGATGATGCGTGAGAACAGGCTGCGCCACCCTTCGAAGACGGAGTCGACGCAATCCTGCAGGCTCGCGTGGGTGCGTGCCGCGGTGACGAGTTCGATCCAGATCCGCGACCTCTGGCCGTGATTGCCGACCTCGTGGACGGCGGTGAAGGCCGCGTGCAGACGGGACCGAGGCGAACTGGCTTCTGTCCCTTCGCCCGTGTTCTTGCCATCAGGGTTCGCCATGTCCGCGATGTCCTTGAGCACCGCATCACTGTGGGCAGAGAACGCTGCGGCGAGTAGGGCATCGCGTGACCCGAAGTAGTACTGCACCGTCCCGACTGACATGCCGACCGCTTTCGCCACATCGGCCATGCGCACAGCCGTGGGGCCTCGGTCGACGATCTGGCCGAGGGCGGCCGCGATGATCGCCGCCTTCTTCGCCTCGGCTGCGGCAGCCGGTTGGGCCGGGCGCGGGCTCACGCCGTGACCGGTGTTCGTCGTTCGGCCAGGGCGGTGGCCGCGGTCAGCCCTTCGTACACGGCCTCTTCGACCGTGCGCGGTGCCAGGGCGTCGCCGATCACCGTCACCGAGGCGGCCCCGAAGTCGAGGTCGACCGGAACAGATCGCGGAGCACCGGAGACGATCGTCGCGGCGACATCGTCGACCTCGTGAACGACCTCGCAGAGAGTGGACTGCAGGTAACCGGTATCGGCATCGACTCCGACGAGGCGCACGTCGTTGACGAATCGCATCCGACCGGTCCGCAGCGCTTGGGACACGAGCAGGGTGCGCGTGTACTGCTGGACCTGGGCACCGGCGAAATTCGCCGCCGTCGCCAAGCTCACATGTCGCCCGGCCTCGGCCAGCCGCAGGGCGATGCCGAGTCCGATCCAGTCGCCCTTCCAGTCGGCGACGAGCACGCGGCCCGGCGGCAGGTCCGGGGACTTGCGCAGATAGTCGCGAGCCCCGATGACGAGCGCATCGTCGGCGATCTCGAAGGCGGGCATGCGCTGTTCGGCTCCCGTGGCGATGATGACGTGGTCGGGGACCACCTCGGTGATGAGGTCCTGGGTGGCCGGCACGGAGGTGCGGATGTCGACGCCGGCGCGGGCCGCCTCGGCGGAAAGATTCGTCGCCGCTCCCCCGAATTCGGACCGATACGGCAGTTCCTGAGCCAGCAGCACCGCTCCGCCGAGGTGGGGCTCCTTCTCGCACAAGACGACCTCATCGCCCTGTTCGGCGGCGACTGCGGCGGCCTTGAGTCCGGCCGGTCCCCCGCCGATGACGAGGACTCGGTCGCGGGTGCGCACTGTTGGTCGGGGAAGAAAAGTCAGTTCCCGGCCCGATTCGGGATATTGGATGCACGAGATCGGCACACCCTGTTGGAAGTGGCCGATGCAGGCTTGGTTGCAGCCGATGCAGGCGCGGATCTCGTCAACTTTGTCGGATTCGGATTTGTTCGCGATTTCGGGGTCGCAGATCATCGCGCGGGTCATGATCGCCATATCGGTGCGGCCCTCGGCGATCGCGGCTTCGGCTTCGTGGGGTTGGTTGATGCGGCCGGCGACCATGACGGTCTTGGCGGTGATCTTCTTGACCTGCTCCGACAGGTTCGCGGCGTAGCCGGGGTCGATCTGCATCGAGGGCACAATGTGGACGGCGCCCTGCAGGGTGGAGGAATCGCCGGCGGTGATCGAGAAGTAGTCGAGGCAGTCGACGCCGTCGCTGGTCAGGGAGTCGAGGTGTTCGATGAGGTCGAGGATCTCGGTGGCGACGAGGCCGTCCTCGGTCTTCTCCTCACCGGAGATCCGCACGCCCACCACGACGTCGGGTCCGACGGCGGCGCGGACCGTCTGGGCCACCTCGGTGAGGAAACGGCGGCGGTTCTCCGGGCTGCCGCCGTAGTCGTCGGTGCGAGTGTTGACGGCGGGGTTGAAGAACTGGATGGGCAGGTAGCCGTGGCTGGCGACGATCTCGACGCCGTCGATTCCGGAGTCGGCGATGCGTTTCGCGGCGTGTCCGTAGCCGGTGATGATGCCTCTGACCTCAGCGGTGGTCAGTGTCTCGGGGACGACCTTGAACCTCTCCTGCGGTTCGTCGCTCGGAGCCTTGGCCCGTGGTGCCATTCCACGCTCGCCGTCCATGACTTCGCGACCAGGGTGGAAGAGCTGGGCGAAGATCGTGGCTCCGTGGCGGTGGACCGCCTCGGCGACGTTTTGGTAACCGGGGACGGAGGAGTCATCGGTGGCCATGAGGACGTGGCTGGTGTAGCGGGCGGTTTCGTGGACGCCGGAGACCTGGAGGACGATGAGTCCGGCTCCGCCTTTCGCCCGGGCCTCATGGTAGGCGACGAGTTCGTCGCCGATGTGTCCGTTCTCGTCGAGCACGGTGTCATGACCGGAGGAGACGATGCGGTTTCGGATCGTCGTGGAACCGATGGTGATGGGTTCGAAGAGGTGCGGGAACAGCTGTGACATGATCGTCCTTGATCAGTTCGTCGGGTGGGGCTGGGTGGCCGCCCCTCGATGGGGCTGCCTCAGTTATTCATATCACCGTATGACGAACGGCGGCAAGGGTCGGCTCAGAGCTGTCGCAGAGGCTCGAGCCGATACAGACCCCTGGTCGGCCGGGCCTCGCGGGCCCGGTAGGCGCGAACTCGTGTGAAAATCGTTCCATGAGCTCTCACCCGGCGGACTCCCACCGAACGCGCGATGCGAACTCCACGGCCACCCCGGCGAGGCCGGTCCGTCGACTCAGCCCCGACGGACGGCTCATCGGGCTCGACCTCGCCCGCGGGATCGCGCTGCTGGCGATGATGGTCACGCACATCTTCGCACTCGGAGACGAAACGGGAATGCCGACCTGGGCGGCGGTCTTCGCCGGACGGGCCTCGGCACTGTTCGCGGTCCTCGCCGGCTGTTCGCTGGTGCTCTCGACGCGGTCCCGGATGGCGGAGTCGGGCCGGTTGCGCGATGCGGCGCCGAGCGTGCTCATCCGGGCGGCAGCCATCGTCCTCATCGGGCTGTGCCTGGGATCGATCTCCGGACTGCTCGCGGTCATCCTCGTCAACTACGGGATCATGTTCGCTCTCGCCCTATTCTTCCTCCGGCTGCGGGCCCGTGCGCTGTTCGCGATCGCCGGAGTCTGGATGGCCCTCTCTCCCGTCGTGTCGATGTGGGTGCGCTCGACGTTGCTCCTCGAACCGAGCTATCTGCCGATGGGCTTCTTCGACCTGGCGACGCCGTCGACGATGCTCACCGATCTCTTCCTCACAGGCTATTACCCGGTGTTGCAGTGGCTGTCGTACATTCTGCTCGGCATGGCCGTGGCGAAGCTCGACATCGGCCGCCACCTGCTCGCACTGTTCACGACTGGGCTCGGCCTTTTCGTCCTCGGCCGCGGTGCCTCGTGGCTTCTGCTCCATGTCGTCGGCGGTGATGCCGCGCTGGTGGAGGATTCGCAGATGTGGGGCACGGATCTCACTGCGGCCCTGTTCACCGGCAGCTACGGGGTGACTCCGGCGACGTCGTGGTGGTGGCTGGCGATCGCGGGACCGCATTCGGGGACGCCGTTCGATCTGCTCTCCACGGGCGGAACCGCGGTGATGACGATCGCCGCCTGCCAGGCCGCGGCAGTGCTCTTGGGTCGCCAGTCATGGGTGCTCGCACCGCTGTCGGCACCGGGATCGATGCCATTGAGCGTGTATTCGGCCCATGTCGTGCTGCTGGAGATCACGAGGTCTCAGATCGTCGGCAATCCGATGGAGGAGTCCGCGACGACGGGTGAACAGACGCTCGAATTCGTCATACACGCTCTCACATTCGTGCTGCTGCCTCTGCTATGGAAAACATTCGTCAGCACCCGCGGCCCGCTGGAAGGCGGAATCGCGGGCATCATCAGGGTGGCGTCGCCGGGTCCTAAGCGCCCTGCTTCTGACCTTCCCGGAAAAGACTGATCGATTTGCGCATCGTGGCGCGCGCCCGTTTCCGGTCGCCGCTTGCGTCGTAGGCGCACGATAGTCGGAACCAGGACCGCCAATCCTCGGGTGCGGCCTCGGCTTCGGCCTGGTACTTCACGAATTCCCTGTCGGCGGCCTCGCGGATGATCTTCCCGCCCGGCGTCCTAGGCAGGTCGTCGACGGGCAGTCCGCCTTCCTCCCCGAGGATGCGCGCGAGCTTCTCCGTACGGGCGCCGAAGACGAGTTCGACGATGAGAGTCCATGCGCCGATGATGGGCAGGACGAACAGGGCGATGCCCATGATCGTAGGGATCATGGCGGGTTCGCGCACGAGGATCCACGCCCGCTGCCCCATGAGCACGAAGTAGAAGACGAGGACGACGGAGACGATGATCGCCCCGATCTTGGCTTTCGACATCAGAGGTCGAGAATGTTCTCGAGGCCGTGGATGAGCCCCGTGTAGTCGGCGATCGACCGTACGGCGGTGACGATGCCGGGCATGAACGCCGAGGTGGAGTGCGAGTCGGTGCGGATGGTCAGGGCTTCGCCGTCGGAGCCGAAGTGGATCTCCTCGTGGGCGTTCATGCCCTGCTGGCGGATGGCATGGACGTGGATGCCGTCGATGACCGCACCCCGCGCACCCAGCGGATCGGATTCCGTGGAGTCAGGGACAGCCGGGAGTCCGGCTGCGTCGCGGGCGGCGGCAATGCGCTGGGCCGTGTGGTTCGCGGTGCCCGAGGGAGCGTCGAGTTTGCGGGTGTGATGGGTCTCGACGACCTCGGCGGAGTCGAAATAGGGGGCGGCGAGTTCCGCGAACCGCATCGCCAGGACCGCACCGATCGAGAAGTTCGGGGCGATGAGAACCGCGGTCTTCGGGTGGTCTTTGAGTGTGCCTTCGAGCCGGGCCAGGCGGTCGTTGTCCCAGCCGGTGGTGCCGACGACGGTGTCGACGCCGTTCTCGACGAGGAAGGTGACGTTCTCCTCGGTGGATTTGGGCACGGTGAGTTCGACGGCCACGTCGATGTTCTGTTCCAGCAGGGTCTCCAGCGAATCGCTGCTGCCGAGCGCGGCGACGAGTTCGAGTCCGTCGGCGTCGTTGATCGCATCGACGGCGTGGGATCCCATCCGCCCCTTGGCTCCGATGACGGCTACGCGAATGCTCATATGCTGTGACTCCTTGTGTGACGACCCTGCGAGGTAAGTCGATCCCTGCGATCTCCGCCAGCCAGTCTAGCGACTCCCCCGCCGGCACCGCGCATCCAGTGACCATCCGAACACTCCTTATTGCTACCTGACGGGGGCTGAGATACCTGGCGCCAGGTTGCTGGGCCCCCGTCAGGTAGTTCTGGAGGGCGGGAGTGGGGTCAGTGAGGTGCGGCGATCGGCATTCGCAGACCGGGGTGCCTCGGGTCTCCACTGAGACGAGCACAGACCTCGGTGTCATAGCGGACGCCGTCGTAGAGCAGCTTCTCCCGTTCACGGCCTTCGATGATAAAGCCCGCGTTCCGTGCAACTGCGGCCGAGGCCGGATTGTTCACGCGATAACCGAGTTCGAGCCGGTAGATCCCGAGTTCGTCGTGGAGGAAATCGACGAAGCTGCGCAGCGCCGCCGAGACCAGACCGTGGCCTCGAGCTTCAGCCACGGCCCAATAGGAGATCCAGGCGCTCGAATGCCGGCGCTCGATCCCTGAGGCCATGACCTTGCCGAGGATCCGTTGCTCTGATCTGTCCCCGTCATGGACGATCGCCCGAGCGCAGAGGTCACCAGCTGCCTCGGCGTCGGTGATACTTGTGATCCATGTCTGGGCACCGACGATCGTGCGGTCGTCGGGGATGTTGCTCAGCAGGGCGTCATCGGCACGCTCATACACCCCGGCCAGTGCCTCGGCGTCGCCCGACTTCCACGGTCTGAGTATTGCGCTCATCCGGTCACCCTATCCGCAGCGGCCAGTCCGACGGCACTTCCACCGGCGCCGGTTCCACTCCCCCAAACAACCTGACGGCGGCCCAGCAACCTCGCGCGAGGTTGCTGGGCCGCCGTCAGGTAGCAATTGGGGTCTCAGCCGAGGAGGAGGCCCTTCGTCTGAGCGACTGCGCGGTCGAAACGTGCGCCGGCGTCGGCCCAGTTGACGATGTTCCACCAAGCCTTGACGTAGTCAGGCTTGACGTTCTGGTAGTCGAGGTAGAAGGCGTGCTCCCACATGTCGAGCTGCAGAACCGGGGTGCCGCCGAGCTGGATGTCGGACTGCTGGTCCTTGAGCTGCTCGATGAAGAGGTTTCCGCCGAGCTGGTCGTAGACGAGCACGGCCCAGCCGGAGCCCTGGATCGTGGTGGCAGCAGTGGTGAAGTGCTCGCGGAACTTGTCGAAGGAACCGAACTGGTCATCGATGGCTGCGGCGAGTTCACCGACCGGCTTGTCTCCACCGTCCGGGGACATATTGTTCCAGAAGATCGAGTGGTTGACGTGACCGCCCAGGTTGAATGCGAGGTCGCGGGTCAGCTTCGGCACAGCGGCGAGGTTGCCGGACTCGCGTGCTTCGGCCAGCTGCTCAACGGCGGTGTTGGCGCCCTTGACGTAGGTGGCGTGGTGCTTGTCGTGGTGCAGCTCCATGATGCGAGCCGAGATGTGCGGCTCAAGAGCGGAGTAGTCGTAGGGCAGTTCCGGAAGTGTGTACTGCTCAGCCATGAGATTCCTCCTGATCAGATTTGATGACCACCACATCGGTGGCTTCATTTCGACCCTATCCCAGGGTCTCATCTCGGACAACAAGGGGTTCCGGCATCCTATTCCATATGACGCGAGGTGACGAGGTCACCATGTCGCCCGAGGCTGCCTTGGCACCCACTCACCCGAGGTTGCGAGAGATGAGCAGCCGCATGATGTCCGAGGTGCCTTCTTCGATCTCCTCGAGCTTGGCATCGCGCATCCACTGCTCGACGGGATGCTCCCGCGAGTACCCCCATCCGCCCAGCGTCTGCACGGCCGCCCAGGTGCAGAACATCGCCGTCTCCGAGGCACCCAGCTTCGCCATCGCCGCAGCGGCGCTCATCCGCTGCCGATCCACGGCATCACCGGCATCGAGCATCCGCGCCGCGTTGAGCACCTGCAGCCACGCGGCATCGATGCGCGAGGACATATCCGCCAGCCGGAAAGCGACGGCCTGATGATCGATGATCTTCTGCCCGAACTGCGTGCGCTCCCGCGCGTAGTCACGCGCGTATTCGAAGGCCGCCCGTGCCGTGCCGAGCGCCGCAGCCCCGAGCACCACCCGTGAGATGTCGAAGGTGCGCATGAGTCCGTAGAAACCCTGCCCCTCCTCGCCGAGGCGGTTCGACGTGGGCACGAAGGCATCGGAGAAGAAGATCTCCCGACACACGATGGCCCGCTGCCCCATCTTCTTCATCGGCGCCCCGAACTCCATCCCCTCGGTCTCCCGAGGTAGGAGGAAGGCGCTGATCCCACGCGAGCGCCGAGTCGGGTCGGTCTTGGCGAAGACGACGTAGAAGTCGGCGAGTCCCGCGTTCGAGATCCAGGCCTTCTGCCCGTTGAGCACGTATCCGCCGTCGACGGCATCCGCGCGGGTGATGATCGAGGCCGAGTCCGATCCGGAGCCGGGTTCCGTCGTTGCCAGGGCAGTGATCTTCGGGTCCGGACCAGTGAGGGGGCGCAGCCACTCCTCCTTCTGCTCCGGCGTGCCCAGGGCGAGGATCGGGTCGGCGAAGAAGCCGTTCGAGCACACGAAGTTCCCGATCCCCGGGTCCCCGAAGCACAGCTGCTCCTGGACGAGGCATTGGGTGAAGACGTCGGTGTACCCGCCGCCGCCGAATGCCTCGGGAATCATGAAGTCGGTGATTCCCAGTTTCGCGGCGGCTCTGAAGATGTCCACGGGCGATTCGGTGTCGGCTTCGTCGACGCGGCGACCGGCAGGTCTGACCGTGTCGTGGGCGAATCCGCTCACGAGATCGAGGATGTCGTGCTGCTCGTCGGTCAGCGGCCAAGGTGTATAGCTCATGAGTTCTCCTTCGAATGTCAGTGGAGGTCGGGCGCCCCGTTGCGCCCGACCGGCTTGCCTCGTCCCGAGTCAGCCGAGCATGTCTGCCGCAGCGCGCGAGTCCTCGGTGATGTGGATGAGGGTCGGACCATCTGCGGCCTCGGCCTCGGTGAGTGCCGCCAACAGCGCGTCCGCACCGTCGACGTGGACCCCCCGTGCCCCCATCGACTGCGCGAGTGCCGGGAAGTCCGGTCCGGTGAGCTTCACCCCGGAGGGAGTGTCCCCGCGGTCCTCCATCTCGTTGCGGATCTCCCCGTACCCGCCGTTGTCGACGATGATGAGGCTCATCCTCACGCCCGCCTGTACAGCCGCGGTGAGTTCGGCGATCGTGAACATCGATCCCCCATCGCCTTCGACCGCGACCACTCTGGCCTGCGGAGCCGCGAGCTTCGCCCCGATCCCGGCGGGCAGACCGAAACCGAGCGTTCCGGCCCCGGCCGGATAGAGGAACCGGTCACCGGGGCGGGCGTTCCACCCGGTCTGCACCCCGTAGTAGCAGGCCATCGTCGAGTCCGCCGCGACGATGAGCGGCGAATCCTCGGACCGTGCGAACGCCGTGAGCGCCTTCGACAGATCGGCCCAGGGCCGGCCCTCGGACTCCATCGCCGAGGCGGCCCTGGACTTCCAGCCGGCCGTCCAGTCCCGTGCGGCGGCAGTCGCGGACTCCGCCCGCAGCGCAGACACCCGCCTGTTCAGGGCGGCCGTCGCATCCATGGCAGCCGCGAGGATCGGATGGGTGACGCTTGCGTTCGTCAGCATCTGCACCTCATCGATGTCGACGCGCACCACGGTTTCAGGCAGCGGCAGGGGTTCCGGCCAGAAGTCACTGGGTGCCAGTTCCGTGCCGATGGCGATGACCGCATCGGCATCGCCCGTGAGCTCTGGGAGCAGTTCGAGCACCCCGACGGCGCCGATGGTGGTCTCGGCGCGGTCATCGACGAGTCCCTTCGCATTCGATGACAGGACGATTCCCCCGCCGAGCGTCTCCGCCAGCGCTGCGATCTCCTCCCCTGCTCCGTGCGCTCCGGCGCCGGCGATGATGAGCGGACGATTCGAGCCGGCGATCGCCTCGGCGGCGGCATCGATGTTCGAGGGCACGGGGACCGGCAGGGCCCGAGTCACGGACGGATGGAGCACTCCTGTGCCGGCGGATTCGATGAGGTCGAGCGGGATCTCGATGGCGGCCGGGCGGGTCCGACCCGAGCGCATCGCCGACAGCGTCTGCCCGACCGCCAGGGACACCTCGCCGGGGCTGGTGACCCGCGTGACCTCGGTGAGGACGGCCGACAGTGCCGCGGACTGGTCGCGCACTTCGTGGAGGAGTCCGTTGCCGCGGCCGGGGTGGGTCAGCGGCATGCCCGGTGTGATGAGGAGGACGGGCACGGAGTCGGTGAAGGACTGCAGCAGGGCGGTGAGCGCGTTGAGCGCGGCCGGTCCGGTGGTCGTGACGATGACCTGCACCTCGCCGGTGACGCGGGCTGCACCGTCGGCCATGTAGCCCGCACCCTGTTCGTGGCGGGGTGAGACGATGTCGATGCCCGCGGCGCTCAGCTGTGCGAAGATCTCGAGGTTGTGGGTCCCGGGGATCCCGAAGACGCGAGTGATCCCCTCGGCCTTGAGTGCGCGGGCCAGATGCGCTCCGCCGGTGATGGTCTTCTGTTCCATGCTCATTCCTCGTTGTTCGGATTCTCTGCCGGCGCTTTCTCTGTGGTCACGACGAGCGCGTCGACGGCCAGGGCGCCATCCGGGGCGACACGGACCGGGTTGATCTCGATTTCGGAGATCTCATTGTTTCCGGCCACCAGTCTGGACACCGCGACGATGACCTCGGCCAGGGCGTCGATGTCTGCGGCGGGCCTGCCCCGCCATCCGGTGAGCAGCCGCGAGCAGCTCAGCCGCGCAATCATGTCCAGGGCCTCGGTGTGGGTCACGGGCGCGAGTTCGAGCCACGTATCGGCGAAGAGTTCGGTCTCCGTCCCTCCGGCGGCGACGACGACGAGCGGCCCGAAGTTCTCGTCCTGCCGACCTCCGACAAGGATCTCGACGACGTGCTCGCGTGTGTCCATCTCCTCGAGGATGTACTCGCCCTCGCCGAGGCGGCCCACCATGTCCGCGTACGCCGTTTCGACCGCGGTGAGATCGTTCAGCCCCAGGCAGATGCCCCCGACCTCGGTCTTGTGCGCCGGCCAACCGGCCTTGAGCGCGAACGGCGGAGTGAGTTCGGATCCCAGGACCGCCTCGGCGGGTTCACGGGTCTCCCCCAGCCCCACGCTGCCCACGGTCACGGCCGCGGGGACGGGGATCCCAGCATCCTCGATCACGGCCCGGGCGGCCGCGTATCCGGTGCCCCACGGGGTGACCGGACCGGTGAGATCGACGGTGTCGGTGAGCCGTCCCGAATGGGCGGCGTAGAACCCGGCGCGCGCGAGCACGCGCATGGCCGCTTCTATGGAGGTGTAGGCCGGTATGCCGTGCTCCCAGAGGCGGGTGACGGCGGGCGAGGAGGCGCTCATCGAGTGCACGATGACGGGTTTCTTCGCCTCGGCGACGATCTCGCCCAAACGGTCGACGACTGTCAGCTCTCGGTCAAGGAGATCGGGAACGTCTTCGCCGTAGCAGCCGAAGTATCCGGACAGGACGACGGCGTCGATGTCCGCATCGGTCAGGAGCACCTCGGCGAGGTCCGCATACACGTCGAGATTCTTCTCTCCCGCACCGTCGAGGTCGATGGGATTGTCGACGTGGTCGGCGTCGGTGAGGATTCCGGCGGCACGGTCCCGTGTGGCCGATGTCAGCTCGGTGACGTGCAGGTTCCAGCTCTCGGCCGTGTCGGCGGCGATCGCTCCCTGGCCACCCGAGTCGGAGAGCATGCCGATGTGCCGGCCTTTCGGCAGCCAGGCGGAGGCGAAGAATCCGGCGAGTTCGACGAGCTGGCCGGGGGTGGTCAGGCGGATGGAGCCGGCGGCACGGCAGGCGGCGTCGATGGTGTCCATGGCCGTGGTCATCGATCCGGTGTGGGATTTGGCGAGTCGCGCCCCTGCGCTGGAGGCTCCGGTGGTCAGGATCATCGTCGGCTTCCCGGCGGCGCGCAGGGCTTGGAGCGCCGAGACGAGGGCAATGCCGCCGGTGAAGGATTCGAGGTAGAGCGCGACCTGAGCGGTGGCCGGATCGTCGACGAGGGTGGCGAGCACCTCGGCGGCACGGACGTCGGATTGTCCGCCGATCGAGGCGAACCGGGAGATGCCGAGTCCGCTGCGGGCTGCGAGTGTTGCGATCTCCGTGCCGAGCTGACCGCTCTGGGTGACCACGGCGAGGCTCCCGGGAGTGAAGTTGCCCCAGGCCAGGAGCAGATCATTGCGAGAGTCGACGAGCCCTAGGGAGTTCGGGCCGATGAGGCGACCACCGGCTTCACGGATCGTCACGGCCAGGGCATCGGCGTCGGGAACGCGGGCGGAGATGATGAGGAAGGCGCGCACTCCGTTCTCGAGTGCTTCGGCGACGACTTCCGTGACGGTGGGACCGGGCACGGAGATGACGAGCAGCTCGGGCGTCTCCGGCAGGTCTCTGAGACGGGCGTACGTCGGCTGACCCTGGATCGACGCTGCCTTCGCGTTGATGAGGTAGACGCGGCGTCGCTCGGCTCCGCGCAGGGCTCCGGCGGCGAGCCAGAAACCCCATTTGCTGGAGTCGTTCGATGCTCCGAGGACGGCGACGCTGCCGGGATCGAAGAACGCATCCATGGCGCTAGATTTCCGGCACCGAGGCGGGGGCGACGTCGAGTTCGGCCGAGGCTGCGCTGAGTGCGGCGAGGTTCGCATCGACCTTCGCCTGCGCGGCCGCGCGGGGGCTGATGCCCTGTTCGCGGGCTGTGGCGAGCACCTCGGTGGTGAGCTCGTTCAAGGTGGTGGTGACGATGGCACGGCTGTCCTCCCAGCTGCCGTCGACGTCGCCGAAGGTCACCCACCACCACCAGGCGTTCGTCGCGGAGTTCGCGAGGAAGTCAGGGATGACTGTGATGCCGCGGGCCAGCAGCGCCTCTTCGGCTGCCGGCAGGACGGGCATGTTCGCGGCCTCGACGATGAGTGAGGCTGTGATGCGGTCGCAGTTGTCCGGGGTGATCGAGTAGCTGACGGCGGCGGGGACGAGGACGTCTGCGTCGGCGGCGAGCCAGTCGTCGCGATCGCCGACGTGGTCGTCCGGGCGCAGCGAGGAGCGATCGATTCCCCCGAATTGGTCACGGGCGGCGAGCAGTGCCTCGATGTCGAGTCCGTCAGGGTTGGTCACGAAACCGTCGGCGTCGGCGATGCCGACGATGCGCAGTCCCGCCTCGGCGAGGTAGCGGGCGGTGGCTCCGCCCATGGATCCGAATCCTTGGATGACGGCGGTGGATGCGCGGGGGTCGCGGCCGGCGTCGTTGAGGGCGGCGAGCACCGAGGTGGCCACGCCGAGGCCGCCGACGAGTTCGTCCTGGGCGAAGCCGTCGACGATCGTGGAGAAGGCCGTGTCCGCGCGGACTTCGACGGCGGCCGGATCGTCGAGGAGTTTGTCGACGGCGGAGAGGCCGGAGCCGAGTTCGCGGCGGGCGAGGATCTCGTCGATGTCGTCCTGGCGGACGCCGAGGTCTTCGCCGAGGGCCCAGTAGGCGTGCATGATCGGGTTGATGTCGACGAGGAAGCGTTCGAGGACGTCCCTGGCACCGGGCGCGCGGGGGTCGAAGTCGATTCCGCCCTTGGCTCCGCCGACGGGGACGTAGCTGCGGCCCTTGCGCAGGTGGATCGCCTCTTTGCGTGTCATCCCCTGTGCGAGTCCGCGCACTTCCTCGAGTGTGCAGCCTTTGCGCATGCGCAGTCCCCCGAGGCGGTGCCCCGCACGAGAGTGTCGATGACGACATAGCCTGCCGCGCCGGTGGCGGGGTCCTGCCAGGTGATGTCCATGAACATGGGGCCTCCAGGGAGAGTCGGGAGCAGATGGCATCTGATCGTTACTGAATCGCGGTTCAGTAACGCATATGACTCAAGTCTGACGGCACGATGGTCACCGCGTCAAGGGCGCTAGGATCAGGGCATGCCTACAGTGCTCATCACCGGCTCAGGCCGAGACAGCAGCATCGCCGCGGGAGTATCCGCACGGCTGGCCACCGACGGCTGGACGGTTTGTACGAGTGACCTGGATGCCGGTGACTATCCGTGCGATCTGTCGTCTGCACAAGAAGCAGAGAAGCTGGTCGGCAGGGTGCGCAGAGATCACGGCACCATCGACGGGTTGGTGCTCAGCCACGCTCACGGTGAAGAGTCCGGAATCCTCGACACCACAGCGAAGAGCTTCGACCGCCACTTGGCCGTGAATGCTCGTGCGTCGCTGCTGCTCATCGCGGCCTTTGCCAGGCAGGTCAGCGAGTCGGGAGGCGCGATCGTCGCCTTCACCAGCGATCACACGACAGGCAATCTGCCCTATGGTGCTTCGAAGGGTGCGCTCGATCGCATCGTCATCTCAGCCGCACGAGAGCTCGGGCCGAAGAAGATCTCGGCGAACGTCGTCAATCCTGGGCCGATCGACACGGGTTGGATGGATGACGAGACGCGGACCGGGCTGGCTCCCTATCAGCCGCTCGGCCGTATGGGCACTCCCCATGACGTAGCTGGAGTGACGGCGTTTCTGCTCTCCGCAGAGGGCGGGTGGATCAACGGCCAAATCTTCTCAGCGGACGGCGGCTTCTCCGCTCGCTACTGATGGAAAGTTGATAGTGGCAGAAAGTCTGTTCTCGTCGACCATTCCGGACCTTTCGCCACTATGAACTTCCGAGCATGTGCGACGATGAAAACATGTCCTCACCTCGCTTCGAGCCATCGCTCGTTCCGGAACTGCTCGTCCGCGATCTCGGTGAGAGTCTCGACTTTTAGTGTGAGCTCTGCGGGTTCGTGGTCGACTGCCAACGACCAGAAGAGAGATTCGCCTACATTTCCCTGGACTCAGCTCACGTCATGCTGGAGCAGACAGGTGTAGGCCGAAATTGGGTCGCCGGTGACTTGGAAAGGCCGTTCGGACGGGGACTCAACCTTCAGGTCACAGTCTCAGATGTTCGGGACATCGAGTACTCTCTCAACGAAGCCTGCTATCCCCTTTTCATGCCGACCGAATCAAAGTGGTATCGAATCAGCGACAACGAGGAAGCCGGTGTTCGACAGTTCGTAGTTGCAGATCCTGACGGATATCTCGTCAGGTTCCAAGAGTCGCTTGGTCACCGAAGCACTGCGTCGTGCATCGATGTTGAAAAGGGAGATGCGTGATGTCCGGAATCCATCATGTCGAAGTCTGGCTCGCGGAGTCAACAAATGACTTTCGCGAATGGCGCTGGCTGCTGGAGAGAGTCGGCTTCACTCTCACGGCGGAATGGGAGAACGGGCAATCTTGGGAAGGCGACGGCGCTTATCTGTCGCTGACAACTTCACCGAACACGACAGCAGAAACCCACGACCGAAGACGACCGGGAATCAACCACCTTGCGTTCAAAGCAGGAAGTCCGGCGGAGGTCGATTCGATCATGGACGACGCGGAATCACAAGGCTGGTCACCGCTCTATCACGATCGCTACCCTCACGCTGGCGGACCGGGCCACTACGCCGGATGGTTAGTAAACACCTCAGGCTTCAAAACCGAAGTCGTTGCCGACTACTAGCCAGTCACCTCAGCACCATCCGGAGGCGATTGTTGGGTCAATCCACGGCGTTCTGGACGCGTAGAACGCCGCAGAGCGACCCAACAATCGCCCTCACCCGAGTTCACGCGAGAGGAAGTCGTCGACCCACGTCGTCAGCACTGCGGTGTCGACGGCGGCGGGATTGACCATCACCTGGATCGCCAGGCCGTCGAGGAAGGCGAGGACTCGAGTCGCGCACGCCTCGGTGCCGCCCGTCGGGGCTGAGCACTCGCCCCCGGCGATGGCTTCGTCCATGAGGCGCACGAGGATCGACTTCCACTCCTGGTCGAGAGCGGCGAACGTGGACCGCAGACCGGCGTCGAAGAGTCCGGCCGACCAGGCATCGATCCAGATCTTCCAGCTGCGCGAAGAGCCGCTGGGCAGGTACCAGCCGACGACGTCCCGCAGCTGCCCGAGCGCCGATGATCCTCGCCTCGCCGAGGCGACTCCCGCCCTGGGATCTGCGTCGCCGTCCCCCTGCGCCTCCGTCCCGGCGGCCAGCTGCCGGGCATGGTCGATGTCCTGTCGACCCGCATAGTCGAAGGCCTCGGCGACGAGGGCCTCCTTCGTCTCGAAGTGGTAGATGACGAGGCTGGCGCTCAGGCCCAGCCGTGCGGCAACGTCGGAGACGCGCAGCGCGCGCAGACCCGTGGCTTCGATCTCTTCGACCGTGGCAGCCAGGATCTCCTCCCGGCGGACCGCTGCGCTCTTCCTCGCCATCTCTCTGCTTCCCTTCACGTCCCTGCCAACGGGCGTCCCGCGTCCGAGGCCGAAACCCTGAACGCGGTGACGCGCTCAGGGCAGTTCGACCTCGGCGGCCGGCCCGACCAAGGCCAGAGCTTTGGGCCGCGACAGCAGTCGTCCGGCCATCTCGCTGACATCCTCGGCGGTGACCGAGCGGACACGTTCGATAAGGTCCATCGGCGATTCGAGCGGCAGCCCGAAGATCTCCGACCGCGCGAGACGATTCATCCGCGCCGCAGAGGACTCGAGTCCGAGCACCATCGACCCCGACAGTTGGGACACGATCTCGTCGAGCTCGAACTGGCTCGGAGTCTCCTGTGCCAACCGATCCCATTCGCTCACCGCCAGGTCGACAACGGCTTGAGCGTTCTCGGCCGTGCAGCCGGCGTAGATGCCGAAAGTGCCGGTATCCGTGAACTGGCTGGCAACGCAGTTCACGGCATAGGCCAGTCCGCGCTCCTCTCGCACGCTCTGGAACAGTCGCGACGACATTCCGCCGCCGAGCATCGTGAGCATGACCGAGTAGATGAACCGGTCGTTATCACCTTCGGGCAGGCCCTCGCAGCCGAGCATGATGCCGAGCTGCTCGATGTCTTTGACGGTGTGCGACTTCCCGGAGTGGAACTCCGGACGCACTCGGGCTGCGCCGCCCAGGTGCGAGCCCTTCTCGACCACAGCACCCGACCACACATCGGCACGGGATCCGAGCCCCGCCTCGGCGAGGGAATCCTCAACCATCGCGAGGACCTCTTCATGGGTCGCGCCACCTGCGGCAGCGATGACCAGACGAGGCGGAATGTACGTCGACTGATAGTGATCGATGACCGTGTGGTGGCCGAGCACGCGGATCTGATCCTTCGTCGCACCCACGGGCCGGGCCAGCGAATGCGAACCGAAGACCAGGGAATCGAAGTTGTCGAAGAGGACGTCTCCGGGATCATCGGCGGACATGGCGAGCTCTTCGATGATGACACCGCGCTCGCGTTCGAACTCCTCAATATCGAGTTGGGAGTTCGAGACCATATCGACGAGCAGCCCAGTGATATTCGGCAGATCCGTCACGAGGCACCTGGAGTAGTAGCAGGTGAGCTCCTTGGCGGTGATCGCGTTCGAATCCCCGCCGGTGCGGTCGAAGGCCGCGGCGATGGTCTTCGCATCGCGGCTGCCGGTGCCCTTGAACAGCATGTGTTCGAGGAAGTGCGTCGACCCAGCGGTCTCGGCGGATTCGTCACGGGACCCGGCTGCAACCCAGATCCCGATCGTCTCCGAGGCGAGGCCCGGCATGTGTTCGGTGGTCAGCGTCAAACCACCGGGGAGGACAGACCGATCGATTCGGCTGCCCTCCCCGATGTGCGAACTGCTCAGTATCAGTTGTCTGATCCCTCTTCGTTCTCGTCTTCGTCGGTGACCGGAGCCAGCGAGAGCTTGCCCCGGTCGTCGATCTTCGTGATCTCGACCTGGACCTTCTGGCCCACTCCGACGACGTCCTCGACGTCCTCGACGCGCTTGCCGTCATTGAGCTTCCGCAGCTCGGAGATGTGCAGCAGACCGTCCTTGCCCGGGGTCAGGGAGACGAATGCGCCGAAGCTCATCGTCTTGACCACGGTGCCCAGGTAACGTTCGCCGACCTCGGGAACCTGCGGATTCGCGATCGCGTTGATCATCGAACGGGCGGCCTCGGCGGCCGGTCCGTCGGTGGCACCGATGAGGACGGTTCCGTCGTCTTCGATGCTGATGTCCGCGCCGGTGTCCTCCTGAATCTGGTTGATCATCTTGCCCTTGGGCCCGATGACCTCACCGATCTTGTCGACGGGGATGTTCACGGAGATGATCCGCGGTGCCGTCGGTGCCATCTCGGCCGGGGTGTCGATGGCCTCAGCGATGACGTCGAGGATGACCATGCGGGCTTCGCGGGCCTGCTTGAGCGCGGCACCGAGCACCGAGGCGGGAAGGCCGTCGAGCTTGGTGTCGAGCTGGATCGCGGTGATGAAGTCACGCGTACCGGCGACTTTGAAGTCCATGTCGCCGAAGGCGTCTTCGGCACCGAGGATGTCGGTCAGAGCCGCGTAAGCGGTCTGCTCGCCCTGATCGGTGGAGATGACGTCGGAGACGAGACCCATAGCGATGCCGGCGACGGGCGCCTGCAGCGGCACACCGGCCGAGAGCATGGCCAGCGTCGAGGCGCAGACCGAGCCCATCGAGGTCGAACCGTTCGAGCCGAGAGCCTCGGAGACCTCGCGGATCGCGTACGGGAAGTCCTCGCGCTTGGGCAGAACGGGCACGAGTGCGCGTTCGGCGAGAGCACCGTGGCCGATCTCGCGGCGCTTCGGGCTGCCCACACGACCGGTCTCACCGACCGAGTAGGGCGGGAAGTTGTAGTGGTGCATGTAGCGCTTCGTCGTCTCGGGTGAGAGCGAGTCGATGGTCTGCTCGAGCTTGAGCATGTTGAGCGTGGTGACACCCAGGATCTGGGTCTCGCCGCGTTCGAAGATGGCCGAACCGTGCACGCGCGGGATCACGTTCGTTTCGGCGGTGAGCGGACGGATGTCCTTGAGCCCACGACCGTCGATGCGGACCTGCTCGGTCAGGATGCGCTTGCGCACGACCTGCTTGGTCAGCGCGTTGAGAGCGTTCGCGATCTCCTTCTCACGGCCTTCGAAGCGCTCACCGAGCTTCTCGAAGAGCTCGTCGAGGAGGACGGCGCCTGCGGCTTCGCGCTCCTGCTTGTCAGCGATCTTGAAGTTCTCGGCCTGCTTCGCCTCGGCGAGTTCCCTGACGGCCTCGAAGACGTCGTCCTCGTAGTCGCGGAAGACGGGGAACTCGACGGTCGGCTTCGCGGCACGATCGGCGAGTTCGGACTGCGCACGGCAGAGCTCGGCGATGAACGGCTTCGCAGCTTCGAGACCTTCGGACACGACCTCCTCGGTGGGGGCCTGAGCGCCGGTCTTGATCTTGTCGATGGCGTTGTCGGTGGCTTCGGCCTCGACCATCATGATGGCGACGTCATCACCGACCACGCGACCGGCGACGACCATGTTGAACACGGCGTCCTCGAGCTGCGAGTAGTTCGGGAACGCGACCCACTGGCCGTCGATGAGCGCGATGCGCACACCGCCGATGGGGCCGGAGAACGGCAGACCCGAGAGCTGGGTCGACATCGATGCGGCGTTGATGGCCAGGGCGTCGTAGATGTGGTCGGGGTTGACCGACATCACGGTGACGACGACCTGGACCTCGTTGCGCAGGCCCTTGACGAAGGACGGGCGCAGCGGGCGGTCGATGAGGCGGCAGGTGAGGATCGCGTCGGTCGAGGGGCGTCCCTCGCGACGGAAGAACGAGCCGGGGATGCGGCCCGCGGCGTACATGCGCTCTTCGACGTCGACGGTCAGGGGGAAGAAGTCGAAGCCCTCACGGGGGTTCTTTCCGGCCGAGGTGGCCGAGAACAGCATGGTGTCGTCGTCGAGGTAGGCGACAGCGGAGCCGGCGGCCTGCTTGGCCAGCCGACCGGTTTCGAAGCGAATGGTGTGTTTGCCGAAGCTGCCGTTGTCGATATGGGCAACGGCGGATTCAGGGTTGAGTCCCACGTAGTCTCCTAGTTTGTGCCGGTGCGCGGCGGTCATCTTCAGACCTGCGGTGCACGAAGGAGGTCCCTCGACGCGATGAGGCAGCGCTCTGCATTGCGCAGTGCGAGACCCCGCGCCCTTCCGGCGGAATATTGGCAGTGGACGATGCATGGATCCACGCCGGTCATCGATCGGGGCCCACGGAACCGGTGCCGGCAGCCGCTTGCATCTGCAAGCCGGTGTCGGCGCGCATTCCTCCGGAGGCCACTACCGAAGACCGAAACGTCCATGGCATGTGCGTCCACGCATGAGTCTACCGCAGAAGCACGAAAGCGCCCCACCGAGAGGTGGGACGCTTCCGAGCAGCTATCGACGGTGATCGGGCGGTGCCGATCAGTCGACTCGAATCAGCGGCGCAGGCCGAGGCGCTTGATGAGCGAACGGTAACGCTCGATGTCGACCTTCGCCAGGTACTTGAGCATGCGACGACGCTGGCCGACGAGGAGCAGCAGGCCACGACGCGAGTGGTGGTCATGCTTGTGATCCTTGAAGTGCTCGGTCAGGTCGGTGATCCGGCGGGTCAGCAGTGCAACCTGAACCTCGGGAGAACCGGTGTCGCCCTCGTGAGTTGCATATTCCTTGATGATCTCTTGCTTCACAGCGGTATCGAGAGCCATGGAGTTCTCCTTCGTGTCGTTGCGCGGCGCAGGGACCGGAAGTCTCTGCACTATGGGACCGCGGCCGGTGAAAACGGCAGAGATCAGCTTATCAGGTGTGCAGGACTTCGCGCACATCGGCGATGTCTTCATGCATCTGCACGATGAGGTCATCCAGCCCGGTGAACGCGACCTGCCCGCGGATGCGGGAGACGAATTCGAGAGTCATCTCACGGTCATAGACGTCGAATTCTCCGAATTCCTTGTCGAGCACGTACGCCTCGACGCGTCGGACCTGCCCTTGGAAGGTCGGATTCGTACCCACGGAGATCGCGGCCGGGTACGACTGATCCTCACCGGAGAACGTCGCCCATCCGGCGTAGACGCCGTCGGCGGGAACGAGCCCGTCGGGATTCTCGGACAGGTTCGCCGTCGGGAATCCGAGGTCGCGGCCACGGGCATCGCCGTGGACGACGGTGCCGTGGAGTGCGTGGTAGCGCCCGAGCTGATCAGCCGCCTCGGCGACATCACCGGCGGTGAGCTGCTCGCGGACCCGGGAGGACGAATACCGTCCCCCGCGCCCGACCTCATCGATCGTCTCGGTCCGGAACCCGAATTTCTCGCCGAGGCGGCACAGAGTTTCGATCGTGCCTTCATTGTCCTTGCCGAAGCGGACATCGTCGCCGACGACGACGATCTTCGCCCGCAGGGCTTCGACGAAGTATCTGCGCACGAACTCCTCGGCCGACTGTGCGGCGAAGTCGAGGTCGTAGGGCTGGATGAGGAGGCCGTCGATTCCGGTGGCGGCGATGAGATCGGCGCGCTGCCGAGTCGAGGTGATCATCACGGTCGGTTCCTCGGGGCGGTGGACCGTGCGCGGGTGCGGGTCGAAGGTCATCGCGATCGAGCGCAGGCCCTCCTGCCTGGCCAGGCCGGCGACAGTAGTCAGCACCGTCTGGTGCCCGCGGTGCACGCCGTCGAAGTTGCCGAGGGTGACGACGGTGCCGATAGCATCGACCTCGACTTCACCGAGTCCGTGATACAGCTCCACCAGACATTCGCTCCTTCCGTGCACCGATTCAGATTATCGCAGAGATCTTCTGCCTCCTAACCGGCACCTCGCCGAGCCAGGAGGACCGGGGAGGACTCGGTCAGGCCACGATCGCCCAGCCGATGACACCGAGGAGGGAGGCCAGGGCGATCGAGACGAACGTGCCGATGATGAACCGCTCACCCGCAGCCGCCGAGGACTTGATCTCCGCGAAGCGTCCGAGCCCTTTGACCGCAATGACCACGGCCATGAGCTCGGGGCGACCGAGCACGATCGCTCCGGCGATGAGAGCGCGTTCGACGATGCCGATCCACAGCCCTCCGCGCAGGACTTCAATGTCCTCGGCTCCCGTCCGTTCGGGTTTGGCCCCCGGGCCCTTGTGGGTCAGGCGGAGGAAGAGCGGAACGAGGGGCCAGCCGATGAGGGCCGCGACGAGCGCGGCCGCAACGGCAACGAGCACTTCAGTCCACACGTGCGGTTCCTTCCGACTGAGTGACGCGGTGGCGGGAAAGGTGGTATTGAGCCAGATGCTCGGCACCGGCGACGATGTCGGCGGGGCCGGCTGCCAGCACGCGGGAGACGGCCTGCTGTGAGACGTCGAACTCTGCGGCGATCTCGGCCTGAGTGGCATCGGGATTGTCGAGCCGGAGGCCGACGTAGCCCCGGGAGTGACTGCGCAGCTCGGACAGTGTGCTGACGAGGAGGCGCAGGGCCGCCTCCGCCAGACCACGGTGCTCTCCGTCCGAGTCGGCACTCACAACGAGGTGGGCGGGGGCGGATTTGGCCGCCTCGACCGCCTGCCGGGCTGCATAGAAGGCCGCTCCCCTGCCCTCAGTGGTCGACTCCGGCAGGGGCCTTTCGACTTCACCGATCCCGATGCCGATATGCCAGTCGGAGTCGATGGCGATTCGGCGCACCGCCTCGGCGACGGCATCGGGAGCATCCAGGACTCCCTGGACCTCGTCACCGATGGTGCGGGCGAAGGGAACGACCGTGTCGATCGGAGTCAAGACGTCGAGGATCCGCGGCACCGCGTCGGCGGTCGACCGCGAATCCTGCTGGTCGATGGTCAGGACGAACATAGGACAAGTAGACCAGATGACAGAGCAAGATACAAGAGTTTAAGTTGTAATCGACTGATACAACTGATTTCGTTGTCCTTCTGCCGGCGATTGGCGCCGGCTCAGGCGAGGTCGATGGCGAAGGCCGTCAGCGACTTCAAGCCACCGCTCCGACGCACTTCCGCCACGGAGACGAGCTCATCGTCACAGACCACGGCGACTTCTCGGTTCTCCGTATCAGCGGCGACGGTGTCGGTGCTCGGGTCCGAGCTGCCGAAATCGGTACGCGGGTCGGCACGCCAGTCGCCGGCGGCAACGGTCTTGCCCTGCATGAGCGCTTTGGCCCGATCGGCATCGACGGTGACGACGGGCAGAAGGGTGCGGGCCGCCTCGGCGAGTGAGATGAGGGTGGGTGCGGGAACATCGAGATCTTCGGGAAGTGTCACAGCCTGGTCGATGTGGAAATCGCCGACGCGAGTCCGCCTGAGCGCGGTGAGGTGGCCGAAGATGCCGAGGTCGGTGCCGATGTCGCGAGCCAGGGCGCGAACGTACGTCCCGGACGAGCAGTCGACCTCAACATCGACATCGATATGACCCTCTTCTGCAGCGAAGCGGATGTCGATGATCTCGAAGGCCGAGACCTCGACGCGGCGAGCCTTGAGTTCGACATCCTCACCGGCGCGGACGCGGGCATAGGAGCGCTTGCCGTCGACCTTGATCGCCGAGACGGCGCTCGGCACCTGGTCGATGGGTCCGCGCAGCTTGGCCACAGCGGCCTGGACGGCCGCAGCGTCGATCCGAGCGAGATCGGTCGGGTCGGCGAAGCGATCGGGTTCGGAGTCGGCGTCATCCGTCGGGGTCGACGACCCCAGACGGATGGTGGCGAAATAGGTCTTCGAGACCCCTGTGATATAGGTCAGCAACTTGGTGCCGCGGCCGAGGCCGAGCACGAGGACGCCCGTGGCCATCGGGTCGAGAGTGCCGGCGTGGCCGACCTTCTTCGTCCCGAACCAGCGGCGGATGCGGGAGACCACGCCGTGGGAGCTCAGTCCCTGCGACTTGTCGCAGACTAGGACGCCTTGTGGGGAAGAGTCGCTCACTGGGTCAGACGATCAGTTGAAGGACGCGTGCACGTGGTCGAAGTGGTTGGCGGTCGCGGACCCGCGATCCTCCATGCCCTTCCACCCCTGTCCGGGCATCCAGATGCGCTGCTTCCAGATGACGTACTTGACGTTCAGCGCGCCCTGGTTCTGGATGAGGTAATCGGCGATGCGGTCGCCGGTGGAGCCGGTGATCATGATATCGACGGCTTCACCGGTGTTGTGATCCGAACCGGTGCCGGGGCGACGTCCGCCGAAGGTCTTGACCTCGGGGAACTTCGCGCAGACAGCACGGTAGCCGTTGACGGCGTTCGGCAGCAGACCGGATTCGATCGAGGAGGAGACGCTGCACGGCGGAGCCGAAGTGTCCGAGGAGGTGCCTTCGCCTTCGCCGGATGACTTCTCGTCGCTGGACTTCTCGTCGGAGGACGAATCATCGCTCGCCTCCGAGGTTGAGGACTCGGCGGTCGGACTGGGCTTCGGCGGAGCCTTGACCTCGAGGTCGGTCTTCGAGGTCTTGTTCTTGTACTTCGGGTCGTCCTTGACCTTCTCCAGGTACTCTTCGCCGGCCTTCTTGCGTTCGGCGTCGAGCTCCTTCTGGCTCACGGACGAGGAAGTGGTCGACTCCTCGGGAGTCGTCGTTGCGGCTTCGGTCGTGACGTTGCCGGACTCGGGCGGTCCCATGACAACGGTCGAACCGACGACAGCGGCGGTCGCGGCCGCCGGAACGGCGATCGCGGCGACGACAGGACGCTGCTTGACGGTCGCCAGCACGGAAGTCGCCGAGGACGGCGCATTCGCTGCGCGTCGGCCAGCGGGGCGCTTGCCGGGAGTCAGGTCCCGGATCAGCTGCTTCGCGAACGACGGCTTCGGTGAGGAGTGCTTACCCAATGCAGAATTCCCTTAACAGAGTCGTAATCATTTCGTTACCGCAAAAAGTCTACGACATCTCGGAAAGATAACAAAACTGTTACGAGAACTTTTTTTTCTGACGTGACGAAGCTCAGATCGGGCCTCAATTCGCCGATCGGCCGTTCTCCCCCGGTGACCAGGTGCGAAGCCGGGATCGGCCAGATGGGACGATCAGTCCTCGTCGGCGGCGTCGTTCTTCTTGTACGGGTCGGATTCACCTGCATGCTGTGCGTTCTCGGCCAACCCGGCCACACGAGCGTCGTCGGCGGCGGCCTGAGCGAGCAGTCCGTCCAGACGGGCGGCCGCCTCGGGGACGGCATCGGCGATGAATTCGAGACTCGGGGTCAGACGGATCGTCAGTCCCTTGCCGACCTCCGAGCGGATGAAGCCCTTGGCCGATTCGAGGGCATGACCGGTGCCGACGAGATCCTGGTCATCGCCGTAGACGGTGTAGAAGATGGTGGCGTGCTGCAGATCGCCGGTCACACGCACATCGGTGACGGTGACGAAGCCGAGGCGGGGATCCTTGAGCTTGCGCTCGATGGTGCTGGCGACGATGACCTTGATCTGGTCGGCGATCTTGCGGGCCCGTGTCGAGTCTGCCATGGTGCGTGTCCTTCTGTTTCGGGGCCGAAGCTTCTCTCCGGCCCTATATTAGCTGTGGAATCGAACCGGCTCCGGCCGGTCCCCATCTCCTGGGGCCGACCGGAGCCTCCGACTCACGGTATGAGTCCCACCCCCGCCCTCGTCTGCGCTGCTGCGCTGAAGATTCATCGGGGGCGACTCTCTCCGCGACCGATCAGTCGCGCGGCTTCTCCTGCATCTCGAAGGTCTCGATGATGTCGCCGACGCGCAGGTCATTGAACTTGCCGAGTCCGATACCGCACTCGTAGCCTTCGCGGACCTCGGTCGCATCGTCCTTGAACCGACGCAGCGATTCGATGTGGACGTTGTCGCCGATGACGATTCCGTCGCGGGTGACGCGAGCGGTCGAGTTCCGCTTGATGAGGCCGTCGCGGACGATCGAGCCGGCGATGTTGCCGAACTTCGACGAACGGAAGACCTCGCGGATCTCCGCCGTACCGGTCTGGACCTCTTCGTACTCGGGCTTGAGCATGCCCTTGAGCGAGGACTCGATATCGTCGATCGCCTGGTAGATGACCGAGTAGTAGCGGACGTCGACGCCTTCGCGGTCGGCCAGGTCGCGAGCCTTCGCTTCCGGACGGACGTTGAAGCCGAGGACGATCGCGTTGTCGACCGTGGCCAGGTTGATGTCGTTCTCCGTGATCGCACCGACGCCGCGGTGGATGATGCGCAGGTCGACGTCGTCGCCCACATCGATCTTGAGCAGCGAATCCTCGAGTGCTTCGACAGCACCGGAGACATCGCCCTTGAGGATGAGGTTGAGCATGTCGACCTTGCCCTCAGCCAGAGCCTTCGTGAAGTCTTCGAGGCTGATGCGCTTGCGGCCGCGGGCCTGAGCGGCGTTGCGCTCGATGGCGTCACGCTTCTCAGCGATCTGGCGAGCCGTGCGATCGTCATCGGTGGAGATGAACGAATCACCGGCGCGCGGCACGGACGACAGACCGAGGACCTGCACGGGACGTGAGGGTCCTGCCTCCTCGACGACGTTGCCGTTCTCATCGAACATCGCACGCACACGTCCGTAGGCGGTGCCGCAGACTATGGCGTCGCCCTGACGCAGGGTGCCGGACTCGACGAGGACGGTGGCAACCGCACCGCGACCCTTGTCGAGCTTGGCTTCGATCGCGATGCCGCGAGCGGACTTGTCGGGGTTCGCTCGCAGGTCCAGAGCCGCATCGGTCGTCAGCAGAACGGATTCGAGCAGCTGGTCGATGCCCTCGCGCTTGAGCGCGGAGATCGGCACGAACATGGTCTCGCCGCCGTATTCTTCGGCCACGAGGTTGTATTCGGTCAGCTGCTGCATGACCTTGGCGGGGTTGGCGCCTTCCTTGTCGATCTTGTTCACAGCCACGACGATCGGCACATCGGCCGCCTGAGCGTGGTTGAGAGCTTCGATCGTCTGCGGCATGACGCCGTCGTCGGCGGCGACCACGAGGATCGCGAGGTCCGTCGACTTCGCACCACGGGCACGCATGGCGGTGAACGCCTCGTGACCGGGGGTATCGAGGAAGGTGAGCTTGCGATCCTGGCCCTCGTGGTCGACCTCGACCTGGTAGGCACCGATGTGCTGAGTGATTCCGCCGGCCTCGCGGGAAGCGACATTGGCCGAACGGATCGCATCGAGCAGCTTGGTCTTACCGTGATCGACGTGCCCCATGACGGTGATGACCGGCGGACGTGCCTGCAGGTCCTCGTCGTCCTCTTCCGCGGCTTCGGCATCGAGGTCGATGTCGAAGGTCTCCAGCAGCTCACGGTCTTCGTCTTCGGGCGAGACGATCTCGATCTTGTAGCCGAGCTCTTCGCCGAGGACCTCGAAGGTCGCCTCGTCGAGGGACTGGGTGATCGTGGCCATCTCACCGAGGTGGAAGAGCACGGTCACGAGGTTCGTCGGATCGGTGTTGATCTTCTCGGCGAAATCGGCCAGCGAGGAGCCGCGACGCAGACGCAGCGGCGTATTGCCGTCTCCGCGCGGAACGGTGACGCCGCCGACCGACGGAGCCTGCATCTGCTCGAGCTCTGCGCGCTTCGCCCGCTTCGACTTGCGTCCCTTCTGACGCGGACCGCCGCCGCGGCCGAATGCACCCTGCGTGCTTCCGCGACCGCGACCTGAACCGCGACCACCGGGACCGCCGCCGGGTCCACGACGAGGACCGCCTGGACCGCCGCCCGGTGCACCGGGTGCGCCGCCGGGGGCATTTCCGCGTCCGCCGCCGCGACCGCGGCCGGGAGCGGGCTTGTTCAGTGCCGAGTTCTTCAGCATCGACGGGTTGGGGCGAGGTGCGCCCGGGCGAGGTGCCGGACGGGGACCGCCCGAGGAATCCTCACCAGCGCCGCGCGGCTTCTGACCGGGCTTCGGCATTCCCTGCGAGGGTGCGAACGGGTTGTTGCCGGGGCGTCCGCCCTGGCCACCCTGGCTGCCCTGACCACCCTGACCGCCGGAACGACCGCCGGGCTTGGGTCCGCGGCCAGGCTTCGGCATTCCCTGCGAGGAGGCGAAGGGGTTGTTGCCGGGGCGTCCGCCCCCACGGCCACCGGGCTTGGCCGCGCCCGGCTTGGGTGCTCCCGGCTTCGGGGCTCCGGGCTTCGGGGCGCCGGGCTTCGGCGCGGCGGACGGCTTCGGGGCGCCGGGCTTCGGCGCCGAGGATGCAGTCGGCTTCGCTTCGGCAGCAGGCTTCGCTTCGGCTGCGGGAGCCTCGGTCGGTTCCGCGGCCTTCGGAGCGGCCGGTTTGGCGCCGGGCTTCGGCGCGGACTTCGCGGCGGGTTTGGGTGCGGGCTTCGCACCGGGCTTGGGGGCTCCGGGCTTCGCGGCCGGCTTGGCGGCCTTCTTCGCGCCACTGGACTTCTCACCACCAGCGGGAGCAGAATCGGCGAATGCCTCCTTCACGCGGCGCACGACGGGCGCTTCGAGCGTCGAAGAGGCGGAGCGAACGAATTCGCCCATGTCCTGGAGCTTTTCGAGGACGTTCTTACTTGTTGTGCCGAGCTCTTTCGCGAGCTCATGGACACGGGGCTTTGCCACAGTTCTCCTGTCCGGGTTCTTTCCCGGTCAGGAAAGAACCTCATCAATGAAGAGCAGTACTCATTTCACTGCTCTCTCGAATTCCGTTTGGGTGTCATCGTGCGACACTCACAACTTGTCATCCATTCGGCTACCCGTTCTGTATGGGTTCGGTATCTATCCTCGGGAGATCCGAGGCGGTGATCTTCGTTCGAAAGGATCGAGCGAAGGCGGCAGTGGTCAGGGCCTTGTTCAGGCACTTCACATCAGGGTGCACCCACGCACCACGTCCCGGCAGTGTCGCTGACACATCGTGGACGACGGCGGGGTGCTGGTCGGGGCGGAACACGAAGCGTGTCAGCTCGTCCCGACCGGCCTTCTGCCTACAGGCGATGCACGTCCTTTCGGGTCCATCACCAACATTCACAATCAATGATTCTACAGTACCGGCACCCCGCGCGCGCCAAGGGGGCCAGTGGTGCGAATCACTGCATGAGGCTACTCGCCTGCGACGATGTCGATCTTCCAACCGGTGAGCTTCGCCGCCAGGCGGGCGTTCTGCCCTTCCTTGCCGATGGCCAGGGAGAGCTGGTCGGTGGGGACGACGGCACGTGATTCCTGAGCAGCGGCATCAAGGATCTCCACGCTCTTGGCCTTGGCCGGCGACAGCGCGTGGGCGATGAATTTCGCGGGGTCGTCGGAGTAGTCGACGATGTCGATCTTCTCCTGGCCGAGTTCGTTCATCACCGCGCGTACGCGCGAGCCGAGTTCGCCGATGCACGATCCCTTCGCGTTCACACCCGGCTTCGTAGCGCGCACGGCGAGTTTCGTGCGGTGGCCGGCCTCGCGGGCCAGCGACACGATCTCGACGGTGCCGTCGGCGATCTCCGGGGCCTCATGGGCGAAGAGCCTGCGCACGAGGTTCGGGTGGGTGCGTGAGACGGTGACCGAGGTGCCCTTCGCACCCTTGTGCACATCGGCGATGTAGACGCGCAGGCGGGTGCCGTGGGCGTAGGTCTCGCCGGGGACCTGTTCGTGCGGCGGCAGCACGGCTTCGACGTCTCCGATGTCGACCTGGACCATCTGCGGGTCCCGACCCTGCTGGATGATGCCGGAGACGATCTCGCCCTCACGGCCTTTGAACGTCCCGAGCAGGGATTCGTCTTCGACATCGCGCAGCCGCTGGTGGATGACCTGACGGGCGGTCTGGGCGGCGATGCGGCCGAAGCCGGTGGGGGTGTCGTCGAATTCGCCGATCGGATTGTCGTCATTGTCGAACTCCACGGCGAGGATGCGCACCTCACCGGTGGACTTGTCGAGTTCGGCACGGGCGTCTGGCCAGGCCCCTTCGGTCTTCTGGTAGGCGAGGAAGAGAGCCTGTTCGATGAGTTCGACGAGGGTTTCCAGCGGAATCTCACGCTCTCGTTCGATGACGCGCAGAACATTGAGGTCGATGTCCATGTTTTAGTCCTCTCCGGCTCAACCGAGCATTGAATTGTCTGTGTTCACTTATGCAGGCGTAACAGTCTATCCCAGTCTGCGCCTGCTCTGTGCCTGCGAAGGGGCCATCGCACCGCATGCAGAGCGTGAGGTGCGCCTCAGCGGAACTTCAGTTCCACCTGGGCCTTGCGGATCTCGCCGAGGTCGACCGTCTTCGTCTCCTTGCGCTGGGGGTCAGTTCCCGTGATCGAACTCTCCCCCACCTCGGCGAGGTCGAGCTTGAAGGTGTCCTTCTTCGTCGTGATCTCCAGGCGCCGGCCGATGACGCGTCGGAAGTGGCGTGGGGTCTCGAGCTTCCGGGTCGCGCCGGGGCTCGTGACCTCGAGCTGGTAGGGCCTGTCCCGGAAGATCTCGACCTCGTCGAGGGCGTCGCCGACGATCTTCGTTGATTCGGCGATCTTCTCCATCGACATCGGATCGGTGCTCGATTCGTCGAGGTCGACGACGACGGTGAGCGTGCGCCGAGGTCCGGCTGCTACCGCTTTGACGGTCTCGAGGTGGAATCCCGCATCCTGAAGGGGCGGGGAGAGCAGGCCCTTGATCCGCTCGACGTCTTCGTCCATTTCTCCTCCATATCTCTGGCCTCTCCCCTCGCCGAGGCGGGGCGAGGGGCCGGCGCACCGTGCACGTGTGCGACCGTCGTGTTCTCACCCACCCTAAGCGACAGCCGCCGTCGAGGTTAAGCCTTCGTGCCGGTTCGGCGGGGTTGTCGAGTCTCGTTCCGAGGTCGGTCTGGAGTCGAGCGCGCTGTCGGGCGGTGGTCGGTCTGCCGCCCCGGGGCTGTGACCGGCCATCCGATAGGATTGCCGTATGCGTTTTCCCGTCAGTCGCCGCAGCCTGCTCACTGCCGGCGTCGGCGGGCTGAGCATCGGCCTGCTCAGCGCCTGCGGCCTGCGCCTCGATGAGGATCCCGAGATCCCCACACTGGATTCGACCCAGCAGCTGCGCAATCGTCTGGCCCGCATCCTCGACTCCACCTCCACCGGCGTTGGAGACCCCGAAACCGCTGGTGAGGACCTCGCCGATTTCACTGCAGCGGTCGGACCGGTATGGAATCCGCCGAGTGAGTTCGCCACCGAGGCGCCCCCGACCGAGAAGGACCGCACGTTCGTCCAGGCTGCCGAAGTGGCCTCCCGTGCCGTCTTCGAAGCCTCGTCGTCCTTGGGCTCGGGTCTCATTCCCGTCCTGGCCGATGTGGCCACAGGTCTGGCCCTGGTCGCCGGGTCCAAGAAGCCGGAGATCATCACCACCGCCGAGGAACTCATCCGCGCCGGCCGTGAGGAACTCGATCAGACCGAGCCTGGGAAGCAGAAGAAAACTGAAGACAAGAGCGAGGCCGGCGACGAGAAGCGGACCGACCGCACCAAGACCTTCAACGCGGTCCTCAATCAGTCTCGGGCTGCAGCCTACGGCTATGAACGGCTCGCCGTGAATTTCCATTCGATGTCGCGCGAACGCAAGTCTGCTCTGGCTCGGCTCGAATCCTTGAGCGCTCTGTCCGGGGAGATGCTCGAATTCCTCGGCGAGGACGCGGCTGATCCGGCCGCCTCGGCGTGGAAGCTCGACCCCACCCCGACGGATGCGGAGTCGGCGAAGGATCTCGCGCTCTCTCTTGAGGACGGCATCGCCTCCGCACTTCTGCCCTGGTTGGACGCGGACGCCTCGGCGATTCTCAGGCTCTGGGAATCGGCCCGGACCCGTTCGGTCTTCGCCGCTGCGCAGCCGTTGCGTTTCACCTATGACGAACCCGGGCAGGCGGAGGTGCACGAGTGAAGGTTCCACCTGTTCTCCACCGTGCGACGCGCGAGATCATCGGCGAATATCGCACCGATTCGTGGGTTGCGGCGCTCGACTATATGGCCAATGAGGTCCTCGATCGGTGGAAGCTGCGCTTCGACGATGTGCCGGGGGCGCCGTGGGCGGGCTGCGAGTCCTTGGTGATTCCGGTGCTCACTCAGGAGAACTATCAGGGGGTGCTGCGGTTCGCCGCGCCCACCTCCGCGCATACGGCCGCGCATGCGCAGGCCCTGCGGGCGCTGAAGATGTGGAATGGGCACGGGGCGGTCCGGGTCATCCGGGATGATCGCAGCTTCCGGGTCACTCTGCAGGAACGCCTGCGCACGAAGGACAATCTGTCCGTGCTTCCTCTGTCCGATGTCCCGCCGGTTTGGGGTGCCCTGCAGCGGTCCTTGGAGATTCCGGCGACCTCGGAGTTCCTGCGGGTCCAGGATGTCGTGGCCGGGTGGCTGAACTCGTTCGATGCTGATGCCGCGCTGCTGACCGGGTGGTCGGAGGCCGGGCCGCACGATTCCCTGCTGCTGTCGTTCGCCCGCAATTGGATGCAGACCCTGGCCTCGTCGGATGAGCATTGGCTCATCCATGCCGATCTGCACTACTACAACATCCTCGCCGGCAATCCGGATCCGACGGGCATCTCGACGTGGAAGGCCATCGACCCGCAGCCCTTGGCCGGCCCGACTGCGTACACCTTGGCCCCGATCCTGTGGAACCGCCTGGCCGAGATCCCCTCGGATCATCCGCAGGCGCAGGCGGCGTGGCTGCGCGGCTTCGCCACGGATCTGGCGCTGTGTGCCGGGGTCGATCCGCAGTACGGGATGGGTGCGACCGTGGCCCGGGAGATCACGAACATGTTCTGGTACCTGCGCGCGGCCTCCGGCGGTTCGACCTCGGGCTTGGCTGATGCCGCCCGTTCCCTGTGGGTGGCCCGTGCGCTGTCCGGTGCCGACGTCGCCGGGGTCAACGCTCACGCCCTCAAACCCATCGGCTGACCCCTCTTACTACCTGACAGCGGCCCAGCAACCTCACGCGAGGTATCTGGGCCGCCGTCGGGTAGCAATTAGTGGATGAGGGAGGAGACTACGTCGAATCCGAGTTTGAGGATCAGCGCGGAGACGACGATGACGAAGATGACGCGGACGAACCCGGAGCCCCTCGCCAGCGCTGTGCGGGCGCCGAAGACTCCGCCCGTGACATTGCCGATGGCCATGATCACGCCGAGCAGCCAGACAACCTGGCCGTCGGGGATGAAGTAGACGAGCGCTCCGAAGTTCGTCGCCCAGTTGATGACCTTCGCCGTCGCCGAGGCCTGCAGGAACGAGAAACCGATGATCGAGACGAACGCGATGACGAGGAACGATCCCGTTCCCGGCCCGAGCACTCCGTCGTAGATGCCGATGACGAGCCCGATCAGCCACGACAGCGCGTGGTGGCGTTTCGACGATTCGCCGAATCGCAGAGTGGCGTCGGCCCCGAGGCTCGGGTTGAGCACAGTGAAGATCCCGACTCCGATGAGCGCCACCAGGATGATCGGGGTGAACGCCTCGCTCGGCACCAAGGTTGCGAGTTTCGCCCCGAGCACGGCGCCTAAGAACGCCGAGGCGGCCGCCGGGATCGTCGCCGACCGGTCCGGGGTGATCTTGCGCAGATAGGTGAGTGCCGAGGCGGTCGTGCCCGCAATCGACCCGATCTTGTTCGTCGCGACCGCTTGGACGGGGCTCATCCCCGGCACCAGCAGCAGCGCGGGCAGCTGGATCAGTCCGCCCCCGCCGACGACAGCATCGATCCACCCGGCCAGCACTCCCGCAGCGAGCAGCCACAGGACCATCGTCCATGTGACGTCGATGCCTCCGGCGAGGGCTTCGAACACCGAGGCGGCTCAGTCGTTCTGGTCGGCTGCGACCGCCGCGTCGGCTGCGGCTGCGGCCTTCGCGTACGCCTCCCGCACCCGTGCCACGGTGGAGGGGACCACCTCGGCGACGGGCTGGTCGGACTTCTCCCCGGCCAGACGGTCGCGCACCTCGACGACGCCGTCTTTCAGACCGCGGCCGGCGACGATGACGGTGGGGATGCCGATGAGCTCGGCATCGGCGAACTTGAACCCGGGTGAGACCTTGTCGCGGTCATCGAGCAGAACGCTGACGCCTTCGGCTTCGAGTTCGGTCGTCATCTTCTCGGCGGCTGCGGCGATCTCCTCACCCTTGCCGGCGACGATGATGTGCACATCGGCCGGGGCCAGGTGCTGAGGCCACAGGAGTCCGTCCTCTGAGTGATATTCCTCGGCGATGCAGGCCATGACGCGGGTGACGCCGAGGCCGTAGGAGCCCATGGTCACGGTCGTCGCCTTGCCGTTCTGGTCGAGGACCTTGAGGTCGAGGGATTCGGCGTACTTGCGGCCGAGCTTGAAGATCTGACCGATCTCGACACCGCGGGCCAGCTCCAGCGGTCCGGAGCCGTCCGGTGCCGGGTCGCCGAGGACGACCTGGGCTGCTTCGATCGTGCCGTCGGCGACGAAGTCCCGTCCTGCGACGAGGTCGAAGACGTGACGGCCGGGCTCGTTGGCTCCGGTGATCCAGCGGGTGCCGTCGACGACGCGGGGGTCGAGCAGGTAGCGGATCTTCGAGGGCGCTTCGAGGCCGAGAACCGGCGCGTCGAACGAGTTGCCGGGTCCGATGTAGCCCTTGACGAGCTCCGGGTGGGCGGCGAGATCCTCAGGCGTCGCGGCTTCGAGGTCGACCTCGCCGTCGCCGAGCATTCCGGTGCCGGCGGCCCGGTCGAGGTCGACTTCGCGGTCGCCGGGCAGGCCGATGACGATGATCTCGCGGGTGCCGTCGGGGTGGGTGACGGCGCAGACGACGTTCTTCAGCGTGTCTGCCGCGGTCCATTCGCGATCGGTGCGCGGGTGCGATGCGTTCGCAGCGGCTACGAGAGTTTCGATGGTCGGGGTGTCAGGGGTGTCTTCGACATGCGCGGCGGGCGACTGCGAGTAGGGAATCGCCTCGGGCACGATCGAGGTCACAGCCTCGACATTCGCGGCATATCCGCCCGGGGACTTCACGAAGGTGTCCTCGCCGACCTCGGAGGGATAGATGAACTCTTCGGTTCCGGATCCGCCCATGGCACCCGGGGTCGCCTTGACCGGCAGGCACGGCAGGCCGAGGCGGGCGAAGGCACGCAGGTAAGCCACGCGCATGGCCTCGTAGGAGGCGTCGAGTCCGGCGTCGTCGATGTCGAAGGAGTAGGCGTCCTTCATGATGAACTCGCGGCCGCGCAGCAGACCGGCGCGGGGGCGGGCCTCGTCGCGGTACTTCGTCTGGATCTGGTAGATCGACAGCGGCAGGTCTTTGTACGAGGAGTAGAGGTCCTTGACCAGGAGGGTGAAGACCTCCTCATGGGTGGGAGCGAGGATGTAGTCGTTCTCACGGCGATCCTTGAGATGGAAGAGGTCGGGACCGAAAGCCTCCCAGCGGCCGGACTTCTTATACGGGTCGGCGGGCAGCAGGCCCGGGAAGTGGACCTCCTGGGAGCCGGCGAGCGCCATCTCTTCGCGCACGATCGCCTCGATCTTGCCGAGCACGGCCAGTCCCAGCGGCAGCCACGTGTAGATTCCCGGTGCTGACCTGCGGATGTATCCGGCACGGTGCAGCAATTTGTGGCTGGCCACCTCGGCGCCGACCGGGTCCTCCTTCTGAGTTCGCACGAACAGGGACGACATGCGCAGGGCCATGGGTAAATCTCCTCAACTTGTCAAGACTCAGATCGAACACTATCGCACGCGGGCGAACCGGAGGGAATCGGTGCGGGCGCGGATTCGTCACCTGGGAGAAGAGAATTAGACTGGGGGCTGCAGCACCGAAGCCCAGCATCGGTCGGGGCCAACCAATTCCCCGCCCGGTTCCCGCTTACATGACGAGTCCGAACGATACGAAGAGCATGCCTGATCCCAGCCAACTCACGCAGTTCCCGCGGCCCTCGGTCGCGGTCGACACCGCGGTCCTCTGCCCCGTGCCCGGTCGTGGCCTGCATGTTCTCATGACCCATCCCGGGGACGGAGTGTGGCAGCTGCCCGGGTCGATCCTGCGTCCCCAGGAACGCCTCGCAGAGGCGGTCGCCCGCTGCCTGCGTGAGAAGGCTCGCCTTATCGACCGCGCCCCCGTCCAGCTGCACGTGTTCGACCAGCCCGACCGTGATGATCGCGGCTGGGTGATCTCCGTGGCCCACCTCGATGTGCTCTCCGCCGCTGATGTCGGGCTCGCCGAGGACGACAGTCCAGGTGAGCAGGGTGCTGGTGGGCAGAGCACAGACGACACCCCCACCGAGGCGGTCGTCCCCGAGCCGTCCGACGCTGAACTGGCAGAGTCGGATTCCGATCACCCGGACTTCCCCGTCCACAGCCGGAAGCTCGTGCCCGTCCACGACGTCCATGAGCTCAGCGCCGAACATCAGGAGATCGTGCGCGTGGCCGTGCACCGGTTGCGGGCATTCCACGAACGCACCCCGGACCCCTTCGGGCTGTTGGAGAAGGAGTTCTCACTGCGGCAGCTGCGCGAACTCCACGAGATCGTCGCCGGGGAGAGTCTGCAGGCCGATACGTTCCGCCGCACCATGCTGCCGCTGCTCGACCCCACCGGGGAGGCCGTCAGTCAGGGACGGGGTCGTCCCGCGCAGACATTCACGAGGCGCTCGGCTCTGGCGCTGCGCGCCGACACCCGATTGCAGGTGCCAGAGGATCGCCGACGGGAGTGACATGACCGAGATCAACCGAGACGCGGGCAAACACATGCGTGTCGACGTGTGGCTGTGGACGACGCGGATGTTCAAGACCCGCAACCTCGCCACTCAGGCCTGCCGCGGCGGTCACGTTCAGGTCGATGGCCAGCGGGTCAAGGCCGCGCAGAAGGTCAGCATCGGCCAAGAGGTGCGGGTGCGCAAAGCAGGGTCCGAGTTCATCTGGAAGATCACCGGTTTCATCCCCACGAGGATGCAGGCCTCCGTGGCCGTCCAGTGCTATGAGGACCTCACTCCCCCGCCCGATCCGGCGCTGCGCGGCTTCGTGCCCCGGCGTGACAAAGGATTGGGACGTCCGACGAAGAAGGACCGCCGAGAGATGGAGAAGTTCCTCGGCGATATGGCCAAACCACAGTCGCGCAACCGCCGCGACTGATACCTCGACCGCTCAGTACATGACGGTGGCGAAGGTGCCGACATGTTCGAAACCGACGCGGGCGTACATGCGCAGCGCCGTCTCGTTGTAGTCGTTGGCATACAGGCTCACCGTGGAATGCCCCTTGTCACGAGTACGTTGGACGACCGCCGCCATGCCCGCGGCCCCAAGACCCTGGTTGCGCACCTCGGGATGGACCCACACTCCTTGGACTTGGACGATGCGACGGGCGCGGATGCCGATATCGGCCTTGAACAGCACCTGTTCGTCCTGTTCGGTGGCTGGCCAGCGGGGCACTGCGCCTCCCTGAGGCAGGGTCGAAGAGATCCGGGCGTAGCAGTTCTTGCCGCGGATGATCCCTCGCACCCGAGACAGGTATCCGGCGGTGCCGTCCTCGATCGGTGAGAATCCGACCTCTTTGGTGAACATGTCGACACTGGCGGGAAACACTGCGCCGAGGTCGTCAAGGGTCACCCGGTGCACGTGCTCATCGGGCGTGACCTGAGGATCGGAGCTGATGGCCAGCAGCGGCTGCCGTTCGCGTACTCCGCGCGGTCGGCCCCAATTGAGTCGCTGCTGCAGGTCGAGGATGACGGACCGGCTGCCGATGAGTGAGCAGGACACACGTCCGTCGGCATTGAGTTTGCGAGCGAGCAATTCGTTCGTCGCCGGGGTCGCCGCGACCGGGATGATGTTGCCGCCAACCCAGTAGGCGGCGACGGGCCGGTCACCATCGAAGATTCCGTACAGAGTTCCGGCCGGGGAGCCCAACCGGGCTGTGCCAGTGACTTCGAGCAGGGAGATGAGGTAGACGTTCTCGCAGGGGTTGCGCGCAAGCAGGTCCGTCAGCCACCGAGTGTGCTGATGTTCCAGTCGTGCGATCCTCAGCGCCATGTGCCCCTGAACTCTTTCTCCGCCGTGAGCATGGGCCAATGACTGGACCATGACTCTGTTCGTCCTCACAAGGTATCGCACCTACCCGACGGTGACTTCAGGCGGCCCCGAGGCGGTACCGGATGGCTGCTCCGCGGCCTCCTCGGCGATGCGGTTGGCCTCATGGATGAGTGTCTCGACGATCTCGGATTCGGGCACGGTTCGGATGACCTCGCCCTTGACGAAGATCTGCCCCTTGCCGTTGCCGCTGGCCACACCGAGGTCGGCATCGCGGGCCTCACCGGGGCCGTTGACGACGCAGCCCATGACGGCCACACGCAGCGGCACCTCCATGCCTTCGAGGCCTTCGGTGACGCGTTCGGCGAGCGTGTACACGTCGACCTGCGCACGCCCGCACGACGGGCAGGAGACGATTTCGAGCTTCCGTGGCCGCAGGTTGAGGGATTCGAGGATCTGGTTGCCGACCTTGACCTCCTCGGCGGGAGGGGCGGACAACGACACTCGGATGGTGTCTCCGATGCCCTCGGCCAGCAGGTGACCGAACGCCGTGGCGGACTTGATCGTACCCTGGAAGGCGGGTCCCGCCTCGGTGACGCCGAGGTGAAGCGGCCAATCCCCGCGTTCGGCGAGCAGCTCGTAGGCACGGACCATGATCACCGGGTCATGGTGTTTGACGGAGATCTTGAAGTCATAGAATCCGTGCTCTTCGAACAGGGACGCCTCCCACAGCGCGGATTCGACGAGCGCCTCGGGCGTAGCCTTGCCGTACTTCTCCATCAGCCGTTTGTCCAGCGATCCGGCGTTGACGCCGATGCGGATGGACACGCCTGCCTCGGCGGCGGCCTTGGAGATCTCTTTGACCTGATCGTCGAATCTGCGGATGTTGCCGGGGTTGACGCGGACCCCCGCGCAGCCGGCGTCGATGGCGGCGAAGACGTATCTGGGTTGGAAGTGGATATCGGCGATGACCGGGATCTGGGATTTGCCGGCGATGATCGGCAAGGCTGCGGCGTCGTCGGCGGTGGGACAGGCCACGCGAACGATATCGCAGCCGGCTGCGGTGAGTTCGGCGATCTGCTGCAGGGTCCCGTTGATGTCGGTCGTCTGCGTCGTCGTCATCGACTGCACGCTCACCGGGGAATCGGATCCGACCCCCACTTTTCCGACGTTGATCTGCCTCGTCTTCCTCCGCGGAGCGAGCACGGGAGGCGGCGGGGTGGGCATTCCGAGATTGACCGATGTCACGAAGGATCCCTTCAGTCAGGCTGATGACCAGCCGCAATGTCCGAGTCGGCGCCGATGCGGGACTCAGATTGTGCGAACCATCACCATTGTAGGACCTCCCACTGACACACGGCTGTCCGCCTACAGAGCGCACCCCGTGACCCCGTCCGACGGTAGTGTGAAGATGACTTGACGTCTGCACGAAGGAGCGACCCTGTGAGCACACCCGGATTCGTCGAACCCGATATCGAGGCGATGACCGCGGCTCTCGATGCCGAAGCACAGAAGCTCGACGACCAAGGTGGATCCCTGGCCTGGGGAATCTTTCGCCGAGGCGGCCCCGCCCGAGCCGTGAACGCCGACGTTCCGTACCGGATCGCTTCGATGACGAAGTCCTTCACTTCCGCAGCCATCGGGATCCTCGCCGCGGACGGGCTCGATCTCGACGTGCCGTTCGGACAGCTGCTCCCGGAACTGGTCGATACGGCCATCGGCGACCGCACCTGCCGACAGGCTCTGACGATGAGCACCGGCTTCACGAAGGACGACCCCTGGGCGGACAGGATGGAGGCGATGACGCCGGCCGAGCTCACCGATTGGCTGCACCGAGGCGCGATCGCCTGCGCCCCGGCCGACACCGGCTACGAGTATTCCAACCTCGGCTATGCCCTGCTCGGCATGGTCGCCGAGACGGTCACGGGCCGGCCGTTCACCGAGTTCGTGTCCTCGGAAATATTCGGTCCCCTGAGGCTCATGCGCACCGGTTTCGACCACACCGATTTCCCGGACCTGGCGACCGGGTACCGTGTCGACCTCGACGGTGGCCTCCACCCGGCCGAGCTCACCGGTCCCGGGGTCTTCTCCCCCATCGGCGGGGTCATCTCCACCGTGAACGACATTCGCACATGGATGGACACTCATCTCGACGCCCTCGAACGCATGGACACCTTTGCTGCCGGGTCCCGGTCGCGGATCCTCACCGACAGCCAGCAGCCACGTCGAACCATGGAGATCCAGACAAGCGAGCATCACGCGGAGACACTCAGCTACGGATACGGGCTCGAAACTCGTCTGGACACGCGGTTCGGCCGCGTCGTCTGCCATTCCGGCGGCTACCCTGGGTACGGCTCACACATGCGCTGGTTCCCCGACCTGGGACTGAGCATCGTCGTCCTCGGCAACACGACGTACTTTCCGGCGCAGCGCGTCGTCCAAGACGCACTCGACCGTGGATGGGCGGCAGCCACGGGACAGCAGGGCACTCGGCTGGAACGACGAGCCACTTCGGCCCCGGTGCCCCGCTATCCAGCGTCTCAAGCCCAGATCGACACCGTGATTGCGGCGGCGAACCTCGTCAACGAATTCGACGACACCGTCGCCGAGGCGATCTTCTCGATGAACATGGACCTCGACGAACCCCGCGACGAGCGGCGGGAGCGCTTCACCCGGTGGCGGGCGGAGAAGCAGCTCGACCGTCCCCTCACCGAGGCGGACCTCACGATGGTCTCCCCACTGCGCGGGATCGTCACGGTGCCGGGTAAGGCAGAGGCGAAGGCCACGATCACGGTCGGGCTCAACCACCTCGGCGAGGTGCAGGCGATCACCCTGAGTTCCTGAAAGGACTCGGCTCCTCACCGGGCTCGGCCTCTGAGCGGACAGATCACGCTCAGCCGCAGACGACTCACGCCGTCATTCCACGACGAAGCTGCACAAACCTAGCCGACAATGCCCGGCCTGTGTGTCCGATTATCCGCCCGCCTAACCGCCGGAGTTGAAGATCGCGTCGAGGGTGATGGGTTTGACGAGGTCGACGTAGACGAGCAGCGCCGTCATGCACAGCATCAGTCCGATGCACACATACGTCAGCGGCAGCAGCTTCGCCGTGTCGAAGGGGCCGACCAGTCCGCGTCCGCGCCACCGATTGATGCGGCGGCGCGCACCTTCGTAGAGTCCCACGGCGATATGTCCGCCGTCGAGGGGCAGCAGCGGGATCATGTTGAACGCGAAGAGGAAGATGTTGAGCGAGCCGAGCATGCCCAACCCCATCTGCGCCTTGTCGATAACGTCGATCTTGTCGGTGGACACGATCTCGCCGGCGATGCGTCCGACGCCGACCATGCCGACGAGTCCTTCGGCGTCGCGGTCCTTCGTGCCCACAGCCACCTCGCCTATGTCGACGAGCTTGACCGGCAGTGTCAGTATCGCGTGGAAAACTCCGCTCACCTGGTCCCACACGGCACCCGGGAACTCCCCTAGCGGCAGGGACTGACGTTCCTGTACAGGCCCGACGCCAAAGAATCCCTGGGTCTCGGTCTGCGGAGTCCCGTCCGGGTTGAGCATGGCCTTGCCCGACTCGTCGACCTTCGGTCGTTCGGTGGCGATGATCGGCACCGTCACAGTCTGAGCCTTGCCGTCGCGGATGAAATCGACGTCGACGCGTTCGCCGGCGTGGTCCTTGATGACCGAGGACAGTTGGTCCCAGTCCTTCGTCTCGGTACCGGCGATCGCGGTGATCTCGTCACCCGGTTTGATCCCGGCCTCCCACGCAGGGGTGAGCTGATCGTCGTCACGGCACGTGTTCTGCTCGGAGGCGGGACGCTGCTGCGCTTCGGAGGCGGGCACCGCACATTCGACGACGGTCTGGACGGTCGTCGTCGGAGTGATCACACCGATGCCCAGCAGCGAGATCGCCATGATGAGGATGCCCAGGACGAGGTTGACCAGAGGACCGGAGAACATGACAACGAGCCGTTTGGGCACGCTGAGCGCATAAAACGTCCGGTGCTCCTCCCCCGGCTCGATCTCCTGATTCGAGAACTCCCGGGCATCGGCCATCGTGTCCTCGAACAGCCGCCCCTTCCGCTTCTTCCGGTCCCGACGCAGCGGAGCGGCCTCGTCCATCTCCTCGCCGAGGCGGCCCTGCGTGACATCGTCCGTTGAGTCGAGTGCAGCGCCGGGTTCGCCGAGGCGACCCGCCGTTTCGTCGGCCCTGCCGTCGATTTCGCCGTTCGCAACTCCACCGGCACTGCCGCCCGTCTGCGCAGCGATGGCTCCCTCATGGCGGGCCTTCGTCGCTTCCTCGGGCGGATACATTCCCGGCATGGCGATGAACCCGCCGAGGGGGAACGCTTTGATGCCGTATTCGGTCTCACCGCGGCGGAAGGAGAACAGGGTCGGTCCGAAGCCGACCATATAGTGCGTGACTTTCACCCCGAACTTCTTCGCCGGGGTGAGGTGGCCGAGTTCATGCAGCGCAATCGAGATCGAGATGCCGATGAGGAAGAGGATGATCCCGACAATGTAGAGCACAACTGTCATCGGCGGCCTCCGCTCTGTTCGGCGACGTCGGCGCGGGCGAAGCCCCTCGCCCATGCATCTGCGGCCAGCACGGTCTCGACCGTGTGGTCGGCCGCAGGTTCGTGAGCGGCCAGTGCCCGGGCCAGGCCCTTGTCGATTCCAGTGAAGGCGATGTCACCGGCGATGAACGCTGCGACGAGTTCCTCATTGGCGGCGTTGAGCACCGCCGGAAAGCTGCGTCCCTTCCGGCCGGCGTCGATGGCCAGGCCGAGAGCGGGGAAAGCGAGATGGTTGACCGGTTCGAACGACCAGTGCATGGGCTGTCCCCAGTTGTGCGGGACGGCGCCAGAGGTCAGTCGCCTCGTCGTTCCGTCGTCCTGGGTGCCCAGAGCATAGGAGATCGGCAGGCGCATGTCCGGTGGGGAGATCTGCGCGATCGTCGAGGCATCGGTGAACTCGACCATCGAGTGGATCTGCGACTGCGGATGCACGACGACTTCGATGTGGTCGAAGTCGATGTCGAAGAGCAGATGGGCTTCGATGACTTCGAGGCCCTTGTTGACCAGGGTCGCCGAGTTGATGGTGATCATCGATCCCATCTCCCAGGTGGGATGGTTGAGTGCCTGGGCGGGAGTGACCCGACGCAGGGCGTCGCGGGTCATCCCGCGGAAGGGCCCGCCCGAAGCGGTGATGATGAGCTTGCTGACTTCCGCGTGCGTGCCTGCGCGCAGCGCCTGGGCGATCGCGGAGTGCTCACTGTCGACGGGCACCAGCCGGGCCCCGGAAGCACGGGCGGCTTCGAGGACGATGGACCCGCCGATGATGAGGGATTCTTTGTTCGCCAGGGCGACATCCGTGCCGCGTTCGAGAGCTGCCAGGGTCGCACCGAGGCCGGCGGCACCGGTGATCGCGTTGAGGACCATGTCCGCGGCCAAGCCCGCTACCGCCTCGGCGGCGGTGTCCCCGAGGTGGATGGCTTCGACGGGATCGGCGATCCCCCGTGCAGCAGCCAGCTCGGTCAGACGCTCACGCACCTCGGCCTCGCCGCCGGCGGGTGGAGTCGTGAGACCGATGACGGGGACGTGGAAGTCGAGGGCCTGCTCGAGCAGAAGGTCGAGCTGGGTACCGGCTGCCAGGCCGAGAACCGCGTGCTCGTCGCGGTGTTCGGCAAGGACGTCAAGGGCCTGGGTGCCGACCGAACCAGTTGAGCCGACTACAATGAAACCACGTTTACTCACGCCAACCGATGATGCCAAAGTTCTCTGGGAAATGACTCGACACGGACTCGTGTGTCGCCCGTCGGACCTTGGTCATCTAAAGGGCTTCGGAACACCGGCCCTCCACCGTGTTCCGGCAGAACTGTGAGTGAAGAGAATCAATGGCGAAAGAGAAGGATATGAGCAAGACGCTGAGCCCTGACGACATTCTTGGACTGGATTCGGTCTTCGAATCCGATGACCTCGAATTCGCATCGATCGTGAAGAAGTGGCTGGACGAGAACGTCCGTGAGAAGATCGGCGACTACTTCCTCGACGCCACCATCCCCGCCCGCGAACTGGCCGAAGGACTCGGCGAGCTCGGTCTGCTGGGCATGCACCTCGACGGGTACGGCTGCGGCGGCTCGACCGCGACTCAGTACGGACTGGCCTGCCGTGAGCTCGAAGCCGTCGACTCCGGACTGCGTTCGCTCGTGTCCGTGCAGGGTTCGCTGGCGATGTTCGCCATCCACCACTGGGGATCGGAAGCGCAGAAGGAAGAATGGCTGCCGAAGATGGCCGCCGGCAAGGCCATCGGCTGCTTCGGTCTGACCGAACCCGATGTCGGCTCAGACCCGTCGGGCATGAAGACGACCGCGAAGAAGGACGGATCCGACTGGATCCTCAACGGCGCGAAGATGTGGATCACGAACTCCCCGGTCTCCGACGTCATGGTCGTGTGGGCCAAAACCGAAGAGGTCGACGACAAAGGCAAGAACGTCGTCCGCGGCTTCGTCGTGCCCTCGAACACCGAAGGTGTGCAGACCCCGGAGATCCACCGCAAGATCTCGCTGCGCGCCTCCATCACCGGTGAGATCGTCCTCGACAACGTCCGCCTCCCCGAGGATGCGATGCTGCCGAAGGCCAAAGGACTCAAGGGGCCTCTGTCCTGCCTGTCCGAGGCACGCTACGGCATCGTCTTCGGTGTCACCGGTGCCGCTCGCGATGCGCTGCTCTCCGCGCTGGAGTACACCGGCACCCGCGTGCAGTTTGATCGTCCGCTGGCATCCTTCCAGATCACTCAGCAGAAGCTGGCGAAGGCCTTCGGCCAGTATTCGCAGATCACACTGCTCGCCGCTCACCTGGGCAAGCTCAAGGACTCAGAGAAGGGTGTGCGTCCGGAGCAGATCAGCCTGGGCAAGATGGTCAACGTCGATACGGCGATGAATGTCTGCCGTGACCTGCGCGCCCTGTTCGGCGGGTCGGGCATCACGAGCGAGTATCCGCCGCTGCGTCACGCGGTCAACCTCGAGACCGTGCTCACCTACGAAGGCACGCACGAAGTGCATCAGCTGACCTTGGGTCGCACGATGACAGGAATCAACGCCTTCGCCAACTGAGCGACATCGCCTAGGCGCCTCTGAGCGCAGAGCGACTCACCGACTGGCTCAAAGTGCGGGCGCATAGCCTTTGTGCACTGCGCGTGCCCTTTGAACCAGTCGGTATGCGACCGGCCGGCTGAAATCACCCGATTTCAGCCGGCCGTTGTCAGTTCCTGTGTCCTCGCCGCAGTTCGAGGACCACGGTCTGATCATCCTCGCCGAGGCGGTTCTGGGCTTCCAGCCCCCGCTCGGTGGCGAAACCGGTGGCCTCGGCAGCCTGGTCCCGCCCGAGTTCGATGAGCAGCACACCGTCCGGAGCCAGCCAATCCAGAGACTCGGCCATGAGCCGTCGGACGAGGTCCAGTCCGTCAGGCCCGCCGAAGAGGGCGGTGCTCGGTTCGAAGTCGAGGGCTTCACGTGGCAGGAAGTCGACGGCGGTGACGGGCACATAGGGTGGGACGGCTGCGATGACGGAAATGCCGCAGCGCAGCTCGTCGGGCAGTCCGTGCAGACAGTCGAGAGCATGCCCTGACACAGCGGCACCGGACTCCTCTGCCCGTGCGGAAGCTTCCACGTTCGTCACGGCGCACCGCACGGCCTGCTCGTCAGCATCACCGACGTGCATGGCCGCCTCCGGCACCGAGGCGGCCACGGCAGACGCGACAGGCCCGACCCCGCAGAAGGCTTCGAGCACATCGGGTCGTGGGACGGTTCGGGCCCCTGATTCGGCGCTACTCCCCCGTTGGTCAGTCACCTGCCTGACGGCGGCCACGGCGCGCTCGGCCAACAGCCGGCTCCGCTGCCGCGGCACGAACAGGCCCGGCCGCACCTGCAGGCGCATCCCGGCGAAGTCGACCCAGCCGACGATCTGTTCGAGGGGTTCACCGGCAACACGGCGGGTTGCTAATTCATCGAGTCTCAGCGTGGAGGCATCGACGGCAGGCACAGAACCATCGCCGGCAAAACCAGCCGCCGCTTCAATGAGGATCGCCGCTTCGTCTTCAGCGAAGACGCAGCCAGCCGCGCGCAGCGTTTCCACAGTCTCTGGGAAGCGCCGACAAGCACGAGTCCGAGCGTCGTTATCGACTCTCGGGCCGATGCCCCTGGAATGCCCGGGGTCAGGAGGCAGAGAGAACCTCGGTGCGATACCAGTCGAGGCTCGATCCCGCAGCGATCTCACCGCCATCGGTGACCAGCAGCGTGTGATCGGGTGCCAGCGGCACGACGGCGGCGAATTCGACTCGGGAGTCACGCATCGCCTGATCGAGGTTCGCGGTCTCGGAGCCGATGGTCACTCCGACGCCCTCGAACCGCGAACGAGTGACCCGCACGGACGCACGGCCCGGCTCGATCGGTTCGGCTTCGATCGCGTGCAGGACGACCGCTCCCCGGGCAGAATCAGCGCCGCCACCTGCAGTGCCAACACCAGGCGTCGCTCCATCGGTCCCTGCACGCACATCGACGACGAGTCCGATGCGGGCGGCAGCGAGCAGACCGAGCGCCCGCGCCAAAGGCGGGACATCCTCGGCGATGGTGAGCCTGGCACCGGACTCAGGAACCACGCCCATGGCACGCAGCACTCCGGCGAGCTTCGAGCTGCGGTCGAGCACCTCGGCGCGGTCGAGCTCAATGGGTACGGACAGCGCCTTGATCAGGCGGGGATCCGTGACTTCACGACCGTCGACAAGCGGCTTCTCCGGAGCCGGCCCGGTCAGCACGATGTCTTCGGCATTGCCCATCGCGATCGGGAAGTCGAGGAGTTCGTACACCGGGTTGAGCGTGCCGGGATCGGTTGCGGTCGGGACCGCGAAGTAGTGGAAATCAGTCAACAGAGGCCATCACTTCGACGACGCGGTCGATGAACGCATCGACCTGGTCTTCGTTGTACGCTTTCTTGCCTTTCGCGGTCTTGAACAGCACGCGGCGGACCTGGTCGACGCTCATCGCCACTCCCTGCGTGAAGTACGAGTTGACCTTGTCGCACATGTCGTCGACCTGGACGATGTCGTAGCCGATGACCCCGGGTGGCGGGTTGTCGAAGCGCTCTCCGGCCTCGCGGACCAGGCGTCCCCGCAGGGACGCTGCCACACGGGTGAGTTCGGAGACCCAGGCATCCTGACCGGACTGGGCGATCAGGCGATCGCGCGCCTGCTTGGCGAAGGCGTCTTCGAGACGGTCGAGTGCGGCGTCGACGACGGCGACGTGGTAGCCCTTGCGGACGAGGTCGAAGCCGACCGTGCGCACCGCGCGGGAGTCGAGGTCGCCGGGCTGCGGCGTCGGCCGCTCAAAGGACTCACGTGCACGCTTGAAGAAGCTGTCGACCTGCTTGGGGTCGTATCCGTTCTTCCAACCGGACATCCGAGGGAAAGTCGTGTCCGCCATGTCTCCTCCAGAGGCGAGTGGCTGTCGTGTTTCCACCATGATAAATGGAAGCCGCAGAAATTGCGTGGCCGCGGTCGGCGAGGGCCGATCCGGGCGTCGATCAGTCGGCTGCGGCGAGCTGTCCGCAGGCGCCGTCGATGTCGGATCCGCGGGTATCACGGATCGTCGTCGGAATGCCCTGATCGATGAGGCGGCGGACGAATTCGTCGGCGACGTCCGGTTCGGAGGCCGTCCACACCGATCCCGGAGTCGGGTTGAGCGGGATCGGGTTGACGTGGACCCAGCCGCGTCCGCGGGCGTTGAGCTTCTTCGCCAGCAGCTCAGCGCGCCAGGCGTGGTCGTTCATGTCCTTGATGAGCGCGTATTCGATGCTCACCCGCCGACCGGTCACCTGGTAGTAGTTATAGGCGGCGTCGATGGCCTCGTCGGCCTTCCAGCGCGTGTTGACCGGGATCATCTCATCGCGGAGCTCGTCATCGGGCGCGTGCAGGCTGAGCGCAAAGGTGACGGGGATGTCCTCGTCGGCGAGTTTGTTGATACCGGGCACCAGACCGACCGTGGAGATCGTGATCCGCCGGGCCGACATGCCCAGCCCTTCGGGGCTCGGTCCGACGAACCGGCGCACCGCGTTCATCACCCGCTTGTAGTTGGCCAGGGGTTCGCCCATGCCCATGAAGACGATGTTCGAGACCCGTTCGGGTCCGCTCGCCGAGGCCGCCGTGGCCTCGCCGTCGAATCCGGACTCCCCTGCCGCTTCGTCATCGTCGGCTTCCGCGCCGAGCGCGGTCTCGCCAGCGGCGGGCATATCCGACTTCGGGGCCTCGGCGAGTTCGCCGGCGGCGATGACCTGGTTAGCGCGGATGACCTGTTCGACGATCTCGGCCGTGGACATGTTCCTGGTCAGACCCTGTTGGCCGGTGGCGCAGAACGGGCAGTTCATTCCGCAGCCGCACTGACTGGACACGCACAGGGTGACGCGGTTGCGGTAGCGCATGAGCACGGATTCGACGAGGGCTCCGTCGAAGAGGCGCCACAGGAACTTGATGGTATCGCCGTTCTCGGTGCGCAGACGGCGCACCTCGGTGAGCAGGTGCGGGAAGAACCGTTCCTGGATCTCGGCCCGCTTGTCCTTGGGCAGATCCGTCATCGCCTCGGTGTCGGTGACGTAGTGGCTGAAGTAATGGGTGGAGATCTGCTTGGCCCGGAAGGCGGGCAGCCCCATCTCCTTGACCGCGTCCATGCGTTCGTCCATCGTCATATCGGCCAGATGCTGTGGCGGCTGCTTGACCCGTGCGGACTTGAAGTTGAGAAGGGGACGACCATCGCGCATCGGGGTCTTCGATGTCGTGCCGTCGGCATGTTCGACGACGGGCCTGGTCTGCCTTCTGCCTGCTTGAGAACTCACACGGCCATTGTCTCATGATGGAGCAACCGGTGCCGAGAGATCGAGGTCATAGTCGCCGATGACGCCGGACCCCTTCAGCTCTTCGAGGTAGCCCCGGAGCGCAGCGAGGATGGGATAGGTGCCGAAATCGAAGGTCTTGTCCCTCAGTTCGGGGAACCGACGGGATTCCGCAATGATCGTCCTGATCAGCGCAGAGATCGGTGGCCGGACAAGCAGGTCGGAATGGGCCTGGCCGAGAAGGACCAGCCCGTCGACAGGATCGGCAGAGACGGGTTCCGGAAGCTCGAGAGTCTCGCGGCGCCCAGCGCCGAGCACTGCAGCTTCGAATAGGTCGGCTCTAGCTGGAAACGGCTTGAACAGAGTGGCCTTCGACACGCCCACGATGTCGGCGACACGCGTCAGCGAGGTTCTGTCATAGCCGTGTTCGAAGAGCAGCTCGGCCGCGGCATCGACGATCGCCGAACTGTTGTCGGCAGCAATGCGCTGGTGATAGGAAGAGATCTTTCGTGCCATCCACTCATCGGCTCACCACTTTTCAATGACGAGGAGGCGACAATGGCGAAGACATTCGTTCACGCCACAGTCACACTTGACGGATTCATGGCAGATCCAGACGGCGGGATCGGCTGGATGGAGGGCCTGCCGGCGGTCGACGAGGATTTCGCAGTCGTCCGCGAGGCGATGGACCGTATCGGGCCATCGGACCGGCGGGCTGATCAGAGGTAGCCGGGCAGCACCGAGAAGAGGACTAGAGCGACTGGAGCGGTCGGCAGGATCGAGTCGAGGCGGTCCATCACACCACCGTGGCCGGGCAGCAAGGTGCCCATGTCCTTGAGTTCGAGGTCGCGTTTGATCATCGATTCGCTGAAGTCGCCGAGGGTGGCGAAAGCGGGAATGACCGCACCGATGACCAGACCGGTCCAGAACGGAGCGTCGACGACCGTGACCGCCAGAATCGTTGCGACGACGGCGGCGAAGACGGTCGACCCGAGGTAGCCCTCCCAGGACTTCTTCGGGGAGATCCGCGGGGCGATGGGGTGTTTGCCCCACAGCACACCGAAGACATAGCCGCCGGTGTCGGAGGCGACGACGGCGGAGAGGAAGATGATGACGTAGAAGTTGCCGTCCGGTTGAGTCAGCAGGTAGACGATGAAGCAGGCCATGAGGCCCACATAGGTGAGGGCGAAGAGCGAGAGCGAGACGTCTTTGACTGCGTTCTTCCGGCGCTCGACCATCGTGAAGAGCATGACTGCCCCGGCGCTGGCGGCGAAGGTCACCCAGAGGGCTTCGCGACCGCCGATGAAGGTCGCGACGACCATACAGGCGGCCGAGACCATTGTGGGGACGCGGGAGACCAGGGATCCGGAACGCGACAGAGCGTTCGCCAGCTCCCACATTGCGGCGACGATGCCGACGAGGATGATGAAGAGGAAGGAGATCGGCAGGAAGATCAGCGAAGCGAGGACCACTCCGCCGATGAGCAGTCCCATGCCGATCGCGGCCGGCAGGTTGCGACCGGCCCGTCCGTAGTCCTTCGGTTCCGGTTCGGCTTCGGCGGCAGCCGCCTCGGCGGTGGGATTCGAATCCGGATCGTCGGGAGAATACGGCTTATCCGAATGGCGCAGGTCTCGACGTTTCGGGAAAGGGGTCTCAACCCGCGCGGCCTCGCCTGACGGATCCGGCTCCCCGAAGGGAGCCGGATCTGTCGCGGGGCTGTCGGACCCTGTCACTGCGATCATCAGACCTCGAGCAACTCAGCTTCCTTCTGCGCAAGCAGCTTGTCGACGCTTTCGACCTTGCTCTTCGTCAGATCGTCGAGCTCGGAGATGCTGCGAGTGACCTCGTCCTCGCCAGCTTCGCCGTCCTTCTTGATACGCTCGAGCGTCTCCTTGGCGTGGCGACGGATGTTGCGGATCGAGACCTTGCCGTCTTCAGCCTTGCCCTTGACGATCTTGACGTATTCCTTGCGGCGCTCCTCGGTGAGGTCCGGGAGGACGACGCGGATGACATTGCCGTCGTTGGCGGGGTTCGCACCGATGTCGGAGTTGCGCAGAGCGTTCTCGATGTCGCCCAGCGTGCCCTTGTCGTAGGGGGTCACGAGGATCGTGCGAGCCTCGGGCGTCTGGAACGAGGCGAGCTGCTGCAGCGGCGTCGGAGCACCGTAGTAGTCGATCTCGATATCGGCGAACAGTGCGGGGTTGGCGCGGCCGGTGCGGATCGACGCGAAGTCTTCCTGCGTGAATTCGACGGCCTTGTCCATCTTCTCTCTGGCTTCGGCCAGTGTCTCTTCAATCACGGTTGCCTCTTTCCATCTCTTAAAGCTTTGAGTTCATTCTATGGGTCATCGCTGGAAAATGCCGCACCGAATCCTCACAGGAGTGTTCTCACCTGCGTGGATGCGCGGCACGCAGGCTGCCTCGGTGTCAGCGGTTCCACGCTGTCGGGATCCGCCTGCAATCAGCTTCGGGCCGCCTCGGTGGAGGTGAGCCTCAGTGGACGACCGTGCCGATCTTCTCACCGATGATGGCTTTGCGCAGGTTGCCCTCGCCTTCCATACCGAAGACGTGCATCGGCAGCTTGTTGTCCATGCACAGGCTGAAGGCGGTCGCGTCGACGACCTTGAGGCCGCGCTGCAGGGCATCCTGGTAGCTGATCTCGGCGATCTTCTCGGCATTCGGATCGACCTTGGGGTCGGCGGTGTAGACGCCGTCGACACCGTTCTTGGCGATGAGGACCTCATCGGCGTGGACCTCGAGTGCGCGCTGAGCGGCGACGGTGTCGGTGGAGAAGTACGGGAGACCGGCACCGGCCCCGAAGATGACGACGCGGTTCTTCTCCATGTGCCGCATGGCGCGGCGGGGAATATAGGATTCGGCGACCTGCGACATCGGGATCGCGGTCTGCACGCGGGTGTCGACACCCGTCTGTTCGAGGAAGTCCTGCAGAGCCAGGCAGTTCATCACGGTGCCGAGCATGCCCATGTAGTCCGCGCGGGTGCGGTCCATGCCGCGCTGGGAGAGTTCGGCTCCGCGGAAGAAATTGCCACCTCCGACGACGATGCTGACCTCGACATCCTCGGTGGTGGGTGCGACCTCACGCGCGACTGCGGCGACGACGTCGGGATCGACGCCGATCTTGCCACCGCCGAAGACCTCACCGGAGAGCTTGAGCAGAACACGGCGGCGATGAGTGCGCACCGCGCGACTGGCGTAGCTGGATTCGTGAACAGGGGTGCTTGTCATGGAGTCCTTCTTCCGTGCGGGCAGGTCTGTACCCGGTGGGATATTCACTGTGATCGGGCGTCTGGGACAGTCTAGCGAAAAACGGGGTCGGACCGATCGGTCCGACCCCGCTCCTCGGGTGAGTTCTCACTCACTCGGTGTACCTGGGAAGCAGAGACGTGTCTGCTTCGCGGTCAGTGGTGTATCAGGCTCCGACGCGGTAGCGCAGGAAGCCTGTTGCCTTGACGCCGGCAGCCTCGAGCACCTTGGCCACGGACTGCTTGGGATCCTTGGCGAATCCCTGGTCGAGCAGGCAGTTCTCCTTGAAGAAGCCGTTGACGCGGCCCTCGACGATCTTCGGCATAGCCTGCTCGGGCTTGCCTTCGTTCTTCGCGGTGTCTTCGGCGATGCGACGCTCGTTCTCGACGAGCTCGGCGGGAACGTCTTCGCGGGAGAAGTACTTCGGAGCCATGGCGGCGATGTGCACAGCGACATCGTGTGCCACGGTCTCGTCGTCACCTTCGAATGCCAGCAGCACGCCGACCTGCGGTGGCAGGTCCTTGTTGGTGCGGTGCAGGTAGGAGGCGATCTTGGCGCCTTCGAGGCGACCCACGCGACGCAGGTCGACCTTCTCACCCAGGGAGGCACCGGACTCGGTGATGAACTGGGAGACGGGCTTACCGTCGGTCTCAGCGGCGAGCAGAGCCTCGGCCGAATCGGCCTTGTTGGCCACGGCCAGCCCGAGGACCTCTTCGGAGAGCTTGACGAACGGTTCGGACTTCGCAACGAAGTCAGTCTCCGAGTTGAGCTCGATCATGGTGCCGACTCCGCCTTCGACGGAGGTCGCGACCAGACCGTCGGAGGTCGAGCGGCCTTCGCGCTTGGTGGCGCCCTTGAGGCCCTTGATGCGCAGGGCCTCCATGGCCTTCGCCTGGTCGCCGTCGGACTCGTCGAGAGCCTTCTTGACGTCCATCATTCCCGCGCCGGTCTTCTCGCGCAGTGCCTTGATATCAGCGGCAGTGTAGTTTGCCATTCTTTCTCCTCAGGATGGTGGAGTTAAACGAAATCAGGACTCGGTCGACTCGGTGGAGTCGGCAGCTTCAGCGGCAGGTGCAGCCTCAGCAGCAGCTTCGGCAGGCTTCTCATCGGTCTTGCCTTCGAGGAGCTCGCGCTCCCACTCGGGCATGGGCTCAACGGCGGAGACGTTCTTCTCACCGGTCGAGTCGTCCGAGGAGTGGCGGGCGATGAGGCCCTCAGCCACGGCGTCGGCGACCACGCGGGTCAGCAGCGAGACCGAGCGGATGGCGTCGTCGTTGCCCGGGATCGGGTAGTTGACGTCGTCCGGGTCGCAGTTGGTGTCGAGGATGCCGATGATCGGGATGCCCAGCTTCTTGGCTTCGTCGACCGCGAGGTGTTCCTTCTTGGTGTCGACGATCCAGACGGCGGACGGGGTGCGCTGCATGTCGCGGATACCGCCGAGGGTCTTCTCGAGCTTGTCCTTCTCGCGACGCAGGATGAGCAGTTCCTTCTTGGTGTGCGAGGAACCGGCAACGTCGTCGAAGTCGATCTCTTCGAGTTCCTTCAGGCGGCGCAGACGCATCGAGATGGTCTGGAAGTTCGTGAGCATACCGCCGAGCCAACGCTGGTTGACGTAAGGCTGGCCCACGCGCTGAGCCTGCTCCGCGATGGATTCCTGGGCCTGCTTCTTGGTGCCGACGAAGAGGATCGAGCCGCCGTGGGCCACGGTCTCCTTGACGAATTCGAAGGCGTTGTCGATGTAGCCCAGCGACTTCTGCAGGTCGATGATGTAGATGCCGTTGCGCTCGGTGAAGATGAAGCGCTTCATCTTCGGGTTCCAACGACGGGTCTGGTGTCCAAAGTGAACGCCGCTGTCGAGCAGCTGGCGGATGGTGACGACGGCCATGCCGACGCCCTCCTTTCTGTGCACCCGAGGGTGCTTTTACGTCACGCGCACGCGCAGTCGTTCACGGTCCGCGCCCGATCGGGCGCTTCTCGATTCGACCAACATGTGCGTCGATGACATTTTCGGTTGATTCCTGGTACCCGGTTCGTCCGCCCCACAGGCACACCTGATGGCTGCCTGCACCATGGGAAGGAGAAGAATTCGGATACGCGTAGTCAGAAGACATGCTTCTGCTGGTCTTAAGTCTATCCCGGTCGGGCAAGCCATTTCCAATCGGGATCGGTCCCTCGCCGAGGCGGCCCACCGGCCCGTATCAACGCATCGACTCGTGCGTCGATCGGTGTGGATCGTCCGGTGGGGCAAGAGTCGACGCGAACGGTTCGTCTCGGTCGTGGGGAGCCGAACGGCTGTCGTTTCGATCAACTCAGCCACCGATTCCTGTGGACGGCCGTCTGACTCGCACGTCAGTGCCCTGTGGAGCGAGAGGGTTCGTCCACAGCGGTGATTCTCATCCGTGACTCGGCGGTGCGCCAAGGGCTTGCATGCTCCTATGACTCTCTTCGCGCTCGACCGTCTCCGGCAGCTGTCCGATCTCCGAGCGAGACGCTCGGGCCCCGGCTCACCGCAGTCACTGTTTGTTGCCGTGATCGTCGCACTGGGGCTTGTGCTCATGACCACTCCGCTGGAGGCGAGCGCCGCATCCGAGTCTGCGTCGACAACGGCGACGAGCGGTTCGCAGAGGAGCGCTCCGACGAATTGGGTCACCCCGGTGCCGGCGATGGAGATCATCGAAGCCTTCGATCCGCCGGACAAGCCGTGGCTGAAGGGACATCGCGGAATCGACGTGTTCGCAGTCGAAGGCGAGCCGCTGCGGGCACCGACGGGAGGGACGATCCGCTTTGCAGGAACGGTCGCGGGAATGGCCACGGTCAGCATCCTCACCGAGACCGATCATGTGCTCACCTTCCAGCCGGCCGCGACATCGTTGGAGAAGGGTGAGAGTTTCGCTGTCGGTGAGCAGATCGGCACGGTGGGCAGCGGTAGCCACTGTCAGCGTTCGTGCTTGCATATCGGGGCGTGGCCGTCCGAGAGCGATAAGAGATATGTCGACCCGGGCAAGTTCTTCGGTCAGGAGCAGTCGGCACTGCTGCCGCTGTCGCGGAAGCCTGCGAAGGAGCCGGAGGGCGGCGGGGATTCGACGACTTCAGGCGCCGGGGCGTGGGGCGGTCACAGCAATGGTCGGATTCCTGCCTCGGCGATGTGCCAGCTGAGGACGGCACCCGGGCAGATGCTGCGCTGTGATGCTCAGGCGGCCTTCGATCGGCTCTCGAAGGCGTTCGAGGCTCGGTTCGGTGCCCCGATCTCCGTCACCGATGCCTATCGGGACTATGCGACGCAGGTGATTCTCAAGCGGCGGAAGGGGCGGATGGCTGCGACACCGGGAACGTCGAATCATGGGTGGGCGCTGGCGGTGGACCTCGGCAGCGGGATCAATTCCTTCGGCACCGCACAGCATCAGTGGATGCGGGCGAATGCTCCGAAGTTCGGGTGGATCCATCCCGGCTGGGCGAGACAGACGGGGTCTCTGCCCGAGCCGTGGCACTGGCAATTCCGGAAATGAAACGCCTCGGTCAGTCCGACGCTTCCCTCACCACGCTGTACGCAAATGACATCACGGTGAGTCTCACGCTCGCGGGTGTGCTCGACGGTAGGTGTCCTGCAGTCGCTGCATGGACACGTGGGTGTAGATCTGAGTGCTGCTCATGGTGGAGTGGCCGAGCAGCTCTTGGATCTGCCTCAGGTCGGCACCGCGGTCGAGCATGTGCGTGGCCGCCGAGTGTCGCAGTCCGTGTGGTCCGATGTCGGGGGCGCTGGGGTCGTCGGATCCGTAGCGGTGAACGAGTTCGCGCACCTGACGTGCACCGATGCGTCCCCCGCGGACGCCGAGGAACAGTGCGTCGCCGCTATGGGGACCGACGAACAGTTCACGGGTGTCCAGCCAGTCGTCGAGGGCGTTGCGTGCCGGGGTTCCGAAGGGAACACGTCGTTCTTTGCTGCCCTTGCCGAGCACGGTGATCATCGATGCCCGGTGATCGATATCGCTGCGGTTGAGTCCGGTCAGCTCCGAGACTCGCACGGCGGTGGCGTAGAGAATTTCGAGGATCGCGGCATCGCGGATGCGTTTGGCCGCATCGAGCGGGTCGCTCTTGCCTCCCCACGCGTTGACGCCCGTCGTGGAGTCGTCTGTAGACGCGTCACCCGTGTCCGTTCCGTCGTCTGCGGCGTCGTCTTTCCATCTCAGTCCCTCGCCACCATCTCCGGTTCGGGGCCGTTCAGCGGCGGAGATGAGGTCGGCGGCCTGTTGAGGTTTGAGCACCGTGGGCAGACGGGAGTCCTTCTTCGGTGTCCGCAGGCGCGAGGCCGGGTTGTTCGGCAGTCCCAGATTGCTCACGCCGTACGCGAAGAAGGAGCGCACGGCAGCGATCTTGCGAGCCACCGTCGATTTCGCGGCACCGGCATCATCGAGGGCGATGAGCCACGACCGCAGATCTTCGAGTTCGACGTCTGCCAGTTCGATACGCCGTCCGGAAGCCTGTCGTGAAACTCCATCACCATCCGACGAGCGCTGTCCGCCGTCAGACGAGGTCCGCTCCGAGGCATTCGTCGGGACTCCTGAACCGGTGCTGCGGCGGAGCTTTATCGAGTGCACGGCATGGTCGAGGAAATCGGAGACGTCGGCGACATAGGCGCGGCCGGTGTGCTCGGAGACGTCACGAGACCGCAGGTGGTCGGCATAGCCGGCCACCAACTCGGGTACGGTCAATGATGTGCTCACGTCCCCAGGATACGTGGATGGGCGGACTCAGCTGCGCGACTTGTGCAGCTTCACCCATCCTGTGTCGCGGCGTTCGGCCAATCCAGCCAGGTCGAGTGCGCTCAGAGAGCTGAGCGCTTCGGCGATCGTCAGCCCTGCTCGAGAGGCGATGGTGCCGACGTCGAGCGGCTTCGACACGGTGAGCGCATTCAGGCAGATCTTCTCCCTCTCGTCGAGCGCTTCGCGGGGATCGAACGACGACGGGCGATCACCATTCTCTGAGGCGCCAGCTGCTGCCGTCGCAGAGAAGTGCGCCGGGGCGCCGTCGTCCATGAGCGCGATGACATCGTCGCTGCAGGTGACGAGTTCCGCTTCATGTTCACGCACGAGCTTGTGTGCCCCGGTCGAGGACGCCGAATACACGGATCCGGGAAAGGCCGCGACCTGCCGGGAGAGCTCGAGGGCATGCCGAGCGGTATTGAGTGCCCCACTGCGCCAACCGGCTTCGACGATGACGCTCGCCTGCGATGAGGCGGCGATGAGTCGGTTGCGCAGCAGGAACCGGTGACGCATCGGCGTCATTCCCGGTGCTGTCTCGGACACGATGGCACCGGTGGCGAGTATCTGGTCGAACAGTTCGGCATTGGCCGCCGGGTAGAAGCGGTCAACTCCCCCGGCCATGAATGCCACCGTCGGTGCTTCGCGCGCAATGGCGGCACGGTGGGCGGCCGCGTCGATGCCGAACGCACCACCGGACACGACGGTGATTCCCCGGGAGGCAAGATCCCACGCAAGGTCCGAGGCGCATTTGGTCCCGTAGTTGCTGGCTGCCCTGGCGCCGACGACGGCAACAGCACGAGACAGCACGGTGTTGAGTGAAGCGGCTCCTCGCACCCACAGGCCCAATGGTGCTGCGGGACCGAGGTCGTCGAGCATTCGGGGCCACTCATCGTCATCGGGAATGACCAGACGACCGCCGATTCTTGCGATCAGGTCCAGATCATTCCCGCTCGTCTCAGTTTCCCCGGCTCGCACCGCCCACCGGTCGATGGCTTCTGTCATCTGCCCGTGTTCGGCCGCCTCGGTGCCGGTGGCGGCCAGACTCTGCACAGCTCCGCGCGCGGTGGTCTCACCACGGCCGACGGCCACGATGATCGAGTGGGCGGCAACCGGACCGATCCCGTCGACGAGCCGCTTGAGCAGACCATCACCGGGCTCACCGATACGCAGAAGTGAGGCGATAGCCGCGCGAACGTCATCTTGTCTGGTCACGGTCATGACTCCTGTGTCCTCAGGGCGAGCGCCATTCTCATCGTGTCCGGATCGGGTCCTGGCATCCCGGCCAGATCGGCCAGAGTCGTTGCCACCCGCAGCACCCTGTCATAACCGCGCATGGTGATCCGACCGGTGTCCAGCGCCCGGTCAAGATCGGTCAGGTCGGCCGGTGTGAGGGCGAAGTGTTCGCGCAGCCAGGTCCCGGGCGCTTCGGCATTGAGCCTCCAGTCGCAGCCGGCGTAGCGTTCCGTCTGCCTGTTCCGCGCTTCGAGCACTCGGGCGGCAACCGTGGTGCTGGTCTCCTGGTCCTCGCCGAGCCGGAGGTCTGCGGGAGAGACGGGGAACAGTTCGAGCTGCAGATCGACTCGGTCGAGCAGCGGCCCGGACAGCCGGTTGCGATAGCGGCGTTTGTCCAAGGGCGTGCACCGACAGTCCGTACCGGCTCCGGCCATCCCGACCCCGCAGGGGCAGGGGTTCGCGGCCATGATGAGTTGGAAGGACGCCGGAAGCACCATCGATCCCCACGCACGGTGGATGTGGACGCGACGAGATTCCATCGGCTGCCGCAGAGCTTCGAGCACGTCGCGGGAGAATTCCGGTGCTTCGTCCATGAACAGCACTCCGCGGTGGGCGCGGCTCAGGACACCCACCGTTCCGGGGCGGCGTCCGCCGATGAGCGCCGAGGCGGTGCTGCGGTGGTGGGGCGCCTCGAACGGCGGGCGGTGATCGAGTCCGTCGCTGCCGTCGAGTTCTCCGCGCAGGGAGCGGACGGTGGCGACTTCGACGGCTTCATCGTCCCCGAGGGGCGGCAGGATTCCCGGGAGGCATTGGGCCAGCAGGGTCTTTCCGGCGCCGGGAGTGCCGCGCATGAGGAGGTTATGTCCGCCCGCGGCGGCCACTTCGAGACCGAAACGCCCTTCGGCTTGTCCTTGGACTTCACTGAGATCGTGGAGTTCCGGGGAGACGGTGACGGGGCGGTCCATTTCCAGTACTGCCGGCAGTGCGGGTACCGCCATCGAGCCCCCATAGGCATTGACCACTTCGGCCAGGGATGCAACAGGGAGGACTCTTCCCCGTCCGATGAGCCGCGCTTCGTCGGCATTGCCGATGGGGACGATGAAACGGTCGAAATTGGCCTGCAGCGCTGTGTGCAGCGAGGGGAGCACTCCGGTGACGGGACGGATCCTGCCGTCGAGTCCGATCTCACCGCAGTGGATGATGTTTCCGGTGTCGTCATCGGTGATCAGCGACAGTGCTTTGAGCACGGCAACGGCGATGCCGAGGTCGAATCCGGTGCCGATCTTCGGCACAGTTCCAGGGGTGAGATTGATCGTCAGATGTTCTGTGGCGACGGGCTTGCCAAGGTAAGCCAGGGCCGCTCGCAGTCTCTTGCGTGATTCGCTCACAGAAGCATCCGGCAATCCGACGATGTCGATTCCGGGCAGCCCAGCGCTCACGCTGGCTTCGATCGACACGATCTTCCCCGTCAGCCCCCACAGTGCCACGGCCGAGGCCCGCCCGATGATGCGGCCCGAAGCTGCGGGTTCGGCATCCTCGACATAGTCCGGCTCAGACGCTTCCTCCCGCCCCGGGGTCTCCTCACTCATGAGTCGACCTGGATGTTCGGGCAGTGGAAGTACTGAACGCGCGGTTCCATGAGGATCCCGAGCGCATCGATGCGCGTTGAGGGAAAGTATTCGTCTTGACCGCTCAGCCAAATGCCTGCAAGTGTGCGGATGCGGACGAGCTTGGTGCGGGTCACGGCCTCCAGAGGTGACCCCAGCATTGCCGTGCGTCGCGTCTTGACCTCGACGAAGACCGCGGTATCGCCGTCGCGGGCGATGATGTCGAGCTCACCCCGAGCGCACCGGAAGTTGCGTTCGAGAACGACCAGACCGGCGTCTTCGAGGAACTCAGCGGCGAGGTCCTCTCCCCTGTTGCCGAGCGCCTGTTTGCGCAGGCCCTTGGCAGTCCTCGTGTTGTTCCCGGTGCGTGTCCGACCTGCCGTGCGTGTCCGACCGGGTGTTCGTATCCGTCCCATGTCGGCCAGATGACCATGGCGGCAGTACTCAGGGGAAGAGCAGAGAAAGGGCCTGTGGATGAGGTCCGCCCATCCACAGGCCGATGACGCTCAAGTCAGGGACCCGTCCACAGCAATCGGTGTTCGAGTGCGACCACCCTGACTTCGGCGATGAGCAGAGGAAGCGGTCTCAGCCGCGGATCGCCGTCGGCGGTTCGAGATCGGATTTCGCGATCTCCTCGATGTTGACGTCCTTGAACGTCAGCACGTGCACGGTCTTGATGAACCGTGCAGACCGGTAGCTGTCCCACACCCAGGCATCGCGCAGGGTGAGTTCGAAGTACACGTCGCCGGCATCGTTGTGAGCCTTGAGATCGACGTGGTTGGCGAGGTAGAAACGGCGTTCGGTCTCGACGACATAGGCGAAGAGTCCGACGACGTCCCGGTATTCCTTGTACAACGCAAGCTCGAGTTGTGCTTCGTAGTCGTCAAGATCATCGGCACTCATGACAGGCCCTCCTTCGCTCCTGTGTCCGCGCTCAGGCGGAAGCTTCTCCGGTGGTGGATGCTGGGACCGAGTTCGGTGATGCCCTGCCGGTGCTTCGCCGTCCCGTATCCCACGTTTGATTCCCAACCATAGTGCGGATGGGCTTCGGCCAGTGCGATCATCGTCTCGTCGCGTGCCACTTTCGCCACGATGCTCGCTGCCGCGATCGCCGGAACGGAGCCGTCGCCTTTGATCACAGTGCGCACCGGCGGCAGTTCGAGGTCGGCACAGTCACCGAATATCCCCAGGGTGTCGAGGGTGAGTGGGGCCGAGAGCCAATCGTGTCGACCGTCGAGGAGGACCATCGTCCTCCCCGGGAATTCCCCCACCGAGGCGTCCGCCCATTCGTGGAGCATCGAGAGCATAGCGCGTCGTCCGGCGAGGTTGAGAGCCATCGTCATCCCCACCTCGTCGAGTTCTGCGGGGGTCGTCGACCCCACTGCCGCGGCGGCCGCCCACGATCGCACACGGTCGGTGGCCTCCTGCCGCGACTGTGCGCTCAGCTGCTTCGAGTCATGAATGCCTGCGGGCACCTCGGCGGCGGTGAGGGTGCGAAGGTCGAACAGGGCGACACCCACGCTGACGGGTCCGGCCAGGGCGCCGCGGCCCACCTCGTCGACGCCGATGACGAAGTCGAATCCCTCGCTCAGCAGTCCTCGTTCGACGCTGAGGTCGGTCAGTCCACGTGCGGCCATCAGTTCCCGGTGACTCCCGCTGGGGTGTCCGGCACGTCGGCGAAGACCTCGTCAGGGGTCGAGACCCAGCTGAAGTGCTTGAACGGCCAGTTGATGAGGAACACCGTGCCGACCACGTCGTCCTCGGACACATAAGGGTCCGTGTCCGTGTGGTACCGGGAGTCGGCCGAGTTGCTGCGGTTGTCGCCCATCACCCAGTAATGGCCTTCAGGCACGGTGACTTCGAATTCGACCTCCGAGGGTGCGGTGCCCTCATCGAGGTAGGTCTCGTCGATCGGTTCGCCGTTGACCAGCAGACGTCCTTCGGCGTCGCAGCACTTGATCGTGTCACCGCCGACGCCGATGACGCGTTTGATGAGCTGATTGCCCGAGTCCGAGGGAGCCAGGCCGATGAATTCGAGGATCGGATTGGGTGTGTATTCGGCGGTCTCGGCGGCCGAGAGCCAATGGTCCGGGTCGTCGAAGACGATGATGTCGCCGCGGTCAGCGGGTCCGAAGCGGTGAGCCATCTGATTGACGAGCACCCGGTCATCGACCTGGAGGGTGGTCATCATGGATTCGGACGGGATGTAGAACGAACGGACGACCCACGTCTTCAGCGCCGTCGAGATGAGCAGGGCGATGACGATGATCGCCAGGGTCTCCAGCAGCCCGCGCGTGAACCGTTTCGAGGCGGGTGGCGGGGAAGCTTCGGATTCGCTTGTCATTCGTTCGCTTTCACATCTGACCAGGTCTGCGGCTGTGGACTGAACCGAGCGTATCAGCACGACTGTCGCCTCACACTCAGCCGCAGTGCAGTTCCGTGCGAACGCTCAGAACTCCTGGCCGCTGCTGAGCCGATGACGATCCCCTCGCCGAGGCGGTACTCAGTCGATCGAGGAACCGTGCCCGATCACGGGGCCGATGACCCGGTCGATGGGGATGAATCCCCCACCGGGGCGTCCCAGCAACGACCGTGAGTCGGCGGAATCGTTGCGGTTGTCGCCCATCACCCACATGGTGCCCTCGGGGACTTCGATGGAGAACTCCACCGCCGAGGCGGGCCTGGGCGCATAGTCTTCGTTCAGAGGTTTGCCGTTGAGCAGCAGACGCCCCTTCGCATCGCAGCATTCGAGGGTGTCACCGCTGACGGCGATGACTCGTTTGACGTAGTAGACGTCTCTGGGTCCGAGTCCGATCCACGATCCGATCTTCTGCAGAGGGGTGGGCAGTGCATCGTCGACGAACGATCCGCGACCGTCGAAGACGACGATGTCTCCGCGTTGGAGGTCTCCACGCAGGGCATCCGGACGCCACACTGTGATCGAGTCGTCGACCTTCAGGGTCGGCTCCATCGAGGCACTGGGAATGGTGAAGCGCTGGATGACGAATCCGCGGATCGAACCGCCGAGGACGATGATGACGACGACGATCGCCGCGATCGTCTTCCAGAACCGTGCCGAAGACAGAAGACGCGACCCGAAGGTCGCGTCTTCATGTCTGTTCGGCACTGTGTGATCGTCTCCCACAGTGCCGGGCAAATCAGGCCTTTTCGCGGATGCGAGCAGCCTTGCCGCGCAGTTCGCGCAGGTAGTACAGCTTCGCACGGCGCACGGCGCCGCGGGTGAGGACCTCGATCTTGTCGACGTTGGGCGAGTGCACCGGGAAGGTACGCTCCACACCGACGCCGAAGCTGATCTTACGAACGGTGAAGGTCTCGCGGACGCCGTCGCCCTGGCGACGGATGACGATTCCCTTGAACACCTGGATACGCGAGCGCGAACCTTCGATCACCTTGACGTGAACGTTGAGGGTGTCGCCCGGACGGAATTCGGGAACGTCAGACTTCAGCGAGGCTGCATCTACAACATCGAGCTTCTGCATTGTGGTTTCTCCTGTGGCCCCTGCTTCAGGTCGAGGACACGCATATCGGACCGGTGAACCGGTAGCTGGATCGTCTGTCGGGATCACTCCCCGTCGACCCGCCGACTCGATGCGACGGGCCACCCTGGGCACCCATCCCCCTGAAGCAGGTGAGTGCCAACAAACGCGACGCTCTATTCTGTCACGGGTGAGCGCTCAGACTCAAACCGCTCCAGGGCCGCCAGGTCGTCCTTGTTCAGGCCATCGAGCTTCTCGAGCAGATCCGGCCTGACTTCTGCTGTGCGTTCGAGACGTCGGTCACGTCGCCAGCGTGCGATCGCGGCGTGGTTGCCGCTGAGCAGGATCTCAGGCACTTCACGTCCGCGCCAGCTCGCCGGTTTCGTATAGATGGGGTATTCGAGCAGTCCGTCTTCGTGGCTCTCCTCTGTCAGAGACTCGGGGTTGCCGATGACACCGGGGATGAGGCGACTGACCGCTTCGATCATCACCATCGAGGCGACTTCACCGCCGTTGAGGACGTAGTCGCCGATGCTCATGGGCAGCAGGTCGAAGTGCTCTCCCGCCCAGTCGATGACGCGCTGGTCGATTCCTTCGTAGCGTCCGCAGGCGAAGACGAGATGTTCGCGACCGGCGAGGTCTTCGGCGATGCGCTGGTCGAACACCTGCCCGGCCGGGCTGGGCACGATGAGCGTCGGTTTGGATCCGATCGCAGCTTCATCGTCCCGGCCACCGTCCGGGCTGCTGCCTTCCACGGCGCTGCCGCGTCCCGCGAGGATGTGTTCGAGGGCCAGGGCCCAGGGTTCGGCCTTCATGACCATTCCCGCTCCCCCTCCGTAGGGCGAGTCATCGACGGTGTTGTGCCGGTCGAAGGTGAAGTCCCGCAGGTCGTGGACGTCCAGGCTCAGCTGCCCGCGGTCGACGGCTTTGCCGATGAGCGAGAGCTGCAGACCGGCGAGGTATTCGGGGAAGATCGAGACGACGTCGATCGACATCTGCGGTGCGGCCGCCTCGGTGGCGGTGCCGTTGTCAGTCATCGGGGACGATTCGCTCATTCGGCGTCGAAGAGGCCGGCGGGCGGGGTGACGGTCATGCGACCTGATTCGATGTCGACGTCGGGCACGATCTCGGTGACGAAGGGGATGAGGACAACGTGTCCGGCAGTGTGCTTCATGTGGAGGAGATCCTGGGCGGCGCCGTTGGTGACGTCGACGATCTCACCGACGAGGACGTCATTCTCATAGACCTTGAGTCCGATGAGGTCATCGAGGTACCAGGCGTCGGATTCGTCTTCCTCCTCGTCCGCCTCGGCGAGGATGAGGGTGTTGCGGATCTCCTCGGCGCGGTTGCGGTCGGGGACCTCGTCGAAGGCCAGGAGCAGTCGGTCGCGGTGCCATCGCGCGGACTTCAGCGTCAGCGGTCCGACATCGGGGTCGGTGGCGAAGGTCGCTCCGGGGTTGAGCCGTTCCTCTGGCCGGTCGGTGCGCACCTCGACGGTGAACTCGCCCTTGATTCCGTGCGGCTTGCCCAGCCGGGCGATCACCGTGTCCATACTGCTCCTCGAAGTCTGCTGTCGCTGTCTGTCCGGCCGATCAGGCATCCGGATGACTGCGTGTTCGGTCAGCCGGCGGATCGCCGTGTTCTGGCACCAGTGTAGTCCGGGACGGTTAAGTGAATGCACGAGAGGGGATGCAGCGCATGTGCACTGCATCCCCTCTCGGATGTTGGAATTACGCCTCGATGAGGTCCACTCGCACCGACTCACGGCCGGCCAGCGAGTTCATCACGGTGCGCAGGGCCTTGGCGGTCCTGCCTGCCCGGCCGATGACCCGGCCGAGGTCCTCGGGGTGAACCCGGACCTCGAGGGTCGTGCCGCGCTGCGAAGAACGCGAACGAACGGAGACGTCATCGGGATGATCGACGATTCCGCGGACCAGATGTTCGAGCGAATCAGGCAACATCTCAGGCTTCAGCGCTTTCTTCAGCGGCCTCAGATGATGCTTCGGCTGCTTCCTCGGCCGGAGCCTCAGCAGCATCAGCGGACTTGCCGCCCTTCTGCGTGATGGCTTCCTTGATGACCGATTCAGCGTTGGGAGCCACGTAGGCTTCCTTCTCCGGCTGCGGCTTCACGGTGTTGACCGCTTCACCCTCGCCCTTGAACTTCTGCCAGTCGCCGGTGAGCTTGAGCAGGGCCTTGACCTGATCGCTCGGCTGCGCACCGACGGAGAGCCAGTACTGAGCGCGCTCGGAATCGATCTCGATGACCGAAGGCTCGCGGGTCGGGTGGTAGATGCCGATCTGCTCGATGGCCTTACCGTCGCGACGGGTCTTCGAATCAGCGACGACGACGCGGTAGAAGGGTGCACGGATCTTGCCCATGCGGGTCAGACGAATTTTGACTGCCACTTTAGTGGTGTCTCCTTTTGTGTTCTGTGTGCACAGCTGTACCAGAAGAATCGTGGGGTTGATCTGCTGGAAGCCGCGGCTCGGACTATCACTTCGGCGCGGATGAGAGGGCCCGGACCGAGAGCAAAAGTACAAGAGTCAATTGTGCCAGAAGGCGCTACTTCTTGCCACCTGGGAAGATTCCGCCGAAGCCCTTGGGCAGGTTCGCCGGATCGAATTCCTCGTCCTTGCCCAGATCGACTCCGCCGAAGGCCGAACCGACCGGATCCTGGGTCTTGCCCGCCTTCTTGTCAGCCAGCGCCTGCGCTTCCTGCGCGCGCTTGGCCGGATTGCCCGACTGACCGCCCTTGCGGCCCTTCTTCTTCCCTGCGGGTTTCTTCTTCTTTCCGCCCGCGGCACCAGGCATTCCGCCCATTCCGGGCATCTGCGGCATACCGCCGCCACCGGGCATTCCGGGCATGCCACCGCCGCCGCGGGTCATCGAACGCATCATCTTCTGCGCCTGGGTGAAGCGTTCCATGAGCTGGTTGACCGCGGTGACTGTGGTGCCGGCGCCCTTGGCGATGCGGGCTCGACGGGAGCCGTTGAGGATCTTCGGGTTGGAGCGCTCCTGGGGTGTCATCGATCTCACAATCGCTTCGACCCGGTCGACCTCACGCTCGTCGAAGTTCGCCAGCTGCTCCTTGTACTGGCTCATGCCGGGCATCATGCCCAGCATCTTCTTCATCGAGCCCATCTTCTTCAGGCCCGCCATCTGCGTGAGGAAGTCGTTGAGGTCGAAGTCCTCGCCGGATTCGACCTTCTTCTTGAGCTTCTCGGTCTCTTTTTCGTCGAAGTTCTTCTCGGCCTGTTCGATGAGCGTCATGATGTCGCCCATGTCGAGGATCCGATCAGCCATCCGGTCCGGATGGAACTGTTCGAAGTCCTTCATCGACTCGCCCGTCGAGGCGAACATGATCGGCTTTCCGGTCACCTCGGCGACGGACAGCGCGGCACCGCCGCGGGAGTCACCGTCGAGCTTCGAGAGTACGACACCGGTGAAGTCGACGCCGTCGAGGAACGCCTCAGCGGTCTTCACCGCGTCCTGACCGATCATCGCATCGATGACGAAGAGGACTTCGTCGGGGTTGACCGCGGTGCGGATGTCCGCGGCCTGCTGCATGAGCTCCTCGTCGATGCCGAGACGGCCAGCCGTATCGACGATGACGACGTCATGGAGTTTGGACTTCGCGACGTCGATCGAGTCGGTGGCGACCTGGATCGGATCGCCGACACCGTTGCCCGGTTCCGGGGCGTAGACCACAGCACCGGCACGTTCACCGACGATCTGGAGCTGGTTGACGGCGTTGGGGCGCTGCAGGTCGGCTGCGACGAGCATCGGCCGGTGGCCCTCGGACTTCAGCCAGTGGGCGAGCTTTCCGGCCAGGGTGGTCTTACCGGCACCCTGGAGACCGGCGAGCATGATGACCGTCGGCGGGCGCTTGGCGAAGTTGAGACGACGGGTCTGACCGCCGAGGATGCCGACGAGTTCGTCATTGACGATCTTGACGACCTGCTGGCCGGGATTGAGTGCGCCCGAGACCTCCTCGGACAGGGCGCGTTCGCGGATCCGGCCGGTGAAGGCGCGCACGACAGGCAGGGCGACGTCGGCGTCGAGCAGGGCACGTCGGATCTCACGAATGGTGGCATCGACGTCGGCTTCGGACAGCCGGCCCTTACCGCGCAGATTCTTGAAAGTCGCGGTGAGCCTGTCGGACAGAGAGTTAAACACGTACAAGCCTTCTTCACGATGGTTTGGTCGACTCTCTAGACTAGCAACTCACCCGCGTTCGGCTGAAACTGCGCACGCTGGCAAACCCCCGTGAGCTCCTTCACCGAGGCGGTCGTCAGCAGTTGCCGCCGACCGCCGCAGGTCACCGGAAGGAGTAGGCCTGCTCCGCGTGCTCGAAGGCGTCGATCCCTTCGAGTTCCTCGCGGGGGTCGATCCGCAGTCCCATCGTCGACCGCAGCACCAGCGAAATGGCCAGTGTGACGAGGCCGGCGAAGACGATGGCCACGAGGCAGGCGAGCACCTGCGCGATGAGGAGTTCGAGTCCGCCTCCGTAGAACAGGCCTGCCGGCCCGTCCTCGTGTGGGAAGGCGAAGAATCCGATCATTGCCGTGCCGATGATTCCGGCCACGAGGTGGACGGCCACCACATCGAGCGCATCGTCGTAGCGCAGACGATTCTTCGCTTCGACGGCGAAGATCGCTCCCGCACCTGCGGCGATGCCGATGAGCACGGCGGCGTAGGGATCGACGTTGGCACATGCCGGGGTGATTGCGACGAGGCCGGCGATCGCTCCCGAAACGCTGCCGATGCTGGAAGGCCGTGAGGCCCGCAGCCGTTCGATCATGATCCAGGTGATCATGCCGGCAGCCGGTGCGACCAGGGTGTTGATCCAGATGAGGCCGCCCTGTTCGATCGTCGAGGCGGCACCGCCGTTGAAGCCGAACCAGCCGAACCACAGCAGGGCCGCGCCGAGCACGGTGATCGGAATGTTGTGTGGTTTGTGAGGGGTCGAGAAGCGGGCACGGCGGCCCATGACGACGACGAGGACGAGCGCCGAGATTCCGGCATTGATGTGGACGACGGTGCCGCCAGCGAAGTCGATGGCCGGGCCGAACAGGCTGCCGATCGCACCGGATTCGCTGAGCAGCCCGTCGCCCCAGACCATGAACGCCAGCGGGCAGTACACGATGGTCACCCAGGCGGCGGAGAAGACCAACCAGGTGGAGAATTTCGCTCGGTCGGCGACCGCACCGGCGATGAGCGCGATCGCGATCATCGCAAACGTCGAACCGTAGCCGATCGAGATCAGCGAGGCGGGATCATCGGTCACGGCACCGGTGAGTCCGAGCTGGGACAGCGGGTTGCCGACGAGCCCGGCGATCGAGTCACCCGAGCTCAGTCCGTATCCGTAGAGCACCCAGACGAGCCCGCCGACGGCCATTGCGGAGAAGACCATCATCATCATGTTGATGGCCGAGGTGATGCGCGTCATCCCGCCGTAGAAGAACGCCACACCCGGGGTCATGAGCAGGACCAACCCCGCTGCGACCATCATCCATACGTTCACTGCATCGAGTTCCATGTCGTCTCTCATCTGTCGAAGCCGGTTCCGTATCGAACCGCGCAGAGACAGTTTCCATGACGCATGTCACAGTGATGCTTCGCCCATGTTTCGTGAATATGACAAGCCGGGCCTCCCCCAGCAGATACAAGGGTGAGACCCGGCAGAATCAGTATGCGAAATCAGTCGAGCAGCGCGTCGACGAACCCTTCTGCGGTGAATGGCGCCAGGTCGTCCGCACCTTCGCCGAGGCCGATGAGCTTGACCGGAACTCCGAGCTCACGCTGGACGGCGACGACGATTCCGCCCTTCGCGGTGCCGTCGAGCTTGGTGAGCACGATTCCGGTGATGTCGACCGCCTCGGCGAAGACCTTCGCCTGCTGCATGCCGTTCTGTCCGGTGGTCGCGTCGAGGACGAGGAGCACTTCGTCGATCTCGTGGCCCTCCCCCAGCGGGCGGGTGGCCACTCGCTTGACCTTGCCGAGCTCGTCCATGAGTCCGCGTTTGTTCTGCAGACGTCCGGCGGTGTCGATGAGGACGACGTCGGTGCCGTCGGCCTGCCCCTGTTCGACGGCCGAGTAGGCCACCGAGGCTGGGTCGGCCCCTTCTTCCTTGCGGACGGTTTCGACGCCGACGCGTTCACCCCATGTGGCCAGCTGTTCGGCCGCGGCGGCACGGAAGGTGTCTGCGGCACCAAGCAGCACGGTCTTGTCCTCGGCGACGAGCACACGAGCGATCTTGCCCACCGTCGTCGTCTTCCCGGCACCGTTGACGCCGACGACGAGGATGACGGAGGGGTCATCACCCTTGCCGGTGTCGGCAAGCGAACGGTCCATCGTCGGATCGACGAGTTTGATGAGCTCTTCGCGCAGCAGCCCGCGAACCTCTTCAGGATCCCGGGTGCCGAGCACCTTGACGCGTTCGCGCAGGCGGTCGACGAGTTCGGTAGTCGGTTCGACGCCGACGTCGGCGAGGATGAGCGTATCCTCGATCTCCTCCCACGTGGATTCGTCGAGGTTGTCGCGTGAAAGGAGGTTGAGCAGTCCGCGCCCGAGCCCGGTGTTCGACTTCGCCAGGCGTTCGCGCAGGCGCACGAGGCGGCTGGCCGGTTCGGTGGGGACCTCGGAACCGCGCGCTTCGGCTTTGTCCTTCTCGACCGCCTCGGCGACTTCATCGATGCTCAGCTCACCGGTGACTTCCGCATCGATGCCTTGCTTGTCGTCGAAGCCCTTCTTGCGGGCGTTGACGCGCAGGGAGATGCCCACGCCGACGACGATCGCGAACACGATCGCCGCGACGATGAGCAAGATGATCGGCTGATCCATGGTTCTTCCGTCCTCCTTTGAGTGCCGCCGTTCTGGCCGACGGCACTCGAGTTCCCGGACTCTTCCGGTGGTGTCTGTGTGTCGGTGTGCGCGCCGGAATCAGTCGGCGCTGTCTCCGTTGTCGTGAGCCTCGATCGCTCGGGGCCGCACGGGTCGCGGGTCAGGAACCGCGGCTGCCGAAGAGCAGCCCGGCGGTGGTCTTCCACCCGGTTCCGGACTCGGGAATCTTCCAATGGCGGGTGCGCGGGCGCACCGTGATGAGTGAGGGGGCCGCATGGCGTCGGGGCTGGGGGCGCAGCACGTAGGAGTGATCGCGGATCGCGGTCACTGCCGCCTGTTCCCGCGTCGCCAGATGCGAGGTGCCGTCATCGTGGCCGAAGAATTCGTGGACTTCGTCGTCGTAGCCGGTCCATTCGGGCGGCAGACGGAATCGCTGCACGTCGGAAGAGTAGCGCAGGCGTCCTTCGGCGCGCAGGCCGGGCAGGGCCACGAGGAGGACCACGACGAGTGCCAGAGCGAACGAGATCGCCAGCCCGACGACGACGACAAGTACCGAATTCATGCCCTAGAGCCACCTCGCAGTACAGCAGCCTCGGCCATGGACGTCCCGCTCCTCACGTTCTTCGAATACCTGTGTCTCGACCCAAGTCTATAGTCCCCGGCCACGACAATTGTGCTCGCCCGCCGTAGCGCAGTTGCAAAATTCCCTGGGACTGTCCTGGGCACCACCGTCAATCAGCCTTGTGCTCCAGCTGCGGGCCCGTCACCTCGGGCACATCGGCTGGAACGTCGAGCGCGGATCACGGGATCCGCTGTGATATGACTTTCGACACTCCGTCGCCGTGCATCGTCACACCGTAGAGGGCGTCGGCGATCTCCATCGTCCGTTTCTGGTGGGTGATGACGATGAGCTGCGAGGAGTCCTGCAGCTCTTCGAACACGGTCAGCAGCCGCGAGAGGTTGAGATCGTCGAGTGCCGCTTCGACCTCGTCCATGACGTAGAACGGGCTCGGTCGGGCCTTGAAGATCGCGACCAGCATGGCCACGGCGACCAGCGACCGCTCCCCTCCGGAGAGCAGAGACAGGCGTTTGACCTTCTTGCCGGCCGGGCGGGCGTGCACGTCGACGCCGGTGGTGAGCATATCGTCGGGATCCGTCAGGCTCAGTGCGCCCTCACCGCCGGGGAAGAGGCGCGAGAAGATGTCCTCGAATTCCCGCGCCGTATCCGCATAGGCTTCGGCGAAGACGCGTTCGACGTGCCGGTCGACCTCCTCGACAAGCTGCATGAGGTCCTTGCGGGAGGATTCGATGTCCGCGATCTGCTTCTCGAGGAACTGATGCCGCTCCTTCAGCGCCTCGTACTCCTCGAGCGCGAGCGGATTGACCGTGCCGATGCGCTTGAGCTGCGAGGCCGCCTGCTTCTGCCGCTTCTCCACTTCGGCGCGCACATATGGGCGGTCCTCCACACCGTCCTCGAACGACGGGACGGGCAGGTGCGGTCCGAATTCGTCGACGAGGCGGTCGATGCTCAGCCCCGTCTCCTCGTCCGACCGGTGAGAGATCTCCTCCAGCTTGAGCCGGAACCGCTCCTTCGCGAGTTCCGCCTCGGCGGCGGCGTCCTTGAGCTTCTGCAGCTGGGTTCGTGTCGACCCCAATTCCTCGCCGAGGCGGCCCTTCTCGTCGCGCAGACCGCCGCGTTCGTCGACAAGGACCTGGATCGCCTCGCCGAGTTCGGCCACCGTGGAGGTGGCGAGTTCTGCGGCTTCGGCCGCGGTTTCGGCGATGAGCTGCACGGAGGCAGCCGCGCGCTTCTTCTTCGCGATCGTGCGTTGGGTCTGCTCCCGCGCTGCCTCTTCGGCCTTCGCCGCCCGCAGGAGGGAGTCGACACGGTCGCTGAGGAACCGAGCCCGGTCGGCGGCCGACCGGTGGCTGATGCGGGCTTCGACGAGGTCTTCCGAGGATTGGGCGACCTGTGTGCTGAGTTCGTCACGGGCGGCGGTGTCGACGACTTCGTCGACTTCGGCGGCTCCGGCCAGTGCCGCAGCGGCCGATTGAGAGTCGCGTTCGGCGGCGGCGAGGCGGGTTTCGAGTTCGGTGGCGTTCTCTTCTGCACGCTGCACACGAGTCCGGGCCACGCCGATCTCTCCGGTGATGCGCGAGACCTCTTCGGCGGCGGCCATGATCTTCGCATCCGAGGAGTGGAGGGCCTCGAGCGCTGCGGCCGATTCCTCCCGCGCCGTGGTCAGCCGCGGTTCGAGTTCCTCGAGTTCGGAATCGAGTTTCCCCGCCCGGTCCTCGAGATCGGCGATCTGGGAATGCGAGTCCTCTAGCGCGGTCTGTGAGGCCAAGCGTGTGCCCGAGGCGGTGCGTGCACGGCTGATGCGGGTCGCAGTGAGCACTTCGCCGTGGACGGTGACGGCGGTGAGTTCAGGCCGAGCCTCGGTCAGCTCGATTCCGGTGCGCGCGTCGGGCACGCAGGCGACTCCGTGCAGGGCTCGTTTCAGCAGAGTGCGCAGTTCGGGGATGTCGCTGTCGACGACGTCGGAGAGCCATCGCAGGTCTCCCAGATCCGGCAGTTCGGCCAGTGCAGGAAGGGCACTCCCGCCGCCCTTCCCGGCGCCTGTTTCGGCACCGGCGGGGATGGTCAGGGACACGTTCGTATCCTCGCCGAGGTGGTCGAGCACTGCCAGCGCCACTTCGCTGTCATCGACGATGACGCCGGAGACCGTGGTCGACAGGGCCGCGGCCGCAGCCATCTCGAATCCGTGATCGACGCTCAGCCGTTCGGTCACGGCCGTGCGCACTCCCGGCAGCTTCGCGTTGACGATGTCTTCGAGGTCGGCTTCCAAGGCGGTGCCCAGGGCCAGGGCTTCCGCGCGGGCTTTCGCCGAGGACAGTTCGGATGCGACCTGCGCCCGCTCCTCCTGCAGCTTGGTGCGTTCGGCCTCGAGCTTCTCGAGTTTCTCCTGAGCCGCCTCGTAGGCGGAGTCGAGTTGGCTCTCACCGGCTTCGACGTCCTCGACCCCTGTCTCGGCGGTTTCGAGCTCCTTGCTTCGCTCCGTGATGCGGGCGGTGACGGTTTCGATCTCTTTCCGGTTGGCTTCGATCCGCGACTTCAGATCGGTGATCCGCTCGGCCGCCTGGGTCTGCTTCGACTGCAGAGCCGAACGGTTCTTCACCGCCTCGGTGATGGCGATCTGCGCGGCCTTGACCTCGTCCTCGGCAGTGCGCAGAGCTTGGGTGAGCTCTTCTTTCCGCGCTTGGCTGGCTTCGAGAGCATTCGTCTTCTCGGTCACGGCCTCCTCGGCGGCGTGAAGTTCGGAGCGGTTGCGTTCGGCCTGGGCGCGCAGCTCTTCGGGTGACTTCGATTCCCGCTGTCCCAAGCTCGTGACTTCGGAGAGCAGGTGGGAGCGTTTGTCTTCGGCACGCTGGCTCAGCCCTTGGGCACGCACAACCAAAGTCTGCGTGTGCGATTCCGCGGTGCGTTGGACTTCGAGTTCGGAGTCGAGTTCGGACAGGCGGGCTTCGATCTCCGACAGACGTGCCTCGGCGCGGGTGCGCCGGTGGTCGAGTTCGGCGATGCGGTCACTGTGGTCTTCGCCGTCGCTGGTCGAAGCCAGTGAGGACTGCATCCGCACGGCATCGTCGGCGAGAAGTCTGGCGGTGGCATCCCGCAGGGTCGCTTGGACGGTCGCGGCTTTCGCGGCGGCTTCGGCCTGCCGTCCCAACGGTCCCAATTGCCGGTTGAGTTCGGTGCGCAGGTCGGCGAGCCGGTCGAGATTCGTCTGCAGTCCGGTGAGTTTGCGGACCGCTTTGTCCTTGCGGCGCCGGTGTTTGAGCACCCCGGCGGCCTCTTCGATGAAGCTGCGCCGCTCCAGCGGGTCGGCGTGGAGGATCGCATCCAGGCGGCCCTGACCGACGATGACGTGCATCTCCTTGCCCAGGCCGGAGTCGTTGAGCAGCTCTTGGATATCGAGCAGTCTGGCCGGCGCACCGTTGACGGCGTATTCGGATCCCCCGGTGCGGAACAGGGTCCGCGAGATGGTCACCTCGGTGTAGTCGACGGGGATGGCTCCGTCGGTGTTGTCGATGGTCAGAGTCACCTCGGCGCGGCCCAGTGCCTGACGTTTCGAGGTTCCGGCGAAGATGACGTCGTCCATCTTTCCGCCGCGCAGATTCTTCGCACCCTGCTCTCCCATCACCCAAGACAGGGCGTCGACGACGTTCGACTTGCCCGAGCCGTTGGGTCCGACGACACAGGTGATTCCCGGCTCGAACCTGAGGGTCGTCGCCGAGGCGAAGGACTTGAATCCCCGCAAGGTCAGGCTTTTGAGATGCATATTGGCACCCAGCATATCCTCAGGAGGCGGCGAGATCCTGAATCTTTTGGTAGAGTTTCTCCTCGTGCGTAGACGACTGCGCCGTTTTCCTCCGTAGCTCAGTTGGCAGAGCATTCGACTGTTAATCGAAGGGTCGCTGGTTCGAGCCCAGCCGGGGGAGCTGGAAGGGGCCCTGTCGTGCGCGGCAGGGCCCCTCACTATTCACCGCACCCGTATAGCGGTGAAGCACAGCGAAAGGCGACCGATGGTGGTTCGAGAAGAGGGAGTTCCGACCACCTTCGCCCGTGTTCTGTCATGATCATGAGTGAGAGGTGTTCGGGTGCACTCGGCTCGGATGCCTTCGGCCACCTGTCCGAATGCAGTCCATTGAAGGAAGGAACGCCGAGGCGGCAGCTCGTTCTCAACTGCTCCACCGAGGACCCGCCCCCGATCGGCCCGATCACTATGAGCAGTGAACACACTAAGACTCAGGAGCTCATCGAGCATCTGAAGCATCCGACGACCGCACTCAAGCCCTTCAGACGTGAGGGACTGGACAAGGTGGTCTTCTTTGCGGCCGGCATCCTCGCCGTCGCCTTCGTCGTTTGGGGCTTCGTCTCCCCCGAATCCCTCGGTTCTGTGGCGGGCACACTGCTGACCGGCGTGATGGACAACTTCGGTTGGCTCTTCGTCATCGCCGCCACGGTCTTCACGATCTTCGTCATCGTCGTCGCCGTCAGCAAGTTCGGACGGATTCCGCTGGGCAAGGACGATGAGAAGCCGGAGTTCAAGACCTCCTCGTGGATCGCGATGATGTTCGCCACCGGCATGGGCATCGGGCTCGTGTTCTCCGCGGTCGGCGAACCCCTGTTCTTCTACATGTCGCCTCCCCCGAACACCGTCGACGGGTCCACCCCGCAGGCGATGGGCACGTCCATGGGCACGACTCTGTTCCACTGGACGCTCTACCCGTGGGCGATGTACGCCATCGTCGGTCTCGGCGTGGCATATGGCTCGTTCCGTCTGGGACGTTCGCAGCTGTTCTCGTCGATGTTCACCCCGCTCTTCGGCGAGCGCGCCGTCAACGGCTTCGGCGGCAAGGTCATCAACATCCTCGCAATCCTCGCGACCCTGTTCGGTTCGGCCTGCTCGCTGGGTCTGGGCGCCATCCAGATCGGCGGCGGCATCGAGTCCGCAGGCATCATGTCCGATGTCTCCTCACCGGTGCTCGTCATCATCATCGCCATCCTCACCGCGGCCTTCGTCGCTTCGGCGGTCTCGGGTGTGGAGAAGGGCATCCAGTGGCTGTCGAACATCAACATGGTGCTCGCCGTCATAGTCGCCCTCATCGTCTTCATCGGCGGACCGACGCTGTTCATCCTCAACGTCATCCCCTCCTCGGTGGGTTCGTTCATCCAGGATCTGCCTCAGCTGGCGTCGCGGACGGCCGCCGACGGTCAGGGCGTCAATGAATGGCTGTCATCGTGGACCGTCTTCTACTGGGCATGGTGGGTGTCATGGTCGCCCTTCGTCGGTCTGTTCATCGCGCGCATCTCGCGTGGTCGCACCGTCCGTCAGTTCGTCACCGGTGTGCTCATCGTTCCCTCCGTCGTCTCGACCATCTGGTTCGCGATCTTCGGCGGCGGCGCCATCGGCATCCAGGAACGCGCCGAGCGCGGCGAGGGCACGGTCAAGGCACTTGCGAAGGTCGTCGACGGCGAGCCGGACATCAATATGGACACGATCCTGTTCGACCTCCTCGGCGCTCTGCCGCTGCCGAACCTCATCGCGATCATCCTCATGATCGTCACGGTCGTGCTCATCGCGATCTTCTTCGTCACCGGCGCGGATTCCGCGTCGATCGTCATGGGCACCCTGTCGGCCAACGGCATGCAGGAGCCGGGCAAGGGCCTCGTGATCTTCTGGGGCACTGCGACCGGTGCAGTGGCAGCGGTCATGCTGTTGGCGGGTGGTTCCGATCCCGCCGAGGCGCTCGACGGGCTGAAGAACATCACGATCGTCTCGGCGTTGCCGTTCGTCATCGTCATGCTGCTGCTGTGCGTAGCAGTGTGGAAGGACCTGTCGAAGGATCCGCTCATGATCCAGGAGCAGCTGGCTGCGCACGTGCTCGAGACCTCGGTCGCGACCGCGGTCGACGAGTATGACGGCGAGATCTTCGCCCTCGAGACCTCCGAACTCGAGATCGAGGAAGACCCAACCGACTCTGAGTCCGAGGCGAAGCCCGAGGACGAGGACACGTCCAAGGCCTAACCCCCGCTATTGCTACCTGACGGCGGCCCAGCTACCTCGCGCGAGGTAGCTGGGCCGCCGTCAGGTAGTTCTGAGGGAAAGGACGTCGATAGATGAACAGAGTCATCAGACGCGAGGGGAACATCTCGACATTCATCGGCTGGATGCTCGTCGTCATGGCGATTCTCGCGTTCATCACGGTGATCCTCCTGGCAATCTTCGCCGAACCATTCTTTCTCATCTTCCTCTTCACACCGGTCATCGCGCTCATCGGCGCGTGGGTGAATTTCCACTTAGGAGCCCGCGCCCGGTTGGAGATCACTCCTGAGGAGTTCATCTGGTGCGGCTTCACCGGCAGACCTCATCGGATCGCCTGGCGGGATCTCGACCGCATTCTCCTACCGGTTCCCGGTTCACGCTATCGGCTGGCTGCGGCAGCGCGCCTGCGAGACGGTCGGATCGTCGAAATCGACTCACTGTGGTTATCTCCGACGAACCCCGCGAATATTCTCTCCCCACCTGACCACACCGAGGCGCAACGCGCGCTCATCGACGGCCACAAAGCGTATCTTGCGAGGGCATTCTGACACTGACGTCTTGATACTGTGTTCGCATGCGGCACTACTGACGGCGAGAGACGGAGGGCGAGACTGATGATCGTGATCGACAGCATCGAGGCGCTGCGTGAGCACACAGCCGACACACGTTGCGTTCTCGCCACCCCCGAAGACCGAGAGCTGACGGATGAGGCGGCCAATAGCCTCGACCTGACGGTGCATACCGCACATCCTGGGCCGAGGCGGCCGATGGCTGCGGTCGTCGACGACCAGATCAGCCTCGTGCTGCAGGTCCTCGACGAGGATCGTGCCCACCATGCGCTGCAGCTCCACGCCCGTGACCGCGGCCTGCTCGTCATCGGTGAGAAGAAGGCCCTGGACTCCATCGCGGGAAAGATTCCTGCCGATGCCGGCGATACGTGGACCGTGCTCGTCGAGCTCATCCTCATCGTGGCGCGCCGCTGCGAAGAGGCACTCGACGAGATCGATGATCGGTGCCAAGAGCTCGAAGCACAGTCCGTGGGCTACGCGTCTTCACCGCGGCGGCGGACGATGGGGAGACTGCGAGCCGAGCTCTTCCGAATCGGTGAGACCCAGGCGGCCCAACAGAGGCTGCTGTCGAACGAGGAAGAACTCGCGCAGAGCCTCGGCGAGGACCATCAGCGGCTGCTCGCCCGTGCTTCAGCGGCGTTCGGGGCGAATCAGTCGATGACCACGCGACTGTATGCGATGCTCGGCGACATCCTCAACGAACAGGACTCCGTCGTGTCCGAACGGCTGACACTCGTGGCGACGATCTTTCTGCCGCTGACCCTGGCGACGGGGTTCTTCGGCATGAACTTCCAGTGGATGCTCGATCGTCTGGGCAGCCTGCCGGCGTTCATCGTCTTCGGCCTCGTCATCCCCGGCCTGCTCACGGTGGCGACCCTCGTCTTCATCCGCCGCTTGACCCGTTCGTCGTGAGCCGGCCGACCCCGGTCTCGGCTACATTCCGAACAGCGCCGGAATGGCGATCGGGCCGGCACCGAACGCAGTGATGACCGCGGCCAGCACCAGCAGGAGCAGGTCGTATTCGGGACCGCCCGCCGAGGCCCAGTACTTCGAGTGCCATTTGAAGACGTGCAGGCTCGTCGTGATGAGCATGAGCACGACGACGCCGAGACCGGCCCATTGGGCGAGGACGCCGGTGGCGAATGAGACTGCGGCGGCGAGCTCGGCGATGGCGACGAACCATGCGGTCGGGACGTTGAGCCCATCCGCTTTGGCGAACCGCGGAATATCCTTGGCCTTGACCATGAACTCGCGGACGAAAGCCACCGTCAGAACCGCCCTGACGAGCAGGAGTACGACCCCTGCAGCGATCGTTGGAACCGTGAACATGAGCAATCCTCTCCGCCTGAGCGCCGAGGTGGCGACCTCTCGACCGAGTCTACGCTTCACTGCGTTGCAGCCGAAGGTCTCGACAGCCCCTCCTGCCCGGCATCCCTCACCCTGAGTTTCATTTCACCGCGCTGCAGCGGTGCATAATGCCGCTGCCGGTGACCGATGGACTGTTGACTGTAGGACTTGCGGCGAAGGCGAGGGACTGCGAGCAACGGTGCGGGATGCTCTCGGCAGCTGGAGTGCACCGTGCCGGAGACACGGAGGCCGGATCACCCCAGCGTCGTCACCGCCTACCTATACCGTGGGGGCTTCTGGCACACGGGACAGTAGTGGGTTCCGCGGCCGCCGACGGTGATCTTGACGATCTCCGTCCCGCAGCGCACACATTCCTGTCCCCCGCGCCCGTAGACGAGCAGGGCGCGATCGAAGTATCCGGATTCGCCGTTGACGTTGACGTAGAGCGCGTCGAAGCTCGTCCCGCCCACGGCCAGGGCATCGCTCATGACTTTCGTCGCGGATTCGAGCACCGCCACGAGGCGGCTCTTCCGCGTCCGGCCCGGTACCGCCAAGGGGTGGACTCCCGCCCGGAACAGTGCTTCGTCGGCATAGATGTTGCCGATTCCGCTGACCAGGGTCTGGTCGAGCAGTGCGACTTTGATCGCGGTGCGCTTCTTCGCCAGGTCCCCCATGACCCGTTCCGGATCGAACGCGGGCTCGAGCGGATCAGCCGCGATGTGCATCGCCGAGGCGGGGACGAGCCGACCGTACCCGTGGACGAGAGGTTGGACGCCGATATGGCCGAAGATCCGCTGGTCGACAAAGCGCAGTTCTCGTGGCTGTCCTCCATCGTCCGAGAGGTGCAGAATCGCCCGTGTGTGGCGGTGGATCTCCTCGCCGGGCGAGTGGATGCGCAGCTGTCCGCTCATGCCCAGATGCACGAGGATGCCGAGTTCGGGCCTCGGCACAGGTGAAGCGACCGGGTCCGCAGTGGAGAGATCAGCCCCCTCCCCCAGGCACAGCCACATGAACTTCCCGCGCCGTTCGGCCCTAAGGATGTGCGCCCCGGTCACGGCCGAAACGAACCCGGAAACCGCGGACGGATCGATGCGCCGCTGGGACGTCGTGCCCAGGATTCGGGGGTCGGCCACCTCGGCGCCGGTGATTGTGGTTCCGGACGTCCATTCGTCGACGCCGCGACGAACGCTCTCGACTTCGGGAAGCTCAGGCATCAGGACATCGCCCCATCAGCCCCATCGGTCAACGAAGAAGACCTCAGCGAAGAAGATGTCAGCGAAGAGCCCGGCCGCACGGAAAGACTCAGCGCCGGTAGTCCGGGTAGATGGTGCGGATAGCTTTGACGGCCACCTCGGCGGCCGCGGCTTCGGCGGCCTTCTTCGAGGATCCGTCGCCGGCGCCCCAGTTGTTCACGCCGAGCATCGCGGTGGCGGTGAAGACCATCGCATGGTCGGGTCCCGACGAGGTGATCTCGTAGCTCACGGTGCCGAGGTCAAGGTCGGCAGCCGCCTCCTGCAAGGTGGTCTTGAAGTCCATCCCCGCGCCGAGGTTGACCGCGTCGTCGAGCATTCCGTCGATGAGACGGTGGACGAAGGCGAAAGCCTCTTCGCGTCCGCGGGAGACGAAGGTCGCGCCGATGAGCGCTTCGACGGTGTCGGCGAGGATCGAGTCCTTGTTCCGGCCTCCGGTCAGCTCCTCACCCTTGCCCAGCAGAATGTGCTCGCCGATTCCGTGCCGGCGGGCGATCGATGCGAGAGCGCGCGTGTTGACGACGGCCGACCGCATCTTGGCCAACTGTCCTTCGGGCAGGTCCGGGTTGTCGTAGAACAGCGACTCGGTGGCGACGAGGCCCAGAACGGAGTCGCCGAGGAACTCGAGGCGCTCGTTGGTGGGAATCCCACCGGCCTCGAAGGCAAAGGAGCGGTGCGTGAGCGCGAGACGAAAAGTCTCGGGATCAATATCGATCCCGAGACTCTTCTTCAGTGCTGCTGTGGTGTCAGTTTCCACAGTCTCAGACGTCAGCGACCTTGCGGCCCTTGTACTCGAGGTACAGCGGGGTGCCGGCTGAGTCTTCGACGACCTTGGCCTGGTGGGGCGCGAGTACACAACGCGACCGTTCTCCACAGTCTTGACCAGGTTCGGAGCCTTGGCCTTCCACTGCGAACGACGGTGGCGGGTGTTGCTGCGCGACAATTTACGCTTCGGAACAGCCACGTCTAGCTCTCTTTCTTCTCTTCCAACAGATTCTTCAATGATGCGAACGGCGATTCGGATTCGTCCTCGTCCACCTCGAGGTCCTCCCCCAGGGTGTAGCTGAACTCCTCGCTCGCATCCCGTGAGGGATTGAACGGCAGAGCCATCACGACGGCGTCTCTGATCGCGGGCTCGAGGTCGAGCTGATCCCGGTCGATGACGTAGGAGTCCTCGTCCCCTTCGGCCTGCTCATAGACGTACATCTCCTGGATGTCGACATCTATAGGCAACTCGATGGGTTCGAGCGTCCTCGCGTCTTCGCCGCGGGCCGTCGCCGAGACTGTCCCCGACACGTAGATCCCCTCCGACACACTCTCGAACATCAGCTCGAGCGTCAGTGGTGAACCTTCCGCAACCCCGATCACTTCGATCTTGAGATCCGCTGGAGCCGACAAGGTGGTGTTCACCCGTTCCCACTCACCCGGATGACCGAGCAATCCCATGGACCTGAGATCATAGACGAATTCAGATCTGTTCTTCATGCCCCGTCCTCCTGGTGCGTTTGAGGATGTCGCTCCTGCGTTCACACGCGACTCACCATTCTAATCATCTTCAGCGGCCATTACCAATCGATCCGGAACCGCCCCGCCAGTGTTCCTCGTCACCATCGTTCGTGATGATTGCGCCAGGTCACTCCCCCGGCGAGGATGAGCAGCGCCCCGGACATCGTGAACACGATCCCGGAGCCGGCGAGGACCGTCAGCGCCGAGGCGGCCGATGGGATGGCGACCTGGCTGAGTCGGTTGCCCGCCAAGCGGATCGAGAGCACCGCGGCCCGATTCTTCGCATCGGCCAGTGCGGACACCCACGACATGGTCAGCGGCTGGGTGAGCCCGAAGCAGAATCCCGCGACCGTGAGCAGCACTCCGAGCATCCACGGCTGGCTGAAGATCGGGATGAGTATGACGCTGACGCCGGCCATCGCCGAGGCGGTCCACAACAGAGACAGGTCCCGCCACCTGGCCGTGAGGCTTCCGATGAAGAGCCGTGAGACCACCGAGGAGAGGGTGCGCAGGGCGAGCAGCCACGTCACCGTGGTCACGGACAGTCCGTTCTGCTGACCGATGAGCGGCAGGTAGGCGGTCATCAGGTCAACGGCGGCGAGCGTGGCCATAGACGCGAAGATCGCAGGCTTCATCCCTCGCAGCGACAGCAGCGCCCACGGTGACTGCGCACCTTCGGCCGCGTCGGCGCGGGAGACGTGCGGAGTCCGGCCGCGGAGCATGACGATGACGGCGGCGATGAGGGTGAGCGCGGAGACTGCGGTCATGAACCACAGTGCGCTCGTGATCGCCGTATCGCCCGAAGTGGCATCAGCGACCATTCCCGCCATCGGCAGTCCGACGGTCTGACCGATCGAGACGCCGAGGGTGAGGTGGCCGAACTTCGAGGTCATCTGGGCCGCCGGGAAGCTCTGCGGGATGAGCGCCTGGGAGGCGACCGTGGTCAGCAGCTGTCCGATGCCGAGGCTCATCGTCGCAATGAGGAGCACCCCGAGGTTGGGGGCCATGGCCGCAAGCGCGACAGGCAGGACGGACAGGACCGTTCCCGTCCACAGCACCGCAGTGGCGTAGCCCCGATCGACGAGGCGGCCGACGAAGAGTGCGGTGAGCAGCGGGACGAGGGAGTACACGGCTGTCATCAGGCCGAGGACGAATCCCGATCCGCCGAGTTCGAGGGTGCGGTAGGAGATGAGGACGCGGACGCCGTTGTAGGTGGCGTGCGCGAGCACGGTATGGATGACGAGGCCTGGGAACCAGGCCCGGTTGGCTGGAGTCGCTGCGTCCATCCCTCAGCGGGCGCTGTCGTCGACGGCCGCATCGCTCCGCAGGGCCGCCAGCACCGAGGTGGGGACGAGGCCTTCGATGTTCCCGCCGCCTCCGTGGACTTCCTTGATGAGCGAGGAGGAGACGTGTTCGAACTTCGGATCGCCGGGGACGAAGATCGTCTCGAGCTCGGACAGGTGCTTGTTCATCAGCGCCATCGGCAGTTCGTAGGCGAAGTCGGTGCCCGAGCGCAGGCCCTTGACGACGGCGGGGGCGCCGATCCTGGTGCAGTAGTCGACGAGAAGTCCTCCGGAGACGAGGTCGATCGTGATGTTCTGCGCGCTCTGAGTGCGTTCGTCCTCGGCCAGGGAACGGCGGATGAGGTCCGCGCGGACTTCCGGGTCGAAGCGACCGGACTTCGAGGGATTGTGGACGACCGCTACGACGACCTCTTCGAACATCCGAGAGCTGCGGGCGATGATATCGAGATGACCCATGGTGATCGGGTCATAGGAACCGGGGCAGACGACCTTCATGCCCTCATCGTATCGTCTGCCCCGATCAGAGGCGTGTGGTTTCCACGTGCCGCTCACGCATCACGCAGCTGCAGCCACTGATCGTCGGCAAGTGTCTCGCCGTCGTGGCCTTTGACGACCTGCGCATCGAAACCGTCTCCGGGTCCGTGCAGTCGCGAGGCCGCCTCGGCCATGATCCGGGCGACGATGGCCAGGGAACGACGCTCATCACCGGCGGCGACCGCCTCGGCGAGTTTGCGGTGGCTGTCGATGAGGTCGCACCGGACCTCGTAGCCGCGCTTATCGGACAGCGACAGCAGGCGGGTGTGGACCATCGAGACCTTCATGAGGTCGGTCAGCCGCCTCGATCCGGAGCACGCGACGATCGAATGGTGGAAGTTGAGGTCCGCGTCCCCGATCGTGCGCGCCGCGTTCTCCGCGATGGCGTGCTCGAGTTCTCGCAGCCCCTGCCTAATCCGTGAAGTGGACCGCCCCTGCCGGATGACGAGCTTGACCGCCTGCGATTCAATCGCCTCACGGACGGCGTAGACGTCGTCGATATCGGCGGTGCGCATCCGCCTGACATGCACACCACGTCCGGGAGCATGCGTCATCACGCTTTCGCTGATAAGACGCTGCAGAGCCTCCCGCAGAGACGGTCGCGACACCTCGAGCAGCTCGGCCGTACGCACTTCGTTGATCGACTGACCGGGCTCGAGGGAACCGGAATAGATGGCATTGCGGATCTGATCGACGATGAGGTCGATCGTCGAGGCACGGACCACTTTGCGCAGTACCGGCAGCTCGGAAGTCGGAGGATTCGTCACGATCACGATCATATAACGTTGTCAGACAGTGTGACATTCGGACAACATGAGTATTGAATACTGTTCCAGAGACGCACGTCACGATGATGTGTCGACGTTCAAGGAAGGAACAGCACATGAAACTCAAAGGACTGGCCGCCGCGACTTCGATTCTCGCGCTGACGCTGACCCTCGGTGCCTGCGGCGGAAGCGACTCGGACAAGTCGACTCTGCAGAAGGCCATCGACGACGGAAAGATCTCCGTCGGCTTCGCCGGTGAAGCCCCATACAGCTTCGAGGAGGGCGGCGAACTCCAGGGAGCGTCCGTGGCGCTGGCCAAGGCCGTGTTCAAGGAGCTCGGCGTCGACGACGTCGAAGGCGTCAACACCGAGTTCGGCTCCCTCATCCCAGGTCTCAACGCCGAGCGCTTCGACGCGATCTCTGCCGGAATGTCGATTCTTCCCGACCGCTGCGAACAGGCCGCCTTCGGCGACCCCGAGTTCATGTACACCACGGCTCTGATGACGAAGAAGGGCGAGCAGGAAGGGATGAAGTCCCTCGACGACGTCAAGGAGAAGGGCCTCAAGTTGGCCACAATGACCGGTGCCATCGAGTCCGACTACGCGGAGAGCCTGGGCATCAAGTCTCAGCAGGTCGGCACCCCACAGGACGGCATGGACGCTGTGACGACCGGGCGCGCCGATGTCTTCGCCCTCACGGGGATCTCGCTCAACTGGATGGCGAAGAACAACAAGGACGCCGACGTCGAAGTCAGCGAATCCTTCGTCCAGGAGATCGATGGAGTCCCGCAGGTCGGAGCGGGTGCCACTGTGTTCCGTACCGGTGACGACGAGCTGCGCGACGAATGGAACAAGGCACTGGAGAAGATCGTCTCCGACGAGAAGTCCTACCTCGACATCGTCGGGGACTACGGCTTCACGAAGGAGGAGCGCCCTGACGGTTCGATCACGACCGATCAGCTCTGCAAGGGCGAACTTCCCACCGCTGACTCCTGAGTCGACGCGAACTGAAGCACCATGACCGAAAACCTCACGACGTTGCTGAACTTCCTCCCACAATTGTGGGAGGGAGTTCGGGTGACGATCATCCTCACGGTCGTCGGAAGCCTCGGTGCCGTCATCATAGCGCTCGCTCTCGGGCTCGCGATGACGTCCACGCACGCGTGGCTGCGAGTTCCTGCCCGGATCATCGTCGAATTCTTCCGCGGCACTTCCCTGCTCGTGCAGCTGTTCTGGCTGTTCTACGTCTTCCCGCTCCTCGGCGTCGAGCTCGATCCTATGATCTGCGGCATCGGAGCGCTGGCGCTCAACTACGGCGCCTATTCCGCCGAGGTGGTCCGTTCCTCGATCACCACCGTCGACAAAGGGCAGTGGGAGGCCGCGATCGCCCTCAGCCTCTCACCGTCCCGACGGATGATCCGCGTGATCTTCCCGCAGGCCTGGGCCCTGATGATCCCGTCGCTGGCCACACTGCTCATTCAGCTGCTCAAGGGCACCGCGGTCGTCTCATTCATCACTCTCCAGGACCTCACCGACAAGATCACGCAGCTGCGTCAGTCCACGAACGACACGTACTTCGCCTTCACCGTCGGCCTCATCATCTATTTCGTCATCGCCTGGCTGCTCCAGGAGCTCATGAACTTCCTCGAACGCCGAGCCACGGCGGCGCTGGGGCGCCGGCGTCCGAACTCGCGCACCGATCGTCGAGAGGCCCGTCGACTCGCCCGCGAGGATTCCGTGCGCAAGGACCGTCTGGCCTCCCATACTGCCGCTGGCGAAGGCGCGAACCGCGGACGCGGGACAGATCCCGGATCAGGGCCCTTCCCCGGACAGGGAGGAGCCCTGTGATCTGGAACTGGGAATTCGCCGCCGAAGCGCTGCCGATCCTGCTCCGCGGCTTCGTCAACACGCTCATCGCGACCGTCGTGGGCACGATCATCGCCACGGTCCTCGGTCTCATCATCGCCGTGGCCATCCGCGGACTGCCGCGCTGGATCAATTGGATTGTCCGACTGCTCGTCGCCTTCGTCCGCAACACGCCGCTGGTCGTGCAGCTGATCTTCGTCTACTACATCTTCGCGGGCATACCGGGCCTGGTCGATGTTCCGGCGCTCGTCATCGGCTTCATCGTCATCGGAATCCACTATTCGACGTACATGTCCGAAAGCTACCGTGCCGGGATCGATTCGGTGCCGCCGGGCCAGTTCGAGGCTGCCACCGCACTGTCCCTGCCGCCGGTGAGGACCTTCACCGCGGTCGTGCTGCCGCAGGCTCTGCGTGCGACCATCCCCTCGCTGGGAAACTACGCAGTCGCGATGTTCAAGGACACACCGTTCCTGTTCGCGATTTCCGTGGTCGAGCTCGTCACCTCGGCGCAGCAGTTCGGAGCAGCGAAATTCGCCTATACGGAAGCCTTCACTCTGGCCGGAATCATCTTCCTCGTCGCCAGCTACCCGACCTCATTGCTCATTCAGAGATTGGACCGACGCCTTGCCACTTACTGAGAAAACCCCAGCCACTCCCGCCGCCGCAGGCACACCGGCGATCGAGTTCAAGGATGTGGAGAAGAGCTTCGGGCCGACAACAGTGCTCAAGAACCTCAACTTCACGGTGGCTCCCGGCGAACGCGTCACCCTCATCGGACCCAGTGGTTCGGGCAAGACGACGATCCTGCGCCTGGTGATGACGCTCGAGGAGCTCACCGGCGGATTCATCTACGTTGACGGACAGCCGCTGACCTTCGAAGAGCGCGACGGCAAACGCGTCGAGCTGCCGAAGAAGCGCACGCGTGAGATGACCACGCGCATCGGCATGGTCTTCCAGCAGTTCAACCTGTTCCCGAATATGACCGTGCTCGAGAACATCATCGAAGCCCCCGTCCATGTGCTCGGCAAGTCCAAGGCCGAAGCGAGCAGGGAAGCCAAGGAGCTGCTCGAACGAGTGGGCCTGGCCGACAAGGCCGATGCCCACCCGACTCGTCTCTCCGGCGGTCAGCAGCAGCGTGTGGCGATCGCCCGTGCGCTGGCGATGAACCCGGAGATCCTCCTCCTCGACGAGGTCACCTCCGCCCTCGACCCGGAGCTCGTCGGTGACGTGCTCGGAGTGCTGCGCGATATCGCCGAGACCACGGACATCACGATGCTGCTGGTCACGCACGAGATGCAGTTTGCCCGCGATGTCTCACACCGGGTGATGATGTTCGACGGCGGTCAGGTGCTCGAAGAGGGTCCGCCGGATCAGATCTTCAACGATCCGCAACACGAGCGCACCCGCTCGTTCCTCTCCAGCGTGCTCTAGTCAACCAAGCTCTAGTCAGCCGTTTTCTGGTCCGTGTCGGCCTCCCCGGAGAGCTGGACGAAATGGATCGCGGTCTCGCCGAAGGTCTTCGCACGGAAGACTTCAAGTCCGTCCGGCATCGTCGGCTCCGGCGAACGGGCGGCGCGTTCGACGACGACGATGGACTCCATGTCCAGGTGCGCGCTCAGGCGGCGGAGGATCTGCGTGACCGCGTCCTCCCCCAGTGGGTAGGGCGGGTCCATGAACACGAGGTCGAAGACTCGGGACTCCGGATCTTCCTGCCCGGGCAGACCGGAGAGATAGTGGAGCACATCCCCGGTGTGGACTTCGGAAGAATGGTCGAGGCCGAGCTTGTCCGCGTTGGATTCCAGGGCTCGGGTCGCCGCCAGGGACGAGTCGACGAAGTCGACCTGCGCCGCTCCCCGCGACATCGCTTCGAAACCGAGACCTCCGGAACCGGCGAAGAGGTCAAGGACGTTCGCCGCCTGCAGCACTCCGTAGCCGTCGAGCATAGAGAACAGCGACTCCTTGACCCTGTCGGACGTCGGCCGGGTATTCGCCCCCGACGGGGAGGTCAGCTTGGCCCCTTTGTGTGCTCCGGCGATAATCCTCATGTCTGCCTCCTCAGCCTGCCTCGATGAAGTGGGCATCGTCCTCGGGCAGGACGCGCCGGATGAAAGCCTTGAGCGCAGGCACCGCTTCAAGAGTGGGGTCGATGGCGACGATCTGCTCGGCGAGCGTCTTCGCTTCGGCCACGATCTCGGAGTCGCGGAGGATCGACAGGTGTCGCAGCGAAGAACCGCCCCACTGCGACCCGCTGAGCACATCGCCTTCGCCTCGGGCGGCGAGATCGTATTCGGCCAGAGCGAAACCGTCGAGCGTCTCGGCCACCGCCTGCAGCCGTCCATAGCTCTCGTCCTCAGCACTCATCTCGGTGAGCAGGAAGCACATTGCCGAGTTGCCGTCACGGCCGACGCGTCCGCGCAGCTGGTGCAGCTGAGCGACACCGAAGTTCTCGGCTTCGATGATGACCATCATCGTCGCCCTCGCCACGTCGACGCCGACCTCGATGACCGTCGTCGAGACGAGGATCTCGATGTCGCCTTTGACGAAGTCCGCGAGCACCCGGTCCTTCTCCGCCGTCGACATCCGCCCATGAAGCAGACCGAACTTCAGACCAGCCAGTTCCGGGGTCTCAGACAGCTTCCGTGTAATGTCCTCGATACCCTGCTTCTGTCCGACGACGTCCCCGGACTCCGGATCTTCGATGTCCGTCGGTTCGATTCGCGGGAAGACGACGAACACTCCCCTCCCGTCCTCGACGGTCTGCCGCATGAGCTCCCGAACCCGGACGTACCAGGCAGGTTGGTCGACGATCGGCACCACATGGGTGGCGATGTCCTTCGGCCCGGCCGGCATTTCTTTCAAGGTCGAGATATCGAGGTCGGCGAAGACCGTCATCGCCACGGTGCGCGGGATCGGCGTCGCCGACATCACGAGAGTGTGCGGGGTGGTGTCCCCGCCCTTCGCGCGCAGCGCTTCCCGCTGTTCGACACCGAAGCGGTGCTGTTCGTCGACGACGATGAGACCGAGGGCTGCGAACATCGTCGACTCCGACAGCAGCGCATGCGTTCCGACGACGATGTCGATGTTCCCGGTGACGAGGTCGACGGCGAGTTCACGACGATCCTTCGCTGGCATCGACCCGGTCATCAGCGCCACCGTCACCTGATCGTCATCGGACAGCAGCGGCGACAGCGCCATCTGCTCGTCGAGGAGGCTCTGAATGGAATGGAAATGCTGAGTGGCGAGCACCTCGGTGGGTGCGAGCATGGCGGCTTGGGCACCGGAGTCGACCGCGGTGAGCATGGCCCGCAGAGCCACGAGGGTCTTACCGGAGCCGACGTCACCGTGCAGAAGCCGGTGCATCGGCCGATCGGCGGCCATGTCCTCGGCGATCTCCTCGCCGACCCTGACCTGGGAGGCCGTGAGAGTGAAGGGCAGATCGTCATCGAAGCGGCGGCTCTTCGCCCCTTGGGTCAGCAGCGGAGTCGCCTTCTCCCCGGCCAGAATGGCCTTCCGGGCGGCGAACTCAGTCTGCAGGGCGAGCGCTTCCTCCCACTTCCACCGGAGCCGAGCCCGTTCGACGTCCTCGATCTTCCGCGGCCGGTGCATGTCCTCCAGCGCTGTACGCAGATCCGGCAGTTCATGAGCCTCCCGCAGCCCCTTCGGCAGGGGGTCCTCGAACTCTTCGTCCCCGGCGACGGTGAGCAGGGTCTTGATCGAACTCCACAGCCGGGATTGGGCGATGCCCTTGACGGCCGGGTAGATGGGGAACGGAGAATTGAGGTCCTCGGGGGTCCATTCGTGGTCATCCTCGGTACGATTGAGCCACACCGGGGAGGCCAGGGTCAGCTGCCCCCGGAACGATTCGACCTTGCCGCCGAAGACGACACTCAGCCCCGGCGTCAGCGACTTCTCCAACCAGTACTGATTGAAGAACGCGATCTTCATCGACTGCTTCCCGTCGTGGACGATGACCTCGGTGATGGTGCCTTTCCGCTGCTTCATCCGCCGCGTCTCCACCCGGATGACTTCGGCCTGGATGATCGCAGTCTCTCCCAAAGGCAGATCCCCGAGCTCCGTGCGCTCCCCGGGCACGAGGTACCGGCGAGGGAAGAAACGGAGTAAGTCGGTGACCGAATGCACCCCGCGTTTGGCCAAGTGAGTGCGGTCGGCTTTGCGGAAGTTGTCTTCGAGCCGGGTCGTCATTCGACCCCCATGATCACGAGCACCCCGGGGTCACGCGAGTCGATGTCCTGGAAGTGGACGGTCTCATGTGACTTCTGGATCCAGTCGCGCAGGTGGTCGAGCACCTCGGGTGCACAGTCGGGTCCGTGGACGACGGTGAGCAGCTCTCCCCCTGCCCCGAGCAGCCGATCGGCGAGTTTCTCGACCAAGGTGCGCAGCTCCGTGCTCTGGGTCTTCGCTCTGCCTTCGATGAAGACCCGGTAGAACTGCGCCGGATGAGCTGCCACCGCTGTGCCGACACCGACACTCGCATCCGCGCCCATGCCCGCACGGGCCTCTCCGTCGTCGCGGACGACCGGCAGCATTCCAGTCGGCGGGTCCGAGGCGAGCTGATCGGCCGAGTAGATCGTGCCCACCCTGGTGCCCGCGGCCGCCTCGGTCATGTCCGCGAAGATCTCCCCTGCAGGGGCGAAGGGATCGTAGACGGCCAGGGCCGAGAGCAGTGTGGCGACGTTGCGGGAGCGCACGACATGCGCTCCCAGTCCGGTCAGGGACTTCAGCGCCGAGGTGGAGCTGGGGATGACGATGACCTCGCGATCCTCGGCGGCGATGAGCTCGGACATCGTTTCGAACAGGTCTCCTGCCTCCGGAGTCAGCGCCGTGGCCCCGTTGAGCGCGGTGTGCATGAGCAGTCCCGTGCCCTTGACCAGGGCGATGAGCTTCGTCTCGCCCTCCTCCTCGTGCATCCGCAGATCTTCCATGTCGAGCCGGGCGACCCCATACTCGCCGAGGCGGTCGATGACGGTCGCGGCGGTCGTTTCGTCGGCGACGTGAACGTGGACCTTGGCCGCGTTGATGACGATGGAGGTCCCGCCGAGGCGGTCGAGATCCTCGGCGAGCGAGTCCGCGGGGGTATCGGCGAGGACGGCGACGATCTCGAGTTCGTCGGCGGTGGCTTCGTGGATGATCTTCGGGGCGCGGGCCACCTCGGCGAGCATCGAATCCTGCGGGGTGCGGCCGGTGACGGTGGCGTAGAGGAGGTCGAAGAGTTCGACGATGCCCGTCGATCCGGCGTCGACGACCTCGGCCTCGCGCAGTACCGTGAGCTGTCCGGTGGTCTCACGCAGCGCCGACCGGGAGCGTTCGCGCACGGCCGCGATGACGTCGATCAGGGAGGCTCCGTCGTCGGCGCGTTCGCGGGCTTCGGTGGCCATGGCGTCGAGGACGGTGAGCATGGTCCCGTCGACGGGGCGGGCGACGGCGGAACGCGCCCGATCGGATGCAGTCTCCAGGGCGGTGGCCATGGCGTCGGCGGTGGCGACGGTGACCCCGGCCAGAGCATCGGCAACCCCTTGGAGGGCGACTGCGAGGATGAGTCCGGAATTGCCGCGGGCACCGCGACCGGCTCCGGCGGCGAGTGCCGCGACGACCTGCGGGAGAGTGACGGGGCCGGTGAGCTCTTCGACGGCGAGGTAGGCGGCACGCAGCGTGTGGTACATGTTCGTACCTGTATCGCCGTCGGGGACGGGAAAGACGTTGAGTTCGTCGATCTCGGTGCGCTCCTTGCGCAGCCGGTCGACCGCGCGACGGGCCCAGCGTGCGGCCAGACGACCGTTGAGGCTGATGGCGTTGCTCATGTCACTTCCCGAAATGGCTGAAACCGCTCGCCGGCACGGGTGTGCCGTCGAGGCTGACATCGTGTCCGGTGCGGATCTCACCGATTCTCCGCCAGCCTACTCCAGGGTCCTGACGCGACGGCGCCGACGCGGCGAAGCCGTGGTCCTCTCCCCCGTCGAGGACCCAGGACAGGGCCAGATCATCGGCCGTCGCAGCACGGCCATCCGACGAATCCGCATCACCGGCCCCACCCGTCGCTCGCACGTCGAGCACGACCTCGGCCGCCGGCAGCAGCGGGTCGATGAGGTCGCGCAGCAGGGCCCGGTCGAGGTCGATTCCCACCCCCGAGGCGGCCGCCACCCGAGCGAGGTCGAGGCTGAGTCCGTCGGAGACGTCGATCATCGCCGAGGGAGTCCCGACCGTGCGCAGTGCGCCGTAGTCGGGCCGTGGGGCCAGTTGGGTGTCGATGAGGGCGCGCAGCTCCGGACCGGCGGTCTCGCGTCGCAGTCCGGCGAAGAGCAGGTCGAGTCCGGCGGCTGCCCGACCGACCGTCCCGGCGAGGTAGAGCGCATCCCCGGGCTGAGCACCGGAGCGCAGAAACGCTGCATCCTCCCTCACCGTTCCGAGCGCGGTGATGGCGATGACGATGAGACCCGAGGACGACAGATCGCCGCCGATGATCGGCACGGTGCACTCCAGCGCAGTCCCTGCCCGCTCCGCTTCGTCGAAGAGTCCGGAGTACAAGGCCTCGAGGTCGGCGATATCCGTGTCATCGGGCACCGCCAGTGATACGAGCAGTCCATGCGGGTCGGCGCCCATGGCGCAGACATCGGCGAGATTCTGGGCTGCGGCTTTGCGTCCGAGCAGGTCCCAGTCCAACCAGTCGCGGGTGAAGTCTTCGTTCTCAACGAGCATGTCCGCGGTGGATACGAGTCGACCCTCCGGCGCGGTCACGGCCGCATCGTCTCCGGGTCCGACGATCACGTGCGCGGACTCGGGGTTGCGGGTGAGCACGCGGGAGATGATGTGTGATTCGCCAAGTTCGGACAGTCGGGTCATGGCTCCAGGTTATCGGGAGATACGGTAGTCCTATGAGATCTCGCCCTGCTTCGACGCGCCGTTCTCCACGGCCCGCGCACCGTCGTCGTTCTCTCACCATCGTCGCTCTGGCCACGGTGCTCACCGGTCTCGCTGTGACCGGGTGTTCGCGCACTGTCATCGTCGAACCGGCGAAGGATGCGGCGAATCCGAAGTGTGCCGACATCATGCTCACCCTGCCCGATGAGATCTCGGGTGAGAAGGCGCGCACGACCTCCTCGCAGGGCACGAAGGCCTGGGGAGATCCCAATGTCGCGGTGCTGCGCTGCGGAGTCACTCCTCCCGGCCCGACGACGGATCAGTGCGTGAGCGTGTCCGGGGTCGATTGGATCTCGAAGCCGGCGGAAGACGACGAGTCGACGTGGAAGTTCACCAGCTACGGACGCACACCGGCCGTCGAGGTGCTGGTCAACCGCAAGGCCGAGTCCGGCAACGATGTGCTCGCCGCGATCTCACCGACCCTGTCGAAGGTCCCAGCGGAGAACGAATGCGTCGGCGCCGAGGACATCGCCGGCTAGCGCCTGCCGCGTGCCCGGCTATTTCGCGCGGGAGTGATCGATCAGCGCGATCGAGATGAGTTCGCCGATGAGTTCGGAGTACTCGAGTCCTGACTGTGCCCACATGAACGGGTACGCCGAGGTGGGAGTGAATCCGGGCAGCGTGTTGAGTTCGTTGATGACGACGTCCCCGGTGTCCGTGACGAAGGTGTCGACACGGGCCAGCCCGGTGCAGTCGAAGAGACGGAACACCGAGGCGGCGACCTCCTGAACTCGAGCTGTCACCGTCTCGTCGAGATCGGCCGGACAGGTGACCTCTGCGGCGGAGAGATCGAGGTACTTGGCGTTGAAATCGTAGAACGAGTGGTCTCCGCTCACCCGGATCTCGCCCGGTGAGGACACTCGCAGATCTGTGTCATAGACGGAACCGAGCACAGCGCATTCGACTTCACGTCCGTTGACCTCGGGTTCGACGATGACTTTCGAGTCGTGTTCGAACGCTCCCTGCAGGGCGGCTTCGAGGTCCGCTGCCTCGGCGACGCGGCTGACCCCCATGGACGATCCGGCACGAGCGGGTTTGACGAACACGGGCAGACCGAGTTCGGCCACACGGTTCTCCGCCTCAGCACGGTCCGCAACCCACATATTCTCGGTCACGAGCTCCCACGGGCAGGTGGGGATTCCGGCCTGCGCCATGAGTGACTTCGTATAGTGCTTGTCCATGCTCGCAGCTGAGGAGAACACTCCGGAGCCGACGAAGGCGGTGTTGCTGAGCTCGAACAGCCCCTGCAGAGTTCCGTCCTCACCGAAGCGTCCGTGCATGAGCGGGAAGAACACGTCAACCGAACCCAGTTCGGTGAAGTTGCCCTCGGCATCGCGGTGCAGCAGAGGTGCCCCGTCGGCGGAGACCGGTGGGATCACCTCGGTGCCGTTGTCGGTGACTTCGGGCATGGCCTGCGGGTCGAACCGCATGCTCGCCCAGTCATCGACGACCCGCCACACGCCGGTCTTCGTGATGCCGATCGGCAGGACGTCGAAGGCTTCGGTGTCGATGGCACCGATCACTCCGGCCGCCGTGACGCAGCTGACGGAGTGCTCGCTCGAACGGCCTCCGAAGAGGACTGCGACAAGGGGCCGGTGATCGTTGTCTGCCATGGGTTTCCTTGCTGAAGTGGTACTCCCGCGAACTGGGACCGGACACGGGGTGCGCACACCGATTCACGTGTGCGCGGACTGAAAGACTCTAGCTCACTTGGCCTCGAACGTGCATTCCAGCCACGCCCGGCCGATGCCCTTGAAGAACATGTTGAAGCCGGCGAAGGCAGGAGATGCGGATTCGTCGATGCCCAGCGGTTCGGCCAGGGCGGTGACGATGAAGAAGTAGCGGTGCGGTCCGTGGCCCTCCGGCGGGGCAGCACCGACGAAGCGGGGTTCGCCGGCATCGTTGCGCAGAGTCACGGCTCCTCCGGGCAGGAGGTCGGCGGACGGGTCACCCGCATTGGTCTCGAGGCTCGTCACCGAGGCGTCGAGGTCGGTGACGACCCAGTGCCAGAAGCCCGAACCCGTCGGTGCGTCGGGGTCATAGCAGGTGACGGCGAAGGCCTTGGTCTCTTCGGGGAAGCCGGACCAGGACAGCTGCGGTGAGACGTCCTCACCGCCGGGCACGCCCATGGCACCGGAGAGCTGGGGGCCGGTGAGCACCCCACCGTCTTCGATGTCGGTGCTGGTCAGCGTGAAGGTCGGAAGTTCGGGAAGGTTGAAGAACGGTGAGTTGGCGCTCATGTGTGCTCCTAATTTTCCAGCGGGTGGCCTGAGTCGTGGTCCGACTCAGGCCGGTGGGCCTTCGTGCTTACGTTTCCGAGACAACAGCAATCCGGCGAGTTCGTCAACCTGCAGTTTTCCGGCCAACACCGCGCAGACCGCCTCGGTGATGGGCAGGTCGACGCCGTTGCGTCGGCCGAGCGCCAGGACGGCGGGAGCGGACTTCACGCCTTCGGCTGTCTGCGAGGTATGGGCGATGACATCCTCGAGGCTCATCCCCTCACCGAGGTGGCGCCCGAAAGTGCGGTTGCGCGACAGGGGTGAGGCGCAGGTGGCCACGAGGTCGCCGAGTCCGGCGAGCCCGGACAGAGTGTGTGCTTCGGCGCCCATAGCCGCGGCCAGGCGGGACGTTTCGGCGAGCCCGCGGGTGATGATCGAAGCCTTTGAGTTGTCGCCGAGCTTCTGCCCATCGGCAATGCCCACGGACAGGGCGATGATGTTCTTGATCGCACCGCCGATCTCGACCCCGACGACGTCGGTGTTCGTGTACGGGCGGAAGTATGCGTTCGCACTGATCTCCGCGACCGCCTCGGCGGTGGTGATGTCGGAGGACGCAACGACGGTGGCGGTCGGCTGCCGGTCGGCGATCTCACGGGCGAGGTTCGGGCCGGAGACGACGGCGATCTGCGATTCGGCGACCTCGGCGACCTCGGCGATGACCTCGGACATGCGTTTGCCGGTGTCGACCTCGATGCCCTTCATCAGGCTCACGAGCTTCACGCCGCGCTTAAGGTGCGGCTTCCACCGGGTGAGGTTCTCGCGCAGGGTCTGGGCGGGGACGGCGAGGACGATGACGTCGGCATCGGTGACGGCGGCGATGTCGTCATCGGTGGCGCTTAAGCCCTCGGGCAGGACTCGTTCGCCCAGGTAGCGCTCATTGGTGTGCGTGGAGTTGATCTCCTCGGCGACCTCAGGACGGCGGGCCCACAGAGTGACGGGGAATCCGGCGTCGGCGATGACCGCGGCGTAGGTGGTTCCCCACGATCCGGCTCCGAGGACTGTGATCTTAACGACGCTCATTCGCCTGTCTCCTTGCTCTTGAAACGCTGCGGCAGTTCGCGTTCGGACAGTTCGGCCACCATCGCCGCCACGGTGTTCTTCACACGCTGCGAGAGGTACCCCATCGTCTTCTTCTCATCCCGGTGATCCCACAGATCCGAGTAGTCGATGGCGGGTCCGAAAGCCACGACGGTGTCGTGGCTGAAGGGGCGGAAGCGGAATTTCTTCTGCCCGCGCGGATAGATCGTGTTCAGTCCCCAGTGGGCGACTGGGATGATCGGGGCTCCGGTCTCCAGCGCCAGCCGGGCCGTGCCGGTCTTGAAGTGCTGGGGCCACATCTCCGGGTCTTTCGTCAGCGTACCCTCGGGGTAGATGACGACGGTCTGGCCGTGCGCCAGGGCGTCCTTCGCATATTCGAGGGAGTCGCCGGCCTGCGCGGAGGAGCGCAGCACAGGGATCTGCCCGATGACCTTGAGGATCTTGCCGAGCGCACCGGTGAACAGCGTCGACTTCGCGAGGAAGTGCGGCATCCGACCATTGCGCTTGAGGGCCAGTCCCACGAGGATCGGGTCGAGATGGTTGGCATGGTAGGCGGCTGCGATGATGCCTTCGCCCGCCGGCGGCAGGTGTTCGGCTCCCCGAATGCTCATCTTCGTGGCCGTGCGCATGAGTCCGAATGCCGCCGTGGCCGCGACGGTGCCGGCTCGGTTCTGGGAACGCACCGAGGCGGGGTCGAAGGAGACGAGATCGTGTTGGCTTTCGTCCGGTTCGGTCGCCTGGCTCATGCAGAGACCTCGGCACCGAGTCCGATGAGCTTGTCGAGGAAGTTCTCGTAGCCGCGGTTGATGAGTTCGATGCCGTGGACTTCGCTCGCGCCCTGGGCGACAAGGGCGGCGATGAGGTGGCTGAAGCCGCCGCGCAGATCTGGAACTTCGATGCGGGTGCCCTTGAGGTCGGTGGGTCCGGAGATCACGGCCGAGTGCTGGTAGTTCCGCCGGCCGAAGCGGCAGGGAGTGCCGCCGAGGCATTCGCGGTAGAGCTGGATCTGCGCACCCATGTCGCGCAGGGCGTCGGTGAAGCCGAAACGGTTCTCGTACACGGTCTCGTGGATGATCGACAGCCCTTCGGCCTGAGTCATCGCGACGACCAGCGGCTGCTGCCAGTCGGTCATGAAGCCGGGGTGGACGTCGGTCTCGAGGGCGAAGGACCGGAGTTTGCCGCCGGGGTGGCGGAAGCGGATACCGGTCTCCTGCACATCGAATTCGCCGCCGATCTTGCGGAAGACGTTGAGGAAGGTGATGAGTTCGGGCTGGCTGGCGCCTTCGACGAAGATGTCTCCGCCGGTGGCCAGTGCCGCCGAGGCCCACGAGGCGGTCTCGTTGCGGTCGGGCAGGGCGCGGTGGATGAATCCGCGGAGGCTGTCGACGCCTTCGATGCGCACTACGCGGTCGGTGTCGACGGTGATGATCGCGCCCATCTTCTGCAGCAGCGCGATGAGATCCATGATCTCCGGTTCGATGGCCGCTCCCCGCAGCTCGGTCACACCCTCGGCGCGCACTGCGGTCAGCAGCACCTGTTCGGTGGCTCCGACGGAGGGGTAGGGCAGTTCGACCTTGGTTCCCTGCAGGCGACTGTGTGCCTTGAGCATGATGCCGCCGGGAGTCTTGTCGACCTCGGCTCCGAACTTGCGGAGCACATCGAGGTGGAAGTTGATGGGGCGGTCGCCGATATGACAGCCGCCGAGGTCGGGGATGAATGCCTGACCGAGGCTGTGCAGCAGCGGGCCGCAGAAGAGGATCGGGATGCGGGAAGAACCGGCATGGGCGTCGATGTCGACGATGGATCCCTGAGCCACATCGGCCGGGTCGAGGTGGAGCTCGCCGTCGGGCTGGTCTCCGTCGGGGCCGGATGCGACGCGGACTCCGTGGAGTTCGAGGAGTCCGGTGACGATTTCGACGTCGCGGATCTGGGGCACGCCGCGCAGCACGGACGGGGTCTCACCGAGCAGAGACGCCACCATCGCCTTGGGCACCAGGTTCTTGGCGCCGCGGACTCGGACGGTGCCGTCCAGCGGATTTCCCCCACGTACTTCGAGCATGTTCCTCCCTGATTCCGATGATCGGATCCGGGCGGGAATCCACCCGGAGACGGTGCCTGTCGATTGCTGAGGGCACCGTCCTAGACTAACCCAGGCGACGGTATCCCACCGATTCGTCGAGGTGGCCCCGAGGTCGCGTACGAGCGTTTCGGTCGGCCGCCTCGGTGGGGGTCCGATGGTGGCGGGGGCCGCCTCGGTGAAGGTCAGACCTTGGCAGGCAGGGTCGTGGGTTTGAAGGCGAAGCGGGAGGATTCGTAGGCGACGATCTCGTCTTCCTTGGCCAGGGTGAGACTGATGTCGTCGTGACCTTCGAGCAGGCGCCAGCGCGTGTAGTCGTCGATCTGGAACGACACGGTGACGGTGTCGCACGTCACGGTCTTCTCGCCCAGGTCCACGGTGATCGAGGTTCCGGGATGGTTCTCGAGGATCTTCCAGATCAGCTCGATATCGGCCTGTTCCAGCTGGGCGGCCAGCAGGCCCTCCTTGCCGGAGTTGCCGCGGAAGATGTCGCCGAAACGCGACGACAGGACGACGCGGAAGCCATAGTCCTTGAGTGCCCAGACGGCGTGCTCACGGGAGGATCCGGTGCCGAAGTCCGGACCGGCGACGAGGACGGAGCCCGACGCGAAGTCGGGGTCGTTGAGGACGAAGTCGTCGTTGGTCCGCCAGCGGTAGAACAGAGCATCTTCGAAGCCGGTGCGGGTGACGCGCTTGAGGAACTTCGCGGGGATGATCTGGTCGGTGTCTATATTGGATCGGCGCAGAGGAACGCCGATGCCGGTGTGGGTGGTGAAAGCTTCCATGGCTCGTCCTCCTTCTTCAGTCGTTCGCCGAGACGGGTGTCAGGTTCAGGGACAGGCGGTCATCGGCCCATTCCACGGGTTCGGCATCCCGCGGCAGGTCGGCGACGTCACCCGGTGAGGACAGGGTGCCGCGCACCGCAGTCGCAGCGGCCACGAGCGGAGACACGAGGTGGGTGCGTCCTCCCTTGCCCTGGCGGCCTTCGAAGTTTCGGTTCGAGGTCGACGCGCAACGTTCGCCCTCGGCCAGCTGGTCCGGGTTCATGCCCAAGCACATCGAGCAGCCGGCGAAGCGCCATTCGCCGCCGAAGTCCTTGAAGATGACGTCGAGGCCCTCTTCTTCGGCTTGGAGGCGGACCTTCGCGGAGCCGGGGACGACCATGAAGCGGACGTTGTCGGCCTTCTTACGTCCGCGGACGATGTCGGCCGCGGCACGGAGGTCTTCGATCCGGGAGTTCGTGCAGGAGCCGAGGAATACGGTGTCGACTTCGATCTCACGCAGCGGCGTGCCCGGGGTCAGGCCCATATAGGCCAGCGCGTTGGCCGCTGCGGCTTTGTCGTTCTCGTCGGTGAAGTCGTCGGGGCTGGGAACGCTTGCCGACAGCGGCAGGCCCTGGCCGGGGTTCGTGCCCCAGGTGACGAAGGGTTCGATGTCTTCGGCTTTGAGCACGACCTCGGCGTCGAATTCCGCGCCGTCGTCGGTGTAGAGGGTCTTCCAGTAGTCGACGGCGGCGTCCCAGTCAGCGCCTTCGGGTGCGTGCGGGCGGCCCTTGACGTACTCGAAGGTCGTCTCATCGGGGGCGACCATTCCGGCGCGGGCACCGGCTTCGATCGACATATTGCAGATCGTCATCCGGGCTTCCATCGACAGCTGGCGGATGGCCGAACCGCGGTATTCGAGGACGTAGCCCTGTCCCCCGCCGGTGCCGATCTTCGCAATGATGGCGAGGATGATGTCCTTCGCGCTCGAGCCTTCGGGCAGGTCGCCGTCGACGGTGATCGACATCGTCTTGAAGGGCTTGAGGCTCAGTGTCTGCGTGGCGAGCACGTGTTCGACCTCGGAGGTGCCGATGCCGAAGGCGAGCGCCCCGAAAGCACCGTGGGTGGAGGTGTGCGAGTCGCCGCAGACGACGGTGGTGCCCGGCTGAGTCAGGCCCAGCTGCGGTCCCACAACGTGGACGATGCCCTGGTCGGCGTCGCCGAGGCTGTGCAGGCGGATCCCGAACTCTTCGGCGTTCTTGCGCAGGGTGTTGATCTGCGTGGCCGAGGTGGGTTCGGCGATCGGCTTGTCGATGTCCCAGGTCGGGGTGTTGTGGTCCTCGGTGGCGATGGTGAGGTCGGGGCGGCGCACGGGGCGTCCGGCGAGTCGGAGTCCGTCGAAGGCCTGCGGGCTGGTCACCTCGTGGACGAGGTGCAGGTCGATGTAGATAAGGTCCGGCGCACCGTCAACACCTCGTGAGACGACGTGATCGGCCCAGACCTTCTCGGCCAATGTGCGTGGCATGATTCCTCCCGCCGGCGCAGGGATCTCTGCACCCGATGTAGACCTGACGGGCCGAGGTACGGCACGTCGATGAACTGCTGTGTGCGCACTGGAGTGAGTGCGTATTCGAAATCTACTCGCCCGTATCGCAATGCGAACTTGCATCTCGCCCACTGAGACGCGCACAATAGTGCCTATGACAAGCAATGGTAGCGGCGTCGGAGTCATCGACAAGGCCGCAATGGTTCTCTCCGCACTTGAGGCCGGACCCGCCTCTCTCGCCGAATTGGTGACGCTGACCGGACTGGCACGCCCCACTGCCCACCGCCTGGCTGTTGCCCTCGAATTCCACCGCATCGTCGGCCGCGATCTGCAGGGACGATTCGTCCTCGGGCCGCGCCTGGCCGAGCTGTCGTCGGCTGCCGGCGAGGATCGTCTGCTGGCCGCAGCCGGGCCTGTTCTGGGTCAGCTGCGCGATCAGACCGGCGAGTCCGCTCAGCTCTTCCGCCGCCAGGGCGATCTGCGTCTGTGCGTGGCCGCAGCCGAGCGTCCGGTGGGCCTGCGCGACTCCGTGCCGATCGGCGCGACCCTGTCGATGCGCGCCGGTTCCGCCGCTCAGGTGCTTCTTGCCTGGGAGGAGCCGGACCGTCTGCACACGGGTCTGCGCGGCGCCCGGTTCTCCGCGACCATGCTCTCCGGTGTCCGTCGCCGAGGATGGGCACAGTCGATCGCCGAACGCGAACGGGGCGTCGCCTCGGTGTCGGCTCCCGTGCGAGGACCGAGCAATCGTGTGGTCGCCGCCGTCTCGATCTCCGGACCGGTGGACCGTTTGACTCGCCAGCCCGGTCGCCTGCACGCGAAGTCCGTCATCGACGCCGCGCGGGCGCTGACCGAAGCACTCGTGCGCGGCTGAATGCAGCAGAACACTTCGCGGGCCCGGGAGATCTCTGCCGGGCCCGCTGTCTGTACTATGGCCCCATGATCGCCGCCCAGAGACGCAATATCATCGTCGACACGATCGAGAGAGACGGCGCCGTCTCCATCACCACCCTGTCGGAGAAGCTCGACACTTCGGCCGTGACGATCCGCCGTGACCTCGATCAGCTCGCCGAGGAGGGCAGGCTCGTCCGCACCCACGGCGGTGCCGTGCTTGCCTCGAGCGCGCGGGAGTCGAGCTATGCGGAGAAGCTCGAGCAGGCGCTGGCCGAGAAGACGGCGATCGCTCGCGCCGCGGCGACGCTGGTGCGCAACGGCGATGTCGTCGCGCTCGGTCCCGGGACGACGACCGAGCTGTTGGCCAAGGAGCTCGTGACGCGTTCGGGTCTGCGCGTGGTGACGAATTCACTGCTCGTCGCCGAGGCCATGGTCTCCTCCCCCGACAATGAGGTCATCGTCGTCGGCGGTCTGCTGCGCCACTCCATTCGCGCCTTCGTCGGCGGCGGCACGGTGTCTCAGCTGCTCGGACTGCGCGCCGATACCGTCTTCCTCTCCGGCAACGGCCTGGCCGCGGACTTCGGTCTGTCGACGCCGGCTTTCCCCGTCGCCGATACGGACCGGGCGATGGCCGCCGGGGCGGGTCGCGTGACTGCTCTCGTCGATCACACGAAGGTCGGGCTCCGTTCATCGGTGCTCACCGTTCCGACCGAGCAGATCCATCAGCTCATCACCGATTCGAAGAGCACGGAATCCGAGCTCACGGCCCTGCGCGAGGCAGGCGTCGAGGTCCAGGTCGTCTGACCTTCCGACCAAACGATCAAAACTGTTCAGGTTCGATCACTAGCGATCAAGCTCACAATCCTCTAAAGTGTCCATTCGGGTGTCACACACCACACGCAGCCATGCAGTGACGCATTTTGACGACATGCACTGACGCATATGGAGGAACCTTGGAAGCAATCCGCTTGGACGCACAGTGGATCGACTATCTGCTGATAGCGATCTACTTCATCTTCGTCCTCGGCATCGGGTGGTTCGCCAAACGCGGGATCTCCTCGAGCATCGAGTTCCTCCTCTCCGGACGGAGCCTTCCGGCGTGGGTCACGGCTCTCGCGTTCGTCTCGGCCAACCTCGGCGCCGTGGAGATCATGGGCATGTCCGCCACGGGCGCCCAGTACGGCATGCCGACGATGCACTATTTCTGGATCGGCGCGGTCCCGGCGATGCTGTTCCTCGGTGTCGTGATGATGCCCTTCTACTACGGTTCGAAGGTCCGATCGGTGCCCGAGTTCATGCGCAAGCGCTTCGGCACCGGTGCTCACCTGGTCAACGCGCTGTCGTTCGCGATCGCGCAGATCCTCATCGCCGGCGTCAACCTGTTCCTGCTCGGTACGATCGTCAATCGTCTGCTCGGATGGCCGCTGTGGATCGCCCTCGTCGTCGCCGCAGTGATCGTGCTCTCCTACATCACGCTCGGCGGGCTCACCGCGGCGATCTACAACGAGGTGCTCCAATTCTTCGTCATCGTCGCAGCGCTCCTGCCGCTGACGATCATCGGGCTCAATCGCGTCGGCGGCTGGGAAGGCCTCAAGGAGCGAGTGACCAACGACGGCATGCTCGGCGCCGAGCAGCTGAGCAGCTGGCCGGGCGAACAGCTCTCCGGCTTCTCCAATCCAGTGCTCTCGGTCGTCGGCATCGTCTTCGGTCTCGGCTTCGTGCTCTCCTTCGGCTACTGGACGACGAACTTCGTCGAGGTCCAGCGGGCCATGGCGTCGAAGTCGATCAATGCGGCGCGGCTGACGCCCATCCTCGGCTCCTTCCCGAAGATGCTCATCCCCTTCATCGTCATCATCCCCGGCATGATCTCCGCAGTCCTCGTGACGCAGATGACGCAGTTCAAGCAGATCGCGTCCACCGTCGACGAGGCGACCGCCCAGGCACAGACGGGCGTGACTTACAACGATGCGCTCCTGCTGCTCATGCGCGAGGTCCTGCCGAACGGTCTGCTGGGCATCGCGATCGCGGGTCTGCTCGCCGCGTTCATGGCGGGAATGGCCGCGAACATCTCCGCGTTCAACACAGTCTTCAGCTATGACCTGTGGCAGCAGTACGTGGTCAAGGACCGGGAGGACGGCTACTATCTCAAGGTCGGCCGCTACGCCACGATCGGCGCCTGCATCGTCGCGATCTTCACTGCTCTCATCGCCGGCAACTTCTCCAACCTCATGGACTATCTGCAGACGCTGTTCGGCTTCTTCAACGCACCGCTGTTCGCAACCTTCATCCTCGGTATGTTCTGGAAGCGGATGTCCGCGACCGCCGGTTGGGTCGGCCTGGTCGGCGGAACGCTCTCCGCCGTGGCCGTGTTCGTCCTCGCAGAGACCGGAGTCCTCGATCTGCCCGGTCAGGGTGCGGCATTCCTCGCCGCCAGCACCGCGTTCGTCGTCGACATCATCCTCTCCGTCATCGTCACCTTCAGGACTGCGCCGAAGCCGACGCATGAGCTGCGCGGGCTCGTCTATTCGGAGACTCCGAAGACCGACTTCGAGGATCTGGGCGAACCGAAGCCCCCGGTCTGGAAGCGTCCGGTGCCCATCGCGGGAGTCGCCTTGGTCCTCGTCATCATCCTCAACGTGACCTTCGGGTGAAGGAGCCAGTGAACACCATGAGCAAAGCAAACGAACTGACGAAGACCGCAGGCGCCTTCGACATCCGCAACTTCATCGGCATCCTGCTGGGGATCTTCGGCATCATCCTCACGATCGCCGGGATCGTCGGCTTCACCCCCGATGAGGCGGAGCGCACCGGCGGAATCGACGCGAATCTGTGGACCGGGATCGGACTCATCATCGCCGCAGCCATCTTCATCGTCTGGGCGAAGCTGCGCCCGATCCGCATCGTCGAGACCCCCGAGGACGGCGCAGACACCGACACCGAGGCGACCCCCGGCACCGACTGATTCCCTGGGTCCGCGCAGGGCAGGGTCAGAAGCTGCCCGTGGCTGGCTGAGTCGGTCTGCTCAGAGCTCGGACATTGCGCTCACAACCTCGGGAACGTCTGCGGTCGACACTGCCGTCGAGCCGTTCTCGAGGACGAGGAGCCGGGCCCCTGGAATCTCCCGGGCGATCGCTTCCCCGTTGCCCACGGGGAAGAACGGGTCGAGGCGGCCGTGTACGACAAGCGTCGGCAATTGCAGCTGCGGCAGGCGTTCCCTCCACCGCGGGCTGCAGTCGAGGCGGGAGAACACCATTCCGAGCTGATCGGCCAGGTGGGTCTCCGTGTCCGAGTCTTGCGTCCTCTCCCAGATCCGCACAGCGACCTCGCGGGCCTCGTCAGGATCGTCGCCGAGGATCTGCGCGCCTTCGGTCATGAAGTCGGCCACTGAATCGACGTCCGTCCAGTCCGGCTGCGGACGGGAGAAGAGCGGTTCCATCGTGGCCTCATCATGATCCGGCAGGTCATTGTCGACGGGGCCAGGAGCGACCGGTCGGGTCCCGATGAACGTGAGTGCTGAGAACGCGTCCGGATGGTCGAGAGCTGCGACCTGAGCAACCATCCCGCTGATGCCGATTCCCGCCAGGTGAGCGGGCCGCTCGTCGAAGGTACGAGCGAGTGCGGCGGCATCGGCGGCGAGGTCTCGCAAGGTGTAGTCCGGTGACTCCAGGTCACCGTGGCTTGAGGCACCGGCATCACGGAGGTCGCAGCGCACCACGCGGCGTCCCTGCCTTGCCAGGAGCTCGCATAGGGCGTCCGGCCAAGACAGCATCGTCGGAGCGCCGAGGCAGAGCACCAGAGGCGCATCCGGCTCACCGAACTCCTCGACGCCGAGGCTCACTCCATTGACCTCGCATATGCCCATATCGCTCTCCCACCTGTCTGAACTCATCGCGTCTCCATCGACCGCTGCCCCAACCAGAGCCGGCTTCGGTTCAAGCATGAACCGCAGGAGTTCGTGGAGTCAACGCCTGCGCATCGGTCTGCGATCTGGTCGAGTCTGCGACTCAGTCGAACCGGGCGGCGCCCCCGCCTGCGCTGACGGCGAAGATATCCGGCTTTCCAAAGCCGTGCTCGGCGAATGCAGTTATCACCGCGTCGCTGACCGCTGAAACTTGGTCCGCATGGATGAGGGCGATTCCCGAGCCGCCGAAGCCGCCGCCGATCATTCGCGCCCCGAGCGCACCCGCGCCCATCGCGGCCGCCACCGCCACATCGAGTTCAACGCACGAGACCTCATAGTCGTACGCCAAGGATTCGTGGGAAGCCACCAGCAGATCGCCGATGGCACGGATGCGGTCGTCGTGGTCGGCGACGGTTGAACGTTCATTGTCCGCGAGCAGCTCCACGGTGGCCCGGACCCGCGCGTTCTCGGAGATGACGTGCCGCACGCGCTTGCGCTGTTCGTCGGTCAGCTCGCCCAGGTCGACGTCATCGGCGAGTTCCCGCAGGCTGTCGACGCCGAAGATCGCGGCGGACTCTTCGCAGGTCTTCCGCCTGGCCCCGTACCCGCTTTCGCTGTGCGAGTGCGAGACCTTCGAGTCGATAACGAGGAGCCTGAGCCCCTCGGCGTCGAGGTCGAAGGGAATCTGACGGGCGCTGAGGTCCCGGCAGTCGAGAAAGAGCGCGTGCCCGGCCTCGGTCATGATCGAAGCGGCCTGATCGACGATTCCCGTCGGCGCACCGACGAAGTCGTTCTCGGCCCGCTGAGTCAGCAGCACCTTCTCCCGGTCGTCGAGACCGAGGACGAACACTTCGTCGAGGGCGATGAGCACCGCAACTTCGAGAGCATGCGATGACGACAGTCCGGCACCGACCGGCACCGTGGACTCGATATAGAGGTCGACTCCGCCGACGGTGGTGCCGGTGGTCTTCGCGATCTCATCGACGACTCCAGCTGCGTGGCTCAGCCAGCCGGGCAGGGTCCCGGGCACGAGTTCCGCGGCCGTGAACTGGCCGGACAGACGCTGACCAGCTCTATCGCGATGATCGGAGACGATGCGGATGCTCTCCCCTCGCCGAGGCGGCTCCACAGTTGCCGACTCCCCTGTGCTGTGATCGATTCGACCTTCGGCACCGCCCTCGGGTCGCTTGCCGATGGCGACGTACACGGCCCGGTCGATGGCGATGGGCAGGACGAACCCGAGGTTGTAGTCCGTGTGTTCGCCGATGACGTTCACTCGTCCGGGCGCACGGAAGGATCCGAGCGGCCGGTACCCGAACAGGGCTTCGAACTCCTCGGCGAGATGATCGGGGGTCGGGGTCGCCGTCGTCGAAGTCGCGGTGCTCATCGTCGGTCACCTTCCGTCACAGTCGCTGCGGTGTTCGCACTCGCGGTCGCGGCCGCCTCGGCGAGGGGCTCCAAGGTCACCGCCCGCAGCCTGGCTGCGGTCTCCTCGGCGGAGACGTCGCCGACGAAGGCGCCCATGGCGGCCTCCGACCCGGCGAGGAACTTCAGTTTGCTCTCCGCCCTCCTCGGGCTGGTGATCTCGAGGTGGAGCCATTCGGCCCGGCGGTCGGCACTGTTGACCGGCGCCTGATGCCAGGCCGCGATATACGGTGTGGGGCTCGGGTAGAGGCCGTCGATGCGGCGCAGCACCTCCGGGTAGACGCGAGCCAGGTCGTCGCGTTCGGTCTCGTCGAGTTCGTCGACGCTGCCCACCTGGCGGTGCGGGATGATGTGGACTTCGATCGGCCAGCGGGCCGCGAAGGGCACGAAGGCGGAGAAGTGAGCGGTTTCGAGGATCATCCGCTCCCCTGCCTCACGCTCGAAGGCGAGCACATCGCTGAGCAGTGGTCGCCCCGTCCGGCGCAGGTGATCGTGCGCCCGTGCCGAGGTGATCGCGGTGTGCGGGGTGACATATGGGTAAGCATAGATCTGTCCGTGCGGGTGGTTCATCGTCACTCCGATCTCCTCCCCGCGGTTCTCGAACATGAAGACCTGCTCGATTCCCGGCAGAGCAGAGAGTTCGGCGGTCCGGTTGGCCCAGGCGTCGATGACGGTGCGGGCGCGTGCGGTTCCGAGTCCTGCGAAGGAACCGGTGTGCTCGGAGGAGAAGACGACGACTTCGCAGCGGCCGAATCCGGGTCCCGACAGCGCAGACGTCACGGTGTCGGCCGCGGCGGCGGTCGCCTCGGCGAAGGTGGTGTCCACCGCTTGAGAAGAGGGAACGTCACCGAGGCCGGGGCCGAGTGAGGGGAAGCGATTCTCGAAGACGGCGACGTCGAAGTCCGCGGCCGGGATCTCTGTGGGGCGGTCCGGCGACGACGGGCACAGCGGACATTCGGAGGCGGCGGGCAGGTGGGTGCGGGCCTGCCGGTGTGTGGCCACGGCAACCCATTCGCCGGTGAGGACGTCAAAGCGCAGGGCGCCGCTGTCGGGACGCGAATCGTGTGGCCGGGGGTCAGCGGCGATCGTCGGTGCAGGTGAGTCGTGGTCCTGGAAGAACAGGATCTCGCGACCATCGGACAGGTTCGCCCTTTGATGCGACGCTGGCATCAGACCTCCCAAAAGTTATCATTTTCGATCATAATGCTAACATCTGGAGGCTCAGCTCGGCGCGGACAGAGTAGAATATCTGCAACCGTTCTTCTCGCACTCGACTCCCCCTGGAGACCCATGACCGCCACCATCGAACTCGCCTGCGACGAGTCAGCGGCGGTCATCTCCCCCATCGGTGCGAGCCTGGTTCGCTTCAGCGTCGGTGATCGCCCGGTCGTGGTGCCGATGAACGCCTTCGACGGAGCCGTGCTCGCTCCCTGGCCGAACAGGATCGATAGGGGCCGTTTCGACTTCGCCGGTGAGAGTCATCGGCTGCCGATCAACGAGCCCGAGCGTAATACCGCGCTCCACGGCCTCGTCGCCGACGTCGAGTGGTCCGTGGCCGAGCGCACCGAGTCGACGGTCAGCCTCGAATACACGCTGGAGGCGACCCAGGGGTATCCGTTCGAGTTCGGCCTGCGGGTCGATATCGAACTCGCCGAGGCGGAGCTGCGCATGCGCGCACGTGCCCTCAACACGGGGTCGGCTCCGGCTCCGTTCGGTTTCGGTTTTCACCCATGGCTCTCTCCGGGCGCATCTGCCGATGATGCCGGCGTCCCGGAACAGGACTGCCTAGTCGATGACGCGCAGCTCGTCATTCCTGCTGCGCACTGGCACAAGACAGATGAGCGGCTCATACCCACGGCCGTTCGCCCATTCGATGACGGTACCGCGGTCCCGGCCGACCACGTCTCCGATGATTCCGCGTGCATGGTGTGCAAGGACTTCCGGGCGCTGCGACTGGTCGGCGGAACGGTCCTCGATGATGCTTACGGTCAGCCACGGCGCGGGGATGACGGATGGTCACGGGCAAGGCTGAAGGGTGCGGATCTGTGCGAGGTCGTCGTCGGGATGGGGCCTGGTTTCCGCACCTGGCAGGCGTGCACGGGCGACGGGCTCGACGAGGATCTGGCGCGTCGGGCGATCGCGATCGAGCCGATGACGTGTCCTCCGAATGCCTTCGCCGCTGGCGAGGCAGGCGTTGACTTCGACGTCGTCGAACCAGGTGACGCGCTTGTCGTCGAGTGGAGCATCGCTCTGACCGGGGACGACGAGCACGCAAGCTGAGTCAGCACTTCGCTGTTCCTCCCAAAATGACAGTCGCCCTGCCGCGGGTCAGTGCACCCTGATAGGTTGCGACTACAGGCAGATATCAGGCGAGTGTGCCCTGCTTAGGGTGCGCTCCTTTCGTGAGAGGGACATAATGTCGACACCGCAGAACCCGAACGACCCGAACAGCAGCTCGGCTGAGCAGAACCTCGACGGCCAGAACCCGAGCGCGGGAGACCAGCCGGAGAATGCCCAGCCCGACCAGCCCACCTATCAGCAGGGAACTTACGATCCCAACGCCTATCAGGCACAGGGGCAGCAGTATCAGCAGGGCGGATACTCCCAGCCCGGCGTTTACCAGCAGGATCCCTATCAGCAGGCGTATGGTCAGCCCGCCTACGGTCAGCCAGCGTATGGTCAGGCTCCGCAGTCGGCACCTCAGCAGGCTGGTTTCTTCAAGTCGCTCTTCGACATCCGCTTCGACAACTTCATTGCAGTGAAGTGGGCGGGCTTCATCTACATCATCGCGATCGTGGTCGCGGCTCTGTCCTACCTCGGGACCATCGTCGCTGGCATCACGACGGGGGTCGCCGCAGGTTCGGCAGCGAGCTACCTCAGCGGCGGTCCGAGCTTCAGTGTGCTGCCGCTGATCCTGTCGATCATCTTCGGCTGGATCATTCCGGCGCTGTGGGTCATCGGCGTCCGTCTCGTGCTCGAGCTCATCGTCTCCAACATCAAGACGGCCGAGCACACGCAGCGCATCGCCGATTCCGTCTCTCGCTGACACGGCCTCAGGCGAAGACAGGCGCAGGAAAGCGCCCGTGAATTAGAGTGAGCCCCGCACCGAAATTCGGTGCGGGGCTCAACCGTACCCCCGAGCAGATTCGAACTGCCGTTACCGCCTTGAGAGGGCGGCGTCCTAGGCCACTAGACGACGGGGGCTTAGAACAACACTCCTGGACTGATCCAGACTGTGTCCGCTGGGCTACCAGGACTTGAACCTAGACTAAATGAACCAGAATCACTCGTGCTGCCAATTACACCATAGCCCAATGTTTTTCAAGGTCTTCCCCGTGGAGAATTCCCTGAGCAACGAGATATAACTCTACACAAGCACCCCGCCTCCGGACAAATCTCAGGGGGTCGTTTTCGGTGTGACCTTCTTAACAATACAGGCTCACCGTCCCCTGCCGACGGGCCCGGACATCACCCGCGGGCGAGGCCGATGAGCCGGTCGAAGACCCGGTATCCGTCGGCGCGCAGACCGTTGTGTTCGTACTCGTTCGTCACCCACGGATGCACCCCTGAAAGGTGTTCGGCCGTGGCGAGCGAATACTCCACCGGCACGTACGCGTCCTCGAAATACACCGCCGCAGCGCCGCGCACCGAGGCGGCCCACAGAGCGTCGACATCGTAGAGACCGGGCCACTGACGTGCGGCGACGATCTCGGCCACCTCGGCGAAGGGCGTAAGCTCCGGATCCTCGTGCAGGGACTCGGGTCCGGCGTGCTCACCGGCCAGCAGGGTGGGGTCCTCACGGACGGCATCGGGCATCGCCCGCCTGGCTGCCCAGTTCGTCGTGGTGCCGTCAGCCCAGCAGGATTCGTGGATGACCGCATAGAGCGGGTTCCGTCCCGAGAACGGCAGGGATGCGGCGAGGTCATGCCGGAACGCCGACGAACCGAAATCGTGGTCGAGCAGATAGTGCAGCTTCTCCGGACCGTCCGAGGATCCGAGGAAGTGCCCGAGCAGACGGATCCGCTCCGGCGTCGCCCGTGCTCCCCCGGGCAGGGCAAGACCCTCACCAGCCGACGCGAGCTCGACGAGGTGCCGCATCTTCTCACGGTCGCCGGGGAACGCCGCATAATACTGCTCGGACTTGCGGATCATCCCCTCCCACGTCCGTCCGTAGACGGTCGCCGGGTCGAGGCCGATCGCCGGCAGACCCCCGGTGAAATACACCTCGTGCAGCGCGCTCGAATGCGCAGAGATATAACGCAGCGTCGTGAATCCGCCGAAGGACTGCCCCAGCAGGGACCACGTCTCCGCGCCGAGGTGGCCGCGCAGGATCTCCGCGTCCTCGACGATCGAATCGGCTCGGAAGCAGGACAGCGCCTCGGCGATCGCGGCCGGGTCCTCCCCTACCGTCTCAAGGCCGGTGATGGCCCCGTCGACCGAACCGATCGGGTTCGACTTCCCGGTTCCGCGCTGGTCGAGCATGACGACCTGAAACTCCTCGAGGGCGCGCTTCACCCACCCGCTGGCACCGCCGACGATGCCCGGGCGCGGAGCTTCCACGCCGGGCCCGCCCTGCAGGTACACGAGGTAGGGCTTCCGGCTGTCCGCCTCGGTGGCGATGATCCGTGCGAACACGTTCACCGTGTCCGGCAGGTTCACCTTCGCCGAGGCGGCTTCCCCCGCCCGTCCGAAATGATCGAAGGGGACGGTGATCGTCACATCACGGAAGTGCAGGCCCCCGCGGGTCCAGTTCGTCTGCTCTCCCATGGTCACAGTTGTGCCGCGAGTGCCTTGAGGCGAGTGAGAGATGAGTCCTTGCCGAGGATCTCCATCGACTCGAACAGCGGCGGGGAGACCTTGCGGCCGGACACGGCCACACGCAGCGGGCCGTAGGCCAGGCGCGGCTTGATCTCCATCTCGTCGACGAGTTTGGCTGAGAGCACCTCTTCGAGCTTGGCCGTCGTCCACTCGTCGAGGCCTTCGAGGACCTCGATGGAGGCGGCGAGCACCTCGGGGGCGGAGTCCTTGAGCGTCTTCAGACCGTCTTCGGCCATGACGAGGTCGGCGTCGGAGGTGAAGAGGAACGCGAGCAGGTCGGGAGCTTCGCCGAGCAGCTTCATGCGGGTCTGGACGAGCGGTGCCGCCCGGTCGAGGATCACCAGCTGAGCGTCCGTCGGTGACTCCGGGAGCACCTCGGCGGCCTGGAGATACGGCACCAGCCGGTCTCGGAAGACACCCGGCTCGAGGAGGCGGATGTGGTCGGCGTTGATGGCGGTGGCCTTCTTCACGTCGAACCGGGCCGGGTTGGGCAGGACATCGTGGATGTCGAAGGCCTCGGTGAACTCCTTGACGCTGAACACGTCACGGTCGGGTCCGATGGACCAGCCGAGCAGGGCGAGGTAGTTGATGAGACCCTCGGGGATGAAGCCGTTCTCGCGGTGGAGGAACAGGTTCGATTCGGGGTCGCGCTTCGACAGCTTCTTGTTGCCCTCGCCCATGACGTAGGGCAGGTGGCCGAATTCGGGGGTCGCCTCGGCGATTCCGATGGCCTTGAGGTGTTCGTAGAGAGCGATCTGGCGCGGGGTCGAGGACAGGATGTCCTCGCCGCGGAGCACATGGGTGATGCCCATCAGCGCATCGTCGACGGGGTTGACCAGGGTGTACAGGGGCTGGCCGCCTGAGCGGACGACGACGAAGTCAGGCACGGTGCCGGCCTTGAAGGTGATGTCGCCGCGGACGAGGTCGGTGAAGGTGATGTCCTCGTCGGGCATGCGCACACGCCACACGGGCTCGCGACCTTCGGCGCGGAAGGCGGCCTTCTGCTCGTCGGTGAGGTCGCGGTCAAACCCGTCATAGCCGAGCTTGGGGTCGCGGCCCGCGGCCTTGTGGCGGGCTTCGACCTCTTCGTTGGTGGAAAAGGACTCGTAGATGTGGCCGCCGGCCTTGAGCTTCTCGATGACGTCGGCGTAGATCTCACCGCGCTGCGACTGGCGGTAGGGTCCGTTGTCGCCGCCGACCTCGATGCCTTCGTCCCAGTCCAGGCCCAGCCATTTGAGGGCCTCGACGACCTGGCCGAAGCTCTCTTCGGAGTCACGTGCCGCGTCGGTGTCTTCGATGCGGAAGACGAACTTGCCGCCGGTGCGCTTGGCATAGGCCCAGTTGAACAGGGCCGTGCGGACCATGCCGACGTGCGGGGTGCCGGTGGGTGATGGGCAGAAACGAACTTTGACGCTCACGATTGTCCTTTGCGTGATCTTCTCGGGTGTGAGTCTGTGGTGTGCGCGGTGGCGCTGGTGGTGTGCGGGTCGGCTCAGGCGTCCATGACCGGGTTCGACAGGACACCGAGCCCTTCGATGGCGATGTCGACGCGGTTGCCGGACACGATCTGGCCGACTCCGGCCGGGGTTCCGGTGAGGATGACGTCGCCGGGCAGCAGAGTGATGGTCTCGGACAGGTGCTCGATGAGGGTCGGGATGTCGAAGATGAAGTCGGCGGTGGTCCCGTCCTGCTTCTTGTCTCCGTCGACCCAGGAACGGATGTTCAGGTCGTCGACGTCGAGTTCGGTCTCGATCCACGGGCCCAGCGGGCAGGAGGTGTCGAAGCCCTTCGCACGCGACCACTGCTTGTCGGCCTTCTGGATGTCGCGCAGGGTCACATCGTTTCCGGCGGTGTATCCGAGGACGTGGTCGAAGGCGTTCTCGGCCTTCACTCCCTTGGCCACTCGGCCGATGATGACGGCGAGTTCGGCCTCATAGGAGACATATTCGCTGATGGCAGGCAGGCGGATGGGGTCGCCAGGTCCGATGACCGAGGTATTGGGTTTGAAGAAGGTCAAGGGTGAGACCGGCACTTCATTGCCGAGTTCGGCGGCGTGGTCGGCGAAGTTGCGGCCGACGCCGATGACCTTCGAACGCGGCAGGATGGGGCTGACCAGACGCACGTCGTCGATCTTCAGCCTCTCCCCTGTCGATTGGGCCGGAGAGAAGAACGGGTCCGAGTCGAGAACGGCGAGTTCGAGTCCCGACGTGTCCCAACTGCCGTCGGTGATCGGCGGCACTTCACCTTCGACGACTCCGTATTTGGGCTCGTCCTGATGTACAAATCTGGCGATACGCATATGCCCCAGTCTAGTCAGTGCCAGGCGCCTTCCGCGCGTCGGTGCTCGTCGGCGTCGCGACGTCGACCTGAGAGACTAGTGCCATGCCCGATCCGCACCTCCCGCTCGCCTTCGATCTCGCCCGCATCGGGGCCGGACTGCCCGCGGCCGCGCTCATTGATGAGCTGAACCTCGCCGAGGCGGCCCCCTTCCCGAGATTGGTCGTGGAGGCTCCCCCCGGAACCGGTAAGACCACCGTGGTGCCGCCGATGATCGCCGACTATCTGGCGCGGTCGTTGGCAGGTGCGGAACCGGTCCGCATCATCGTCACCCAACCCCGCCGGATGGCGGCCCGCGCCGCGGCCAGGCGGCTCGCAACGTTGACGGAGACCCGCCTCGGCGAGGTGGTGGGCTACACCGTCCGCGGTGAGTCGCGGACCTCGTCTGCGACTCGCATCGAGTTCGTCACCACGGGCGTGCTCCTGTCCCGACTGCTGCGTGATCCGGAACTGACCGGAGTCGCCGGAGTGATCCTCGACGAGGTGCATGAGCGGCAGTTGGATACGGATCTCGCGTACGCGATGTGCCGGGAGTTGGCCGCTCTGCGTGAGGATCTGTCCATCGTCGTCATGTCCGCGACCTTGGATGCGCAGCTGTGGTCCGAGCGTCTCGGCGATGGGCCGCAGGCGCCGGCGACTCTGCTGTCGGTGGCCGCCGATACCTATCCCCTGGAAGTCCGATGGGCGCCGGCGAAGGAGCGACCGCTCGATGCACGAGGCGTGACCTGGAACTTCCTTGACCATCTGGCCGCGGTGACCGTGCGCGCTGTGGAGGAGAACGCCGACGGGGATGCGCTCGTCTTCGCTCCCGGCGCGCGCGAGGTCGACGAGGTGGCTTCCCGGGTGCGAGGCCGTGTGGAGACGAGCGTGGGCGGTGGTTCTGCGGTCGAAGTGCACACGCTGACGGGCCGGACCCCTGCGAAGGAGCAGGACGCGATCCTGCGGCCGCAGGCGGACAGGGAACGGAGCCGGCGGGTCATCGTCTCGACGTCGGTCGCCGAATCGGCGCTGACCATCGACGGTGTGCGCATCGTCGTCGACTCCGGACTCTCCCGCGGACCACGCCTGGATACGAGACGACGCATGTCCGGGCTGGTCACGATGCGGGGGTCGAAGGCCTCAGGCACGCAACGCTCCGGTCGTGCCGCCCGGCAGGGACCGGGTGTCGCATATCGGTGCATGTCAGAGGCCGATTGGGCGAGCCTGCCCGAGCACACTCCTCCCGAGATCGCGACCTCGGACCTCACCTCTGCAGTCCTCGCGCTGGCCGTCTGGGGAGGAGACGAGGACTTGCTGCCCGATCCTCTGCCCGCGGGCCCGAAGCGGCAGGCGGTCGACAATCTCGTGGCGTTGGGGGCTGTGGAAGTGACTGCGGATTCATCCGAGCTCCCGCTATCAGCACTGCATGCCACCGAGACCGGCCGGGCGATCGCGGCGATTCCCGCCTCGGTGTGGTCGGCACGCGGTCTCCTCGACGGGGCTGACCTGCTCTCCCCTGCTCGTGCGGCCGAGGCGATCGCCGTCATCGAATCCGATCAGAGAGCTCCCGGCGCCGACCTCTCGGCACTTCTTCGACAGCTGCGACGCAGCAGAGATTCCCGATTCGCTCAGGACCGCAAACGGTTCGCCTCGATCGCACGCGAATTCGCGGCCGGCGGCGGTGACGAGAACACGGGCGGCGGAACCGGCCACGGCGGAACTGCCGACACCGGCGAAGCCACCGACAGCTCCGGCATGTCGCTCACCCCTGAGGACCTCGGGTTCGTCACCGCGTTGTCCTATCCCCTGCAGATTGCGCGGCTGCGCAGCTCATCGGACTCCGAATACCTGCTGGCCTCGGGCACTGCGGCGAGCCTGCCGCGAGACTCGTCCCTGCAGGGCAGTCCCTGGCTGGCCATCGCTGAGGTGGGACTGTCCGGGTCGCGGGCGATCATCCGGTCCGCGGTCCCCATCGACGTCGACACCGCGGAACTCGCCGGCGCCGGACTGCTGCACACGGAGGAGACGGCGAGCTTCGAGGGCGGCAAGGTCCGTGCGGTTCGGCGCAGCCGCCTCGGCGGGATCGAACTCTCGTCCACCCCGATCCAAGCCAGCCCCGAGCTCGCTCGCCGCGCCATTGCCGAATCGGTGCGTGAGCGGGGAGCCCGTAAGGTCCTTCGTCCGTCCGAAGCCTTCGAATCGCTGCGAACCAGGCTCGGTCTGCTCCGCTCAGTTTTCGGCGAACCGTGGCCGGACGTGACGTGGGAGCACCTGTCGGTCACGCTCGATCAGTGGTGTCCGGAGGCGCTCGACCGGATCGCGAAGGGCTCGGATCCGGGCCGCGTGGACCTCAAATCCGCGCTGCGCACTCTGCTGCCGTGGCCCGAAGCGGCCCGACTCGACGAGCTGGCCCCGACCCACATCGAGGTGCCCAGCGGATCACGCGTCCGCCTCGAGTACCCGGATCCTGATCGCGCCGAGATCCCGAGCCCGATCCTCGCGGTCAAGCTCCAGGAGTGCTTCGGGTGGACCGATGTGCCTCGCGTCTGCGACGGCCGAGTGCCCGTCACGATGCATCTGCTCTCCCCCGCCCGCAGGCCCTTGGCAGTGACCAGTGACCTCGCGTCCTTCTGGGCGAACGCGTATGCCCACGTCAGAGCCGAGAATCGGGGCCGCTACCCGAAGCATCCGTGGCCAGAGGACCCGTTGACGGCACCTGCGGCGAAGGGCACGAAGCGCTCAGGCCGCTGAGCTGGAGGCCGACTCGGCTGTCTGGGACAATGGTGCGGTGACTTCCGCACCCTCCTCCACGACTCCCGCCCCGTACAGGGCGGAGACCGAGCATGCCGATGAATCGTCGGGCCGCCTCGGTGATGGTGTCGTTCCTGCCTCCCACTGGCACGGGGCACGGGATGAGCACGAACGGCGGATCGCCGAGCGCACCGATGCGCATATCAAGCGGCGGATGCGGCAGGAGAGCCATCCGGTTGAGGATTTCCTCTTCACCTATTACCCATTCAAGGTCGGGCAGCTGAAGAAGTGGCACCCCGGTCCGGGCGTGCGCGTCGAACTCGCCGAGGCGGCCGATCGCCGGTATTTCGACCGACGTTGGTACCGCATCGACGATGACCGGAACGTCGCCGAGGTGGACCTCGAGTCTTGGCGTGCCGACCGTGGGGATGGGGCGAAGTTCATCGCTTCCCTGCTGTCGTCGACGCTGAACCGGGAGGCGAATTTCGGGTGTTTCGGAATCCATGAGTGGGCGATGGTCTACCGGCTCACCGAGGAGCAGCGTCGGCATCAGCAGGTGCCTTTGCGACTGAATCCGGCCGAGACTGATGCTGTCGTCGAGGGCCACCGCATCCAGTGTTCGCATCATGATGCGTTTCGTTTCTTCACCGAGCCGGCTCGGCCGCTCAACACCCTGCAGCCGAGCCGCGAGGGCATGATCTCCAACGAACAGCCCGGGTGTCTGCATGCGGGGATGGATCTGTACAAGTGGGCGATGAAGATCTCGCCGATCGCTGATTCGGATCTCGTCGTCGACTGCTTCGATCTGGCGCTCGACATCCGCACCCTCGATATGGAGGCCTCCCCCTATGACCTTCGCGGATGGGGCTACGGGGTCGTCGCCATCGAGACCGCTGCAGGAAAGGTCGAGTACATGGAACGGCAGAAGGCGTTCTCCGGGCGGGCGCAGTCCCTGCGTGCGCGGCTGCTCGGTGCTTTGGCAGCTGCCGGAATCCATCCACACTGAGGTGCCGACGGTAAGTCGACTGACAGGCAGTCGCCACAGAGCGGACACGCTGGGTTCGCGCCCGGCCTACCGCCTACGATCGGCGGTATGCGCGCCGTTGTCTTCGATCAGTTCTCCGCCCGACCTCAACTGCAGGAGATCCCTGCTCCCGCTGCCCACGCTGCCGGCGTCGTCATCGACGTCGAAGCCACCGGGGTGTGCCGCAGCGATCATCACGCGTGGGCCGGCCACGACTCGACGATCAGCCTGCCCCATGTTCCCGGGCATGAGCTGGTGGGTCGGGTCACCTCGGCGGGGTCAGGTGTGCAGGAATTCCGCGTCGGTCAGCGAGTGACCGTCCCGTTCGTGTGCGGGTGCGGGAATTGTCGGTGGTGCACTTCCGGAAATGCGCAGGTCTGCCCCGATCAGACGCAGCCGGGATTCACGCATTTCGGGTCGTGGGCGGAACAGGTCGTCATCCACAATGCCGATGCGAACCTCGTGGCCGTGCCCGAGGATCTGCCGGCCGCGGCGGTGGTCGGGCTCGGCTGTCGATTCGCCACCGCCTTCCACGGTCTGCGCGTGCGGGCTCAACTTGGCGCGGACGAGACTGTCGCCGTGTTCGGCTGCGGCGGCGTGGGGCTGTCGGCGATCATGATCGCCCGGGCACTCGGCGCGAGGGTGGTGGCCGTCGACGTCAGCGATGCGGCCTTGGAATCCGCCAGTGAGTTCGGGGCCGAACGATGTGTCAATGCCCGCGATCTCGACCCGGCCCAGCTCGGCGCCGAGGTGGTCGCGCAGTTCGCGTCGACCGATCCTGATGGAGTGGCTGTGACTGTCGATGCCTTGGGTCGAGAGGACACGATCCGGGCGGCGATCGGTGCACTGGCGCCCTTGGGCCGACATGTGCAGATCGGGCTGCTGCCTGCCGAGCCGGTCATCGACCTGCCGCGGGTGATCGCTCTCGAGCTCAGTGTGCTCGGCTCGCACGGAATGGCAGCGGCCGAGTACCCGGAGCTCGTGGACCTCGTCGTTCAGGGGCGGCTGCGCCCGCAGGATCTCGTCTCGAACGTCATCGGACTCGACGAGGCGCCCGCGGCGATGGAGGCGATGGGATCGCCCTCCGCCCCGGCAGGAATGACAATCATCGACTTGACCAGGTGAGACGGCCGACGGCCTGGGCACTGTGCGTCGCCTCGGCGACGTCGAGCGCAACGGCGGCGATCGCGGCAATGCATCATCCCTCGCCGAATGACTCCCGCATGCTCGACGCAAGGGAACCGATGAGGTCCTGATTTCCGCGGACGCCGGGCTCGAACGGCAGACGCAGACGATCCTTGTCCTTGTCCCGGCAGCGCGGAATGACGTGCATGTGGAAGTGGAACACAGTCAGCCGGGATGTCCCGCAGATCCGTGCTGTGACGCTTCGGCACAACGAGCAGATGCCCATCCGACCCGGGCTGGATGTCCATGAACGCGAACGTCGATTCGGTCTCGGCGATCGGCGCACTCGGTGCCTCACCCGCGACGATCTGGCAGAAGATGCAGTCGCTGTTCATCAGATCCGGTTCCTCCCTCGCCGTGAGTGGACTGTGCCGTAGGGTGTTCGGCTGCGATGTTCAGACCATGATGGCGAGGACGACGTTCGTGTCCTGACCATCCCAGCGGCCCAGCAGCAGACCTGCGTCGGACTTCTCTGCCGGCGATTCGGGCGACAGGCGATAGAGGATCTCAACGTCTTCGGCGCCCGGCAGTGGGCCGGTCCCGAAGGCGTGAGCCACATCGGTGATCTCTTCTCCCCGATTGCCCTCGTCGTCGACGCGGTACTGCTTCGCCGCGGTCGATGCAGTGGCGATCGTGTGGTCGAGGCGCTGCCGGAACAGCGGGTCGCCCATGCCGGCGTAGACCCACCGCTTGCCGAGCACCGAGTGCTCCATGTTCGCCACGAACGCCTCGTCGGCGCCTTCGAGAGGTGCTCCGCGGTAGGTCAGCGGCACCTGCAGCAGCTGGTCGCCGCTCTTCACGATGTGGATCTCGATGCCCACCTCACCGGCGGGGTCATCGAAACGGTACGCGGTGACGGCTTCGAGCGGGTTCGCCTCGAGGTCGAGCTCGGCGGCCCATCCCTGTTTGGCCACCCAGTCGGTGACGACGTCGAGCTTGCCTGGATTGAGCTGAGCTGAATAGATATCTGCCATGGCGGTTCCTCCTGAGAACTGAGTGACGACGGTGTCAGGTGCTGCTGGTGTCAGGTACGGCTGGTCGCGGTTGACCCGCTGCCGGTCAGGCCTTGCGCGTGCCGGGGATCCATTCTCCGTCGACGACTTCGTAGTCGGCGAAGACCGCCGGGGCCTCTTCTCGCATGACTTCACCGATCTTGTTGAAGATGAGGCGGATCTCCTCTTCGGCGCCCTTCGCGGTGCGCATCTCGATGACGTGGCGCAGGGAGCGCAGGTTCGCGGTGTAGACGATGCCGGTTGCCAGACCCTCAGGGGCGAAGCGGCGCATGAACGAGGTCATGTGCTTCTTATGTGAGAACTTCGTGCCTTCCTCGTCGAGTTCGAAGTGCTCGGCCATCCACTTCTGGTGCTCTTCGAGGGTGTCGAGGACTTTGAGGCTGCGTTCCATGAGTTCGGGATCTTCGCGAGCCCACTCGGGGAACCAGAAAGGAATGTCGGAGAGACGGACGTAGCGAAGCGATTCCTGCGAGAACGCCGATCCTGCACGGTGACGGATGAGCTCGTGAGTGAGCACGCGCGAGACGTTGTGGAGGACGAAGGTGAAGTTCGCGTGTTCGAGCACGGATCCATGCTGGGACTTCACCACGTTGCCGAGGTACTGCGCGGAATCGGTGCGCACCCGCGAGACGTTCGGGTTGAGTCCCGGCTCCCACGAGCGGTAGCACATGCGCCCGGAGAACTCGAGGAGATCCTCGGCGTCCGGGGATTCAGCCTCTTCGACCCGGTCCGCCCATGAGGTTCCGCCCACCTCGTCGAGGTAAGTCCTCATCGCTTCCCAATCGATATTGGGTTTGGCAAGCAGTTCAACGGACGGTTCGACCTGGCGCATGGCTCTCCTAGTGAAGGGGACGTGATTGATTCCCAATCCTACAGACAGCGCGACTCGTTTCGTTGACGGATCCCCACCCAAATTCTGTTCGCCTCAGTCGTGTTCGCTGGCGGGTAGGACGTGCTTGTGCTCGTCGAGCTCACACAGGTTTCCGTCTGGTTCGACGATGTAGGCCGTCGCCCTCGCGGCCTCAACCATCACCGAGGTGGCCACACCGTCGACATACACGACCGCGGCATGATCGTCGATGGCAGTCCCGGGACCGGGCAGGCTCCCATCCGCGATCCAACCCCGGAAGGATTCCTCTCGCCCTGGCTCGCCGTGCAAGTGCGGGCAGGCGCTCCCCTGCAGAAATCCGAGACCGTCGTTCAACGGTGCCAACGGTCCGAACGAATCCGTCGAGGAGGCACGGAACCAGCAATTAGCTCCCGCACTGATGCCGGCGAGGATCGTGCCGCCGGCAGCTGCCTTCTTCATCAGTTCGTCGACTCCATGCCGACGCCAGAGGCTGAGCAGGTTCGCCGTCGAGCCGCCACCGACGTAGATGAGGTCCATGTCGAGCAGCATTGACGGATCCTGGTAGTCCCGCGGGCTCTGCCCGAACAGGGAGAGGACATGGGTCTGTGCTCGCCCTTCGAAAGCCGCTTCGAACCTCTCAGTGTAGTCACGACTGTCGCCGGAGGCGGTGGGGACGAAGCAGACGTGTGGAAGTCCGGATGAGACACTTCGTCGACACACGTCCGCAGACGTCGATCGACGTCCATCCGCAGACCTTCGCTGACTCGCCATCCGCAGGAGTTCGTCATCGATGGCCGATTTCCCGAACTCGGACATCGAGAATCCACCGCCGCCAAGAGCCACGATGGTACCCCGGAAAGCGGTGGGTTCAGGCGTGCTCACGGCACCCGGTGCGTCCACTTCTCGGTCCCGAATTTCTCATCGACGAGCTCCTGGGCCCGTTCGAGCTCCTCCGGAGTGTACGTACCGTAGGTGGCCCCGTATCGGTTGGCGAAGGTGTCGGCCATGACATCGATGATGTCCTTGCGCGCTTCACCTGTCTGGCTCCGCAGCGGATCGACGCGTTTCTTCGCACTCGCCACGCCCTTGTCGGAGATCTTCGCTTCTCCGATGCGCAGCACCTCGACCATCTTGTCCGCGTCGATGTCATAGCTCATCGTCACGTGGTGGAGCAGGGCTCCGTCGCGCATCCGCTTCTGAGCGGCACCGCCGATCTTTCCTCCGGTCGAGGAGATGTCATTGATCGGCTTGTAGAACGCCTCCACGCCGAAGGTCTTCAGCGCCGCGAGCACCCACTGGTCGAGGAACACGTACGACTCTTCGTAATCGAGACCGGCGACGAGGGCAGGCGGAACGAAGATCGAATAGGTGATGCAGTTGCCGCCCTCCATGAACATGGCTCCGCCTCCGGAGATGCGGCGCACGACCTGGACGTTGTGCTTTTCCACACCTTCGGGCCGCAGTTCGTTGACGTAGGACTGAAAGGCTCCGATGACGGCGGCCGTGTCCTCCCATTCCCAGAACCGCAGGGTCGGCTGGCGACGACCGGCCGCGACTTCTTCGAGCAGAACCTGATCGAGTGCCACATTGAGCTGAGTGGGCAGCACCTCTCCGCGGATGACCTGCCAGTCGAAGTCGGTGAAGTTCGCAGCCGAGCCCAGAGCTCGACGCACGACCGTGGCGATATCGGCAGTCGAGAACCCGTGCATCGCCAGTTCCGAACCGTAGCCGGCCAGAGCCTCATCGAGACGGCCGCGCAGCGTCGCATTGTCGGCGGTGACGCTTGCGCCGACGAGGGCCGGCGCGAGGTCGAAATAGGCTTCTTCCGGTTCGAGGAAGAAGTCACCGGAGATCTTCACCTCGGTGATGGTCTTGCCGTCGGAGGTCACATCGGCGACGACGAGTTTGCCGCCGATGACCTTAAATTCGCCGTGGAAGTGCTGCGTGTCGTTCGTCATGTCTCCCAACCTACTCCCCCGTCAGTGCATTCCACATGAACCGGTAGCTCAACGCCCGGGTGAACGCGGTCTGTTCGTTGTCCGATGCGGCGGAATGTCCGCCTTCAGTGTCTTCGAAGAACCACACGTTCGCGATTCCCTGCGCCTGCATCCGGGCGGCCATCTTCCGTGCCTGCACCGGTCCCACCCGATCATCCGAGGTGGCCGTCCAGAACAACACCGGCGGATAGTCCTGTCCGTCCTCGAGGAGGTGGTAGGGCGAGAATTCCTTGATGAACGCCCAGTCCTCGGCCACGTCCGGGTCGCCATATTCGGCTTTCCACGAATAGCCGGCGCTCAGTTTCGTGTACCGGGCCATGTCCAGCAACGGGACACCGCAGGAGACTGCGCCGAAGAGCTCGGGATATTGTGTGAGCATATTGCCCACCAGCAGCCCCCGTTGGATCCGCCGGCGCAGGCGAGCGTCTTCGGGCTCGTCACTCCGCGGGCGATGAGATCGCGCGCCACGGCCGAGTGGTCTTCATAGCAGCGCATGCGGTTCTCCCGCATCGCCGAGGTGTGCCACTCAGGGCCGTATTCACCGCCGCCGCGGATGTTCGCGAGCACGTAGACGCCTCGGCGGTCTGCCGGGAGGATGTTTCCGGTGGTGCTCCGACTCAGCCAGCCGATTCCGACGACGGGTGAGTATCCGGGAGTGCGGCTGACTTCGAATCCTCCGTAGCCATCGAGCAGTGTGGGATTGTCACCGTCGAGCACGAGGTCGTCGGCCCCGATCTGGAAATACGGGACCTTCGTTCCGTCGGTGCTGGTGGCGAAGTGCTGTTCGACGCTCAGCCCTTCGGCATCGAACATCGCCGGTGCTGATTTGACCACCTCTGTTGCGGGTTCGTCTGAGTCGGTTCCCAGGGTTCCGTACGACAGGGTCGAGGGGGTGAGGAAGCCGGTGCTGACCATCCAGAAGTCATTTGCGGTGGCCGGATCGAACTTGTCGACCGCGCCGAGGCCGACCATGTGATTGGCCGGGACTCCGGGCAGAGTGGATTCGGCGAAGTCGTTGCCCAGGTCAAGGACCGTGAGCTTCGACTGGACGTCGGCGAGCAGCTCGAGCACGAGGTAGTCCCGGGTGAAGGTGAAGGACTGCAGGGAGGTGTGGGCGTCGGGGGTGAAGATCACGCGTGGAGCGATCTCGCCTGCCTTGACCGCATCGATATCGGCGGTGGCAAGGCCGCCGGCGGCCACCTCGGTGGTGGCGGACTTCCATGTCGACTGGGGTCGGAAGAGCACGAGGTCGCGTTCGAATCCGACCTCGACGTCGGTGGGGACGTCGACCTGGTTGAGTGCGTCTGCCCACTTCGTCGGTTCGGTGGAGAGCGAACCGTCAGCGCCCGTGATGTCGTCGAGATCGAGGAAGCTCATCGTCGAATTGAAGAAGTCGATGGCGTCGACGATGACGGCACGGTCGGTGGTTTCGGTGTCCGGCCGGATATCGCTGCCGACGAAGATCGCGACGTGGTCGCGCGGCACTTCGGCGACGATCGGGGCGTCGTCGAGGCTCTGACCGCGGCGGAGCGCTCGGGCTTGGCGTGGGTAGGACGAGGTCGTCAGTGAGTCGGCGTCGGTTTCGGTGGCAACGAGCACGGTGTCGTCGTCGAGCCAGGCCAGGCGGGTTTTGGCGGCGGGGATGTCGAAGCCGCCGTCGACGAAGGCGCGGTCGTCGAGGTCGAATTCGCGGACTCGGTGTGAGTCTCCTCCGTCCGGGGACAGGAGGACGAGTGCGCGCCGATTGTCGCTGCGGCGAACCATCGCCCCCGACCAGACCCAAGCTGTGTCTTCCTCTGCAGCCAGCGCGTCGAGGTCGAGCAGCACGTCCCAGTCGGGTGCGGCCGTGCGGTAGCTGTCCCAAGTGGTGCGACGCCACAGTCCTTTCGGGTTCGTCTGATCCCGCCAGAAGTTATAGAAGTGGTCCCCGCGTTTGGTGACCATCGGAATGCGGTCGTCGGAGTCCAGCGCGGTCCTCAGGTCACCGGCGATGTCGTCGAAGAGGTCGTCGTGGAATCGTTCGAGGACCGTCGCGTTCTGGTTCTTCACCCAGGCGATCTGCTGCTCGCCGTAGATGTCTTCGAGCCAGAGGTTTTCGTCGTCGGGCAGATCGGCGTTCGTCGTCGGGGCCGCTGATGGTGAGTCTTCTTCGCGCATATTCTCATCCTAATGACCGCCACCGACGTGGTTGCCCCACCTCGGGTTCCGGTACATAATCGGGCCGGGCCGTCCGGTGGGGGGGGCTTCGGGGCCGTGGCCGAGCTCGGTGAAGCCGAGTTTCTCGTAGAGCTGTCGTGCCGGGCGGTCGATATCGTCGGTCTGCGGCCAACAGCCGAAGCATCGCCGAGGCGGCTCTGCAGTTCGAATTCCCACGGATGCTTCTGTTCTTCCCACTTCCAATGGTGGCCGTTGGCGAATGAGCTCAGCCGTCCGTCGGGCTTGGTTCGTGTCAATGTCATGAGGATCTGTCCGTTGCGGTCGGAGACGTGGTAGACATCCGCAAACATCTCCGCGAACCTTGGGTCCTCGTTCAGGGACGGTTCAGCAGCAGCGGCGACGTAGAGTGCTTCGTTCTCGCTGCGAGGCGGAAGGACCCCGGAGATTCCTGGCCCCGAGGGCACGCCCTGCCAGAGTGGGCCCATTCCTTTGAGCATTCCCCACACGCTTTCGACCGCAGGGTCGTCTGCTTGGACAGAGCCGGCAAGGCAATCACCGGCCGACGGCTGCCCGTTGAGGTCGTTCATGATTATCACCATAGTCCTGTGATGGAGCAGGCAGTTGAACTTTCGGTATCGCCCCGGCGGACAGCACGTGGGCAGGCCCTCACCCGCTCCTGCGCCGACCCAGGTCACCGCTTTTCGTCCTACGCGAAGACTCGATTTACCGCCTGTTCCTATGTTCGAGGATTGCGGCGCAGAGGAGTTCTTCGGTGGGACTCATCGGTCGTTCGTCGGCATCGAAGATGTCGATTCCAACAATCGACCCGCCGATATCGATGGTCTTCGGCTGCGAGGTCCGGCGCACGTACCGCCATGGAATCAGCACCGAGAACTCGGAGTCAGCACTCGGAGGTGCGGCACGAGCACTGTCGCCGGGCGGTGCAGCACGCGCACCGTCGCCCGGCGGCGAGGCTGTCGCCTCAACCGGAATCTCGCCGTGGCGCTCCCCCGGTTCGGGACCATGTTGCCGACCGGGATCGCGCTCTCTGCCACAGTGTTCTTCCTGGTCGGAAGCACGCCTAGGAGCGGAAGCCCGCTTGGGATCCGGAAGACCGAGTGATTTGGTTCGGGTCTTGTAGTGGTGGCCGGTCGGTGTGACGACTTCGAGGGCATCGGCGGTCGCCTTGTGGCGCCACCCGCCGAGTTCCTTGAGGTAGTTGCAGGCTGCACACAGACCAGAGGAGTTGTCCCAGTCGGTTTCTCCGCCGGCCGCGACGCCCTCGGCATGATCGGCGTGCTTGATGGGTGCCTCGCACCAGGGCGAGCGACAGACATCGTCACGGAAGACGACCATACGTCGAAGCAGACCGGAGAATTCCCGGCGGCGCGAGTCCATCCGCACGAGCTGACCGTCTTCGGGCCGCGTGTACAGTCTGCGGATGAAGGTGGCGGCTTCGTTCTCGGCCACGATGTCCCGTGCGGCTTTCGCCGGGATCGGACCGACCCCGGGGAACCATGCCGATTCCTCGCCGGGCCCGAACAGACTGCTGTCCTGCATGATGAGGTGGACCTCTGTCGGCACGGCCTGAGCGGATTCCTGCCCTGTCAGTCGCTCGACCAACAGATCGGCCGCGATCTGGCTCTGCGACCGTCCGTCTGCTTCGCCCGTGGCGATGACGGTCTGCGCCGACTTCTTGAGGTTGGCGAATGCAGCCACAGCCTGCGACATCGGCAACAGCGCGGTCAGGTATGCCATGTTGCCCGGTGCCGGACGCACGCTGACCGAGCGCTCTTCGACACAACGCTCGAGGTGGTCGACCGCAGCCCGCTGGTCGAGCTTCTGAGCCAGTGCACGCACTTCGTTTCCGAGGCGTTTGACGCCGACCTCTGGGAGACGTTCGGCCATGCGCTCGTCGAGCTCGAGCTTCTTCTCCTGTGGAAGCCAGTCGGACTCTTTGGCGACGACCCGCGCCTTCTCTTCGGAGATGTCGCCGCCCTTCATCGCCGCGTATGTCTTGGGCAGTTCCACGAGCAGGGTGCGGGAGAATTTGAGCAGTGCGTCTCCGCGGGAGCGTGAGACCTTCCGTGCCAAGGCCACTTCGGCACCGAGGCCGCGACCCTGTTTCTTGCTGGCAACGCCGTCCTCGGCTTCGCGGTTGCGACGGAGCATGTCGAACGTCAAGGTTTCGCGAGCCTGGGCGGCGGCGCACGCGGAGGTCAGCTCCTCGAGCGCCGTGATCCGATCGATCGCTTCCGCTTCGGTCTTGGCCGGAGGCAATTCGGACAGGCTACGACGCCACCGATGGATCTCGGTGAGGACGTCTGAAACCTGCTCTGCTTCCATGCCCACCACACTAGAGGTCGGCACTGACACGAGATTTCTCGCACGCATCAGCAGAGGTCAGAGCCCCATAAACGCAAGGGCCCCGTCACTGCTGAGATGGCCTCAGTTCAGTTCTTCGCCGGTCGTCTCTCGTGCCATGAAGCTCATCAGGATAACTGCGACGACGACAAGTGCTCCGGTGAGGATGAACGTCAGTGTCAGTCCGAGCACCGGCCACATAAACGCGCCGAACACGATCGGAGCGATTCCCGTGGCCAACCGCGAAGCCGCCGAAGCCCAGCCGAAACCGGATCCGCGCAGTCGGGTCGGATAGAGCTCGGAGACGTAAGTGTAGAGCGTCGGAATGGCGATCTGGACGACGAAGCCGAACCCGATGATCGCGGCCTTCGCAGTCCAGGTGAGTTCGGCGCCGGAAGCTTCGATGAACACTGCCGCCCCGACGAGCAGCACCGCCGCCACGATTGACGAGACGCTGAGCACCCATTTGCGACCGAACCGTTCGACGACGAGCGCAGAGACGATCACGCCGAGCATGCCCACTGCAGTCATCGCTCCGGTGACGAGGAACGCCGCCTGATCGGCGAGCCCCTGCTTCTTGAGGATCCCCGGCAGCCATGTCAATGCCGCGTAGTAGACAAGGAGGACGGAGACGAAGAGCGACCAGGCGACGAGTGTCGTCTTCGCAGAGTGCTGCCACAGCTGCACGAGCTGTCCAGTCGCTGCACGCAGCTGCCCGCCGACCTTGGGTCCGGTGGTCGGCGTCGCAGGTGCCGCGTCCGAGGTCAGTGTCGCAGTCCCTGCACCCGTGGTCGATGTCGTGCCCGCACCGGCCAGGGCCGCCCCCGCACCACGGCCGCCCACCGACTCATGCGTCCACTCGCGCACATCGGCGCCGGTGCGTTCGACGAGGCGGGCGATGATAACGTCGGCCTCAGCGTAGCGGCCTACGGAGGCGAGGTAGAGAGGGGATTCCGGGATTCCGAACCGCACGGCGACGGTGAGCAGTGCGGGAACGATCATGACGAGCATGATCAGCCGCCAGTCGCCGAAATCAAGCAGGTAGGCCGACACAAACGCGCAGAGCGAGGCGCCGATCGGCCACCAGCCGTCCATCGCAGTGAGCACGCGCCCGCGGTGACGGCTCGGAGAGAACTCCCCGACGAGGGCATAGTCGACGGGGATGCATCCGCCGAGCCCGAATCCCGCAAGGAAGCGGAAGAGGATGGACCATCCAAAAGCGGGTGCGAACGCTCCGGCCACGGTGAAGATCGAGAACACGAGCAGCGTGAGAGTGAACGCCTTCTTCCGCCCGATGACATCGGCTATGCCGCCCCAGATGAAGGCTCCCAATGCCATGCCGATGAGGTTGGCGGTCGCGATCCAGGCGGCCTGACCGACGCTGAGGCCCCAATAGTCGCTGAGCAGCGGAATGAGGAATCCGTTGAGGGCGACGTCCCAAGCGTCGAACATGAATCCGAGCCCGCCGATGATGAAGATGGCACCTTGTGTGCGCCATTTCCATGGCAGGTGAGCGATGACTTCGGAGGCTGTCGGAACCGACGCCGAGGTGGTCGTGTGCACGAGGCCAGAGTACCTTAATTAACGCACAACTGAGTAAAAGTTCCACACGCAGACGGCAGACCCAGCTGAAGGCGGGCTGCCGCGAACCTCTTCGCAGCAGCCCGCCTCATGAGCACGCTTCGCCGCCTGAAACAGGCGACACCCAGTGGATCAGGCCAGACGCACGAGCCAGTTGTTCTTGTCCTCGACACGTCCGTACTGGATGTCGAGCAGCGTCTTGCGCATCTCCATGGTCTTCTCACCAGCGTCCTCACCATGGTCGATGGTGAAGTCTTCGCTGACGAGCTTGCTGATCGGCGTGATGACCGCAGCGGTGCCGCAGGCGAATGCCTCGACGATCTCTCCGCTGGCCGCGCCCTCACGCCACTCCTCGATGGAGATCTGACGCTCTTCGGGTTCGAGGCCGAGCTGCGGTGCGAGTTCGAGGAGCGAACGACGGGTGACGCCGTCGAGGATCGTATCGCTGAGCGAAGGAGTGAGCAGCTTGCCGTCCTTGGTCACGAGCATGAGGTTCATGCCGCCGAGCTCGTCGATGTACTTGTTCTCGACCGAATCGGTGAAAAGCACCTGCTGGCACCCCTTGGCGGCCGCCTCGTTGGTCGCCACCAGCGACGATGCATAGTTGCCGCCGCACTTGGCGAAACCGGTGCCGCCCGCGCCGGCGCGCTTGAGCTTCGGCGAGAGCCAGATCGACAGCGGCTTGATGCCGCCGGAGAAGTAGGGTCCTGCCGGCGAGGCGATGGCGTAGTAGTCGACCTCATGGCTCGCCCGGACACCGAGGAACCGCTCCGTGGCGATCATGAACGGGCGCAGGTACAGGCTCGACTCGTCGGCCTCCGATTCCGGCGTCGGGACCCAGGCCTGGTCGAGGCTGACCAGCTGCCTGAGCGAGTTGATGAAGTCCTCTTCGGACAGCTGCGGCAGTGCGAGGCGCTCGGCGGACCTGTTGATGCGCGCGGCATTGCGCTCGGGCCGGAACGTCCACACCGAACCGTCGGCATGACGGTAGGCCTTGAGCCCTTCGAAGATCTCCTGAGCATAGTGGAGAACTGCGGCCGCAGGATCGAGCTGCAGCGGCCCGTACGGCCTGACCTCATGTCCCTGCCAACCGTCATCGACCGTGTATCGGATGTGCGCCATATGGTCGGTGAAGTACTGGCCGAAGCCGGGGTCCTTCTTGATGTTCTCGCGCACCAGCTCGGGTTGCGGCTGGAGGTTCTTAAGAACGGTGAAATCTGTCATGAAAACTCTCTTCTCATTTGTGATGAGTGACACTTTCAGGGTAGTCCATCACCCCGGTGCTCGTCGCACCGGGGTGATGTCGTCGACCCTGAGATCAGCCGTCAGTCAATCGGGTTGTTTATCGCAGAGGCGACCCCGTCGTCACCCATCCGCCCCTCACCGAGGCGGTCGACCACGTCAGCCGAGGCGTGCCGCGATCGCGTCGCCCACCTCGGTGGTGGACCGCTTCGTTCCGTCGCGCTCGGCGAGGTCGGCCTCGACGGCCGTCTCAATCGCCTTGGCCACGGTCTCGAGTCCCAGATTGGAGGCCATGAGCGCTCCCGAGAGAATCGAGGCGGTCGGGTCGGCGATCTGCTGGCCTGCGATGTCGGGAGCAGATCCGTGGATCGGCTCGAACAGGCTCGGCGCCGTTCCTTCTACGTTGAGGTTCCCCGAGGCGGCCAGACCGATTCCGCCGGTAACCGCGGCTGCGAGGTCGGTGAGGATGTCACCGAAGAGGTTGTCGGTGACGATGACGTCGTAGCGCTCGGGATTCGTGACCATGTAGATCGTGCACGCGTCGGTGTGCTCGTAGTTGACCGCCACCTCGGGGTATTCCTGGCCGACCTTCTCGACCACGCGACGCCACAGGTGACCGGCGTGGACCATGACATTGTGCTTGTGCACGTACGTGAGCTTTTTGTTCCGAGCCTGAGCGCGGGCGAAGGCATCGCGGACAGCGCGCTCGACTCCGTACCAGGTGTTGACCGAGACCTCGGTCGCAACTTCCTGCGGGGTGTCCGTGCGAACGGATCCACCGGATCCGGTGTACGAACCTTCGGTGCCCTCACGGACGACGACGAAATCGATCTTGCCGGGATCGGCCAGCGGGCTGGTGACTCCGGCGAACAGTTTCGAGGGACGCAGGTTCACCGCATGGCTCAGCCCGAAGCGCATCTTGAGGATCACTCCGCGCTCGAGCACGCCGGAAGGCACGGACGGATCTCCGCAGGCACCGAAGAAGATGGCATCATGTCCACGCAGCGATTCGAGCTCTTCGTCGGTAAGCGTCTCGCCGGTCTCGTGGTAGCGCTGGGCACCGACCTTGTAGTCGGTGAGCTCGAGCTCGACTGGCTCGCCGGACACCTCGATGGCGCGTTTGAGGACTTTGAGGCCTTCGGGGACGACCTCGTTGCCGATTCCATCTCCGGGCATGACTGCGATTGAGAACTTCATGCTCTCAGAATAGAACCGCATCTCACGATACAACTACTGCGTCTTACAATATGAACTTCCGACCACGACCATACACAGGCGAGAAGCCACAGCGACCTCGGCCGCCCGCAAGCGACTTTCCCCCATTGCGCGAGGCCTGCCGTCGCCGCGGACCCCACGCTGCTTATACCGTCATGAACAATTTCACGTCTCAATCCCTGTTCTCGGCTACACATCCGGCTCCGCAGGGACGAAGATGGATACAGCACCCCAAACCCCGTGGGGGCCGCACAGAAACAGCCCCGAGAGAAAGTCGATCATTGACCGAGACCATCCGCAACGCCCGTGCCGCAGCTCTGCCCGCCAAACTCTCCCGGTCCTGGCTGCTCGTCAATGCTGCGAAAGAGGAGATCTTCACTCCCGCGCAGACTTCGGAAGCGGACTCCGTCATCTTCGATCTCGAAGCCTCCGTCGCCGATGACAAGAAGCTCGAAGCTCGTGACAATGTCGTGCGCGCACTGGAGAACGGAATGTCAGCCTGGGTGCGCATCAACAAGATGGAGTCCGAGTTCTGGGATGACGACCTCGCCGCCGTGGCCATGCTGCCGGGACTGCGCGGAGTCATGCTCCCTGAGACCGAACGCCCCGAGCAGGTGTCCTACACCGCGATGCGGGCGAAGGCCGGGCTGCCCGTGCTCGCACTTCTCGAATCGGCCCGCGGAGTCGAGAACGCCACCCGCATCGCGGAGGCGCCCGGTACCTTCCGTCTGGCCTTCGGCACGAACGACTTCCGCAAGGACACCGGCTTCTCCGGCGACCCGATGGCCCTGGCTTATGCCCGTTCGCGCCTGACAATCGCCTCCCGCATGGGCGGCCTGCCCGGTCCCATCGACGGACCGTCGGCGGCCGACGCCGATGACGAGAAAGTCTGGGCCGACGCCGAGGTCACGCACATGATGGGCATGACCGGCAAGCTCGTCCTCACCGTCGACCAGGTCAACACCCTCAACGAGGCGATGAGCCCGAGCGAGGACGAACGTGACTGGGCCCGCCAGATGCTCGAAGCCGCCGAAGGCGGGTCCGAGATCACCGACGGCTCCTACCTGCCGCGCCTAGCCCGTGCGAAGAAGATCGCATCACTGGCCGACACCTACGGCCTCTGGAACGCTTGAGCCGACAGCCGTCCTGGCTGCTGTGGTCAACACTGCCAGCCGCCCTGTTCGTCATCGCCTTCGGGCTGTGGCTGCATCTCGAGCGCATCGGCCCGACGCCGATCGATCAGTCCTGGCTGGAGTTCGTCGGCCTCGATGAGGGTTCGGTGCCGTACTGGATCGCCGTCGTTCTCGCCGAGGTCGGCGGAGGCACCGGCGTGGTCATCTGCACCGCGCTGCTCATGGGCCTCTTCGTGGTGCGCAGACGACTGCGCTCGGCGGTCTTTCTCGTCACGACGATGCTCGCCGGCATCGCCGTCTCGGAGATCCTCAAGGCCATCGTCACCCGCCTGCGCCCCGGCGATCAGCTCTACGAGTCCTTAGGCTTCTCCTACCCCTCGGGGCATTCGATGGGCGCGGCTGCGCTGGCCATGAGTCTGGCCATCATCGCCTGCCGTCGTCACCAGCTGCGCAGATCGCCGGATCAGGCGGCAGAAGCACGAACACCGAGGCTGGGCTTCCATTGGTCGTTCGTCCTCGCTGCCATCTGGATCCTCGCGATGATGTGGTCGCGGACCGCGCTTCAGGTCCACTGGCTCACCGATACTATCGCCGGCGCCTTCATCGGCATCGCCGTCGCCGTTCTCGCTGACGAATTCTGGATCCTGATCGCGCAGAGGACCCGCTCACCCCGCTTCGCTCTGTGGCTTGCGGGCTGAACGGGTCCTGCTTGAAAGTTTCTCAGTCCTCCTGGAGCGAGACACCGGTGAAGGCCGAAGCATTCACTGCACCGGCCACAGCCTTGACGACCTCGTCCGAGACGACCGAATCCACGGCGAGCACGGACAGCGCCTCGTTGCTCGTCGATGCGGGTGAGACCTGCATGCCCGCGATGTTGACGTTGTTGGCGCCGAGCGCCAGACCCAGCTGACCGATGATTCCCGGACGATCCTCGTAGCGGAAGATCAGCAGATTGTCGGTCAGTTCGATCTCGAGCGAGTAGCCGTCGACTTCGGTGAGCTTCTGCACGAGCTTCGGACCGGTCACGGTGCCGGACACGGAGATGCGCTGTCCGGTGCTCGTCGTCGCGGTCAGACGGGTGATGTTGCGGAACGACTCGCAGTACGGATCGGTGACCAGCTCGACGCCGATTCCGCGCTCTTCGGCCAGCAGCGGAGCGTTGACGTAGGAGACCTGGTCGGACACCACGTCCTTGAACAGGCCCTTGAGCGCGGAGAGCTTGAGGACGGAGACGTCCTTGTCGGCGATCTCGCCGTTGACCTCGACCTTGAAGTGCGTGACCGAGGAGTCGGCCAGAGCGTTGACGACCCGGCCCAGACGTTCGGCCAGCGGGATGCCCGGACGCACATCCTCGTGGATGGCGCCACCCGCGACATTGACCGCATCGGGGACGAGTTCGCCGGCCAGTGCCTTGCGCACGGACTTCGCCACGGCGACACCGGCCTTCTCCTGAGCCTCATGGGTCGAGGCGCCGAGGTGCGGGGTGACGTTGACGGCGTCGAGGTCCATGAGTGCCGAGTGCTCCGGCGGTTCGACGTTCCAGACGTCGATTCCGGCGCCGCCGACCTCACCGTTGGCCACGGCTTCGGCCAGGGCCGCCTCGTCGATGATGCCGCCGCGGGCGACGTTGATGAACCGGGCTTCGGGCTTGGCCGCCTTGAGTTCTTCGGTGCTGATCATGCCGACTGTCTCCGGCGTCTTCGGCATGTGCACGGTGACGAAGTCGGACACGGCGAGCAGGCTTGGCAGGTCGAGGACCTCGACGCCCATCTGAGCAGCACGAGCCTGAGTGATGTAGGGGTCGTAGCCGACGAGTCGCATGCCGAAGGCCTTCGCACGTTCGGCGACGAGTCCGCCGATGCGGCCGAGGCCGACGATGCCCAGAGTCTTCTCGTAGAGTTCGACGCCGGTGTACTTCTTCCGGTTCCACTCCCCCGCCTTCAGCGAGGTGTTTCCGGCACCGAAGTAGCGAGCCGAACCGAGGATGTGAGCCATCGTCAGCTCGGCTGCGGAGATGATGTTCGACGTGGGTGCGTTGACGACCATGACACCCGCCGAGGTGGCTGCGGGGACATCGACGTTGTCGAGTCCGACTCCGGCGCGGGCGATGACCTTGAGGTTCTTCGCCGCATTGATGGCTTCGGCGTCGACCTGCGTGGCCGACCGGACGAGGATCGCATCGGCGTCGGCGATGGCGGGCAGGAGCTGGGATCGATCGGCGCCCTCCGTGTGACGGATCTCGAAGTCTCCTCCGAGAGCTTCGATGGTGGCCGGTGACAGTTCTTCGGCGATGAGCACGACGGGCTTGGGCACTGATTTCCTCCTGTTGCGTCCGGGACGCGTCCACCTTATGAGACTTTCGGGATTCCTTCACAAAGTCTCAGATTCTGGGAAGAATCGCTCAACAGACAGTGCCGCAGCCTCAGAACCCGTGGCGTGCTCAGAATCCGTTCGGCGAATACGGTGCCCGACCGAGACTGAACATCGCGCTGGCGAGCACCGCGGATCCCGGCGTCTGCTCATCGATGCGCCCGGCACGGGCGAGGATGACGGGATCGGCGCCGCCGAGGTACAGGGACCCGAGTTCGGCGATGCCGAGCCCCAGGTCCGCCGGCGTCGAGTCGGAAGCAGGGGTCACCTCGGCGTTCTCACCATCCGAGGTGATCGTGAAGCGCCCGCCGGCGAGGTCGAGGGAATCGTCGATGTCGATCGTCAGCGTTCCAGGCACATACCAGGGGCGAGCCTCGAGCGCGGCCTTGACGTCGAGGATGCGGATCCAGATATTGTCCTCGCTCGCGACGGTCTTCACGCGCCGCGAATCGGTGAGCAGCCACGGCAGCGGGGAGTATTCGGCGGACTCGCCGAAGGTCACTCGGGTCGACAGGTCGATGGCCGCGAGGAACGACCACAGGGACGCGTAGGCCGCATCGGTGACAGCCACGAAGTCGATGATGTCGACGGTCGGCGGGCTCTTCGACCAGCCGGCGAACTTATAGGACACGTAGCCGTCGGGCTCGCCTTGTTCGTCGAAATGCAGGGCCGCGCGGACGCCCCGGTCCTCTTCGCCCGTCTCAGTGTTGAGCGCCCCGGTGGCGCGTTCGATATAGGTCTGCTGGCGCTCCATCGCTCCGGGCGAGGTGCGCATGAATCGGTTGTAGATCTGCGGAGCCAGTTCGCGCAGCTCGCTGGGCAGGCACATCTCCACGCGACGATCGGGTTCGCGGACCATTTTGAAGCCGGGAGAGGTGTCGACCTCGATCGAACGCAGCCAGGTCGCCACACCGAAGCCGAAGCGCGAGTAGATTCCGCCTTCGGTCGCGGTCAGCGCGGCGAACGGGTAGCCGCTCGCCTTCGCCTCGGCGAGGTCCGTGGTCATGAGCGACCGCAGCAGACCGCGCCGCCGATGGGTCGGACGCACCGTGATCCAGGTGATGAGGTGTCCGGGAATCAGCCGCCCGCCGCCGACGTTGACGAGTTTTTCGAACCAGGCGAAGGTCGCTACCGGGATGGTGGAGTCGAGGCCGTGGCCGAACTCCTGGTCGGCGTAGACGGCGGTGAGCTTGCGCCCATCGGCGATCGCCCGCTTCACCCTGCCCACCAGAGCCTTATCCGTGGAGCGGGGGTCATGGAAGCCGACGCTCGTCGAGGCGAAGTACGCCTTGGTGCGCTCATCCGGTTCGCCGGTGGCCTCATCGATAGTGGGCTCGAAGTCTTCGAATCTGTAATTCGTCACACATCCACAGTAGTCCAGATCGGTGCCGCCGGCGGAAGATTCACCCGAACGATCGCCGTCCGAGGCCTTGGGATCGCCGAGGCGCGGGGATCGCTGCGGTGAATGAGTCGGAGCCCCGGACACCGAGCGGTGTCCGGGGCTCCTGCGATCAGTACCGAGTGACGATCAGTACCGAGTGATCAGACTCAGCGAGCGGCGGTGCCCTCGGTGTAGTCGTCGTCGGAATCCTTCAGCCATGCGAACATCTTCCGCAGCTCGCGACCGGTGGACTCGATCGGGTGCTGCTCTTCCTTGGCGCGCAGCTCCTTGAACTCCGGTGCGCCGTTCTTCTGGTCGTTCATGAAGCGCTCGGCGAACTTTCCGTTCTGGATGTCGTCGAGGACGCCCTTCATGTTCTCCTTGACCTCAGGGGTGATGACCCGCGGGCCGGAGACGTAGTCGCCGTACTCGGCGGTATCGGAGCACGACCAACGCTGCTTGGCGATGCCGCCTTCGACCATGAGGTCGACGATGAGCTTGAGCTCGTGAAGGACCTCGAAGTAGGCGATCTCGGGCTGGTAGCCGGCCTCGGTCAGGGTCTCAAAGCCGTACTGGACGAGGTGCGAGACGCCGCCGCAGAGCACAGTCTGCTCACCGAACAGGTCGGTCTCGGTCTCCTCGGTGAAGGTGGTCTTGATGCCGCCGGCGCGCAAGCCGCCGATGCCCTTGGCATAGGACAGGACGGTGTCCCAGGCCTTTCCGGAGGCGTCGACCTCGACGGCGACGAGCACGGGCACGCCGCGACCGTCGACGAACTCACGACGGACCACGTGGCCCGGTCCCTTCGGGGCGACCATGATGACGTCGACGCCCTCGGGAGCCTTGATGTAGTCGTAGCGGATGTTGAAGCCGTGGATGAACACGAGGGTCTTGCCGGGGGCCAGCTGATCCTTGATCTCGTTGTTGAAGATCTCAGCCTGGACCTGATCGGGTGCGGCGATGGTGATGACATCGGCCCATGCGGCCACCTCAGCGGGGGTGCCGACCTCGAGGCCTTCGGCTGCTGCCTTGTCGCGGCTGGCCGAGCCCTCCTTGAGACCAATGCGAACTTCAGCGCCGGAGTCGCGCAGGCTCAGCGAGTGGGCGTGGCCCTGGCTGCCGTAGCCGATGACGCCGACCTTCTTGCCCTGGATGACCGACAGGTCTGCATTGTCGTCATAATAGCGTTCTGCTGCCATAGTTCTAGCTCCTTTGGATTACGGGGTGATGTCCCCATTGTTTCACAGTTCGGTACTGCTGTTCACGTATTGAGATGACTGGGGTTCCACAGGTTGGAACGCGAAATCAGCTGCGGAGCGCGCGATCGGTGATCGACTTCGCCCCGCGTCCGATGGCAACGGTTCCCGACTGCACGATCTCCTTGATGCCGAAGGGCTCCAGGACCTCACGCAGCGCCTCGACCTTGCCGAGCTCGCCGGTGGCCTCGATGCTGACGGAGTCGGGTCCGACGTCGACGATCTTCGCCCGGAACATCTCCACCGCCGAGGCGACCTGCGGCCGTGTCGCCGCATTCGCCTTGACCTTGTAGATGATGTGCGCGCGACGCACCGAGGACTCGGGTTCGAGTTCGACGATCTTGATGACGTTGACGAGCTTGTTCAGCTGCTTCGTCACCTGCTCCAGAGGAACATCGTTGACGTCGACGACCACGGTGATCCGCGAGAGTTCTTCGTGCTCGGTCACGCCGACGGCGAGGCTGTGGATGTTGAAGCCGCGACGGGCGATGAGACCGGTGAACCGAGTGAGCACACCTGGCTTGTTCTCGACCAGGACAGAGAGTGTGTGCCGGCTGTTGTTCATTCCAGGCCTCCTTCGATCTGAGCCACGGAACGCACCGTGCCGTCTTCATTCATTCCCGCCTCGGCGATGGCGGCTTCGGCTTCCTCTTCGCCTTCCCCGTCGAATTCGGGGCGAATGCCGCGGGCGTACTCGATCTCATCGTTCGACACGCCAGCCGCGACCATCGGCCACACCATCGCATCCGGTGGGACCGTGAAGTCGAGGACGACCGGTCGATCATTGATCGACAGCGCCTTCTCGATCGCGGCATCGACATCCTCATTGCGGTCCACGCGCAGCGCTTCGCAACCGTAGGCTTCGGCCAGTTTGGCGAAGTCGGGGATGCGGATCGTCTCGTGACCGGTGTTGAGGTCGGTGTTCGAGTAGCGGCCGTCGTAGAACAGGGTCTGCCACTGACGGACCATCCCTAAGGACGAGTTGTTGATGATCGCAACCTTGATCGGGATGTTGTTGAGCGCACAGGTGGCCAGTTCCTGATTCGTCATCTGGAAGCAGCCGTCACCGTCGATCGCCCACACCACACGGTCGGGCTGACCGACCTTCGCACCCATGGCCGCGGGCACGGAATAGCCCATGGTGCCGAGTCCGCCGGAGTTCAGCCAGGACTTCGGACGCTCGAATTCGATGAACTGAGCCGCCCACATCTGATGCTGCCCCACGCCCGCGGCATAGACCGCCTCGGGGCCGGTGAGAGCAGAGATCCGGGAGATGACGTACTGCGGATCACACAGATCGCCGTGCGCCTCATAGCCGAGCGGGTAGGTCTGCTTGAGGCGGTTGAGGAAACGCCACCACGGTTCGCGCTGACGTTCCAGAGCCTTGGGGAACTTGCTGCGCATCTCCGCGAGCATCTCGGCGAGCACTTCGCGGGCATCGCCGACGATGGCGACGTCGACCTCGCGGTTCTTGCCGATCTCGGCCGGGTCGATATCGGCGTGGATGACCTGCGCGTTCGGAGCGAAGGAATCGAGCTTGCCGGTCACGCGGTCATCGAAGCGGGCGCCGATGGCGATGAGCAGGTCGGCCTTCTGGAAGGCGGTGACGGCCGGCACGCTGCCGTGCATCCCGGGCATGCCCAGGTGCAGCTGGTGCGAATCCGGGAAGGCTCCGCGCGCCATGAGCGTGGTGACCACGGGAATGTTCGTCGCCTCCGCCAGGCGCAGCAGCTCCTTCTCGGCCTCCGAGCGGATGACGCCGCCGCCGATGTAGAACACGGGGCGCTGAGCCTCGGACATCAGACGCGCGGCCTCGCGGATCTGCTTGGCGTGCGGCTTGAGGATCGGGCGGTAGCCGGGCAGCGCCGGCTCCTCCGGCCACACGAACGGGGCCGTTCCGGTCTGCGCATCCTTGGTGATGTCGACGAGCACGGGGCCGGGACGACCGGTGGTCGCGATGTGGTGGGCGTTGACGAGCGCGGCCGGAATGTCCTCGGCGCGGGTGACGAGGAAGCTGTGCTTGGTCACCGGCATCGTCATGCCGACGATATCGGCTTCCTGGAACGCATCGGTGCCGAGCAGCGACGAGGCCTGCTGACCGGTGATCGCGAGCATCGGCACGGAGTCCATATGCGCATCGGCCAGCGCCGTGATGAGGTTCGTCGCACCCGGGCCCGAGGTGGCGATGCACACGCCGAGCTTGCCCGAGGCGGCCGCATAGCCTTCGGCCGCATGGCCGGCACCCTGCTCGTGGCGGACGAGGATGTGGCGGATCTTCTCCGTCTCGAACAGCGGGTCATAGGTGGGAAGGATGGTTCCGCCGGGAAGCCCGAATACCGTGTCGACCTCGAGCTTCTCGAGGCTGCGGACGATCGCCTGTGCGCCGGTGAGGACCTCGGGGCCGGTGTTGCGGCGAATGCTGGACGGTGTGGCTGTGACCGGTGCGGACGCGGGTTGAGTGCCCGTGTCCTTCGCGGTCGAGGGCTTGGCTGCCATCGATTCCTATCCTTCCTAGGTTTCCTTCTCATCTCCGCATTAAAAAAGCCCCTCCGGATTCGGTAGGGGCGCGCGGAACGTGTCGTCTCGACAGGCTACGGAAGATCCGCGCGCTGGCTAATAACGACGACAAGAAGGTGAGTCATGCCTCAATAGTTCCCCTCAGCACTCGAGGGTGTCAAACCTCGCAATCGTTCGTCCCGACATTCGAGATTTCAGCTGGTTGTCATTCGAGACTCGCCGAGGCGGAGCGGCGTCCGCACCTCCCCGCCGTCCCCGACCCGGCAGCGTTATTCAGCGCACAGAGAAACGGGAAGTTCGTTTGCCGGATTCGTGGAATAGGTCACAGTCTGCGACTAGGCTGGATCATCGTGCGCCCCCTCCTCCGTTTCTGGCCTGATCTCCGCTCCCGCATCGGCGTGTACGTACTCGTGCTCGTCCTCACTCTCCTGGCCAACGGAATCCAACTCATCGTTCCGGTGATCACCGGATACATCGTCGACGGACCGATCGCCCACCGAGATCTCTCGGCCCTCTGGCTGCCGGTCCTCGGGGTGCTTTTCATCGGCATCGCCGAAGCGGTCGGAATGTGGGCCCGACGCATGGTCGTCGCTCCCGTCGTCTCGCATTGGGAAGTGACGTGGCGTTCGCGTCTGTTCGATCGCCTGCAGTACACCTCGGTGGCGATCCATGACTCCTGGGAGTCCGGACAGCTGCTCTCGCGTGCGGTGAATGATCTGTCCCAGCTGCGTCGCTTCTTCGCGTTCGGGCTGCCGTTCCTCGTCTCCACACCGATCGTCCTCGCCGTCGGCACGGTGATGCTCGTGATCATGCAGCCCGTGTTCGGTCTGATCATGATCCTCATGGCGGTGCCGGCGATCATCGCGGTCGCCGTCTTCGAGAAGCACTATCGAGAGACCTCCCGCCGGTCGCAGGACACCATGGGCGAGCTGACCACGGACGTCGAGGAGTCCATCCAGGGCATCCGCATCCTCAAGTCCTTCGGCCGCTCCCCCTGGGCCGCCGAACGCTTCTCCGAGATCTCGACTCGGCTGAAGTCCCTGGAGATCCGAAAAGCGAAGCTCGACTCGTGGCTGTGGAGTGTGCTCCTGCTGCTGCCGACCCTCGCTCAGGCGGCGATCGTCGCCGTCGGCACCTGGGGTGTCATAGAAGGCTGGACGACGATCGGCACGGTCGTCGCCGCAGTGACGATTTCGATGGTGCTGCGCATGCCCATCGAGATGCTCGGCTTCCTGCTCGCCGATGCACTCATGGCGCTGACCGCAGCCGGTCGGTACTGGGAGGTCATCGATATCCGCCACGACATCACCGACACCGACGGCGGTGTCGACGATGCTCCCGAGGTCGGGCACTACCGAGGGAGGCTGCGCTTCGACGATGTCGACTTCCATTTCGCCGATACCGAGCGGCTGACCCTCCGTGGACTCAATCTCACCATCGAGCCCGGTCAGACCCTCGCTCTCGTCGGCGCGACCGGTTCGGGAAAGACGACGATGGCGTCTCTCGTGCCCAGGCTTCAGGACGTCTCCGCCGGCACCGTGAGCATCGACGGCGTCGATATCCGGGACATGCCCGTCAACGAACTGCGGCACCTCGTGTCCGTGTCCTTCGAGGATCCGATCCTGTTCTCGACCTCGGTCGCCGAGAACGTCGAGATGGGATCCCCGGGCGCGAGCGAGGAAGAGATCTGGGAGGCCCTCGAGATCGCGGCGGCGAAGGATTTCGTCTCCCGACTGCCCGATGGCCTGGACACACAGGTCGGCGAACAGGGGCTGTCCCTGTCCGGCGGTCAGCGTCAGCGTCTCGCCTTGGCCCGCGCGGTCATCGGCAAGCCGCGCATCCTAGTCCTCGACGACCCGCTCTCGGCCGTCGATGTCGATACCGAGGATCGAGTCCAGCAGGCTCTGCGGGAGATCCTGCCGGATTCGACGACTCTCATCATCGCCCACCGCCCGTCTACCGCAGCCCTGGCCGATGTGGTGGCTGTGTTCGATGAGGGCAGGGTCGCAGCACTGGGCACGCACGAACAGCTGCTCGATTCATCGAAGCTCTACCGCGAGCTCATGGGGGCGAGCGCACAAGCCGAGGCGCACACGCATCCGGGGACGCAGTCGAGTTCGCAAACCATCACTTCGACTCAGTCACAGGAAGGAGGACGGTCATGAGCATGCCCCGTCTCGACAGCGACGACGAGATCGAGGCTCTGCCGCCGGACATTGCGAAGAAGGCGCGTGCCCTGCTGATGTCGCTGGTCAGGCCGCATCTGGCGATGGCCGTCTTCCTCGCCGTCATCGTCGTGCTCACGGCCGTCTTCATGGTCATCGGGCCGGTGTTCATCGCCGATGCCCTCGATCAGGGCGTTCCGGCGGCGATCGACGGCGATATGGATCCGCTGATTCGGGCGATTACGCTCTTCATCGTCTCAGCGGTCGCCGGGGCGATTCTGGCGTTCACGTCGACCCGGCTGGTCGGGATCACTGCGCAGAGGATCCTCTTCACCCTGCGAGAGCGGGTCTTCACTCATGTGCAGCGTCTTGACCTGGGCTATCACGAGAAGTCGACCTCGGGTCGGCTCGTGTCCCGGCAGACCTCTGACATGGAGTCGGTGCAGCAGTTCCTGTCGTATTCGCTCTTCGATACGGCGCTGGCCGTGCTGCAGATGCTCTTCATCGCCGTCACCCTGGTTGTCCTCGACATTCCGCTGGCGATCGTCGTCTTCGCCGGTTTCGTGCCGCTGTTCTTCATCACGAAGGCCGCGCATTCGACTCAGCGCAGTGCCTACCGGCGGACGCGGACGTCGATCGCGAAGGTCATCGTCCACTTTGTCGAGACGATGGGCGGCATCCGCGCCGTGCAGGCGTATCGTCGCCAGCCCGAGCGACGCGGCACCCTGAGCGATCAGGATACCCGCTATCGTGATGCGAACACCGATGCGCTGCGCGGTGTGGCGTGGTTCGCCGGGTGGACGCGGCTGATCGGCAACATCACGCAGACGGTCATCATCGTCATCGGTGCGTGGCTTGTCATCGAGGGATGGACGCAGGTCGGTGTGCTCGCCGCGTTCATCCTCTATCTGCGTCGCTTCTACGGTCCGCTCGATGAACTTGTGCAGGCGTTCAACCTCTATCAGTCCGCCTCGGCGGCGTTGGAGAAGATCGCGGCGGTCCTCGACACCGACCCCGAGGTGGTCGAACCGTCCCAGCCGGATGCGCTGCCTGCACACGCGGGCCGTGACGCCGCTGCCAGGGGTCGTGCCCTCGATCTCGACGAAGTCCGCTTCGCGTACGCCGACGGCCCCGATGTCCTCCCCCGCTTCGATCTCCATATCCCAGCAGGGCAGATCGTCGCGCTCGTCGGTGCCACCGGGGCAGGCAAGTCGACCCTGGTCAAACTCGTCACGCGCTTCTACGACCCCAGCGAAGGCCGGATCGCCCTCGACGAGGTGGATCTGCGCGACCTCGACGACGTGCAGCTGCGATCGTCGGTGGTCATGGTCACTCAGGAGTCGTTCCTCTTCGCCGGCACCATCGCCGACAACATCCGCATCGGCAACCCGGACGCCGGCGACGAGGCGGTCGTCGCCGCCGCGACCGCCGTCGGCTTGGATCCATACATCCGCCGACTGCCCGAAGGGTATGCCACGGATGTGAAGAAGCGCGGCGGTCGGTTGAGTTCCGGGCAACGTCAGCTCGTGTCCTTTGCCCGGGTGTTCCTCGCCGACCCGGATGTCGTCGTCCTCGACGAGGCGACCGCCCACCTCGACATTCCGTCCGAGCGGCTGGTGCAGAACGCCTTGGCCACGGTGCTCGAGGGCAGGACCGCGATCATCATCGCCCACCGCCTGTCCACCGTCGAGATCGCCGACCGCGTGCTCGTCATGGAGTCCGGTCGGATCATTGAGGACGGGACACCGGACGAACTCATCTCTGGCACGGGCAAATTCGCGCAGCTGCACCAGGCCTGGCGCGACTCCCTCGTGTGAGGTCCTCCCGTTCCTTGCTGCCGCTCGTCATCACCCGCTTGGTCGACTCAGCGGTCCCGGCAAAGTATGTTGCTTTATACAGGACATACCGAATCGACGAGGAGGACACCCGTGAACTCCGAGGCACAGGACGAGACCGAAGCGGCGGCCAGAGTCGACAACGCAGTCGAGGACGATGTCGACATGACCGGGGCCGGTGTTGATTCCGAGGAACGTCGGACCATCGGCGACGCCATTGCCCGTGGACACCAAGTGACGATGTGGACCGCAGCGGTCATCGCCCTCCTATTGATTGCTTCGGGACTGTGGTGGGCGGGAATTCTTGTGCTGATCGTCACGACGTTCGATCTGCCGCGCCACGCGACCCAACGCTATGCGCGCAAGCGTGGAATCGAACTGGAGGTTCCTTCCGTTGAGGAGACCGAAAAGACGTCCCGGTCTGGGTTGATATTCGGGGTGGTCTTCTTCCCTGCACTCTGTGGACTCATCGTGGCCGAGGCGAAGCTCGGCCACCCCCTTCTGCCGTGGTCGTGGAGGACTCCCCTCTATGACTCCGACGACTTGTACATGATTACGCCGATAGCCGTTGCGGGCTTGGTCGTTACTGTCACATGGTTCATTCGCCGGCGACGAGCGGCACGAACCGATACCACCCGTGACGAGTGAACGTCAGCTCGTCGGCACCGGGTCCGTCACGGACAACTCGGAACATCTCCCCTGCGACGGGAATGACCATCGTGGCACCGCCAGCCAGCTGATCGACGAGCTGGTCGGGCAGTGATTCTGTCCCGGCGGAGACGAGGATCCGGTCGAACGGTGCCTCAGCCGGGAGACCGAGGGCACCCGGAACGGCTTCGTGGATGGCCACCTCGGCGAGGGTCTCCGGGTCTGGGGCACCGGCGGTGACGGCGTGAATGGCCGCACGCGAGGAGTCGACGAGCGCGGGATGCCGTTCGACCCCGAGCACCCGCCCAGCCGGCCCGACGAGGGCGGCGAGCAGCATCGAGGTCCACCCGGAGCCCGATCCGAGGTCGAGGACGGTCTCACCCGGCTGCGGATCGAGCAGCCGGAGCATGTCCGTGACGGTGCTCGGCTGCGAATTCGTCTGTCCGTGCCCGATCGGCAGGGGTACATCGTCGGAGGCGTTCCGGCGTTCCGCCACCGGCAGGAAGGGTTCGCGCGGAATCCGGGCGAACGCCTCGGCGATTCGGTCGTGCGGCGCCTCCGATGACATGGTTCCTCCGATCCCCAGCGATCTCCTGCCCTTCCCATTGTGCCGGTACAGGCGGAGGGCGCAATGCCGCCACCGAGTATCGTTGTGCCGTGACTCAATCTGATCTTGACCGCGCCCAGAGCCTCATCACCTCGATTCCTGACTATCCCGAACCGGGAGTGGTCTTCCGCGACATCTCTCCGCTGCTCGCCGATGGTCCGGCGATGCGGGCCGTCACCGAGGCGCTCATCGCACCGTTCGCCGGACAGTTCGACATCGTCGGCGGGCTCGAGGCCCGTGGCTTCCTCTTCGCGGGTGCCATTTCCGCGATGACGGGAGTCGGAATCCTGCCGATCCGCAAGGCCGGAAAGCTCCCTCGCCCGGCGGCTGCTGTGTCGTACACGCTCGAATACAGCACCGCCACCATCGAGGGCCCCGATGTCCTGAAGAAGGGCGAGCGCGTCCTCCTCATCGATGACATCCTCGCCACCGGAGGAACGCTCACAGCCGCTCAGTCACTCGTCGCCGATCTCGGCGCCGAAGTCATCGGATCAGCCGTCGTCCTTGAGCTCACCGCACTCGGCGGACGCGAGCTCACGGGAGAGGTTCATAGCATCTTCGCGGAGTGAGACGCCTCAGCTGCAGGTGTCGTAGATGCGGCGCAGCTGGTCCTGAGTCGTCTGCGCTGCAGAGGTCATCTGGCGGTCCGGGTCTTCGTTGTATTCGCAGCCGCCCACGTTGACCGAGCCTCTGGTCGAAGGGTCGATGGCGCCAGTAGGGTCTGAACCCAGAGCCCAATCGAATTCCCAGGGCCGAGCGTCCGCGGAATCGATGCGTTCGATGATGCCTCGCAGCCGGCTGACCACGTCTACCCCATCAGGGACGACAACGGAGAGCCGCGACACCTGGCTATCATCGATGGCGACCTTCTCGATCTGACCGAGATGCGGCTCGACCGCAGTTTCCAGACGACTCTGTGCTAGTTCCGAATAGGGGAAAGCCACATCCCATTCAGTCATGGCGGAGTCTCTGGCCCTCAGTTCGAACTGTTCGGAACCGAGCTCTGCTCGCACCGCGTCGACCATCCCGAAGATATCCTCCTGAGTTTCCGACAGCTCCAGAGCATCGTCGAAGGTCGTCTGTTCCGAAGCCTGACGCCATTCCAGTCGGCTGACGGACAGTTCTGATGAGAGCGCGAGAAGGTGCGATGCCCTGTCCGCCATAATGTCGCTGCTCGTCAGGTCACTGATCTCGACAACACGACCCGATAGGAGCAACCTGAGATCCTGATCGTAGAGATCGAACTCGTCACCCGTCTCCTGGTCAAGGGCAGCGGCCACCTCGACGGACTGAGCGGTCGTCGCGCCGGCAGCCATCTTGACGATGTAGGTGATGCTTCGGCCTGAATCGAATCCGTTCTGATACTGGGTCTTGACGTCCTCGACGCCTGGCTTCGCTGAGAGGACTGCTCCGATGTCGTCTGCACGACCGCTGAGATCCGGGCCTTGACACCCGATCAGTCCGACGGCCCCTATAGCGGCGACGATGACGGCCGAGATGCGACGGCGAACTCCTCTTTGCAGCATGCTCACCAACTTAGCGGATCGCCCTCCGCCAGGGATCCGTTTCCTCAGCTGATTCGGATGAGGGGGTCGCCGGAAGAGATCGGACCCGCCTCGGCGAGGGTCAGGTTCTCGGCGTCTGTTTCGAGGACGACGACCGGAACGACCACAGACTTCTCCGCCTCCCGTGCGGCTGCCAAGTCCCAAACGACGATCTCTTCGCCCGCCTCGACCTGCTGCCCGGCCTCGGCACGGAGCGTGAAACCAGCGCCCTTGAGGTGAACGGTGTCGATGCCCAGGTGGACGAGCACACCCTGATCGGGCTGGCGGGAGATGACGTATGCGTGTGGCTTAAGGCTCGTCAGCTTTCCCGCGACAGGAGCCGTGACCGTCAGAGTCGCGACCTCGCCGGGGTCGATGGCCACGCCGGGACCGACGAGCGCTTTTGCGAAGACGGGGTCGGGAACCTCCGTCAATGGGATCACCGTGCCGGTGAGGGGTGCAGCGATCGTGACTGCCATAGTCAGCAGGCCGCCTTTCTCCAAAATCAGTTGTACTTCGCCTAGACTGACCTCAGACTACAGACAAGGATCACTGTCGACCAGCAGATGCTCATCGGCGAGCAGAGGAGACGAAGACGTGACTCAGCCCATGAGGTCTTCGATGTCATCGACGAGGTTGTCGGCCTCCGGACCGACGACGACTTGGACCGCGCTTCCCTGCACCACCACGCCGAAGGCACCGGCTGCCGTGAGCGCCTGTTCGTTGACGAGAGAGTCATCGTCGACCTCGACGCGCAGGCGGGTGATGCACGCTTCGATGTCATCGATGTTGTCGGCACCGCCCAGTCCCGCGAGGATCTGTGCTGCTTTGTCCATGTCTGTCACCTTCATCTCCGGCACCCATGCGCCGGCGTCGATTTCACGTTCTGCGATCTGGCTCACAAGTCTACGGCGACTCGTGACCATTCCGAACGTCGTCGACGAATCACCGGTCTCGTGCCGTCCGGGCCACAGCCCGGAGAACGGCATTGGAGGGCCCCACTTCCGAGGAGGAACTCGATGACCACCGCATCCGCTGATACACCGAAGAAGCGCAAGAAGGCGATACCGGGTTTCTCCCAGCTCCAACGCGTCGGCCGCTCCCTCATGCTCCCGATCGCGGTCCTGCCGGCCGCGGCCCTTCTGATGCGCTTCGGTCAGCCCGATATGCTCGGTACCGACGGACTCGGCCAGTTCGCGGACTGGCTGCTGCCGGTGGCGACGGTATTCGCGGCCGCTGGTTCGGCTCTCTTCGACAACCTGCCGCTGATCTTCGCCGTCGGTGTGGCCATCGGCTTCGCGAAGAAGGCCGACGGCTCCACGGCGTTGGCCGCGGTCGTCGGGTATATGGTCCTCACCGGAGTCTTCACTGCCATGTCTCCGAGCTTCGGCTCGGACAACGGCGAGGGTGAGAACGTCATCAACTTCGGAGTGCTCGGCGGAATCGTCGTCGGCATCATCACCGCCCTGCTCTATCAGCGCTATCACCGGATCAAACTGCCGACCTACCTCGGTTTCTTCGGCGGTCGCCGTTTCGTTCCGATCGTCACCGCGGTCGCGTCGATGGTCATCGCCGTGATCATGGCCCTCATCTACCCCGTCTTCGACGCTCTCATCAACAAGGGCGTGGGCGGCTTCCTCATGGAGCACGGAGCCAATCCGGGCACCGGGTTCGTCTTCGGCACGATCAACCGCCTCCTCATCCCCTTCGGGCTGCACCATCTGCTGAACAATCTGCCGTGGTTCCAGCTGGGTTCGTGCACGACCGCATCGGGAGACACCGCGCACGGCGACATCACCTGCTTCTTCTCCGGCGCGGACGGCACGGCGGACTGGACGGGATCGTTCATGACCGGGTTCTTCCCGATCATGATGTTCGCTCTTCCGGCCGCGGCCCTGGCCATCTATCACACCGCCCATCCGAAGCGCCGCAAGGTCGTCGGCGGCATCATGCTCTCGGTGGCACTGACCTCTTTCGTCACCGGTATCACCGAGCCGCTCGAATACGCCTTCGCCTATGTCGCATTTCCGCTCTACGCGGTTCACGCCGTGCTCACCGGCACATCGTTTGTGGTGGTGAATGCGCTCGGCATCAAATCCGGATTCGGCTTCTCGGCCGGTGCGCTCGACTATCTGCTCAACCTCGGTCGAGCGTCCGAACTGTCCGGCGGCATCGGGCCCGTCCTGCTCCTGCTGGTCATCGGCCTGGCCTACGCCGTCATCTACTACTTCCTCTTCCGCTGGGCGATCATCAAGTTCAATCTGCACACCCCGGGCCGCGAGGACGAGTCCGACACCGGCACGGGTGCTCCGTCGGTGTTCGACGAGGCCCAGATCGCCGCCGAGGAGTCCACGGGCAAGAGACGCGCCCAGGACGAAGGCCGAAGCTGACCGTGCATGGAATGCTCCGGGCCTCGGTGACGTTATAGGCTCGGGTCGGCGCTCTCACCGGGTGCCGAACCGGCGGATCCGAACAGCCTCGGATCCGTCCTGACCAGTGCACACGTGACGAAAGGCGTACACCTTGACGGTTCCCACACTCACTCTCAACGACGGCAAGACGATCCCGCAGCTGGGCTTCGGGGTCTTCAAGGTCGACCCCGACGAGACAGAACGCATCGTCACCGACGCCCTCGAGATCGGCTACCGCCACATCGACACCGCCGCCGTCTACGGCAACGAGGAAGGCGTGGGACGGGCCATCGCAAAGTCCGGGATCGCCCGTGACGAGCTCTTCGTGACGACCAAGCTATGGAACGATCGCCACGGTGCGGAAGAATCCAAGCGGGCCCTCGGCGAATCCCTGGAGAAGCTCGGCCTCGACCACGTCGATCTCTACCTCATCCACTGGCCGACCCCAGCGAACAAGAACTCGGTCGAAACATGGGAGGCCTTCCCAGGCTACCGCGATCAGGGTCTGACCACTTCGATCGGCGTGTCGAACTTTGACCACCGGTTCCTGCCCGAGATCCTCGACACCGGCATCATCCCGGCCGTCGACCAGATCGAGGTCCACCCGCAGTTCCAGCAGGTCGAGACCCGTCCGCTGCTGGCCGAGCACGACATCAAGATCGAAGCCTGGGGCCCTCTGGGTCAGGGCAAGGTCGACTACGCGAGCACCGTCATCGGTGAGATCGCCGCCGCCCACGAGAAGTCCTGGGCTCAGGCCATCATCCGCTGGCACCTGCAGAAGGGTCACGTCGTCTTCCCGAAGTCGAACAACCGTGACCGCATGGAGCAGAACTTCTCAGTCTTCGACTTCGAACTCACCGACGCCGAGGTGGCTGCCATCGATGCGCTCGAAAACGGCGGCCGCGTCTCGGCCGATCCCGCCGAGGTGAACTGACCCTGCTGGGTTGAGCAACGTCGAAGCCGCCGGAAAGTGCTGACTCTCCGGCGGCTTCGTCGTGCTCTCACTCCGTCGACTGTCCCCCAACGCCGAGGACGACTGCGTCGATGAGCACCGGACCGTCGGCCCGCAGCGCCTCACGGTAGGCGGTCTCGAACTCCTCACGGGTCGTCGTCCGGCTGGCCGGAACGCCGTAGCCCTGAGCCAGGGAGACGAAGTCGATCGCGCCCAATGACAGGCCCGGGGTGTCCGGGACGCCCATCCGCTCGGCGAATCCGGAGAGCGCACCGTAGCCCGAGTTGTTGACGATGACGAAGATCGTCTTCGTGCCCAGCTGAGCAGCCGTGTACAGAGCGGTGAGTCCGTAGTTCGCGGAGCCGTCACCGACGGTGGCGACAATGGTCTTCTCCGGATCGCCGATGGCCATCCCGACGGCGACCGGCAGTCCGAAGCCCAGTCCTCCCGAGGCCGGGAAGTGGTACATACCGGGCTTGTCGATGACGATCCTCTCGAGGTAGTCGAGGTCGAGGGTGGTCGTCTCATTGACGTAGACGATGGTGTCGTCGACATGATCGTTAAGGACCTCGAGAACCTCGGCGCCGGCCATCCCCTGCTCCGACCGGGCGGGCGCGGTCACGGTTCGGGACCCGCGGTCGCCTCGGCGGGTTCCTCGATCCGTCGTCGCCTCGGCAAGGTCGGCGAGCGCGGTTGCGACGTCCGCAACGACGGCGCGGCCGAACGGTGCCCGCGTCGCCTCCCGCGGATCTTGGGTGATCTGGATGACCTCGGTGCCCGGCTCCAGATAGTTCGCCGGTTCCCACCGGTGGTACCGGAATGCGGCGGCCCCCATGACGAGGACGACGTCGTGGCCGGACAGCCGGTCGCGCACTGATCGGATGCCAGGAACCAGGACGCCTTCGAAGTTCGGATGGGTCGTCGGGAACGGGCACCGCGTCGGTGAGGGTGCGACGTAGACGGAGGCACCGAGGCGCTCGGCCAACACCATTGCGTCCTCATAGACCGTCGGATCAGCAACGGCTGCGGCATCGACCTGCGGGCCGAGGACGAGGGCAGGGTTCTGCGCCCCGTCGAGGACGTCCGTGAGTTCGCCGCGCAGCGAATCCGGCATGGTTCCTGCCGTGGTCACCGAACGCTTCGCCAACAGCGCGTCATCGGGAAGGGCCGGTTCGTCCCAATCGTCGAGCGGGACGGACACATACACGGGTCCGCTCGGCTGGGTGGTCGCTTCGAATGCTGCCTGCGACAGCGTACGCGGCACATCGGCAGCCGACAGCGGCTCGTGCGAATACTTCACCAGTGGAGCGGGCAGAGTCGAGGCATCGACGCTGGCCAGCATCGTCTCCTGTCCGACGGTGCGGCGCACCTGCTGACCGGCGAGGACGACCAGCGGAACCTGACCGTAATGGGCGTTGGTCAAAGCGCCCATGCCATTGCCCGAACCCGAGGCGGCGTGCAGATTGACCAGTGTCGGCCGTCCCGTGGCCCGTGCGTATCCCTCGGCCATGCCGACGACGACCTGCTCATGCAGACCGAGAATGAACCGGAAGTCGTCCCCGAGGCCCGCGAGGAACGGCAGCTCGTTCGAGCCCGGATTTCCGAAGATCGTCGTCATCCCGTGGGCGCGGAAGACCTCCAGACTCGCGTCGAGGACTGTCTTCACTCCGTCGTCTCTGTCGGATTGGTCGGCCATTGTGCATCTGCTTTCGTTCGTGGTGCTGTCGCGGAGGCGCGACGAAGGGGTCGGGCACCCCTTTCACCTCACCCTATCCTTTGGTGCATTCGTCCGGCTCAGCCGAGCACGCGGATCGGCTCTCCGGCAATCCAAGCGGCGATGTCCTCGACCGCTTGGGTGAAGAAGATCCGGTACGTGTCCTCCGTGACGTATCCCAGGTGCGGGGTGAGCACGGTGGACGGTGTGCTGCGCAGACGGTGGTCGACCGGCAGCGGCTCTTCGTCGTGGACGTCGAGTCCAGCACCTCGGATCCCTCCTGCCTCCAGCACGGTGATGAGTGCGTCGGTGTCGACGAGTCCGGCACGCGAGGTGTTGACGAGGATGCTGTCGGGCTTCATCGCCTCGAGCTCGGCAGTTCCCACGAGTCCTCGGCTGCGGTCGCTGAGTTTGTAGTGTATCGTCACCACGTCCGCGGTGGAGAACAGTTCGTCCTTGCTCACTGCACGCACGCCCAGGGCGTCGGCTCTTTCGGCGTCGAGGTTCTGGCTCCACGCCACGACGTCCATTCCGAAGGCCGCACCGACCCGTGCGACCTTCGTTCCCAGGCGTCCCAGACCGACCACGCCGAGACGGTGCCCATCGAGGTCTCCCCCGACGGTCGACTGCCAGCCGCCACCTCGGACGGCGGCGTCCTCGTCCGGGATGCTGCGCAGAACGGAGAGGATGAGTCCCCAGGTCATCTCGGGTGTCGCCGAGGTGGTCGACTCGGTTCCGCAGACCACGATCCCCTGCGCACGCGCCGCCTCCACGTCGATGGAGGCGTTGACACGTCCCGTGGTCACGAGCAGACGGAGGTCCGGCAGCCGTTCCAGCCGACCGGAAGTGAAGGCGGTTCTCTCCCGCATCGCCACCACCACCTCGGCGCCGGAGAGGACCCGCACCAGGTCATCGTCGTCGACGATGGGACGCGAGATGAACTCGACCTCGGCGTCGAGACCGCTCCAGTTCGCGAACATGCCTGCCACCTGCTGATAGTCATCGAGAACGACGATGCGCATTGTGTTCCTCTCCTGAAGTCGTGTGACCTACATCCTAGAGCCGATAGGCTGGGCGGGTGAGTGCACCGATCATCCTGAGACAACGCAGCGGCCCCATCATCACGGTCATCGTGTGGGCGTTCCTCGCGTTCCTCCTCGGCGACGCGCTGTTGCGTGGGGCGTGGGACACTGTCGGTCGATTCGGTCCAGGATTTGTACTCATCGGCTGGCTCGCGTTCATCATCCTCTGGCGGCCGGCTCTCGTCGTCGGAACCGACGAGGTGGAGGTCAGGGAGATCCTGCGTACGACGTCGGTGCCGTTCACCCGAATCCGTGATATTCGGCTGGGTTCTGTCGTGACGATCGAAACTGCCTCGGCGGAGGGGGCCGAACGCACCATTCGACCGTGGAACGCTCCCGGAATGCCGCGAAGGAAGATCGATTCCGGACTGACCGGCGGAACGCGACCTGAGTCTCTGGACAATCACCCCGCGTTCGAGCTGCTGCGTCGATGGGAGCATACTCAGGCTCATGCCCCTGGAACAGCTGTGCGAAGAGATCCCTCCGGCGTTGCCGAAGACGTCAGCACTCGATGGAGCCTCGGCGTCATCGGGGTGACTCTGGTGTTGGTGCTCCTGGTGGCAGTCGGACTCATCTGAACACAGACGGACCGGCCCCGTGGGGAACGTGATCCCACAGGGCCGGCAGTCTCGGAAGGCTTCAATCGATCAGTGCATCACTTCTTGAAGCCGATCTCAGTCCAGTCGGGTGTTTCGAGCTGTCGCGGTCCGAGGTTGAGGACGTCATTCCTGACGCCCCAAACATATGGTGTCGGATAGAAAGGGATGAGCGGCTTGAGCTTCAGCACCTCGGCATCGCCCTCGTTCGCCAGCTTCTTCGCCTCGGCCGGATCGAGTGTCTTCGTCGCAGCCTTGAACTTCTCGCCGATCGCATCGCTGGAGATCTTCGAGTAGTTCTGCTCCGAATCCGCCGGGTAGAACAGGTTCGATCCCGAGGAGATCGGGAAGGCTGTGCCCTGCCAGGTGAACGTCGCCATCTCGAAGTTGCCGTTGAGCACATGGTCGGCGAAGTACGCGGCGACCGGAACGGTTTCGATTTCGACCTTGAAGCCGATCTCGTTGAGGTCCTTCATCACCTGTTCGGCACGCTGCGCGTTCGACGCGGTGTCGGCGGGAACGACGATCTTGAACTGGAGCTTCTCTCCGTCCTTCTCGCGGACTCCCCCGTCGCCTTCGACCCAGCCGGCGTCGTCGAGGATCTTCTTCGCCTTCTCTTGGTCGAAGTCGAGGCTGCCGTCGGTGTTGTCCTGGTAGCCTTCCTGGCCGGGCATAAATGTGACGTTGTTGATGAGAGTCACCGGTGCTTCGACGGGGCCGATCGCGGCCTGGGCGATGGCTTCGCGGTTGATCGCATGACCGATCGCGTCACGGACTGCCTGCTCCTTGAGCGCACCCTTCTTCGCATTCATCGTCAGATGCGTGTATTCCATGCCCTGCGACTTGTACATCTCTCCGTCTTCGCGCTTGCCGGCGGTCTTGTAGGAGTCGCCATCTGTGCCGACATCGACTAGGTCGATCTCCTTGTTGGCATAGGCCTGAGCCTGCTGTGCCTGAGAGACGACCTTGAATATCACCTTGTCGAGTTTGGGCTCCTGGCCCCACCACTTGTCGTTCTTGACCATCGTGATGACGCCGGACTTCGTGTCAACCTTGTCAGCCTTGAAAGGGCCGTTCGAAGGCAGGACCTTCTTCGTGTAGTCCTTGTTGAAGGAGTCGGCATCCTCGGTGATCTCATTGGGCAGGAAGGCGCCGATGTAGTTCGGCCAGTCGATGTTCGGAGTCTTGAAGGTGACCTTGACGTCGTGCTTGTCCTTGCCGGATTCGATCTTCTCGATGTCCTCGTAGCCCTTGGTCGAAGCGACCTCGAACTCGTCGTGTTTACCGTCGCGAGTCTGCCAGAACGCCTTGTAATCGTCGACGTCGATCGGTGTGCCATCCTCCCAGACCGCGTCCTTATTGAGCTTGACGTCGATGACCAGGGGATCCTCGCTAGCGATCTCGACGCTCTCGGCGTAGTTCTTGTCGACTTCCCAAGTGCCGTCATCCTTGATCTTGACCGGTCCGCCCAAGGTGGTGCCGTAGATGTTGTTGTTGTCCACGTGGGCGCCGTCGGCATGGTAGTAGTTGAGGCTCGCGGGGATCTCGGTGATCGGGTAGGTCAGCGTTCCGCCGTCCTTGACCTCGTCGTATCCGGCCTTCTGATAGTCGGTGGTGGGGAGACCGGAGATCTCCTTATCCGCCTTGTCGCTGTCGACTCCGCCGGAGTCCTTGTTCGCCTGCTGACAGCCGGACAGTGCCAGGCCCAGCGCAGCAGTCGCGGCGACGACCATTGTCGCCTTCTTCCTCATTCTCATGAGTTCCTCTCTTCCAGTGTGGTGTCCCTCGAGGTGGTATGTGGGTGCGGCCTCAGGTCGCGGTGTCGAGCTCCATGATCCGCTCCGCGTGGTGGCAGGCGACGAGCTCGCCTTCCAGCGGACGCGGACGCGGGTCATCGCTCAGGCAGACTTGCCTGTCTCCGTCGGGCAGCAGGTTGAACAGCGGGCACCTGGTGCGGAAGTTGCAGCCGGAGATCTCATCGGTCGGGCTCGGCAGGTCACCGGTGAGCAGGACGCGTTCCCGTGACCGTTCGACTTCGGGGTCGGGGACCGGGATCGCAGACATCAGTGCGCGTGTATAGGGGTGCCGTGGCTGACTGTAGAGCGCATCGGATTCGCCGTACTCGACGATCCGGCCGAGATACATCACCGCCACATAGTCCGATATCTGGCGAACGACCGCGAGGTCGTGGGCGACGAACAGATAGGACAGTCCCAATGTGTCGCGAAGGTCTTCGAGCAGGTTGATGACACCTGCCTGGACGGAGACGTCGAGGGCGGAGACGGGTTCGTCGAGGACGAGCAGCTTCGGGTTCGTCACCAGGGCTCGAGCGATGCCGATGCGCTGACGCTGACCGCCGGAGAATTCATGCGGATAGCGTTCGGCCATGGACGTGTCGAGGCCGACGAGTTCGAGCATCTCGGCGACCTTGTCGTTGCGCTCCCGGGGCGGCACCTTGTGCACCGTCAGCGGTTCGGCGATCACTTCACCGACCGGAAGGCGTGGGTCGATGGCAGCCATCGGGTCCTGAAACACGACCTGAACGTCTCTGCGCATGGCCAGTCGTTCACGCTTGCTGAGGTCCGCGACGTCAATGCCGTTGATGACCAGCCGCCCCTTCTGCGGAGCAACCATCTCCAGGATCTCACCGATCGTCGTCGACTTCCCACAGCCCGACTCGCCCACCAAGCCGAGCGTCTGGCCGGCCTTGATCTCGAGGTCGATTCCGTCGACGGCTTTCACCGTGCCTATCTGCCGCTTGAATACGGCGCCTTTGAGCAGTGGGAAGTGCTTCTGCAGTCCGGTGACCTCAAGGATGTTCGGTGCCGCATCGTCCTTCACCCGAGTCGCCACCGGGGCGGGGCGCGGGTAGATGTCCTTGGCCTTCAGAACGCTTCGGGCGATCTCATCGGCACGGTGGCAGGCGGCCTGGACTCCGGTTATACCGTGTTCGACGAGTTCGGGCTCGACCTCGCGGCACTTGTCGACCGCGATCGGGCACCGCGGGGCAAATGGACACCCCGGAGCCAGGTTCGACAGCGACGGCGGTTTGCCCTCCAGCGGAACGAGCCGCTGGGTTCCGGCAGTCGCCAGATTCGGCACCGACCGAAGCAACCCCGTTGTGTAAGGCATCTGCGGACGCTGGAAGACCTGCTCGACTCCCCCGGTCTCGACGAGGCGGCCGGCATACATGACGGCGATCCGATCGGCGTTGCCGGCCACCACACCGAGGTCGTGGGTGATCAGCACGATCGCGGCCCCGGTGATCTCTCGTGCCTTCTGCAGCACGTCGAGGATCTGAGCCTGAATAGTCACATCCAGCGCTGTCGTCGGCTCGTCGGCGATAATGAGATCGGGGTCGTTGGCGATCGCAATGGCGATCATGGCTCGCTGCCGCATGCCTCCGGAGAACTCGTGCGGATAGGACTTCACTCTCCGTTCCGCTCCGGGGATGCCGACGATCTTGAGCAGTTCGATTGCCCGGTCGTTCGCCGCTTCTTTCGACAGACTCGGATCATGGATGATCAGGCCCTCGGAGATCTGTTCGCCGATCGTATAGACGGGAGTCAGAGCTGACAATGGGTCTTGGAATACCATGGCGATCTCCCGGCCGCGCAGCTTCGACATCTGGTGGTCGTCCATATCGAGCAGCGATTGTCCGCGATAGCGAATCGAACCGGAGATCTGGGCTGTTGAGGGAAGCAGACCCATCACGGCCATCGACGACACGGACTTGCCTGAGCCAGATTCGCCGACGATGCCGAGGAACTCACCGGGTCTGACCTCGTAGTTGACCCCGCGCACGGCATGGACGTCGCCCTTGGGGTTCGGGAAGGCCACCGTCAGGTCTCTGACCTCGAGAATAGGTTCAGACGTAGCGACAGGGTCGAGATCGATATCAAGGGTTTCAGTCACGGTTGACTCCTGAGGTCGGATCGATCGCGTCCCGCAGTGCATCTGCCATGAGGCTGATCGCGAAGAGCATGAGCACGAGCACACCAGCCGGAAAGACGAACAGCCAGGGGCGTGTTGCCGCCGCGCCGGAGCCTTCGGCCAGCAGAGTGCCGATCGATACGTCGGGCTTCTGAATGCCCAGGTTGAAATAGCTCAGAGATGTTTCGGCGAGGATCGCGGACACCACTCCCAAGGTGGCGTCCACAATGAGGATCGATGCCACATTGGGGATGATGTGACGGCTGAGGATCTTCGGGGTCGAGACACCCATATAGCGGGCGGCCCGCACGAAGTCACGATCCTTGATCGCCTTGGTCTGATTGCGCACGACCTGAGCCATGATCATCCAGCCGAAGAGCACGAGGAAGACGACGATGGCCGTCCACGACAGCTGCCTGAGCAGTGGTGCCATGAGCACCAAGATGAAGAAGGACGGCAGCACGAGCAGAAGGTTGATGAACCAGACGATGATCGTTTCGACTCGACCGCCGAAATAGCCTGCCGTCGATCCGATGATGGCGGCCAGGATGCTCGCACACGGGCCGGCGATGATGCCGATGAGCAGCGACTTCTGCAGTCCGACCACGGTCTGCGCGTAGATGTCCTGGCCGATCGTGTTCGTGCCGAACCAGTGCTGGGCGCTCGGCCCCTCATTGAGGGCGAAGACGTCCTGATCTGTCGGCGAGTAGATGTTGATCGTATTGCCGAACAGTGCGAAGAGGACGAAGAACACGAGCAGGATCCCGCCGACCCAGAACCGCGGGGTCGAGCGCAGACGCCGCCAGATGAGCATCGCTCGAGAGGTCGGCTTCGAACGCTTCGACACCACCTCGGTGTCGGGGTCTGTGGAGATCGGGATATCTGTTGCCATGTCAGATCCTCACTCTCGGGTCGAGCGCGGCGTAGAGCACCTCGGACAGCGTCGAGGCCAGGAGCGTGAGCACTGCGACGAAGAGGACGGATCCTGCGGCCGCGTTGATGTCGGACCCCAGGATCGAATTGATGGTGAACTGGCCCATGCCGTTCCAGGAGAAGACGACTTCGAGCATCGCCGAACCAGCAACCAGAGTGCCGAATGCATAGGCGAAGTAGGTCGACATCGGGATGAGTGCGACACGCACACCGTGCTTGACCAGCGCGGTCTTGCGGGTGCGTCCCTTGGACCTAGCCGTGCGGATGAAGTCGGAGGCGAGCACATCGAGCATGACCGAACGCTGGTAGCGCGAGTACGTCGCGGCCCCCATGAGCACAAGCGCCAGTGTCGGCAGCAGCATATGCGACAGCTGATCGGTGAACCACGGAATGAACCCGGGATCGATATTCGCCGAGTAGTCACCCGAGAAGCGGATGAGCGTTGTGCCGAGGGCATTGTTGAAACCGGTGGCGATGATCATGAGGATCACACCGATGACGAATGTCGGAGTCGCGATGATGAGGTAGGACGCGTAGGTCACGACCTGGTCAGAGGCCTTGTACTGCTTGACGGCTCCCCAGACTCCGAGGATCACGCCGAGGATCGCTCCGATGATCGAACCGATGAGCAGGAGCTTGAGGCTGACACCGGCCCGGACGAAGATCTCCTGCAACACCGGAGAGTTGTGCACCGTCGTGCCGAAGTCTCCGTGGAGGAAGATGTTCGTCAGCCAGTTCCAGGTTCTCTCGAGAACCGGGACCTCGGGATTCGTGCCGTGCCCGTTGAGGATAGACCGGATCGAATCTTCTGACAGCGGCGGATTCTGGCCGCGGTACCGGGAGGCCGGATCCATGAAGGAGCTGGAGGCGATGTAGGCGGTGACCGTCGCTATGAACGCGAGGATGAAGTAGTTGATGAACCGCCGAAGAACGTACTTTCCCATGGCGCCGACTACGACACAGGGATCAGTCTGCCTTCGAACTTGTCGGCGGAATGGTGCATCGGTCCGGGAAGCTGACAATAGATCTCATAGCGGATCGGGAAGGAAGTGACAATCATCAATGCTCAAGGGTCCTTTGGAATATGCGGTGCGCAGGTCAGCCGAGCTCAGTAGAACCTCAATGGCTCCTCATAAACGACTGAACGTAATTTGCACTGTAACCGCATGTGACACGTCACACAAACTTCCTCTGCAGTATCGATTGCGACAAGGCCGCGTGTCCCCCGGGAATTCGCGCGACACGCCGAAGTAACTTTTCGGTAACTGTAGTTTCGTGTCGCGCCGCCTGATCTGCTCGTGCCGTCGTCGGCACGTTGCGCAGCGAAATCGCCGAGGCGGTGCAGACTCATGTCTGCACCGCCTCGGCGATAGTGGATTCAGTCCGTGCCGTAGTGCGTCGCCCGAAGGCGAGCAGAGTCAGCAACGGACCTTGAGCTGGATCAGAAGCAGACCGCGCCTTTCGAGGCCGACTGCACGAGCTTCGCGTACTTGCCGAGCACACCGGTGAGGCGGTGGTTCTCGGGCAGCGTCCAGGTCTTGCGGCGCTCTGCCAGCACCTCCTCGTCAACGTGGAGTTCGATCGAGCGGGCCGCGATGTCGACCGTGATCTTGTCTCCGTCCTCGACGAGCGCGATCGGGCCGCCGTCAACAGCCTCGGGAGCGATGTGCCCGATGCACAGACCGGTCGAACCGCCGGAGAAGCGGCCGTCGGTGAGCAGCAGGACGTCCTTGCCGATGCCCGCGCCCTTGATGGCGCCGGTGATCGCGAGCATCTCGCGCATTCCGGGTCCGCCCTTGGGTCCTTCGTAGCGGATGACGACGACGTCGCCCTTCTTCAACTCACCGTTGAGCACGGCATCCATCGCCGGCTTCTCCTGGTTGAAGACGCGAGCGGTGCCTTCGAAGACGTCGGCGTCGAAGCCTGCGGACTTCACGACGGCGCCCTCGGGCGCCAGCGATCCCTGCAGAACGGTGAGACCACCGGTGGCATGGATCGGGTTATTGAGGGCGCGCAGGATCTTCCCGTCCGGATCCGGCGGATTGATCGACTCGAGGTTTTCGGCCACGGTCTTGCCGGTGACCGTCATGCAGTCACCGTTGAGCAGACCGGCGTCGAGGAGGGCCTTCATGATCACGGGCACGCCGCCGATCTTGAAGACATCGTTCATCACGTACTGGCCGAAGGGCTTGACGTTGCCCAGGTGCGGGACCTTGTCGCCGATGCGGTTGAAGTCATCGAGCTCGAGCACCACTCCGGCCTCATGGGCGATCGCCAGCAGGTGGAGAACGGCGTTCGTCGAACCGCCGAATGCCATGACCACGGCGATGGCATTGTGCAGCGATTCGCGGGTGATGATGTCGCGCGCTGTGATGCCCTGACGCAGCATGTTCACGACCGCCTCGCCGGACTTGCGAGCGAACATCGTGCGGTTGCGGTGGATGGCCGGCGGAGCGGCCGAACCCGGCAGCGACATGCCCATAGCCTCGGCGGCCGAGGCCATCGTGTTCGCCGTGTACATACCGCCACAGGCGCCCTCACCGGGGCAGACGGCGCGTTCGATGGCGTCGACGTCCTTCTGGGACATGGTGCCGGCCCGGCAGGCGCCGACGGCTTCGAAGGCGTCGATGAGGGTGACTTCCTTCTCCGAGCCGTCCTCCATCTTTGCGGTTCCGGGCATGATCGAACCGTTGTAGAGGAAGACGCTGGAGAGTCCGAGGCGAGCGGAGGCCATGAGCATTCCGGGGATCGACTTGTCGCAGCCGGCCATGAGCACGGAGCCGTCGAGGCGTTCGGCACTCATCACGGTCTCGACGGAGTCGGTGATGACCTCACGAGAGACCAGCGAGTAGTGCATTCCCTCGTGGCCCATCGAGATTCCGTCCGAAACGGAGATGGTGCCGAATTCCAGCGGGAAGCCGCCGGCCTCGTGGACGCCTTCCTTGGCGGCCGAGCCGAGGCGCTGCAGCGACATGTTGCAGGGGGTGATCTCGTTCCACGAGGTCGCGATCGCGATCTGCGGCTTCACCCAGTCATCGTCGCCCATGCCGACTGCGCGGAGCATTCCGCGTGCGGCGGTGGCCTCGAGGCCGTCCGTGACATCGCGGGAACGGGGTTTGATGTCGGGTGTGGTGTTGTCTGTATCGATGCTCATGCAGGCATGCTACGCCCGATTTCAGCATCCGCACGCCAGACTCTCGCATGGTGGAACCTCTTCTGGGCACCACGCGAGAGTCCGACATCACTGCGGTGTTCCGGGCCCGCTTAGGCCAGAGTCACGTGACCTAATGGCGGCACCTCAGCTCTGCGCCAGAATGTCAGGCTTTGATGAGGTTGAGCGGCTGCTGACCATCGTTGATCCGCCTGACCTGCTCGGCGAGGATCTTCACGACCCGTGGTTCGAACGCCGAGGTGTCACCTCCGACATGAGGTGTGATGAGGGTGTTCGGAGTCCCCCACAGCGCGTGGTTGCGCGGCAGCGGCTCCGGGTCGGTGACGTCGAGTGCGGCATGGAGTCGCCCGGTGGCCAGCTCTGCCACGAGCGCATCCGTGTCGACGACCTTGCCGCGAGCGACGTTGACGATGAGGGCATTGTCGGGAAGCTGGCTGAGGAACTTCTCGTCGACGAGGTGGTGGGTGCCCTCATTGAGCGGGGTGATGAGCACAACCACCTCGGTGTGAGGCAGCAGCTTCGGCAGCTCGTCGACGCCGTGGATCTTCCCGCGCTCGTCCTCACGGGCCGTCGAGGCCACGCGGGTGAGCTGGACCTCGAAGGGGTCGAAGCGATCAGCGATGGCCGAGCCGATCTCACCGACGCCGATGATCATCACGCGCCGGTCCTGCAGCGAACGGTAGCGATGGTGCTCCCACACTCGCGAGACCTGTGAACGCACGGCGTCGTCGATTCCGCGCAGGCTGGCCAGGGTCAGCGCCAAAGCGAGTTCGGCGGTGCCTCCGGTGTGGACACCGGAGGCGGTTGCGACCTGGATCCCGCGCTCGGGAAGATGGGAGACGGGGTCGAATCCGGTGGTCTGAGTGATGACCATCCGCAGGTTGGGCAACTCGTCGAGCAGCTCGATCGTCGGCCCGGAATCGAGGTACGGCAGGACGACGATGTCGACGTCGTCGCGGCTGAGCTTGGCCGAACGTTCGGCGTCGGAGAAGACGACGAGGTCGACGTTCGTCCGCTGGTGTGCAGGGATCTGAGCGATCACACGGTTGCGGAGCTCGGAGTTCGGGAAGGCGATTGTGGCGGTGGACATGCCCTCATTGTGGCACGCCGCCTCACCGCTCGGGCAGAGCATCCCCGATTCGAGAGAACACAGCCTCGATCACCTCGAGTTCGGCATCGCTGACATGGTCGAAGAAGATCTCGTCGACATACCCCTTGTGCTGGGATCCGGCGGACAGGAATGCCCGCGCTCCCGCCTCGGTCAGCGCCACATTGTGGGCACGCCCGTCGTCGAGGCATTGGGACTTCGTCACCAGCCCCGCGTCGACGAGGACCTTGATCCGATAGTTCAGCCGCGACGGCGAGAAGACGAGCTTCTTCGCCAGGGCGCTCATCGTCAGCGTCCTCTCCGGAGCCTCCCACAGCAGGAGCAGAGTGTTGTAGTCGCTGACGTCGAGCCCCGCATCGTCCTTGAGCTGGACCTCAAGTGCCTGACGGATTCGCTGCGAGGTCTCGAAATAGGTCCGCCACGCGGTCTGCGCCAGCGCCTCCCTCCCGAGCCCGAATCTGATCTCCGTCATCTCAGCCCTCGAGCAGCTGCGCGAACGGGGTCACGTTCGAAGGGTCGAATTCGTCGACGATTCCGCGATTCTCAGACGCCCGCTGGGTCCCAACCGCCGCTGCACCTGCACTCGAATCGGGGTCGGCCACCTCGGCGAGGTCGTCGTGTCCGGCCCCGATGATCGTCGCGGTCAGGGACACGAGCTCCTCTCCTGCCTGACGGATCCGAGCGGACAGCGCCCGGCCGCCTTCGACGGTCCCCCAGTCGTCGGTCGCGGCGAAGACCGTCGTGGGCACGACGATGCCCTTGAGGTAGGACAGCATCGGCCGCAGCACCGCATCTCCGGCCAGGGAATGGCGCGCCGTGCCGCCTGTGGAGGCGATGAGCACTGGCTTGCCGTTCAGCGCCCTGTCGTCGATGAGCTGCCAGAACAGGGCGTGCAGGCCGACCGGGGCGGCCTTGTACACCGGTGCGACGGTGACGATCGCATCGGCTGCGGCGATGGCTGCGAAGGCCGATTCGAGGGCTTCGGAGCGGAACCCTGTCAGGGTCATATCCGTGAGTGCGGTGGCGAGGTTGCGGACGTTGATGACGTCCGTGGTCACGTCGATGCTCACCGACTCCCCCGCCGAGGCGGCTTGGCCGAGGATCCGGTTCGTGAGTTTGAGCGTTGTCGAGTCCTCGCTGAGCGAGGTAGTCACGGCCACGATGTGCATCGCCTTCGTGCTCATGCCTGATCGGCTCCTTCCTGTGCCGCTTCGGCGGCGCGTGCCTGCCGGTCCTCGAAAGCGCGTGATCCTTCACCACCGCCGGGAATCGGGTCCCGGCCTTCGCGGTGCCGGATGACCAGGGATTCATGGGTCGGGGCATCGGGAACGTCCGCCGGGCGGCCCTTTGCGAACTCCTCGCGGAGGACGGGGATGACCTCTTCGCCGAGGAGGTCGAGCTGTTCGAGCACCGTCTTCTGCGGCAGGCCCGCATGGTCGATGAGGAAGAGCTGCCGCTGGTAGTCACCAGCCCAGTCGCGGAAGCTCAGGGTGCGCTCGATGACCTGCTGCGGCGAACCGACGGTCAGCGGTGTCTGCGTCGAGAAGTCCTCGAGGCTGGGTCCGTGACCGTAAACCGGGGCGTTGTCGAAGTAGGGACGGAACTCGCGGACGGCATCCTGGGAGTTCTTGCGCATGAACACCTGACCGCCGAGCCCGACGATCGCCTGGCTGGCCTTTCCGTGGCCGTAGTACTCATAGCGCTGACGGTAGAGCTGAACCATCCGGGCGGTGTGCGAGGTCGGCCAGAAGATGTTGTTGTGGAAGAACCCGTCGCCGTAGTAGGCGGCCTGTTCGGCGATCTCGGGGCTGCGGATCGAACCGTGCCATACGAACGGCGGGACCTCGTCCAGCGGGGTCGGTGTGACGGTGAAGCCGTTCAGCGGGGTGCGGAACTTGCCTTCCCAGTCGATGTTCTTCTCACGCCACAGACGGTAGAGGAGGTTGTAGTTCTCCACGGCCAACGGGATGCCTGCGCGGATGTCCTTGCCGAACCAGGGATAGACCGGCCCGGTGTTGCCGCGGCCCATGATCAGGCTGACACGACCATCGGAGAGGTGCTGCGCGTACGAGTAGTCCTCGGCGATGCGCACGGGATCGGTCGTGGTGATGAGGGTGGTCGCCGTGGAGAGTTCGAGCCTCTCCGTCTGCGCGGCGATGTTGGCCAGCAGGACCGGCGGGTTCGCCGGCGCCACAAAGGGCGGGTTGTGGTGCTGACCGGTGGCGAAGACGTCGAGGCCGACCTCTTCTGCCTTCTTGGCGATCTCGACGGTGTTCTTGATCCGCTGGTGTTCGCTGACGGTGGTGCCGTCGGTCGGGTCGGTGGTGACATCGCCGATGGTGAAGATTCCGAATTCCATGACGCCTCCTGCATCTGGGCTGATCGCGGTTAGCGCGACCGGCCTTCTCATTGGACTAGCTTCAATTTTGAAGTAACTAGTTGAAATCTTAACAGAAGTCGTCGCAAAAGTATTCCCGGGGGCGCAGAACGGCCCTTACCGGAAGGCAGGGGCCGTTTATGGTCAGTCCACTCGAGCCGGAACCGAGTCCCGCCCTGAGCTCAGGCCGTGGGCGGACTCAGATCCAGAGGGCAGGGTCCTCGAGAACGAAATCGGGGCGTTTCGTCGACGTTTCGACGTCTGCCTTCGCCGAGGCGGCTCCGTCCTTCCGCTTCGGGCGCACGGTCGCGGGAATGCCCACGGCGCTCGAATCCGCCGCCACGTCCTTGACAACGACGGCATTGGCTCCGATCGCGGAGTTGTCGCCGACGACGACCGGGCCGAGGATCTTCGCCCCGGCGCCGACGAGCACATGGTTGCCGATCGTCGGGTGGCGCTTCGTCTGTGCCATCGAGGTACCGCCGAGGGTGACCTGGTGATAGAGCATGACGTCGTCGCCGATCTCCGAGGTCTCGCCGATGACGACGCCGTTGGCATGGTCAATGAAGAACCGGCGCCCGATCTCCGCCCCCGGATGGATCTCGACCCCGGTCAGCGTCCGCACGAGCTGGGACATCAGCCGGGCCGGAACTTTTCCGGCGTCGTGCTGCCACAGCCTGTGGAGTCCGCGGTGCGCCCAGATCGCATGCATTCCCGGGTAGGACACCACGGAGACGAAGTCATTGCGCGCCGCCGGGTCTCGGCGCTTGACCGTCTCGAGGTCTTCTTTGAGCGTCTCGCGCACACCGGGCCGGCTCAGTCCATAGGCGGCCGCACCCACGGCCGTCGCGGCCGCTGCCCACAGTGCCTTCATCGTTGACTCCCTTGCTCATTCGTCTCGGTCTATCTCGTGCAAGTCGGATCCGGGCGCAGGAATTCCCGCCACGGCCCGACCGGGGACTCTTCAGACAGCGAGGGCGCCAAACCGAAGTCTGACGCCCTCATGCCGCTGACTCACTGTCAGTCGAGGTATTCGGAGAACAGCGGTGTGGACAGGTAGCGCTCACCGAAGTCGGGGAGGATGACGACGACGCGCTTTCCGGCGTTCTCCGGGCGTGCGGCGACAGCCTCGGCGGCCGAGAGTGCGGCACCGGAGGAGATGCCCACGAGCAGGCCCTCTTCCTTCGCGACCTCGCGGGCGCGTTCGATGGCCGCGTCGTTGTCGACGGTGACGACCTCGTCGTAGATCTCGGTGTTGAGCACCTTGGGCACGAAGTTCGCGCCGAGTCCCTGAATCGCGTGCGGTCCGGCCTTGCCTTCGGTCAACAGCGGCGAGGCGGCCGGCTCGACGGCGACGATCTTCACATCCGGGTTGGCCTCGCGCAGGGCGGCGCCGGCGCCGGTGATGGTCCCGCCGGTGCCGATGCCGGAGACGAAGATGTCGACCTCGCCGTCAGTATCGGCGAGGATCTCGGGTCCGGTGGTGGCCTTGTGGATCTCGGCGTTGGCCTGGTTCTCGAACTGGCGCACGAGCACGGCGCCGCCGGCGGCAAGTTCCTCGGCCTTGGCGACCGCGCCCTTCATGCCGTCGGCTTTGTCGGTGAGGACGAGTTCGGCTCCGAAGGCGCGCAGCAGAGCGCGACGTTCCTTCGACATCGATTCGGGCATCGTCAGCTTGACCTTGTAGCCGCGGGAGGTGCCGACCATCGCCAGAGCGATGCCGGTGTTTCCGGAGGTGGCTTCGACGATCGTGCCGCCGGGCTGCAGTTCGCCGGACTTCTCGGCCGCGTCGATCATCGCCACACCGATGCGGTCCTTGACGGAGTTGCCCGGGTTGTACGATTCGAGCTTCGCAACGATTTCGGCACCGGAGCGTTCGCTTGCCTTGTTGACGCGGATCAGCGGAGTACGGCCGACCAGATCGGAGACGTTGTTGAAGATGGTCAAAGTAAGTCCTTTCACGCTACTGTGTGCATCCGCCGTCACAGGCCCCTCACCACTCGGCAGGGATGTTCCGGCAGGGGTTGAGCGACAGCTTTCATCTCGTGGTCCGAGACGGCTTGCCCTCATCATAACCACGCCGACCCTGAACATGTTCCCAGATATGTTGCTCAACAATCTCTGTTCGCTGGGGGCGAAACTTTATGACATCGCGTATCACAGACCCGAGATCGTCGCATATCGATCCACGCGTTTCAGCAGCAGATCGGGACAACCGCTGAGCAATCGGCGGACATGATCACCGAGGTGGCCGCCTCGGTGATTTCGTCCCTGCGGTACTGCGGAGGTGTCGTCGGGCGGAGTCTGAGACGGCCTCAGGAGACCGATACGATTGTCCTCATGGCTATTCATCCCATCGTCGTCTACGGCGAGCCCGTCCTGCATCGTCGTGCCGAGAAGATCACCGAGTTCGATGACGATCTCGTCGAACTCGTCAAAGACATGCACGAGACCCTCGATGCCAGCAACGGCGTCGGTCTGGCCGCGCCGCAGATCGGCGTCGGAAAGTCCATCTTCGTGTTCGATGCCGACGACGACTACGGTGTGCGTCATCGCGGCACCTTCGTCAATCCCGTGCTCATTGCGTCGAAGGTCCCGGACACCCGTCCCGACCCGGACGATGAGACCGAAGGATGCCTGTCGGTGCCGAGTCTCGACTTTCCCCTCAAACGTGCCGACAGGGTCACCGTCAACGGCTTCGATGAGTCGGGTGCGCCGGTGACGCTGAGTGCGGACGGGTGGTTCGCCCGCATCATGCAGCACGAATACGACCACCTGCAGGGAACCCTCTATGTCGACCGTCTCGACAAGCGCTGGTCGAAGAAGTGGAAGAAGGCCCAGGAGGCTCACAGCTATAACCAGCCGGGCCTGTCATGGATGCCGGGAGTCGACCCGGACCCATTCGGACACTGAGTTCGGCCCGGTGCTCGCCTAGGCCTCGAGTTCGTCCACGGACTTCTGTGCGGCAGCCAGGCGGGTGTCGAAGTCGTCGAAGTCATCGGCGGTCTGATCGAGTTCGGCGACGAGTCCGGAGATGATCGAGGACTGCGAGTCCGCGTCGATGCGCAGTTCTCTGAACTGCCAATCGGCGGAATCATCGGCGGCGGTGCGCGACAGCACGTCGAGCACCCGATCGCCGAGTTCGCGGGAGCGTTCGGAGTTGTGCAGCAGCATGAGCTGCTGGTCGAGATCGAGCAGCCGCTCATAGTATTCGTGCATCGACTCCACGCGGTGCGCCATCGACGAGAACGCGACGGCCAGCTTCGACAGATAGGTCTCCACCGACTTCGCGGTCCCCGCATCGCGGATGCCTTCGATCTCCTCGCGCAGACTGACGAGTTCCTGCAGCCGCACTCCGATGGAGGCTACGGCGTGGTCGAGGTCGACTCGGGAAACGTGGTCTTTGAGGATCGGGTGGGTCCAGGCGCGGGTGCGCACGATCTTGCGGGCGATAGTGACCGCGAGGTGGAACAGTCGCTGTTCGTCGGTGTCGCGGCCGTCCTTGCGACCGGGCAGATAGCCGAGGCTGGCCGGAGTCACCCATTTGGCACCGGCGACCTTGCGCCGGTTCTTCCGGCTCAGACGCTTCGGGTCACGCAGATATTTGGGGCCGGTGACGGCAGCGAAGATACCGGTGCCCACGGCCGTTGCCGCTCCCATTCCGCCGAAGGTCAGTGCGGCATCGGCGAATCCCGAGACCAGAGCCAGTCCTCCGGGTGCCGCGAATCCCGCGGTCACGGCAGTGCCGGCGGCGGTGCCGCCCTTGAACAGGACGCTGGAGCGGAAGAAGTTTCGGCTCATCCCCCGGTGAGCATGATCGCGCTCGGGGCTCCTGCCGTGTACCGGTATCCGCGGGCACTCCAGGCACGCAGCACCGCCTCGTTGACGCTTTCGGGCACGAGCACCCGATAGATCGGCGCAGACTTCCCGCATTCGCTCTTCCACAGCGACTTCCACTCAGACACCGCTCCACCTCCACGCGTGTGGGTCACGCACTCGGCCCGTTTCCCTGCGGGCCACCGGTTGCGGGGAATGCGAACAGCCACACCCTCCGCTGTGTTCGGGAAACCGTTCGGTTCCCTTGGACGCACAGTCTAGAGGGTGTGGCTGGATCAATCCTGAGTCTTGGTCAGCCCTGAGGCTGGGCCTGCACTCAGCCGTTGATCTTGGCGAGGATGAGGTCCTTGGCCTTGCCAGCATCGGCCTGTCCGCGGGTGGCCTTCATAATCGGCCCCATGAGCGCACCGATGGCCTGCATCTTTCCGCCCTTGATCTTCTCGACCACATCGGGGTTGGCCGCGATGGCCTCCTCGACGGCGGCTTCCAGCGCACCGGTGTCCTCGACGATCTCCAGTTCGCGGGCCTTCATCACCTCGGCCGGCTCGCCTTCGCCTGCTGAGACTCCGGTGAGCACGTCCTTCGCCAGCTTGTCATTGAGCTTGCCCTCATCGATGAGTTCGACGAGGCCCGCCACCTGGGCGGGTGTGACGATCTCGGTGGGATGCCTGTCCTCCTGGTTGGCCAGGCGGGCGACCTCACCGGTCCACCATTTGCGGGCCTTCGCAGGTTTCGCACCGGCGGTGACGGTGTCCTCGATGGCTTCGAGGAGTCCCGCGTTGACGATGTCGCGCATCTCCAGGTCGGAGAACTTCCACTCCCCGAGGAGACGGCGACGCTTCTGCGCCGGCAGTTCGGGCAGGCTTGCCCGCAGCTCTTCGACCCATTCGCGGGTCGGCTGCAGCGGGACGAGGTCCGGCTCGGGGAAGTAGCGGTAGTCGTCGGCGTCGGACTTCGGACGTCCCGATGAGGTCTCGCCGGTCTCCTCGTGGAAGTGGCGGGTCTCCTGGACGACCTTCTCCCCTGCTTCGAGGAGGGTCGCCTGGCGGCCGATCTCGAAGCGCACTGCGCGTTCGATCGAGCGGAAGGAGTTGACGTTCTTCGTCTCCGTTCGGGTGCCCAGCGGTGCATCGGGGCTCTCGCGCAGGGACACGTTGACGTCAGCGCGGACGTTGCCCTGTTCCATGCGGGCTTCGGAGACGTCGAGGGCGCGGAAGATGTCACGGAGCGTGCGCACATAGGCGGCGGCCACCTCGGCGGCCCTCTCCCCTGTCCCGGTGATCGGGTGGGTGACGATCTCCACGAGTGGAACACCGGCGCGATTGTAGTCGACGAGGGAGTGGTCGGCGCCCTGGATGCGGCCGGTGGCCCCTCCCACGTGAGTGTTCTTTCCGGCGTCCTCCTCCATGTGGGCGCGCTCGACGGGGACGGTGACGATGGTGCCGTCCTCGAGTTCGACCTCGACCTGGCCTTCGGCCGCGATAGGCTCATCAGACTGGCTGGTCTGGAAGTCCTTGGGCACGTCCGGGTAGAAATAGTTCTTGCGGGCGAACCGGCAGGATTCGGCGATCTCGCAGCCGAGCGCCAGACCGATCTTGATCGCGTACTCCACACCCTTCTCGTTGACCACGGGCAGGGACCCGGGCAGGCCGAGGGAGGTGGGAGTCACATTGGTGTTCGGTCCCCCGCCGAAGGTGTTGGGGGCGGCGTCGAACATCTTGGTCGCGGTGCCGAGTTCGACGTGGACCTCGATGCCGATGACCGGATCGTATTTCTTGATCGCGTCTTCGTATTTCACTTGGCGTTCAGTCCTTCCGCGAGAGTGTCGAGCACGCGTCCGCCGGTAGATTCGAGTGCGGCTTCCAAGGGTCCGGCCACCTCGTAGAGTTTGATGTCCTCACGGGCCGGGGCCAGGATCTGGAAGCCGACGGGCAGACCATCGGCCAGACCTGCGGGCAGGGACAGTCCGGGGATCCCGGCGAGGTTCGCCGGGATCGTCGCGACGTCGCCCAAATAGAGGGCCATCGGGTCGGCGGCCTTCTCCGCACCGAACTTCAGCGCGGTCGTCGGAGTCGTCGGGGACACGAGGACGTCGCATGCGGCGAAGGCCTTCGCGAAGTCGTTCTGGACCAAGGTGCGGATCTTCTGCGCCGAACCGTAGTAGGCGTCGTAGTAGCCGGCCGACAGGGCGTAGGTGCCGAGGATGATGCGGCGCTTAACCTCATCGCCGAAGCCCGCGGCGCGAGTGGCCGACATGACGGTCTCGGCGGTGACGGGACCGGTCTCCGGTTCGACACGCAGGCCGTAGCGCATGCCGTCGTAGCGGGCCAGGTTCGAGGACACCTCGGAGGGCATGATGAGGTAGTAGGCGTCGAGGGCGTAGGAGATCGACGGGCAGTCGACCTCGACGATCTCGGCACCGGCGGCGGCAGCGGCTTCGAGGGCGGCAGTGAACGCGGTGCGGACTCCGTCCTGGTATCCCTGACCGGCCAGCTGCTTGATGACGCCGAGCTTCTTGCCCTTGAGTTCGCTGGTCTGGGCGGCATTGAGGAATCCGCCGACCTCATCGGGCAGCGAGGTCGAATCGAGCGGATCGTGTCCGGCCAGCAGTTCGTGCAGGGCTGCGGCATCGGCGACGTTTCGGCCCATCGGGCCGACTTGGTCGAGGCTCGAGGCCATGGCGATGATGCCGAAGCGCGAGATCGAACCGTAGGTCGGCTTGACGCCGACGGTGCCGGTGAACGCGGCGGGCTGGCGGACGGATCCGCCGGTGTCGGTGCCCACGGACAGCGGGGCCTGGAAGCCGGCCAGCGCTGCGGCCGCGCCTCCCGACGATCCGCCGGGCACGTGCTCGAGGTTCCACGGGTTGCGGGTGTTGCCGAAGGCCGAGTGCTCGGTCGTCGAACCCATGGCGAATTCGTCGAGGTTGGTCTTGCCGAGCACCGGCAGACCGGCGGCTTTGATCTTGTTATGCACCGTCGATTCGTAGGGCGGAACCCAGTTCTCGAGCATCTTCGATCCGGCGGTGGTGTTGACGCCTTCGGTGACGACGAGGTCCTTCAGCGCGACCGGGACACCGGCCAGGGCGTGGAGGTCCTCACCGGCGGAGCGCTTGGCGTCGACGGCCTTCGCGGCCTCCAGGGCGAGCTCATCGGTGACGGTGATGAAGGAGTTGAAGTCATCCTCGGTGGCGGAGATGCGGTCGAGATGGGACTGCGTGACTTCGACGGAGGAGAACTCGCCGGATTTCAGTCCTGCGGCGAGTTCGAGGGCGCTCTTGTTCGTCAGTTCGGTCATCTCATTCCTCCCCGAGGATCTGCGGGACGAGGAACTTGTCGTCCTCGGCGGCCGGGGCCGAGGCCAGTGCCTGTTCGCTCGACAGCGTCTCGCCCACGACGTCGGGGCGCATGACGTTCGTCAGCGGGATGGGGTGGCTGGTTGCGGGCACATCGTCGCCGGCCACTTCGTTGACCCTGGCGACGTTTCCCAGAATTGTGCTGAGATCACCGGCGAGCGATTTCAGCTCGTCTTCGCTCATGGCGATCCGAGACAGTGAAGCCAGATGCTCCACCTGTTCGGGGGTGATTGCGGAAGACTCCGTCATTCCCTGCCTTTCATCGTCGTTTTCACTCGCCTCCAGTCTAGTCTCTCCGTCGGACGCGGTTTCGTCGGTGCACTGTGACCTTCCCCCAGAACTACCTGACGGCGGCTCAGCAACCTCGCGCGAGGTTGCTGGGCCGCCGTCAGGTAGCAATTATCAGGAAGTGAGGCGTTCGGGCCAGGTGCGGTCGCCGTGGATGTAGGGGGCGATGTCGGCAAGCACGCGATCGGCGTCGGCCTGGGTGAACTCACCGGCCGAGACTCCGGCCTGCAGGTCCGCGGAGAGATCGGCGATGCGGGACTGGGCGTCGGCCGTGGTGGCTGCGACGAGTTCCGTGCCGGCCGAGAGTGCTCCGGCCGAGAGTGTGCCGACCGCACTCGAGCCGTCGACGATCGTGCCTTCGGTGACCTCGTGATCGTCCGTCGAGTCGCCGACGAAGGCGGTCGCCGACTCCTCGGTTCGTCCGGTGGTCGGGGCGGACGGAGTACGCATGGACGTCAGCGCGGGCTGAGCATTGCGTTTGGTGGTGTTCGGTCCCGGGTTGAGAACCAGGTCAGCCAGGCCGGCCGTCACCGGTACCGCGGTCATCGCTGCGGCGATGACCACACAGGTACCGGCGAGGAGTCGGGGAATCCATCTCATGTCCCACACTCTTCCACTCGAAGCTGTCTCTGAGCTTGGCTGAGTCTGAACCCCGACTTCGAGTTCGGTAACGAATGAGTACACAGCCGCACCATGGAACCTCCAGGACCCGGGATAAATTCCCTTCGATGGAGAGTTTCAGCGTCCGGCGGGCACCGCTCAGTCGAGGCTGCCTGTCTCCAGCAGAGCCCTGAACTGGTCCTCGTCGAGGACGGGCACGCCCAGCGACTCGGCCTTCTCCAACTTCGATCCGGCGTTCTCACCGGCGACGACATAGTCGGTCTTCTTCGACACCGAGCCCGCGGCCTTTCCGCCGGCACCGAGGATCGCCTCCTTGATCCCGTCGCGCGTGAACGAACTCAGCGATCCGGTCGCCACGATCGTCAATCCTTCGAGGGTCTGCTCGGCGGCCTCGACCTCGTCGTCCTCCATCCGCACTCCGGCGGCTGCCCAGGTTTCGACGATCTCGACGTGCCAATCGATCTCGAACCATGCGCGGATGCTCTGCGCGATCGTCGGCCCGATGCTCTCGACGGCGGAGAGCTCTTCGAGGCTGGCCTTACGGATGGCGTCGAGGGTGCGGAACTTCGCGGCCAGGGTCCGTGCAGCGGTCGGTCCGACATGGCGGATCGACAGAGCCACAAGCACCCGCCACAGATCCTGGTCCTTCGCCTTCTCCAGTTCGTCGAAGAGCTTCTTCGTGTTCGCGCTCGGGGCGCTCGGCTTCTTCGCGGTTCCGCGGGTATAGAAGTAGGGCACGAGCTCTCGCTCGCCGGTCTCCACACCCTTGACCTTCTTGTTCCGCCAGATCTTGACGTCGGCCAGGTCCTCGGCAGTCAGGTCGAAGAGGAAGGCCTCCGAGGTCAGCGGGGGCGTCTCGGGTTCGGCCGGGGCCGTCAGCGCCAGTGCGGCCTCCTCGCCGAGGGCTTCGATGTCGAAGGCCGCACGGGAAGCGAGGTAGAAGATGCGGTTGGCCAGCTGCGCCGGGCACGACCGCGAATTCGGGCACCGCAGGTCCTTGTCGCCTTCTTTCTGCTCACCGAGCTCGGTCCCGCAGGACGGGCAGCGGGTGGGCATGACGAATTCGTGCTCGGACCCGTCCCGCAGGGCAGCGACGGGGCCAAGCACCTCGGGGATGACGTCGCCGGCCTTGCGCAGGGTGACGGTGTCGCCGATGAGCACACCTTTGCGTTTGACCTCGTACCCATTGTGCAGGGTCGCCCGCTCAACGGTCGATCCGGCCACGGTCACCGGCTCCATCACGGCGAACGGGGTCACCCGCCCGGTCCGGCCCACCTGCACCTGGATGTCGATGAGCTTCGTCGTGACCTCCTCGGGCGGGTACTTGAAGGCCGTCGCCCACCTCGGCGCGCGAGAGGTGTAGCCCAACGTCTCCTGCACGGCGATATCGTCGATCTTGATGACGATTCCGTCGATCTCATGAGTGACATCGTGGCGGTGTTCGCCGTAGTAGGCGATGAAGTCTTCGATCTCATCGACGGTGTCGAGGACCTTGAAGTAGTCGCTGATCGGCAGACCCCAGGACCGGAACTGCTCGTAGACCTCGGACTGGTGGGCCGGTTCGGGATGCGAATCGTCGGCGGCCGTCCACACTGCGATTCCGTGGACGAGCATGTGCAGGGGCCGACGCGCCGTGACGGCTGGGTCCTTCTGCCGCAGCGAACCTGCCGCGGAGTTCCGCGGGTTCGCGAATGGGGCCTTGCCCTCGGCGACGAGGGAGGCGTTGAGTTCGGCGAATTCCTCGACGGGGAAGAACACCTCACCGCGGATCTCGACCTCGGCAGGCGGGTGCTCGGTGTCGAGGTGGTGCGGGATATCGGAGATCGTGCGCACATTCGCGGTGATGTCCTCACCGATGCGTCCGTCGCCGCGGGTCGCGGCCCGCACGAGTTCTCCATTGCGGTAGAGGAGGTTGACGGCGAGTCCGTCGATCTTGAGTTCGCACAGGAACTTCGACTTCACCGAGGTGGCCGACCGCACCCGCTCATACCAGGCGCGCAGTTCGTCATAGTCGAAGACGTTGTCGAGGCTGTACATCGGACCGATGTGTTCGACCGGGTCGAAGGTCGAGGTGTCGACGACGCCGCCGACGGTCTGCGTCGGTGAGGAGTCGGTGACGAGTTCGGGGAACTTCGCTTCGAGGTCTTCGAGGCGGTGGACGAGCTCGTCGTACTCGGCGTCGGAGACGAGCAGGGAGTCCTGATAGTAGGCGGCCCGCAGCTCCTCGATCTTCTCGGTCAGCTGCGCATGGACTTGGGCACGTGTGGCCGCATCCGTGAGGTCCGCGTTCTGCAGATCGGGTGCCGACGCTGCCGCCGATGAGTCGGAGTTCTCCGGTGTCGTGGTCATTCGATCTCCTCAAGAGCCCGCCGCAGACCGGCGGCGATGGACATGGTTCCCCGATTGTGTTCAGGTCCGATCCCCTGCTGGTTCTCCAGCAGCGGCGGGTAGGTCATCGGCAGTTCGGGGCCGGCGATGATCCCGATTTCGTGCAGACTCGCGACCCCCATGCCGATGCGCGACCACGGGGTGCGGATCCGCTCACACCAGTGATTGACCGCGTCGGATCGCCTGCCGGCCTCGGTCGGCAGGTGGATCCAGGTGCCCAACCCCGCCTCGGCGAGGATCGCCAGCTGTTCCCAGCTGTGTGGTCTCAGGCTAGCCAACGGCACTGACACGGAACGGGCACCGGTGCGGCGGACCGCCTCGGCGGCGGGGATCTCCTTGCCCTGCAGGTGCAGAGAGTCGAAGTTCGGCAGGGCCAGCACGGTGGGCGGGAGATGGCGCAGGGTGGATTCGATGGCCGCCCACACCTGGGCTTCGCTGATGGCGGGCAGGCTCGCCCACCCGGACACGGTCGGCCAGGTGCCGGTGAGGACTGGGGTCAGGCGGGATTCGACGAGGCGGACGGTCGGCTGCATTCCCAAGCGCGCGATGCGGTCGGTGAAGGCGGCGATGCCGAAGGCGTAGGCCTGGACGACGTCGCGGCGGGCGCCGTAGTCGCCGAGGACGCGAGCGCCGGAGGACAGGCTCAGCGCGGTCACAAGAGTCCACGGTCCCGGCAGGCTGATCTGGATCTGTCCGGGGCGCGAGGCCCCGTATTCTGCGATCGCGTCGAAGGCTTCGATCAGGGCCGAGCCCTCGAGTCGTTCGTCCTTGCCCGCCGAGGCGGTCAGCCGCCATCCGTAGGACGTGCGGTCGACGTGGAGTTCGGTGAGCAGGCCGACGGCGCGGCCGATGGCGTCGGCACCCCACCGACCCTCTGCCTGGTGAGCGGTCAGGGGTACCGGGGGCAGCTGGTCGGAGAGGATGTCGAAGCCGGCAGCGGCAGCTTCACGGACCGGGCTGGTCGCAATGTAGCCGCGACGCGGATCACGGGCTCCGGGCAGCCAGATCCCCGTGGTCGTGGCGGCGGGCAGAACGGACGTCGGGGCCTCGGGGGCGGCTGCCTCGGCGAGGGTGGCACCGGGATGGTCGCGGTCGGGGGTGCGGGGGTCAGCCATGCTGGTGGGCGCGGGGGATTCCGAAGACGTCGACATAGAATCCGAACTCGCTTTCCAGGGAATCGATGATGGTCTCGGCGCGGACGAAGCCGTGGGATTCGCCCTTGTACAGACGGTAAATGTACTCCACTCCGGCCAGTTGAAGTGTATCGACGAATTCCTGTGCCTGTGAGGGCGGGACGATCGGGTCTCGGTCTCCTTGCATCACGGCCACGGGGACGTTGATGTCGCTGGTCCGGCGGATCGGCGAACGGGAGATGTATTCGTCCTGGGCCGCCGGCCAGGGGCCGACGAGTCCGTCGATGTAGTGGGATTCGAAGTCGTGGGTGTCGACGACGAAGCGCATGAGGTCGGTGACCCCGAAGTACGAGGTGCCGCAGGCGAACACGTTCGTCGAGGCCAAGGCGGTCAGCACCGTCCAACCACCCGAAGAGGCTCCGGAGATCGCGATGCGGTTCGGGTCGGCGAGCCCGGCTGCGACGAGTCCGTTGACGGCGGCGACGGTGTCCTCGACGTCGACGATTCCCCATTGCCCGCGCAGCCGGTCACGCCATGCGCGGCCGAATCCGGTCGACCCGCCGTAGTTCACCTCGAGGACGCCGATGCCCTGGGAGGTGAAGAAGCTCGTGCGGGCCGCCATCTCCGGGGTCGCCTGTCCTGTCGGTCCGCCGTGGATCGAGACCACGAAGGGCGGGAGTTCGTCAACGGGGGCTGCGAAGCGGGGATTGTGCGGCGAGTGGATGACGACGGGCACTCCCCGAGTTCGCCGACCTGCGGGCGGGAGTAATAGAGCTGGTGAGTGTCGAGGCGTTCGCTGGCGATCTCGGTGAACAGTCCTGTCACCCGGTCGACGGCGTAGAGGACTCCCGGACGCCTGGTCGACTTCGCCGTCAGCAGCAGGTGGGTGCGTCCGAGCTCGAGGAGTTCGATCGTGCCGAACGTCTCCCCCGTCGTGTCGATGGTTTCCCAGGTCGTGCCGGCGGGTTCCGTGTCGGCGGGGTTCGTATCGCAGGGGTCGTCGGTGAGTCGGCGGCGGACGAGTGTCGCGGTGGCCGCCTGCGAATGTGCCCACACCTCGTCACCGTCGTTGAGGTGCCACCTCGTGCCCAGCTGCCAGAGGGCACCGCCGATCTCCTCCCCGGTGTCGATGACCGGTCGCAGACGATCGGCATCGAACGCCGTGGGAGCCGGTGCGTGACGCGGGTCGGTGACGCGGGCACGCGCGGCGACCGGGTCGATGTCGAGGCCGTACAGCGACCAATGGCCCTGGTGGTCGGAGATGACGTGGAGTGAGGAATCCGAGGTGAACTCCGGCTGGAGCAGCGAGATTCCCGGGTCGGTGTGGCTCGGCATCCCCGGGTCGGACCTGCGTGGGCGTTCGACCCCGTCCCCGCTGAGTACGGCGACGGCAGGAGTGGCCGGGGTTCGCACATCGACCAGCCACAAGGTGGTTCCGTCCCAGGGCATGTTCGGGTGCTCCCAGCCGATGAATGCCAGAGTGCTGCCGTCGGGTGAGAGTCTGGGCCACGCCATGAAATGAGAGTGCGTGGAGAGGACGTTCGTCGTCCCGTGCTTCGTCAGCAGCACGATGGCGCGTTCACGACGGGTTGACCGGCAGTCCTCCCGCACGCACAGCAGGCCCCACGGACTCATGTGCAGATCTCCGTAGCGGATCCGGCCCGAGGTGTCCGGGGTCAGGGCATGCGGGGCACGTCCTGGAATGATCTGCCAGACGCGCTGATCAGCGGCGTTGACGAAGTAGATGACGTCGCTGCTCTGGTCGAGAGCCCACGAGGCTCCCCCGTATTCGTGGACGGCGGAGCGGATGTTGAACCCTGAAGGAATGATCTGCTCGCGGTCTCCCGGATGCGACAGCGACGTGCGGACGAGTCCGGTGCGGGCCTTCTCGGTGGGGATCTTCGTCGAGTAGAAGATCTCGTCCCCACGGAAAGCGGCGTCGAAGATCGGAGCGGCACCGGCAGCCACCTCGGCGGCATTGAGAGGTGAAGACCAAGTTCCATAAGGTGCCGTGACGACATCTTGGGGAAATTCCTTCATGCCCCAAGAGTATCGCCAGTGGCCGACATCGGGTCCGAACCCGTCGCTTAAGTGAGGTGCGGTGGCTCAGGCGTCGGCGAATTCGGGTGCCCGGGTGACCCGGTCCTTCGCCGTGGCATCGATGGTGGCCTGGCCGAGCACACGAGTGCCGCGGTAGATCACCATGGTCTGCCCCGGGGCCACTCCGGAGAGCTCCTCATCGACGTCGACGTGCATGAGCTGCCCGGCCGGACGTGCGGCGGGCACTTCGACCTCGTCGATGATCGGATTCGCCTCATGCTCAGGCACCTCGGCGACGAATTCGCCCAGCCAGGCACGGGCCGGCACCGGGTCGGCGTGGGCGCGGATCTGCACTTCGCAGTCGATGCCGGTCTCCGGGGTGTCCCCCATATCCGACGGGGCGGCTCCGGCCCAGGAGGTGCGGATGCCAGTGAGGTGGGAGACCGCGAGATCGGCGCGCGACCCGACGGTGACGGTGTTCGTCGCCGGGTCGAGGCCAGTGACGAAGCGCGGCTTGCCATCACGAGCGGGCTTCTCGATGCCGAGGCCCTTGCGCTGACCGATCGTGTACGTCATCGCTCCGTCGTGCTCGCCGAGCACTTCCCCCTCGGAGTCCTTGATGAGTCCCGGACGCATCGGGATCTTGTCGGCCAGCCAGGCCTTCGTGTCCCCGTCGGGGATGAAGCAGATGTCGTAGGAGTCGGGCTTGTTCGCCACGGAGAAACCGCGCTCGGCCGCCTCGGCGCGCACTTCGGCCTTCGAGGCGGTCGCACCGATCGGGAAGTAGCAGTGCTCGAGCTGATCGGAGGTGAGCACCCCGAGGACATAGGACTGGTCCTTGGCCAGGTCCTCACCGCGGTGAAGTTCGGGACGGCCTTCGTCATCGCGGAGCACCTCGGCATAGTGGCCGGTGGCGATGGCGTCGAAGCCGAGCGCCAGCGCTCGGTCGAGAAGGGCTGCGAACTTGATGCGCTCATTGCACCGCATGCACGGGTTCGGGGTGCGCCCGGCGGCGTATTCGGCGATGAAGTCATCGACGATGTCTTCCTTGAACCGTTCGGAGAAGTCCCAGACGTAGAAGGGGATATCGAGCATTCCCGCCACGCGGTGGGCGTCGCGGGAGTCTTCGATCGTGCAGCAGCCGCGCGATCCGGTGCGCAGGGTGCCGGGCATCCGGGACAGGGCCAGGTGGACGCCGACGACTTCGTGTCCGGCATCGACGGCGCGCGCCGCGGCCACGGACGAATCGACTCCGCCGGACATGGCGACGAGTACTCTCATGATGCTCCTTGCATCCATCGGGGTGTTGCCGAAACCATCCCGGCTCGGCGTGCCTGCTCGACGACCTCGGGCAGGGCCGCGAGCAGGGCATCGACATCGGCTTCGGTCGTATCGTGACCGAGTGTGAAGCGTTGGGTGGTCCGAGCGCTGTCCTCATCCAACCCGCATGCCAAGAGCACGTGAGAGGGGCGGGAGACCCCGGCCGAACAGGCCGAACCCGTCGAGGTGGCAAGCCCTCGGGCGTCGAGTCCGAAGAGCAGCGAGTCCCCCTCGCAGCCCGGGAACGTGAAATGGGCGTTGGCAGGCAGACGGTCCGCTCCGTGCGGACCCGAGAGCACGGCACCGTCGATGCTCGATTCGATTCCCGCGATGAGCCGATCGCGCAGCCCCGACAGTCTTACCGAGCGAGTTTCGAGATCGGTGGTGACGAGGTCGACGGCGGCGGCGAAGGCCACGGCACCGGCGACGTCGACGGTGCCCGAGCGTACGCTGCGTTCCTGTCCCCCACCATGGAGGATCGGAGTCGGGGTCGCCCCGCGGTCGAGCAGGAGCGCGCCGATGCCGACGGGCCCGCCGATCTTGTGTGCCGTGATCGTCATCGCTGTCGCCTTGAGCGCGGCGAAGTCGAGCGGGATCTGCCCGAGGGCCTGCACAGCATCGATATGGAAGGGAATGCCGAGTTCGGAGGCTGCCTCACCGATCTCGGCGATCGGCTGCAGAGTGCCGATCTCGTTGTTCGCGGCCATCACGCTGATGAGCGCGGTGCGGTCGGGGTCGCGGCGCAGTTCGGTCAGTGCCGCGTCGAGGTCGAGGCGTCCTGCTCCGTCGACGTCGAGGTAGACGGCTTCGGCGCCGAGGCTGTCCAACCACTCGACGGTCTCGAGGATCGCGGGGTGTTCTATCGTCGTCGTCAACACCCGCGGGCGTGCGGGACTGTTGAACGTCCCGTTGTTCCGGGCGAGGTAGAGCCCCTTGAGGGCGAAATTGTCCGCCTCGGTGCCTCCGGACGTGAAGATCACCTCCGACGAGGTGGCCGCGCCGACCGCGCGGGCGATGCCTTCGCGCGCTTCTTCGATGCGCATCCGTGCCGCCTGTCCGACCGCGTGCAGGGCCGAGGGGTTGGCCCGCCGGGCCAGCTCCTTCGTGTACACCTCGAGCACCTCGGCGGGCATCGGAGAGGTGGCTGCGTGATCGAGATAGATGGGCACCCTGCAATTTTAGGGCGTGAGCTGGGCTACGACCAGGATCCGTGCGGCATCTCACCCGCGAAGCGGCACATCCGGACGAGTTGCCGAGACTGGATGCCGACTAAACTGGGTCGGGTGTTCACCGTTTTCACCATCGTCCTCTATGCCGTCACCGGCATCCTGACCCTGTGGTCGATCGTCGAGACCATCCGCAACCGTCCAGCCGGCAAGGCCCTGCTCGGCGGTGCCGCTCTGCTTCTGCTGCTGCTCATCGTGCAGCTGATCATCTCGATTGCGACCTTCGGGTCCGCGCATGAAGTCGACCCGCTGCTCTACTTCGGCTACATCATCACCGCGATCATGGTCATAGCGCTGGCCGGGTTCTGGGCATTTGCGGAGCTGAGCCGCTGGGGGCCGGGAGTGCTCGCCGCGGCGGGACTGACGGTGACCGTGATGATCGAGAGATTGGATCAGATTTGGCAATGACCAGGCGCAACCGGTTCGGCGGGGGTCCCGCCGATGATGCGAACTCAGCGGGCAATGCGGACTCCGCGGCCGCCTCGGCGAGGGAAAAGAAGGAACGGTCGCCGTATTCGGCGATGCACACGGGACCGGGACGGGCGCTGACGGCGGTGTACGGAGTGTTCGCGCTCTCGGCCACGGCCCGGGCCGGCTACCAGCTCATCCGCGAATTCGACGTCGCACCGATCGCATACTCGCTCTCGGCCATGGCCGCGGTGATCTACATCCTCGCCACTGTCTGCCTGGTCATCGGCAATCGCGTCTCGCACCGGATCGCCGTCGCCGCCTGCGCGATCGAATTCGTCGGCGTCATCGTCGTCGGCATCCTCAGCCACACCCACCCCGAGGACTTCGCCAAACCGTCGGTGTGGTCGAACTTCGGCAGCGGCTACGGCTATATTCCGCTGCTCTTGCCGCTCATCGGCCTGTGGTGGCTGCTGCGCGTCGGCCGCCGCGCGAACCGCGGCTAAGTTAGACGAGCGCAGCAGCCCTTGGTCACTCGACCTTGGAGGACAGGACGTTCCAGTCGGTGGCGACGGCGGTGAGTTCGTCGCCGGTCTTCATCAGCACATAGGGGTGCGCGGTGTCGACCTTGATGGTGTCGCCCTCTTTGTCATTCGTCTTCACGGCTTCGACGGTGTCGCCGAGGTCGAGAGCGTAGTCCGACGGGGCCTTGATCGTCAGCGTGCAGCGGACTTCGCCCATCCCGATCGCACCGTTCTCGGTGCTCAAGGCCATGTCCTCGAACTTCAGATCCTCATAGGGCTTGCAGTCGACGTCGACCTTGTCGAAGCCGGAGTCCTTGTCCCGCAGGTCGCCCACGTAGTCGCGGAATCCCTTGAATCCGCCTTCCTTGAGTCCTTCGGGTCCCCCGGACTTCGCCTTTCCGTCGACGAGGAACGATGAGACGTCACCGGAGGCGGTCGTCATGTCGTCGGCGAACTCCTTGGGCCCCTTCTTCACGGCGCCGCTGCCATCGGCCATGAGGGTCGGCATCTGGTCGGTGGGGATATAGGATGCCGAGCGCACGAGCGGATCGGTCGAGGCCGATTCCCGCGTGACCAGCATCACCTGGGTCAGCTGCTTGTCCCCGTCCGTGGACTTCTTGTCCGCGGTGCCGAAGGCGTAGAACCACATCGGGTACTCGGTGAAGCTCGGGCTGCCGGCGACGACCTCGGTGAAGTTCGGCGCGCGCAGCTTCTGCTTCGCCTTGTCCGCGATCTGGATCTGTGCACGGGTGTGGTCGATGAGCGGCGCCGCCTGGATCTTGTCGAGATCGGAGCCCTTGTCGCCGAGGGTCTTGTCCAGCGATTCCGTGTAGTTCGTCATGAACTTCCCGGCCTCACCCGGGCGCACTGCGGTGCGCTCGTACGGGGTGACGTCCGGGCTGCTGGGTTTGGCGATCGGCATGTTCGCACAGCCGCTGAGCACGAGTCCGGTGCCCATCATCGCGGCCGTCACCGTCCGCAGTGACCGACGGTTCCGCAGATCTCGTCGCCGAGGCGGCGCTTGGCCTGCGGTTCCCGGCTGCACGGTCGAGATCGGCTGGGTCGCCGGGCCCGGCTCGCCCTTGGGACCGCTGCTGCCTTCGGATCCACCGGCGCCGCCATCGGATCCGCCGTTGCCTATGCGTCCGGCGCCCTTCTTCGGCGGGCGGATGCGTGCGGCCCACCAGCGCATGAAGAAGAACACTGAGAATCCGGCGAGGATGATGGTGCCGGCAATGCCGAGCAGGCTGAGTGCGAACACGCCCTTGACGCGCATCTGGAGGCTCACCGTCGTTCCGTCGAGACTGTCATCGGAGTTCGCAGGTGCGATGACGAGCACCTGCGGTTCGGCATCGAGGTCGAAGGTCTTCGCGACCGTCTTTCCCGTGTCCGTGCTGATCCACCAGTCGCGGTCGGCGATAGCGGCCTCCGGTTTCTCGTCTCCGGGAGTGAACCGGTGGGATGCGGAGTTCGGGAACGACACATCACTGATCTGCTCCTGCGCCACCCCGTCGAGGTAGCTGTCGGCGTCGACCCCGCTGGCGGTGCCCACGAACAGTTCGGTGCCCTTCGAGTTCTTCGCCGTCACGGTCACACTCGAACCCGAATAGGGCACGATCGCCTCGTCGAGGACGACGGCGTAGGCCCCGTCCTTGACCTTGAAAGCCGGCGTCTCGGTGATCTCGTCGGTGCCGACGACAGAGAGTGCGGAGATGACCAGTCCGGCGAGCGTCAGTGCCGCTACGCCGAAGAGGATGGCGGTGATGAGTCGGATTCGCTGGATCAGAACAGTGCCCTCATGAGTGCGGTCCGTGCCTTGGTCACGGCTGGGTCGTCGGCGCCGAGGACCTCGAAGAGATCGAGGACGCGCAGGCGCAGGGATTCCTTCTCATCGCCCGCGGTGGTGCGGATGAGAGAGATGAGTCGGTTGAAGGCGCTGCCGGCATTGCCGCTGACGACCTCTGCGTCGGCAGCTGCCTTCGCGGCTTCGACGTCCTGGGGATCGGCATCGGCGGCGGCGATGAGGTCGGCCGGCTCCTGGTCGATGAGGCGGCGGCCCAGCCCTGCACGGGCGAGACCGAATTTCGCCTCTTCGTCGGCCGGAGAGCTCGCCAGTGCGGCCTTGAACAGGCTCTCGGCAGTATCGAAGTCGCCCTTGGCCAGTGCCTCTTCCGCCTCCGGGTGGGCGGGACCAGCCGGTTCGGGCTCGGCTCCTCCGACGGCCGCATGGCCGGTCACACCGTTCTCACCGGCGAGCTTGAGCAGTTCGTCGAAGTACGCCTGGACCTGCGGTTCGGGCAGAGCGCTCTGGAACAGCGGCACGGGCTGACCCTTGATGAGGGCGACGACCGTGGGAATCGATTGGACGCCGAACGCCTGCTGCAGACGCGGGTTCGCATCGACATCGACCTTCGCCAGCACCAGGCGTCCCCCATAGGAGGTGACGACGCGTTCGAGGACCGGGGAGAGCTGCTTGCAGGGTTCGCACCAGTCGGCCCACAGGTCGATGACGACGGGCACGCGGTCGGAGATCGCGACGAGGCTGGTGAAGGTCGACTCATCGACGTCGAAGACCAGTCCCGGAACGGCGACCGCATTCGGGTCCTGACCCGCCTGGCCACCGGTACCACCGGCGCCGGCACTCGCACCACCGGCCTGCCCACCCTGATCGGCGGGCATGTTCTTGCTCCGCACTGCCGACAGGTCGAGGCCCTGGTTGGGCTGCGCGTTCTCCTGCGAGGGATCCATTGACATGTGGTCTCCTTTGTGACGCGGTCGGTGGGCTCGGCGAGAGCCGTGACGCACCTGGTCCATGCTTATCCAACAGAACGTATCAACACCGATGCGTCTACGGCTATTTCCTCAGCCGTCAGGGAAGGAACGCCGCGGTGCCGACCCTTCCAGCTCAGCCTGCTTCGGCTCCGGAGAGAGTCTCGAGACCGCCGATGAGCTTGACCTTTCCGTCCTTGGGCACGAGGAAGGTGAGCACCTGGGTGGTCTTCGTCGTCACCGACTGCTGGGTCGACGCGGAGCCGACGAGTTCCTTCTGCGGCGACGACAGGGACAGGGTGCCGGTGCGTCCTTCCTTCGATTCGGGGCTGATCGTCGATTCGGCTTCGATGACTCCGGTGACGATGGCGGCGTCACCGGCGGTGCCCTGGGCGACGAGTTCCTTGCCCGGGGTGTACTTGTAGTCCACTTCGGCCTTGCCGGCTGCGGCGCTGTCCTTCTGGTTCTTCTGGTTCTTCCAGATGGACTTCGAGAAGTCATCGGCCTCGAACTTCTTCGCCTCCTTCGAGTCCGCTCCGCTGCCGAGTGCCTTCGCGTAGTCGGCAACGGCTTTCTCCGGGGTCGTGGCGAAGTCCTTGGATCCGGGTTCGAGCATCTTCGCGCCCTGCCGCGAGTCGGGCAGCTCGGGCAGCTTCGTGCCAGCTGTCAGCTGGGTCTGAGACCACAGTTTGTAGTTGCTGCGCGGATCCTCCTGGGTCAGCACCAGCAGCTGCGAGTTTCCTCCGGCGGAGGTGATGAGGCTGGTCACGCGCGGCCAGGAATCGGTGGCCGACGTGTAGTTGGCGACGATCTCTTCGCTGGCCACGGCCGGCGCCATCTTCTGATCGTCAACCTTCTCCTTGACCTTGTACAGATCCTCGCGCTGCTTGAGAGCGGGGCCGGCGGCGCGTTTGGCCAGCGCCTTCTTATCGGTCTTCTTGTCCGCAGCCTTGACGTCGGCGGCGACGGAATCGAGAATCCTCTTCGCCTGATCGTCGGTGACGCCCGCAGCCGCTGAGCTCGGAGCCTCGGAGGGCTCGGGCTTCGGCAGCTCTTCGGGCCCACAGGCGCTGAGTGCGAGCACGGGGACGACGGCGAAGGCGGTGCCGTATTCGGCGAGCTTCCGGCGGCGCTCCTGGCGTGCCTTGCGGCGGTTCGCTTCCTTCTTCGAATTGTTCGCGCCGAGGAAGAGGAGGACGACGCCGATGACGAAGACGACGCCGCCGATGATCATCAGCGGAAGCGCCCATGGGGTCTCGGTGTGGTTGGGCCAGGTCAGCGTCACGGATTCGACGGCTCCGGCTTCGCCGTCACCGGCGACAAGGAATCCGGTGCGGTTGGCATCGTCGTTCCATTCCAGCTCCACCGAATCGGTGCCGGTGACTTCGGACTGCCAAAGGTCGGCCCCAGCCGGGTTGGGCACCTTGCCCTCACCGTCGGTCCCCTTGGTCGTGAGCTTTCCGCCCTCGGCGATCCCGGTGACGCGATCGTAGGCGGACTGCCCCGCCCAGGCCTCGACGTTCTCGATCGGAGCTTGGGCGATCGTGAGGTCACCGCTGCCTTTGACCGTCAGGGTCGCAGGCGTTTCGTAGAGGTTGAGCATTCCGGGGTCGACGATGACCGCCGGTTTGTCGGCGTCGATCTGTGCGGTGGCACTGATCGTATCCTCCGGCGCCCACAGTGTCTTCTGCAGGATGCCGAGGCCACCGACGACAACACCCACCACCATGAGAATCACAGCGAATGTGTAACGCACGTGCGTACCTTCCCTCAGCCGAGCAAAAATGGCACCCCAGTTCGGGGACCCTTCAAGTTTAAGTCACAGACCGGACATCGACTCTGTGCGCACGCTCAGTGTGTGTCGGCGTTCACATGCCCGTATCCTCTCCCGGACAGCACCGAGGCGGCCCTCCGGCTGCCGTCCGCACTCCGGCCTTCACCCTCGCCGAGGCGCTCGTGCCCCCTCCGCAGATGGGTACCGAATCCACCCCGGAATGTCCTGGCCGCCTTTCTCTGCCCTAAGCTGGGTGGGTGAGCAACAACAGAATTGTGTGGATCGACTGCGAAATGACCGGCCTCGACGAGGTGCGGGACGAACTCATCGAGGTGGCTGCGATCGTCACCGACTTCGAGCTCAATCCCCTCGACGACGGAATCGACATCGTCATCAGGCCCTCGGCGGATGCACGGGCGAATATGAACGAATTCGTCACTAATATGCACACCGCCTCGGGGCTGATCACCGAACTCGACGCAGGCACCACCGTTGCCGAGGCGCAGACACAAGTTCTCGAATACGTGAAGAAGCATGTCCCCGAGTCGGGCAAGGCCCCGCTGGGCGGGAACTCGGTGGGCACCGACAAAGTGTTCCTCACCAAGCAGATGCCCGAACTCGTCGATCACCTGCACTACCGGATCATCGATGTCTCCTCCATCAAGGAACTGTCCAAGCAGTGGTTCCCGCGCGCCTACTTCCAGGCACCGGCCAAGCACGGCAATCACCGCGCGCTCGGTGACATCATCGACTCGATCATCGAACTTCAGTACTATCGGAAAGCCGTGTTCTCCGCCGAGGGGCCGAGCTCCGATGAGGCGAAGTCCATCGCCGCCGAGGTGGCCGAGAACTACCCGAAGCAGACCGACGAGGACTGACCGCCGCCTGACTGCCGGCGGTCGTACGCGCCTGGCCTCGAGCGTCCACGCGGCTGTGGTGCTGCTCATCGTGCTGGCGGCTGCGGGACCGGTGAGCCGGATTCCGCTGGCGGCACTCGGCGGAGTCCTCTTCGTCACGGCGGCGCGGATGGTCAACACCACCACGATGCGCTCGATTCTGCGCTCGACCATGCCCGCTCCCATGTGGAGCGGGCACGGCAGCGCTGATCGTGCTTCAGCCGGCCTTCTTCTCCGGGCGAGCGAAGATGTTCGACGGAAAGGCACCGGACTTCGCGATCACGCGCAGCAGGTCGCGGCTCGGAGACAGCAGCGATTCGATCGTCTGGTCGTCGAGGACCGACCACGCGGCTGTGACCGTGCCGTCGGTGAGGGTTTCGACCTGTTCCTTCAGGTCACGTCCCGCCCCGGTGATGGCGGGCAGGTCGTGCCCTCGATCGTCCTTGTCCACGGTGATCAGCCCCGCCTCGGCGAGCCTGGCCTGAGCGGTCTGCCATTCCTCATCGGTGTAGCCGCGGGTCTTCTGCGCCGCTCGCGGGCGGAATCCGGCACCTGTCGCGACATCGAGCATGAGGGCGTCGATTCCGGGCACACCAGCGGTGACGAGTGAGGCGACGTGGCCGTCGCCGCGGAACTCGCGGGCTACCGTCGCCACGTCCCACATCTTCTCGAACGCGGTGCTCGCCTGGTGGCTGCCGATGACATCGGCGGTGGCCGCGGCCAGGGTGCGGCCGGCGAAGTCCATGGCGGCGAGCACGGGGGCCAACGTCTCCGTCATCTGGTGGGCCGACTCGGTGAGCAGGGCGATGTCGTCACGGTCGCCGAAGAGTTCGGCCATATACGCACTCACCGCATCGAAGCGGGCCCGGACCATTTGCTCCGGGGACACCGTCTCCCACAGTCGCGGCAGCAGAGCGGCGATGAAGTTCGGGGAGTAGTTGTAGTACGCGGCGGACACGACTCCGGGATTCACCCGTCCCAGCGGGGCCGAACGAGCGGCCATATTGCCTTCGACACCGGGCTCGAGTCCGTACTTCGCGTATTCGGCACCCACCGTCTGCGAGAAGTAGATCGACGAGTGGAAGGAGTTGATGCGGGCCGAGACAGTTCTGATGTTCTGTGTGCGCTGGGAATCCATAACGTCATCCTATGGGCGGTCCCGTCCCAGGTAAATGGGTCTGCGCGGGCATCGTCGCCACTGAGATCGACGCTGGAGATTAGCGCAGGGTCATAGGACCTAAATCGCTTCGCCCTCCTCCGAGGCGACCGGACTTCCGCATCGATCCGCGCACCGGCGCGCCCTGTCGGTCGCGCGCATTTGCCGCGTCAGGCCCCGGTGCTACCGTCTGAGCACGGAGTGACAAGGACCGTTTCCGACCACGGCTTCGTCCCAGTCGGATGCCGATCCCGCAAACCGCATAGCACAGCGTCCGGCTCGGAGGTCAGATGAGGATCGCACTGTTCGCCACCTGCATCGTCGATGCGATGTATCCCGAGGTTGCGCAGGCAACCGTGAGTATTCTGCGCAGGCTGGGCCACGAGGTCATCTTCCCCGAAGGGCAGTCCTGCTGCGGGCAGATGCATATCAACTCCGGCAAGTTCGCACAGGCGGAACCGGTCATCGCCAACCATGTGCGCGCCTTCACGAGCACCGAATGGGATGTCGCCGTCGCCCCCTCGGCCTCCTGTGTGGCCTCGCTCGGCCACCAGCAGCCGATGGTCGCAGCGCGGATGGGCAATGACGCCTTGGCCTCCGCAGCCGCCGAGGTGGCCGGCCGCACCTATGAGCTCACCCAGTTCCTCACCGATGTCGAAGGCGTCACCGATGCCGCAGCCGACCTCGGCTCGCACTTCCCACACCGAGTCACCTATCATCCGTCGTGCCACGGAATGCGACTGCTGCGTCTCGGTGACCGTCAGTCCTCCCTCGTCCGGTCCGTCGAGGGCATCGACTTCGTCGAACTGCCGCTGGCCGATTCCTGCTGCGGTTTCGGCGGCACCTTCTCTGTGAAGAACCCGGAGGTGTCCTCGGCGATGCTCGCCGACAAGGTCCGCACCATCCAGGCGACCGAAGCCGATGTGTGCACCGGCGGTGATGCCTCCTGTCTGCTGCACATCGGCGGTGGGATGTCACGGTTCGACCGCACCGGACATTTCGACGGAGCCCCGGAGGTCACGGCCGTCCATGTCAAGGAGACGAGTACGACGGACGCCCGGGGACACACGACCGAGACGCTGACGACGGTCGTGGGTGCCGACGATGACGACCATCTCACCCCAGGCCATCGGGGCACCTCTCCGGCCGAGCCGAGTCGGTCCCAGGCGGGCTTCCGTGTCGGTCAGGCCGCGGTCCACCTGGCCCGCATCCTCGCGTCGACGAAGGAAGACCCGCTGCGTGTGCCGAGCGAAGGAGGCGAAGTGAGCGGAGGGAGCCTGCGATGACCTTTCTGGGAATGCCGCTGCTGCCGTCGAAGCGACGCAGCGATCTGCCCGGCGGGCAGGGCAATATCGTCGAAGCCGAGGCCTTTCCCGCGGCCTCACACGAACATCTGAGTAATCAGCAGCTGCGCAACAACATCGGACACGCCACCTCGACGATCCGATCCAAGCGCGCCGACGTCGTCTCCGAACTCGACGATTGGGAGGCTCTGCGCGATGCCGGTGAGGCCACGAAGAACGAGGTGATGGCGAACCTGCCCGAGTATCTCGCGCAGTTCGAGGAAGCCTTCACCGCCGCCGGCGGCATCATCCACTGGGCCCGCGACGCCGACGAAGCCAATGCCATCGTCACCGAGCTCGTCGAGGACAGCGCTCCGGTGCTCGACAACGGCCGCCGTGAGGTCATCAAGGTCAAGTCGATGGCTACTCAGGAGATCGGGCTGAACGAACACCTCGAAACCGAGGGCATCGATGCATTCGAGACGGATCTGGCCGAGCTCATCGTCCAGCTCGGCGAGGACAAGCCCAGCCATATCCTCGTTCCCGCCATCCACCGCAACCGGGATGAGATCCGTGAGATCTTCATGGACAAGATGCCCGACGCCGGGGAGCTGACGAACGAACCGGCCGTCCTCGCCGAGGCGGCCCGCCGACATCTGCGCCACAAATTCCTCACCACGAAGGTCGCGATCTCCGGAGCGAACTTCGGCATCGCGGAGACCGGCACCCTCGGTGTGGTGGAGTCCGAGGGCAACGGACGCATGTGCCTGACCCTGCCGGAGACGCTCATCACCGTCATGGGCATCGAGAAGCTGCTGCCGCGGTTCGCCGATCTCGAGGTGTTCCTGCAGCTGCTGCCGCGGTCGTCCACCGGTGAGCGGATGAACCCGTACACCTCGTTCTGGACGGGTCGGTTCGAAGGCGACGGTCCGCAGAACGTCCACCTCGTCCTCCTCGACAACGGACGCACCAGGGCCCTGGCCGACGAGCACGGGCGTACCGCGCTCAACTGCATCCGCTGCTCGGCCTGCATGAATGTCTGCCCCGTCTACGAACGCACCGGCGGGCACGCCTACGGCTCGACCTACCCGGGGCCGATCGGAGCGATCCTGTCCCCTCTGCTCACGGGAGTCGAAGAGCAGGGCAATGGTTCGCTGCCGTACGCGTCGAGCCTGTGCGGCGCCTGCTACGACGTGTGCCCGGTGAAGATCAACATCCCGGAGATCCTCGTCCATCTGCGGAGCGAAGATGTCGAGGCCAACCACTCCCCCGTGTCCTCCCAGCTCGACGCCGCCCTCACCGGCGCGTCGTGGATGATGGGCGACGGGAAGCGGATGGCCGCGGCAGAGAAGGGACTGCCCCTCGCGCACAAGGTCACCGGCGGAGAGCAGATCAACGCCCTGCCCGGAATCGCCGGCGCCTGGACCTCGAGCCGGGACATCCCGGCGCTGCCGGAGAAGAGCTTCCGGCAGCTGTGGGCCGAAGAGGAAGCGGACGACCGCGACGAGGAGAGACAGCGATGACTGACAACGCACGCGAGGAGATCCTCGCCCGCATCGGCGAAGCCCTCGGCCGCCGCGGCGGCGGCGAGTACGTGTCCTCGTCTCCGGTGACGCCGGCGCGCGGCACGGGCAGCACTGCGAACGCCGCCGCCACGGCCGCGGAGTCCGGCTACCACCATGAAGGCACGCACACGGGTGAGGGCCTCATCGATCTGCTCATCGACCGCCTCGTCGACTACAAGGCGAACGTGCACCGCGCCGACGGCGATCCGAGCGAGACGATCGCCGAACTCATCGGCGGCCACTCCTCGGTCGTCGTCCCCCGCGGTCTCGACGAGACCTGGCTGCGGGGCTTCTCCGGTGAGGTGAGGGTCGATGCTCCGGGTGAGGAGCTCAGCGTCGACGACCTCGACGGTCAAGGAGGGGTGGTGACCGCCTCGGCGGTGGCGATCGCGCAGACCGGGACGATCGTCCTCGACGGATCGGACGAGTGCGGACGACGGGCGATCACGTTGGTGCCCGACCACCATGTGTGCATCGTCCGGACGGGCGACATCGTCGACATCGTGCCGGAGGCGATCGCCCGCCTCGACGCGCACGCGCCGCTGACGTTCATCTCAGGGCCGTCGGCCACGAGCGATATCGAGCTCAGCCGGGTCGAGGGAGTGCACGGACCGCGCACCCTCGATGTCATCATCCTCAACGGATGAGCGGATCGAGAGCGGTCGATTCTGCCGGACCGGCGAATGCGAACGGACCGGCGAATGCGCAACAATGGAGCCCATGACCACGGCGCAGACTCTTCAGTACCCGCGTCCGGACGACCGGCCACGACGTCGCAGCCGTCGGACGACGCTCATCGTCTCCGCGGTCGTCATCGTCCTCACCCTCGTCATCGGGGTGATCGCGGCCGACCGGATCGTCGACTACACCACGGAGCAGCGCATCGCCGATGGACTTGCCGACTACGGTGAGGCCGATGTCTCCGTCGAAGGCTTCCCCGTGCTCACTCAGCTGGCGGCCGGTAAGCTCGACTCCGTCCACATCACCGCCGATCAGGCGAGCTATGAGGGCGTCGACTTCACCGATGTCGATGCGAAGCTCTATGACGTGCCCACCGACACGTCACGGCCCATCGGCACCGTCGACAGCACGGCGGTCCTCCCCCACTCGACCCTTGACGAGCTTGCCTCCGAGCATGCGAACCTGCCCGAGAGCATGACGTTCACCACCGTCGACGGGCAGCTCTTCCTCAAGGGGTCGATGCTCGGCCAGGATCTGCTCGTGGGCATCGACCCGAAAGCCGACGGCAGACGGGCCGTCGTCGACGCGACGACGATCAAGCTGGGTTCGGCGGAGATCTCCGTCGACCGACTGCCCGGCTTCCTCACCTCGGAGATCTCCGATATCGTCATCGATCTCGACTTCCTGCCCGCCGGACTCGAGCTCACCGATATCACCCCCACCGACTCGGGACTGCAGGTCCGCCTCCACGGATCCGGAGTCAGCCTGCAGTAGACGAACCCAACAGAACCTGCGCTGTCGGTCAGGGGTTCGCGGACACCCTTGCACCGGCTGAAGAGAGGACTCGATGATGAGCATGATCACTCCCGCACGCGACCGCGTCGCCGCCGAACTCACCGAACAGTCGACGTTGACCGACTCCGATCGTCCCGGCTGGACCAGGCGTGCCCTGAGCGAGTTCGACGTCTCGGGGCGAGAATTCGCCCGCAGGCTGATGCGGCAGGCGGGGATGGACACCCGCATCGACGGTGCCGGCAATGTCATCGGAGTGCTGCCCGGCTGCCTCGGTGGTCGTCAGATCATGCTCGGATCCCACACCGACACCGTCGACGGCGGTGGACGATTCGATGGGATCGTCGGTGTGCTCGGCGCGATCGAAGTCGTGCGGCTCATCCAGGAGCACGGCGTCCGTGTCGATCACGATCTGGTGGTCGTGGTGTTCTTCAACGAAGAGCCCAATGACTTCGGTCTCTTCTGCGTCGGCTCCCGCGCGATGACCGGGCAGGTCGACCGCAGCACCTTGGCGGCCACGGACCCCAGCGGACGCAGCCTCGCCGAAGCTCTGCCGAAGTCACGCATCGACCCTGGAGACTTCCTCGACGCGGCCTACGATTTCACTCCGGTCACGGCGTTCCTCGAGCTTCACATCGAACAGGGGCCCGAACTCGAGCGCGCCGGACGGCAGATCGGCGTCGTCGAGACGATCACGGGGATCAATCACTTCCGTGCCCTCTTCACCGGTCGTCAGGACCATGCGGGCACCACCCCGATGGATGTGCGGTCCGATGCCGGCTGCGCGGCGGCCGGGACGGTGCTGGCCGTGGAGTCGATCGCCGAATCGGGTGCGAACACGCGCGGCACCAGCGGACAGATCCGCTTCACCCCGGAAGCCGTCAACGTCGTCTCGCGGAACGCGAGTCTCGAAGGAGAGTTCCGAGGCCCCGAGGGTTCCTGGCTCAACGAAGCTCAGCGTCGGCTCACTGCGGCGGCAGGCAGCGAGGCGGAGAAACGCGGAGTGGAGGTCGAAATCGAATGGACCACCGACGATGCGCCGGTCCCTCTGCATGAGCCGATCACCACCACCATCACGGAGGTGGCCGACGAACTCGGTCTCACACGCGCCACAATGTTCTCCGGAGCCGGACACGATGCCGGGGTCATCGCGGCGAAGACCCAGGTCGGCATGATCTTCGTCCCCTCGGTCGACGGACGCAGCCACTGCCCTGAGGAATTCACCGACTTGGCCGACATCATGACGGGCATCTCTGTCCTGCTCGAGACTGTGCTGCGCATCGACCGGCGCGCTCGCGGCTGACCCAGACGGCGGGTAGTGTTCCGGTCGTGACGACTCCCATTCCGGCCGACACCGCCGACGATTCCAGGCGCTACCGCCCCGACCCGACCGTGATCACCGCACTGACCTCACCGAGGCTGCTCACCCGTGAGGTCCTGGCCGGGCTCGTCGTCGGGCTCGCCCTCATCCCCGAGGCGATCGCGTTCTCGATCATCGCCGGGGTCGATCCGAAGGTCGGGCTGTTCTCCGCTTTCATCATGGCGACCTCGATCGCGTTCCTCGGCGGACGGCCGGCGATGATCTCCGCGGCGACCGGAGCCGTGGCGCTCGTCATCGCCCCCGTCGCCCGCGAGCACGGGATGGACATGTTCATCGCCACCGTCATGCTCGCCGGTGTGTTCCAGATCCTGTTGGCCGTGGCCGGGGTGGCCAAGCTCATCCGCTTCATCCCCCGCAGCGTCATGGTCGGCTTCGTCAACGCACTGTCGATCCTCGTCTTCGCGGCGCAGGTCCCCCACGTCATCGGGGTGCCGTGGACGGTCTACCCGCTGCTGGCCGTCGGCATCGTCGTGCTCGTGTTCATGCCGAAGCTGACGAAGGTCGTGCCGGCACCGCTGGTGACGATCATGCTCATCACCGGCATCGTCATCGTCTTCGCCATCGATGTCCCCACCGTCAGCGACCAGGGCGAACTGCCGCGCAGTCTGCCCGAACTCTTCTTCCCGCACGTGCCGCTGACCTGGCAGACCTTCACGACGATCGCTCCCTACTCGCTGGCCATGGCTCTCGTCGGGCTGATGGAGTCGCTCATGACGGCGAAACTCGTCGACGAGATCACCGATACGCACTCGAACAAGACCCGTGAGTCCTGGGGTCAGGGTGCGGCGAACATGATCTCCGGTCTCTTCGGCGGCATGGGCGGATGCGCGATGATCGGGCAGACGATGATCAACGTCCGCGCTTCAGGGGCGAGGACCCGGATCTCGACGTTCATGGCCGGAGCGTTCCTGCTCATCCTCGTCGTCGTCCTCGGCGACATCGTGGGCATGATCCCGATGGTCGCGCTCGCGGCGATCATGATGATGGTCTGCGTCGATACCTTCGACTGGCATTCCATTCGCCCCTCGACGCTGCGGATACTGCCGAAGTCCGAGACCTTCGTCATGATCGCCACCGTCGCCGTCGTCGTCGCCACCGGCAATCTTGCCATCGGCGTCGTCATCGGCGTGTTCGTGGCCAGCGTGCTCTTCGTGCGACGGGTCGCCCACTTCGTCACCGTCGAACGCACGATCGTGACGGGCGCCCCGGGTGATCGGGTCGATGCGGACTCTCCGGTCGGCCCGCGCGACGAGACCGGTTCCGCCTCCGCCGAGGCGGTCGCCCGCTATGTGGTCCGTGGTGAGCTCTTCTTCGCCTCCTCGAATGACCTGACCACCCAATTCCGGTACACGCATGATCCCGATCGGGTCGTCATCGATATGAGCGACTCGCATGTCTGGGACGCGTCGACTGTGGCTGCTCTCGACGCGATCGTGACGAAGTACGAAGCACTGGGCACGAGCGTGGAGATCACCGGAATGAACACCTACACCGAGACTCTGCATACGCGACTCTCCGGCGGGCTGGGGTAGACTGTCTGCGATGTCACACTCAGCCCCGGAAGCCGCCTTCCGCCCGAAGGTGTGGGTTCTTCCGCACCCGGGCACAAACGGCTACATCACCTCCTGGGGCGAGATGCAGTCGGGCACAGAGCCGTTCGCCTGCGGAGATCTTCCTCTCCGACCCCTGGTGTGACACTCCTACGGTCCTGACCGTCTGTGCCCGGCACGTCCGCTCGAATCACATATGTACGATCAGCGTCGACGAACTGAGCACTGTCAGTGCGCTCACCCTTTCGGGTCGGATCCTCACCTCCGCCGACCACGAACGGGATCACTGTGACCACCACTTCTGCCTCCGCCTCACGCTCTGCCGCCCCACATGCTCCGGGACGACGACTGTTCGCGATGCTCCGCCGCGACACCGTCGGCGGCGCATTGCTCCTCATCGCCGCCGCTGCCGCTCTGGTCTGGGCTAACTCACCAGCGTCGGATGGATACTTCGCAATCCGCGACTGGGAATTCGGCTACGAACCATGGCATCTGCGGCTGAGCATCGGGCAATGGGCCGCCGACGGACTGCTCGCCGTCTTCTTCTTCCTCGTCGGCATCGAGCTCAAGGCCGAATTCACCCGCGGCGACCTGCGCCGACTCCGCACCGCCGTCGTGCCGATCACCGCGGCCGTCGGCGGGGTCCTCGTCCCCGCCCTCATCTGCGCAGCCTTCCTGCTCACCCGCCCTGAGCTGCTGCGCGGCTGGGCCATCCCCACCGCGACCGACATCGCCTTCGCCGTCGCCGTGCTCGCAATCGTCGGCTCCCACCTGCCCAAGGCGCTGCGACTCTTCCTGCTCACCTTGGCCGCGGTCGACGACCTGCTGGCGATCACCATCATCGCGATCTTCTACACCGAGACCATCGCGGTTCTCCCCCTCGCCGCGGCGCTCGGAATCATCATCGTCTTCGGGATCCTCGCGAGTCGTCTCCGTCGCTTCTTCGTCGACCGTGCCTGGTCCGCATGGGTCATCCTCCTCCCTCTCGGACTCACCGCCTGGGCGTTCATGCACGCCTCAGGTGTCCATGCGACCATCGCAGGAGTGCTGTTGGGCTTCACGATCCCCGCAGTCGTCGGTCGTGGTTCGAACCGCGCGACCGATGCCATCCGCGGGCACTCGGACGAAGGCGCTCACCGGTCCGGAATCGACCTCGCCGAGGCGCTCGAACACCGCATTCGACCGCTGTCGGCCGGGTTCGCCGTCCCGGTCTTCGCATTCTTCGCCGCCGGTGTCGATGTCGGAGGGACTCGGGGTCTGGCAGACGCGTTCTCCCATCCCCTGACGTACGGAATCATGACAGCGCTGATCGTGGGCAAGCCGCTGGGCATCCTCGCCTCCACCTGGTTGGTCACACGGTTCACCGCAGAGATGGATCCCAGCCTGCGGTGGGCCGACCTCACCGGCATCGGACTGCTCGCCGGCATCGGCTTCACCGTCTCTCTCCTCGTCGCCGAACTCAGCTTCGCCGCCGGTTCGGTCGAGCACGATGTCGCCAAGGTCGCCGTTCTCAGCGCCTCTGTGCTCTCGGCTGCGCTTGCGGCGCTGCTCCTCGCTGCCCGAAATGTCCATCACCGTCGCCTGTCTCAGGCGTGAGAGATGTCGGTGGCCTGAGAATCCGCCTCGTGCGATTGCCAGTTGCGTCACAGACTGCCTCACTAGGATTGCAACCGTCCCGAAACATCTCCACGATCAGCATCGACAGAGCAATCGACCAACTGAGAAGGACCATGACATGGCATTCGACAAATTCCTCGACAAGGCCAAGAACCTCGCCAATGATCCCAAGGTCAGAGACAAGCTCAATTCGGACAAGGCCGAGAAGGTCACCGACTCGGTCCTCGACAAGGCCGCCGGTGTCGCCGACTCCCTGACCGGAGGCAAGCACTCGGACAAGATCAAGAAGGCTCGCGACGCAGCCGACAACGCGATCGGCAATGACCGCAGCCCGGGCGGCGGAGAGAACCGCGGCGACGACGTACGCGGGAATGACGTTCGCGGAGATGATCAGCCCGGTGGAACGAACCGTGACGACAACGGTTTCGACAGCAACGGCCCCACGGGAAACCGCTGATCTCCTGCTTCATCTCATCGAGCCTCTGCCGACCTCGGCAGGGGCTCGACCTCTGTCCGGCGGTAGTGCGGCTGCTCCTCGCCCGGCACAGTCCACGCATCCCACTTCTTCTCTCCGCATGATTCGCTGCGGGGAGAGAAGACCTCACAGTCGAGTGGGACCTCAAAGATCAGCCTTTGTCTGATCTGCACGGTGCCGTCCTTCTGTGCGGCCACCTCGGTGAGGGCGATGCCGAGGAGGCGGAGCAGCTTGGTGCGGGTTATGACCTCACACTATGGCCGGACCCAGTCACAGAAGCCTCACATCCGGTGCCAGACTTGGAACAGCCCAGTCGTGGAGCCGCCGTGGTCGGCCCAACGGCTGCGCCGCACCAGAACCTGATCGGCCGATCTGTCGACTCCGTCACGAAGCACGGCAGGCAGCGGGAGAGTGTGTGAGAATGGCAGTCTGCGTCAAGCCACACTGTGCCCACCGACCACGACTGCAGCAGGAGGTGCCATGCGATCGCCCATCCCGGATTTCCTCGATGAGACGCTCGACCGATTCCGACCAGATCGGTCCGGCGAGAATGCGGACTACATCCCGGACCTCGCTGCAGCGGATCCGGAGAAGCTCGCGATCTGCATCTCCACCCTCGACGGCGTCGAATACACCTCCGGCGATGCCGACCACGAATTCTCGATCCAGTCGATGTCGAAGCCCTTCATCTACGGTCTCGCCCTCGAACAGGAGGGTCTGGCCGGAGTCCTCGAGAAGGTCGGCGTCGAACCCAGCGGTGAGAAGTTCAACGAGCTCTCTCTGGACAAGAAGTCGGGCCGCCCGCTCAATCCGATGATCAATGCCGGGGCCATGACCATCCACTCTCTGCTCGGCGATCCCGGTGCCGGCCTGGCCGAACGCACGGAGATCGTGCGCGCGGGGCTCTCTCGCTTCGCCGGCCGAGAGCTGTCGATCGATGAGGAGGTCGCAAACGGCGAATGGCGCGAGGCCTACCGCAACGTCGCCATTGCGAACATGCTCCGGTCCTACGACATCTTCTACGACGACCCCGACGAGGTGGTCCGCGGCTATATCGAACAGTGCGCGATCACTGTCACCGTCAAGGACCTCGCGATCATGGCCGCCACCCTGGCAGGAGGCGGCCACAACCCTCTGACCGGCGAACAGGTGCTCTCCCCCAGGGTCAACCGGCAGGTCCTCGCCGTGATGATGACCTGCGGCATGTACGACGCGGCAGGCGACTGGATGACTGAGATCGGGATCCCCGCCAAGAGCGGTGTCTCCGGCGGAGTCTTCGGTGTCATGCCCGGTCAGGTCGGCATCGCCACGTTCTCACCGCGTCTGGACAGGCACGGCACGAGCGTCCGCGGAGCGAAGATATTCCAAGACCTCTCCGACCGGCTGAGCCTGCACATCATGGATGCGCCGGAACCCGCCCGCTCGATCATCCGCCGCGACCGTCGCTTCGTCGACGCCGACGGCAAGATGGTCCGCATCTGCAGCCTGCAGGGACTCATCCAGTGGAGCGGTTCGGAGAACGTCCTGCGCGCGATGGACGAGCCCGGCTCCAGCACGAACACCTTCGTCCTCGATCTGCGCAGGGTCAACGAGATCAACTCCATCGCCCGGAGCATGCTCACCGAAGCGCTGTCGCGGATGAAGGACGACACGATCCGCGTGGTCCTGCTCGACCCCGACGACATGATGCAGTGCAAGGGACCGAACTCCGCACTTCCGGACGTACAGATCCTCGATTCGCTCAAATCGGTCAAGGGCCTCAAACGCATCCGCGACGATCGTCGTCGGGAGATGGCCGACCGCGCCAACTGAGAGCAGCGGAGGATGTTCGACAGGTGTTTGATAAGGTGAGCCTTACCGAACCCCTGCGCCGAGGCGGCTCCGCACTCCGAGGCCGACCGTGAGCTTTCAGGGGCACCCGTTTGAGAAAGGCCGCCCGTGACGACCGCACCTGACACCCCCGAACGCACCGCACGCCCCGTCCGCCGGCAGGCGGTGCTCACCGTCCTCGAGACCACCGAGGTCAGCCCGCATCTGGTGCGGCTCCGCCTCGGCGGCGACACATTCGACAACATCGACTCGAACGATGCGACCGATAAGTACGTCAAGCTTCTCTTCGCCGATCCGGCCCATGAGCTCGTCCCTCCCTACGACCTCACGGAGCTGCGCGAGAACTCCCCCGAGAAGCTGCCGAGCCGCCGAACCTACACGGTGCGCGAGATCGACCTGGACGAGAAATGGCTGAGCATCGACTTCGTCATCCACGACGATGACGGCATCGCCGGACCCTGGGCGAAGAATGCGCAGCCCGGAGACACACTCGTCCTCTCCGGGGCGGGCGGAAAATACGCCCCCGCCGACGCCGACTGGCACCTGCTCATCGCCGACCATTCCGCAATCCCCGCCGTGAGCTCCGCCATCGAAGCGATGCCCGCCGACGCTCAGGGCGTCCTCCTCGCCTCTGTCGCCGATCCGGCCGATCGTGTCCTACCGGACGCCCCGGAGGGCATCGAGGTGAGATGGGTGGACTCGAACGATGAGCTCGCTGCCGCAGTCGAGGGGCTCGAATGGCGTTCGGGCACTCCCCAGGTCTTCGCCCACGGCGAGCGCGAGACGATCAAGGCGATCCGCACGATCCTCAGGGAACGCGAAGTGCCGCGGGAGTCACTGTCGATCTCCGCCTACTGGGCCCGCGGTCGTGCCGAGGACCAGTTCCAGGCCGAGAAGCGCGAGCCCATCGGCCAGATCGACTGAATTCAGCGGCGGCGCGTGAGGAAGAAGGCCGCGATTCCGCCGATGCGTTCGAAGCCGACGAACGCGTAGGTCGTCTCCCCCACTTCGCCGATGGTCAGCGCCTCGGGCTCGTTCGCGTCGAAGAACATCGCGGTTCCCGGTTTCGTCTTGTCCTCGTTCTCGAGGGCAATGACGCCGAGTCCGTCCTCACGGATGGAGATCGAGTTCGCGACTCCGGTGCCGGTGATCTCGGCGGCGGATTCGTCGAACTGTCCGGTCGCGTGGGAGCTGAGGAATCCCATCTCGATCTGAGCATCCGAGGCCGAGGAGCTGATGGGCTCATCCACTTCTGCCGCGTGGGCAGTGCCCTGGCCTGTCATCGCACCTCCTACGGTGAAGCCGGTGGCCAGCAGGTGAGCGTCTTTGCGGACAGTGCGATCGTCATCGGCGCCCCGGGGTCGAATGGGCATCGCAGGCCGGTTGAACCCACAAGCACCTATTCATAGGCACCCGGAATGGACCGGTTCCGAACCGCAGATGGACGGATGGTGAACTCGTTCACCCGGAACCGTTGGTCACCTAGGCGAGATCGAGGCTCTCGGCCACTTCGGTGACTTTGCGCTTGGCCGCCTCATCGAGGTCACGGACCGGCAGAGGGAGACTGTCGGCACCCACGAGCCCGAGGTGTTCGGCGATGGCGGCGGTCACGCGCAGGCTTCCCTCGAATTCGGTGAACAGATCCCACACCGGCTGCAGCTCGGCGGAGAGTTCGCGGGCGAGTTCGGCGTTGCCGAATTCGGCGGCCCGCGTGATCTCGAGTGTCGGCGCGGGAAGGGTACCGCCGATGACCGAGTACCAGGCATCGCAGCCGGCGATGAGACCTTCCGCGGCATGAGCGTCGCCGGAGATGCCTATCGTCACCTCGCCGCCGATGGCTGCGCGGATCTCACCGATGCGCTCATTCCATCCGACGGGTGAGGCCGCAGCCCCTGGGATCTTGATCGAGGCCACTCCGTCGAGCGCGGCCAAACGTGAGTAGAGCTCGGCGGTGAACGTGAAATGTGTCGTGCCGGGGTTGTCGTAGACAACGACGGGCAGGTCGGTGGATTCGGTGACCGTGCGGAAGAGTTCGAACACCTCGTCGTCGGTCAGCGGCTGATAGCTCACCGGTGCCAGCAGCAGTCCCTGCGCTCCGGCGGATTCGGCGGAGGCGACATTGACCAGAACGTCTCTCGTCCGAAGCGCCCCGACACCGATGAAGACGGGAATGTCGAGGGCGGATTCGACGCTCAGCTGCGCAGCTCGGGCACGCTCATCGGTGTTGAGGTAAGCGTACGAACCGGTCGACCCCAACGCCGTGATCGAGTCGACTCCGGCGAGGACGAGACGTTCGATGAGTCCGACGAAGGCATCCTCGTCGAGGGATTCACCTTTCAGCGGAGTCAGTGGGAAGGCGCTCAGCCCGGTGAACAGGGACGGGTCGTGCGCGGGGGTGTTCGTCAATGATCCTCCTCAGGTGGCGGCGGATCTCGGGTGGTTGCAGTGGATGGGTCCGCCTATGCTCAGTCTGACAGGTCAGTCGAGGGTCGACAGATAGTTCTCAAGCCGATCGAACTCCGGTTGCGCGAATGCGACTTCCACGGCCGCTGCGCCCACGGCGTTGGCCGCCCGCAGTGCGCGTTCCGGTCCGAGTCCGCTGATCAGACCGATGGTCAGGGCCGCGCAGTAGGCGTCTCCGGCACCGACGGTGCTCACGGGGGTCGCTGGCACCGCCTCGGCGAAGGCGATCTGTTCGCCCTTCTGCAGCAGTGCCGATCCTTTCGCTCCAAAGGTGACGGCCACGAGCTTCGCGGTCCTCAGCTGCGGCAGCTGGGAGTACTCGAATTCGTTGACGATGATGAGATCGGCACGATCGACCACCTCGGCGGGCAGTGGAAGAGCGGGAGCCGCATTGACCGCGAGGAATCCGGGCACACGGTCGGCGAGTTCGACGATGAGATCGAGGGAGATCTCGAGTTGGGTGAGCACGGCCTCGTCGGCTCCGAACTCGATTCCGGCGAGGCTGACCTCGGCATTCGCACCTTCACACACAGCGATCTGGTTCTCACCGGCGGCGTCGACCATGATGAGCGCGGTCCCGGTCTCGGCGGTCGCCTCGGCGATGTCATCGGTCCGGACTCCGGCGGTGCGGAGGGCATGGAGCATCGCCTGGCCGTCGGAGTCAGGCCCGATCGCACCGATCATGCGGGTGCGGGCACCGAGGCGGGCCGCCGCTGCCGCTTGGTTCGCGCCCTTTCCGCCGGGCGATCTGCTGAGCCGGCCGCCTCCCACGGTCTCACCGGCGGCAGGGAGTCGGGAGATGGTGGCGGTGATGTCGGCATTGATGCTGCCGACGACCGTCAGGGAGCAGTCGAAGGTCATGGCCCCATTATCGGCGATCGAGGCTGGAGCGACTGCGACCGTCGACGATCGGGGCTAGGCACACAGTGGGCGGGCCGCGGGAATGACAGAAGCCCCGTGATCCGTTCGCACGGATCACGGGGCTTCTCGATCGGGGTGAGTAACGGGACTTGAACCCGCGACATCCGCGACCACAACGCGGCGCTCTACCAGCTGAGCTATACCCACCACATGCGCTGCGCCTTGAGGCGCAGACAGCAAGATACATCTTAACCGCACCGCTTGACCCGGGCAAACCAGAACCGCCCCTGAGCCCCGATGAGACGCAGATCTCATCACGTGCAACGATTCAGTAGCGATCTATAACGGTTTCGGAAAACTGGTAGGAGCACCCCGCCGCATTCATTAGTATTGACTCGGCCCTGTCCTCGATAATCTTCAAGGAACCCTGTACATGCCTCGTGCGTTGATCTCCGTCTCAGACGACGGGTTCACCTACACCACCCTCAACGGGGCGACGAGTCGCTATTCGGACACCGGGCAGGCCATCTCTTACCTCGGCGACTACGCCAAGGAGACCGCGACTCCCCTGACCGTCACCATCGACGACGGCACGAAGACCACCCAGATCGGCATCGACGAGAACGGCAAGGTCGGGGCCGTCCCCAAGCAGGACACCGCCACCGAGGCGACTCCGGACGAACCGTCGACCGCTTCGTCCGCGGATGGCTCGGCTTCTTCGACGAACGGTGCGGCCGAACATTCGGAGCATGCCGACCAGAGTACGAACGGCTTGTCCGCAGGCGGGCAGTCCACAGCAGGGCAGAACGGCTTCGTCGCCGAAGACGATTCAACTGGTTCGAATGGTGACAGCTACCCGATGGGCACACCGTTCTCCGGGCCGGCCGCCCCGACCGCCCCGACGGTGAAGAAGACACCGGTGCGCAAACGGTCGGCTCGCAACCGTCCACAGCGACTGAAGAAGATCACCGTTCCCGGGCTCGTACTCATCGGTCTGGCGATCCTCATGATCGGCGCATTCGTCGTTCCCAACATCGTGCCCGTCGACTCCCCTGACACCCCGCAGACGATCGGATCGGAACAGCAGGTCAACCCCGCTTCCGAACTCTCCGTCGACAAGACCGAAGATGTTGTGCCCAGCTACGACAATTCCCCCGTGTGGGAAGCCGAGGTGCCCAAGCGCGCCTCGGTGACGGCGTCCGATCGCGGAATCCTGCTGGTCAACGACAATCGTCTCGAAGTCCTCGACGCGGACACCGGCAAGTCTCGGTACAAGACCAAGATCGACGAATCCCCGACCTTTGCCGTCGACACCGTCATCGACGGGCGTCCGGCCCTCCTGTGGCAGTCGGGCAATACAGCCGAGGCGCTCTTCGACGGAGAATCGAAGCCGAAGAGCTACCAGCTGCCGGAGAAGGCACGCATCACCTCCGCCGGCACGAGCGTGCTCATCAAATCGGGCAACAAACTCTCGACCTTCGGCGCCGATGGCCTGGAAAACGTGCCCACTCCGCAAGCCGGTTCGACGCCGATGGCCATCGACCAGGATGAGCTTTACAGTTCGGACTGGAACGGCCCGGTCAAGGCGCAGAACATCAAGACCGGCAACGAGCGCAGCGTCAAGCTCGAAAGCCCCGGTGACGAGCTGAAGATCATCGACTGGATCTCGGCCGGCCACGGCAAGGCGATCACGTTGTGGGGCGAACAGGGCGCTTCGACGAACTCTGGCCACAGGATCCAGCTCGTTGTCCACTCCCTCGAGGACGGGTCGATCCTCTCGACCGTGACCACGACGACCGACATCGTCGGCGAGAAGTCCTGGGTGCGTGGGCAGGCCGGAGAACGCGCCTACATCGGCCCCTATCTCTTCGACCTGGAGTCAGGCCTGCTGCTCATGGATGTCTCCAGCCGTGACATCCATCTCTCCGAACCACGCGGATCCATCGTCCCCTGCACGATGGACACGAACACCTCGTGCCTGCTCGCCGGAAAACACGCGTTCAAAACGGGTACCGATCTGCTGGCCGTCGTCGACAAGGGCAAGAAAGCCCTAGTGCTCGGCGATGACTCGACCGTTCGGGCCTATCCGAAGAAATCCGAAACGCAGGATCGCTAGTTCCCTGCAAGGGTCGCTGGTCACTGATCGTCGATTCCGGATGGCCGACCTGTCATGGATGCCGCGCCACAGCGAAACACGCCAACGGCTTTAACACATCTGGTCGAGACATTAAGATAGTGCCCGATGTGTCTGAACGTCATGTCCCCTTGACCCAACGAAGTCGGAATCCCCACCGCGAAGGAACGTAGTGCCAGTCTCACACAGGTTCAGCCGCAGAGCCGCCGCAATCGGCGCCGCGCTTGCCCTGGCAGCACTACCGATCTCGGCGACGTTCACTCCTGCAATCGCCCAGCCGAGCCCCACTCCCACGGCCGAAGCCAGTTCGAACGCCGACGCCGAGGCTTCAGCGGGGGCCGATGCCGCCTCCGGCGATAACGCTGATTCGACAGCGGACGGCTCGGACGGCGCCGAGGCGGATACGAACAGCGGTGACGACGGCGTGACCGAAGTCGAGGCTGGAGCCGACGGCAGCACTGATCCGGACCCTGAAGAAGATGGTGCTTGCGCGGAATCGGAGCAAGGGCCTTCGCTTCCCGGAAGCGATCAACCCTGCGAGATCGAGAATGATCTGAAAGCGACCTGGGACCCTGACACACAGGAGCTTTCAGTCGCGCCCAACAATGACAAGCCCGGAAGCTTGCCGAAGAGCTGGGAGAATGTGGAGTTCGACGGGCCGACGGATCGCGGCATGGTCCGAATCCCCGCCCAAGACGCATCGGGTGACAATACCGCAGGCTCAGCCAGCAACGATTCGGACACTGACGACAGCGGCCGATCCGTGGCTGAGGCAACCACGCAGGCCGACGCGCCTACTCGATTCGAGTTCGGCTCTGACGGCAAGATCCGGGCGGCAGGCGAAGACAAGGCGATGAAGTTCAAGGGTTTCGGGACTGACGGCCCCTACCCCAAGTGGACGTTCAAGGTCGACAATGGACAGATCGTCGCCAAAGGTGAACAGTACTCAGAAAATGATGACGGGGCCGGGGCTTCCTCCGACCCGGACGGCACCGCTTCAGCTGGTTCAGAGGCTGGCGCCGACGGCGGGACGACAGATAGCGATCCCAATGCAGCGGCGGACGGGTCCACCTCATCCGACGGCTCCACCAGCGACACCAGCACTGACAGCGACGGTGACAAATCTGGCACCTCGGACGGCGTCACGACCGCTGACGGCTCCACGAGCGACAGCGAGGCCAGCGGTTCCAGCGCTGACGGGTCGTCCTCGGACAGCGATACTTCTGACGACAGCTCCAACTCGACCGATGGCGGCACCTCTTCGGATTCGGGGTCGAAGGACCGCGCAAATACTTCGGGGGACAAGGACTCCGACGGCAAGGATTCCGACGCTGACACCGGTTCAGGCTCCGACGGCTCTCGCAGCAGCGATTCCGACAGCTCGGGCTCCGACTCGGATTCCGGCAAGGACGATGAGAAGGACTCTGACGGTTCCGGCACATCGGTCGGCACTTCCGACGCCGACGGCACCATTCCTGATCCGTCGACCGGCAATGGCTCCCCCGACGACGAATGCGAGACCATTCCCGGCACCGCAGGTGACGAATGGCTGCCCGACGATGAGGAGAACGGCGAACGCCCTGACTATTCGGACCCGGTGCCTCGCAACCCTGACGAGCAGACCCCCAAAGACGACACAGATCTCATCACTGGCGGCGACAAGCCTTCCCCGCGGGCCAATCAGAATCCGGCGACCTCGTTCGGCGAATCCATCATCTCCACGATCGTCAGCTCCTGGCCCATCTTCGTCCTCGCCGCCTCCGGAATGGCTGCGGTCGGGTTTATCATCTACCTCATGGGACGCCGCGGAAAACAGGACTGAGGTCGAATGGACCTCTTCGACTCCGAGCTGCGCGTGATCGCCGCCGCCGAGGAGCTCGCGCGGTCTCGGCGCCGATGAGAACCACACCGTCGCCGCGGCCGCGAATGCCGGCCCACTGGTCACGATCGTCGCGGTCGGCGACCAGGGCCGCGGAGTGCTGACTCCGTGCGGACGCTGCTGTCAGGTCATCCTCGATCTCCATCCCGATGCGCTCGTCATCGTTCCCGACAGCACCACGGGCAAGCCGTCGATTGCCCCGATTCCCGCGCTGCTCCCCCACTCCTACCGACATCCGGATTCTGCACCCACACGACTGCTGAGGCTCCACGCTCGCTACTTCGACGCGGTCGTCGACGGGACGAAGACGCTGACGGTGCGGTGGAACGAAAGCCACCGCACGGGTCCGGCTCTGGCGTACTTCGAAAACACCGAGCATGACCGCCTCCCCGTGGAAGTCACCTCGGTGATGGTGAAACGACTCGACGAACTTGAGTCCGAGGATCTCGACCTCACCCGCCCAAGTGGACTCGACCGATATATCGCCAATCTCCGCGGCCATTACCCGACCATGCCGGCAGACGCGAACGTCGAGATCGTAAGATTCCGTCGAACCGCGCCCGATATCTGACACTCGCAATGCCCAGCCGCTAAGCTGGACAGCGAAGCACTGTGACACAAGGTCACAGACGCAGCAAAGCATTCTCGACCGGGAGGACTCGACCCGATGACTGACAACGTCTACACCTCAGATGTGACCGTCGACCAGGCGACAACCGCACAGCTCGCGGAGTCGATCCGCCTGCGCGAGGAGCGCATCGCCGAGAACATCGACGAACTCGTCGGCCGCATCCACCCGAAGGTGCTGGCGACTCGCGCCGTCAACAAGGCGAAGTCCCAGGTCGTCGAGGAAGACGGCTCTCCCAAACCCGAGATCATCGCGCTCGGCGCAGGTGCCGTCCTCGGTGTGGCCGCCCTCGTCGTCGGACTCTCCGGTCGCAAGCGTGGCTGATGCCGCACTTCCGATCCGGATGCTCCATGACCGGATCCTGCTCGAATCCAGCGCGGAAGCCGGGGAACGCAAATCCTCGGCGGGCATCGTCATTCCCGCCACCGCCAGCATGGGCAGACGCCTCGTATGGGGCAAGGTCGTAGCGGCGGGTCCGCATGTACGGCAGGCCAACCTCGGCGATACCGTTCTCTACGATCCCGAGGAACTCGCCGAGGTGGAGCTCGAGGGGCGCGCGTATGTGCTGCTGCGTGAGCGCGACGTCCACGCGATCTCCGAACCGGCCGAACAGTCGAGTTCCGGAATGTATCTGTGAGTTCCTGCCCGGCGTCGAGGACTGGATCGGCGAGCTGGCTGAACTCTTAATCAGTGGGTTCCGGGTCGCAAGGTCCGCTGAGACAGGGAGTCTGACCTGGGGCTTGCGACCTTCATCACAAAAACGAATATGGGCCGATCTCGGTTTGCATGATCGCCGAACACCTGAGTAATATTAATTCTCGTTGCACAGCGTGTGCGGCAAGCACCTCTAGCTCAATTGGCAGAGCAACTGACTCTTAATCAGTGGGTTCCGGGTTCAAGTCCCGGGGGGTGCACAGCACAGAGAGAACCGCTTCTGACTTCGGTCGGAAGCGGTTCTTTCGCGTTCACCCCTCCCAGCCCACCGTTTCGGCTCACCCTGCTCTGAGGTGATCAGGTTCCTCCATGTGCTATCCAGAACAGGGTGTACCAATTCGTCAGGTTGCCCCTTCGCAGGCACCGTCCGACTCGAAGTGGGCTGCCAGCGGATTCGGTTCCGGGCCCGGCTCAGGCTGCACCGCTCAGTCCTGGCCGGCGCGGGCGTAGGCGCCGAGCACCTGGCGTTCGGAATCTCCGAGGTAGGCGCCGAGGAGCGTCGCCGCGGCCGCCGGACCGTCCGTACGGTAGATCTCGATGACCTCCTGGTTGCGGCCGATGAACGGCGCATGGAGGAAATCGAGGACCTCGACTTTAAGGAATGCCAGTCGCAGCTCGGCGAGCACATTGGAGAACGACTGCATCAGCCGCCTGCTGTCCGAGAGCGAGACGACGGCGTTGTGGAACTCCATATTCGCCGTTCCGACCTCCAGCCAGTTCTCCTCAGCCGCGAACTTCTCGGCTGCATCGACGGCCGCCTCCATCCGGACTGCGTTCGGATGATTGCGTGGTGCGTGTTCGAGCACCGAGCACTCGACATGATGACGCACCCGGTAGATGTCGACGACATCGGCCGTGCTCGGTGACGCCACAGAGACGCCTCGGTGCGGGATGTGGGTGACCAAGCCCTGCTCCCGAGGACCCGAAAGGCCTCGCGCAGAGTATTGCGCGAGACATCGAATTCCTTCGCCAGCGCGGTTTCGGACAGCCGTTCACCGGGGCGCAGCTCTCCGGCGATGAGTCGGTCAGTGAGCCTGTTGACCAGGGACGAATCGTGATTCACCTCTCCATCCTACTGAACCGAAACGCCGGACTCCCATCCGTCCGTCCACAATCCGCCGAAGGAAAATGTGACCCCCGTCTATCTTTGTTCAACAATGAGTGCTAGATTGTTTACCACTTCACGTGTGCCAGGACACAGACATCGCTGTCCTCACCCATCGGCACTCGCGAAGGAACCACTGACCATCCAGACAGTCGGAGACTCCCATGTCACACGCACCGGAATCCCAACCGCCGGAATCCGCCTCATCGGACGCGACCGCGTCGGGGCTCGGCAACGCCACGAGTGAGATCGGCTCCAAGATCAGCCGCAGCGCAATCATCGGTGCCATCTTCCTCATGGCCACCTCGGCGATCGGTCCGGGCTTCATCACCCAGACCGCCACGTTCACGGCGCAGATGGGTGCGGCCTTCGCCTTCGCGATCTTCGCGTCGATCCTCATCGACATCGCCATCCAGCTCAATATCTGGCGGATGGTGACCTCCTCGGGCAAACGCGCGGCCCAACTGGCCTCCTCGGCGGTACCGGGATCGGGCATCCTGCTGTCCATCCTCATCGTCGTCGGCGGCCTGGCCTTCAACATCGGCAATATCGCCGGCGGCGGGCTCGGTCTCAACGCTCTGCTCGGCATCGACCCGAAGCTCGGCGGACTGCTCACCGGAGTGCTCGCGATCGGCATCTTCCTGTTCAAACGCGCCGGAAAAGTCGTCGACGCCGTCGTCCTCGTCCTCGGCGTCGGGATGATCATCCTCACCTGCATCGTCGCCATCGTCTCGAACCCGCCGGTCGGTGAGGCGCTCAGACAGTCGATCGCGCCCGACACCATCAACTTCGCCACCGTGACCACGATCGTCGGCGGCACCGTCGGCGGCTACATCACCTACTCGGGCGCCCACCGCTACCTCGACTCGGGCAAGACCGGCCCGGAGAATGCCGGTTCGGTCATGCGCTCGGCGCTGTCGGGCATCGTCGTCACCGGTGTCATGCGCTACGTCCTCTTCCTCGCCATCCTCGGCGTCGTCGCCTCCGGCGTCGCCCTCGACCTCGACTCGAGTGTGGCCAACCCGGCTGGTCAGGCCTTCGCCTCCGTCCTCGGCGATGCGGGAATGCGCATCTTCGGCGCCATCTTCTGGGCCGCGGCACTGAGCTCTGTCATCGGCGCCGCCTACACTTCGGCGACGTTCCTCTCGGCGTTTTCCAAGCGCCTCGAAGGCGGTTGGCCGCTGCAACTGGCGACTGTGGCCTTCATCGTCATCTCACTCGTCGTCTACCTCGTCCTCGGCACGGCGCCTGCCACCCTGCTCGTCTTCGTCGGCGGCTTCAACGGCCTCATCCTGCCGATCGGTCTGACGATCTTCATGTACATCGGCTGGTTCAGACCCCGCCTGCTGCGCACTGACTCGTACCCGAAGTGGTTGCTCATCATCGGCACCGCAGCAACACTGGTCACGTGGTACACGGCCACACAGTCCATCGGCCCCATCTTCGCCATGATCGGAATCGGAGGGTGACATTGTCTGTCAACAGCGAACTGAGAATCGACCTCAACTCTGACCTCGGGGAGAACGTGCCCGACCGCATCGTCAGCGACGATGCGGCCATGCTCGGCCTCGTCACCAGCGCCAACGTCTCCTGCGGATTCCACGCCGGCAATCCCGAGGGCATCCGCACCACCGTCGACGCCGCTACGCAGGGCGGCGTCGTCATCGGAGCACACCCCGGATACGACGACTACGAGGGCTTCGGCCGTCGCGCCCTCGACGTGCCCGCCGCCACCTTGCAGGCCCAGGTCGAATACCAGATCGGTGCGCTCATCGGCCTGACCACGGCCATCGGCGGATCCGTCGCCTACGTCAAACCCCACGGCGGTCTCTACAACGCGATCGTCCACGATGAGTCGCAGGCGAAGGTCGTCGTCGACGCAGTCAAGGCCATAGACGACTCTCTTGTCTTCCTCGGACTCGCCGGCAGCGTAGCCAACCGCGTCGCCGCAGAAGCCGGACTGACCGTCGCCGCCGAGGCCTTCGCCGATCGGTCCTACAACCCAGACGGCTCCCTGGTCTCCCGGTCGGAGCCGAACGCGGTCCTCCACGACCCCGAAGCCGTGGCCGCCCGCGTCCTGCGCCTCGTCCGGACCGGGCAGGTCGAAGCCGTCGACGGCAGCCTCGTCGACGTCGACGCGCAGTCCATCTGCTTCCACGGCGACAGCCAGGGATCCATCGACATGGCCCGGGCGGCCCGTGACCTCCTCGAATCCGAAGGCGTCACGATCGCCGCCTTCGCCGGAGCCGAACGATGAGCGCTGCCACCCCCAGCACCGCTGCCATGGCCACGATGCGGGCTGCGGGTGCGGAAGCGCGCGCACGCATCCGGGCAGGATTCGACGGACCCACCTCGGGGATGGCTCCCGGTCTCGTCCAGGCGAACCTCATCTCCGTGCCAGCAGACTGGGCCTTCGACGTCCTCCTGTTCACTCAGCGCAACCCGAAGCCGTGCCCGGTCGTCGACGTCCTCGAACCCGGACAGCTGGCCTCCGCGCTGGCGCCGGGCAGCGATATCCGCACCGACATCCCCGGCTACCGGATCTGGGAGAACGGCGCCCTGGCCGACGAGGTCACCGATGCCACCGCGGCGTGGGAGGCTCACCCGGATCTCGTGTCCTTCCTCATCGGCTGCTCTTTCACCTTCGAGAACGGACTGACCGAGGCGGGCATCCCGATCCGCCACCAGGCAGCCGGTCGCAACGTGCCGATGTACCGCACGTCGACGGCTTGCCGTCCAGCCGGTCGGATCAGTGGGGACATGGTCGTGTCCATGCGTTCGATTCCGGCCGCCCAGGTCGCCGAGGCGGTGCGCATCACCGATCGCTTCCCCGCCGTCCACGGGGCCCCGATCCACATCGGCGAACCCTCCCAGATCGGCATCGACGACCTCTCCACCCCTGACTTCGGTGACGCCCCGGTCATCGAAGACGGCGACATTCCCGTGTTCTGGGCGTGCGGAGTCACCCCACAGGCAGCCATCCAAGCTTCGGGGATTCCCTTCGCGATCACGCACTCACCCGGGAAGATGTTCATCACCGACGAACCGGAAGACAGCTACCGCCAATGACCTCGACACCGCAGGCCGACTCCCTGACCTTCCACACCGCCTCCAAGCGCCACCTCCTCGTCGAATGCGGCAACCTCACCGCGACGATGGCCCTGCACCACAGCCTCGAAGCCGCTGATCTGCTCGGCGTCACCGAGCTCATCCCGGCCGCCCGCACGGTGCTCATCAGCTTCGATCCCGCACGCACGAGCGCCGGGGTCCTCGCCGAGGCGGTCCGCGGGCTCGGGCACACCGAGTCGGTTTCGGATACGGCTCGGGAGGTCACGATCGATGTCCGCTACGACGGCGACGACCTTGCCGAGGTGGCCGACCTCCTCTCCGTCTCCCCCGCCGAGGTGGTCAACCGCCACCAGGCCGCGACCTGGCAGGTCGCGTTCGCCGGGTTCGCTCCCGGCTTCGGGTACCTTGCCGGTGATGACGAACTCTTCGCCGTTCCCCGTCGCTCCTCCCCGCGCACACGCGTGCCCGTGGGCTCGGTGGCGCTGGCCGGTGAGTTCACCGGCGTCTACCCGCGCTCCTCCCCCGGCGGCTGGCAGCTCATCGGACGCACCGATGCGCAGCTGTGGGATCTCGACCGACAGCCCCCGGCCCTGTTCGTACCCGGCACGATCGTGAAGTTCACCGAGGCGGAGCGGGAGATCGTGGACCTTGCGGGCTCCAGCGCGGGGCCGGATTCGTCTGATGCATCCGGTTCCCTGAGCGCTGCGGACGCAGCAGCCTCCCATTCCCTCGAGGTGCTGCGTCCCGGGCTGCAGCTGCTAGTCCAAGATCTCGGTCGGCCCGGTTTCGCCTCGATGGGCGTCTCTGCCGCCGGCGCCGCCGACCGCACCGCGTTGATCGCTGCAAACCGTCTCGTCGGCAATGCCGAGTCCGCTGCCGGGCTGGAGAGCTTCGGCGGTGGAGTCCTCCTGCGCTCGGCAGGTGACGGCGTCGCCGCCGTCACCGGTGCCACGGGAACGATCACCGTGACCGCTGCCGATGGCACGGTTCTCACGCCCCGCCTCGGCGAGGCCTTTGCCCTGTCCGACGGGGACGAAATCGACCTCGGAACCTCACAGCGCGGAGTCCGCCGCTACGTGGCAATCCGTGGTGGCATCGACGTCGAAACGGCCCTGGACAGCAGCTCCGCCGACACCCTGGCCGGGCTCGGTCCGGCCGCTGTCGTTAAGGGCACCACGGTCAGTGTGCACGATCCGCGGACGGCGACCCACCTCGTCGATCCCACTCCCACGGGGCCGAGGGTCCTTCCGCAGGCGGGTGAGACGGTGACGCTCACGGTGACCCTGGGACCACGCGAGGACTGGTTCACCGAAGCCGGCATCGACACCCTGCTGTCACAGGAGTGGACGGTCACCCACGAATCGGACAGGGTCGGCCTGCGCCTGTCCGGTGAGGTTCCGCTCGAACGTGCCCGGACCGGGGAGCTGCCCAGCGAAGGCGCGGTCACCGGTGCCCTGCAGGTTCCGCCGAACGGTCAGCCGGTGCTCTTCGGCCCCGACCATCCGCTCACCGGCGGCTACCCGATCATCGCCAGCGTCGATGATCTCGACCTCGCCGCGCAGCTGCCTCCGGGCGTGAAGCTGCGCTTCACCACCTCTGCGCAACCGACGACGGCCCACCCGGCCGAGGCACCCCGCCTGGCCCAGGCGCCCCGCACCAACGACAACGAAGGCTGAACAATGTCGAGAATCCTCATCGCCAATCGCGGCGAGATCGCCGTCCGCATCATCCGCGCCTGCGCTCAGCACGGGCACACCTCGGTGGCTGTCTACGCCGATCAGGATGCCGACGCCATGCATGCCAGGCTCGCCGACGAATCATTCGCCCTGCCCGGAACCTCGGCCGCCGACACGTATCTCAACATCGATTCGATCCTCGCCGCAGCGAAATCTGCCGGCGCCGATGCCATCCACCCCGGCTACGGATTCCTGTCGGAGAATGCCGACTTCGCCGCCGCTGTCGAAGCCGCCGGTCTCATCTGGATCGGCCCGAAAGCGGAGACGATCACGGCCCTCGGCGACAAGGTCACGGCCCGCCAGCTCGCGCAGAAGGTCGGCGCGCCCCTGGCACCGGGCATCGACCGCCCCCTGGAGAACGCGGCCGAGGTCGAGTCCTTCGCCGCCGAGGCGGGGCTGCCGATCATCATCAAGGCCGCCCACGGCGGCGGCGGACGCGGAATGAAGATCGTCCACGAGCTGACCGAGGTGGCCGGGGCCTTCGAGTCGGCGACTCGTGAGGCCGTCGAGGCCTTCGGCCGGCCCGAATGCTTCGTCGAGAAGTACCTCGAGCGTCCCCGCCATATCGAGGTCCAGGTCGTCGGCGACGGTCAAGGCCGGGTCGTGGCCGTCGGTGACCGCGACTGCTCCGCCCAGCGACGCAATCAGAAGCTCATCGAGGAAGCACCCGCCCCGGGCCTGACGGATGCGCAGCGCGAGCACCTGCACCGCTCGGCAGAGGCGATCTGCGCCGAGGTGGACTACCGCGGTGCCGGCACCGTCGAATTCCTGCTCGCCGCCGACGGAACCATGACGTTCCTCGAAGTCAACACCCGCCTGCAGGTCGAGCATCCCGTCACTGAGGTGACCTCCGGGGTCGATCTCGTCGCCGAACAGTTCCGCATCGCCTTCGGCCAGGGACTGTCCCTGGAATCGACCCCGCGACCGGTCGGTCATGCCATCGAGCTGCGCATCAACGCCGAAGATCCCGGCCGGGGCTTCCTGCCGACTCCGGGCCGCATCGAGGTTCTCGACGTGCCAGGCGGCCTCGGCGTGCGCTGGGATTCCGGAGTGCGTGCCGGTGACACCGTGCAGCCGGCCTTCGATTCCCTCTTCGCGAAGCTCATCGTTCATGGGCCCGACCGTGGGCAGGCGATCGCCCGCACCGTGACCGCGGCGAAGGAACTCAACGTCGAAGGCCCGGCCACTGTGGTGCCGTGCTCTCTGGCGATCCTTCGTGATGAGGCCTTCACCGGCCTCGGTGTCGCAGGTGTCGACGGCATCCACACTCAGTGGATCGAAGCCGAGCTGCTGCCCCGCTTCGAGACTCAGGAGCGCCCGGCACCGGTGGCCGACGGTCAGATGCAGCGCATGTCGATCGAGGTCGACGGAAAGCTCACTACCATCGGTCTGCCCGCCGGTCTGCTCGCAGCCCTCGGTTCGGCCGGTGAGACCGAGCCGGTCACCGGGCCGGGCGGTGACGGCGGCGGGGCCGGAAACAGTGGAGTCGCCTCGGCTAGCACCGGGGATGTCACCGCACCCGTGCCGGGCAGCCTCGTGGACTACCTCGTCGATGACGGCGCGCAGGTGGCAGCCGGTGACGAAGTCGCAGTTCTGTCGGCGATGAAGATGGAGACCCGGGTCGAAGCGCCTGCCGACGGGACGCTGCGGCAGATGGCAGCCCTCGGCGACGTGGTGACGGTCGGGCAGGCCATCGCGCGGGTCGATTGAGCCGACGGGCCGCCTCGGCGAGAGGATCGGCCGAAGTGGTTGTGCGCATCGGTCGAGGCATCGAGCTCGGCAACGGAATAGAGTGGTGGTCAGCAACGGTTGTCCATCACGGAGACCACCCCAATCAGGAGGAGCATTCATGTCACGTCTGTCGGTCGGCGACACCGCCCCGGAATTCACCCTCGTCAACCAGGACGGGAAGTCCGTCAGCCTCAGCGATTTCCGAGGCCAGCGGGTCGTCGTGTACTTCTACCCCGCCGCCATGACCCCGGGCTGCACGACCGAGGCCTGCGATTTCCGCGACTCGCTGTCGGCCCTCAAGGCCGCCGGGATCGCCGTCGTCGGCATCTCCCCGGACAAGCCGGAGAAGCTCAAGCAGTTCATCGAGAAGGAAGGTCTCAACTTCGACCTGCTCTCCGATGAGGACAAGACGATGATGACCGAATGGGGCGCCTTCGGCGAGAAGAAGAACTACGGCAAGGTCGTCCAGGGCGTCATCCGCTCGACCGTCGTCGTCGATGCCGAGGGCAAGGTCGAACTCGCCCAGTACAACGTCAAGGCCACCGGGCACGTCGCCCGCGTGCGCAAGGAACTGGGCATCGACGCTGCCTGAGCCGTCAGCGGCTTCGCCGCGCTGCCCAGGCAGCGCGGACGGCGCGGTAGTGGCCTGAGCATCGGGGCGGTCCGAGTTTTCAACAACTCGGGCCGCCCCTGCTAATCTTGAGGGCGGCGCGTCCGCTGTTGCGGTCGCCTCGGCGCGAGTGGCGGAATTGGTAGACGCGCTGGATTTAGGTTCCAGTGTCTGCGGACGTGGGGGTTCAAGTCCCCCCTCGCGTACCACGGTCCCCGGTGCGGTAGTCGACAGGCTTCCGCACCGGGGACTGTCCGTCTCTGGGGCGCAGGAGACATCTCACCAGAAAAGATGCACGCCACACCACGTTTCGTACATCCGCGACCACAGCCGGTTCCTCACATCTGTACGCGAACAGACGCGGAGAACGTAGTGTGGTCATTGGTGTATCGAACCTACTGAGAGGACTGCCGATGACGACGTTCCCGGCCCCGACGATCCGCTCCGCCGCGCCCGCAGACGAGGCCCGGTGGAAGGAGCTCTTCCGCGCCTACCGAGAGTTCTACCGACTGGAGCCGTCCGAGGAGGTCGTCTCTCGCGTGTGGTCGTGGATCACCGATCCCGACCATGAGGTGCAGAGCCTCGTCGCCGAGGTGGACGGACGGATCGTCGCCATCGCAGACTTCCGCCGGTTCGCCCGCCCTTCGACCGGGTCGACGGGAATCTGGCTCGATGATCTGTTCACCGACCCGGAGGGGCGCGGATCAGGCGCGGGCCGCGCTCTCATCTCCCGATTACAGATCATCGCAGCCGAGGAAGGCCTGTCCGTGGTCCGGTGGATCACGGCGTCCGACAATGAACAGGCTCAGTTGCTCTACGAGAAGGTCGCAGCACGGACGAACTGGGTCACCTACGATGCGAAGCCTGAAGAGGGGTGAGTGCGGCTGGTCCGGGAGAAGGCGGCAGAGCGAGGCCGAGTGATCGCCAGGACGGAGCTGTGCCCCGTCAGCCTTCTTCCGAAAGAGTGAGTTCCTGCGCGAAGTGCTGCTGCGCGAGCAGGACCAGTGCCTCGAGCAGGGGCCCGCGCAGCACGACTCCGCGGATCCGGTCCTCCATACTGCCGGCATCGGCGGCGTCGTCACCGTCGGCCTCGCCGATGAGCGCATCCTGGGTAACGCCCATCGCTTCAAACTCCGAGGCCTGTCTGTCCATCGCGTCGACGACGGCTCGCACTTTCGCCAAGCGCAGTCCGGCCACAGTCGTCAATGCACGGATGAGGCGCAGCCGCTCGAGATGAGTCTGGTCATAGACGGCCAGATTCACACTCGTCCGACGGCCCGGCCGCAGCAGGCCTTCTCGCAGGTAGCACTGGATGGTCGGCACGCTCAGCTCAGAGCGACGGGACAGTTCCGCCATCCTCATCGCCGGTTGCTCCACCGACTACGGCATCGTCATTTCCTCCCTGCCCTGTCTGCACAGTTCCATGGTTGATCTTGATCCGCCCTCACAGATACCTCAACTATCTATTATGGATAGTAAGACTACCTATCAAGAGCAGAGACCATCGATGTCTTCGCATTGGCCGCCGTCCTTGTCACCGGCTTCGGCGATTCCGCGGAGTTCGGGTCGCCCCACCCTGGTCCATCCGGTGATCCGTCGACTGAAGCCTAATGATCGGCTCATCATGGAGAAGGGCCTTCTGAAGACGTTCGGTCGAGCGATGCCGATCGGGATGACAGCGGCAACCGTTCTGGCCACCATCATCGCGATCGCCGACCCGAACGCGTGGCTGGTTTCGACTGCTGTCAGCCTCGGCGTTGCTCTGGTCGTGACGATCGCCGGGAATGTCCCGATCAATTCTCGAACGGGACGGATCACCGAGGATGCCGCCCCCGAGGGATTCATCGCCATGCGCAGGCGCTGGGACGTCTTCCAGGTCGTGCGCGCCTCGCTGCAGCTGCTCGGATTCGTCCTAGTCGCGGTCGGAGTCGTCGGACTCGGCTGAGCACCCGTCAACGTTCATCTCGCCATCAGGGGGTGTTCCGGCACGCTCGTCGCAGTACTCCGACCGCTGAAATTTCAGCCGATCCTTCGCCGGAGCTCGGGGACTCCGCTCCCGGTCAGATCCGCCAATGCCTCCGGTCGGCCTGCCATGGCCATGACGAGGTCGAGGACTCGACCGATCACCTCCGGCCCGCGTCCGGATTCGAAATCTGCGTCGATGGCACTGAGTTTCAACTCTTTGACCAGGGTCTTCGAGTTCACAGCGAAGTCCTTGACGGCGAAGTATCGCGCCACCTCGACGGTCGCCTCGTCGCTTGGAACCAGGTCGAGCTCCAGTGGTCGTGCGATGTCCTGACCGTGGACGATGACTTCACCGAGGAAGGCCGGGAAGTCCTTGGTCGGAGCGATAGTCAGTGAGATTGCGTTGCGGAAATTCGCAAGGGTCTCCCCCGGTGAGGCACCGAGGCGGCGCTCGAGCAGTCGCGCGTTGTGTTTGGCAGGGTCGAATCCAGCTCGGATGATGCTGCGGATCCAGGCCCACTTTCCGGTGGTGGCCGCGGCTGCCAGGTGGGAGACGACCTGCTCGACCGACCATTCTGCGCACAGTGTGGTGTGCGCCCACTGCTCGGGTTCGAGGGTTGTCAGCCGATCGGCCAGGCGTGTGCGCTCGGCATGGATGAGGTCCCAGTATTCGGTTTCGTTCATGCGTTCTCCCCGCGTGAGTCATCGCCGGATTCACTCTCGGGTGCTTCGCCGTGGGCCCCGAAGATCAGCCGGAAACGTTCGCACACGACCGGCATCTGGGGCGAGAATCCTCGCCTCCCGTATTCGGTCCAGAAGCGCTCATGGATCTCGCGCCACGCAGCCAGAGTTCGGTCACCTTCGCCTTCCGAACGGGCATGATCGGCGGTCACCTCCGAGAACGGGACGATGTCGATCGCTGTGGTTTCGATGAGGGCACTCGGCCGGCTGCGGCCGTCGAGGATGATGCTCAGCTCTCCCGCCTCGGGGACGGGCTCACCGTCGGCTTCGATGTCCCACAGCGCCGAGGCGGTGCCCGTCTTCGTCCCATCCAGAACGAGGGCGAGGAGTTCATCCGCATGTTCAGTAGTCGCACCGAAGGCCCACGCTTCAGGAATCGACTCCGGGAGGGCGGGGTTCCAACTGCGGGCCCGATACCAGTAGGAGCTGAGCGCACCACTGAGCCTCTTCGACTGACTCATGACAGGGCCTCGAGCTGGTGCTTCAAACCCTGGATCAAGCTTGTCAGCCCAAACTCGAATGAAGCCGCCGCTGACGAGTTCGCGTCGAATCGCGGGTCCAGCGCGCCCTGAACCTCCGCAAATCCGTCTCCGGCCGATTCCTGAGTGATGAGATCGCCGGGAGCGACGATGTCCAGAGCAGAACCGAGGACAAAGGCTTCGACGGACCGCATCACCGCCACAGTCTGGCCTTGCGGCCATCCGCCTCGGCGAAGCCCACCGATCACGGCGTCGTACATTTCATAGGTTGAGAGGTCTCGAATGGAAGTCGTCGCCAGCAGCCGGATGAGGTTCGGGTGGCCGGCAAAGGCCCTGAGATAGGATCGGGCCCACAATTCGAGTGCCCTGTCCCACGACACGTTCTCCGGCGACTCCTCGGGGCGAGAGAATACTCGAACGTCGATATCGGCCACAATCCGTGCGCGCATCAATTCGATGAGTTCGCCTCGACCGGAAACATGGTTGTACAGCGAGGACACCTGACGGTCGACACGAGCCGCCAGAGTTCGCATCGACAATGCTTCTTCGCCATCGTCATCGACAAGCGCGAGCGCAGCATCGACCAATCGATCCTGATTCAGTTTCACGGAACACCCGCTCTCAATTTCGCTCTTCCCTCCGCCTTTCGAGCAGTGTATCGTGTTCCCAGTCACACACGAACACTGTTCGTATCAGCGCCGGTGCGCCCGGCCACAGACCTGGAAGCAGGAGGACGCCAGCTTTGACGACACAGCATTTCCACAACGGCACAATCTGGCTGGGGGCAAGCGCCGAACCCGCGGACTCCCTTGTGGTGCGAGACGGCGTTGTCGTTGCCACCGATTCACTCGCTGTGTCTTCCGAGCTCGCCCGCATTACGAACCAGGACGATGCGGCCTTCGAGTCCATTGACCTCGAGGGCAGGTTTCTCATGCCGTCTTTCGGCGACGGCCATGCCCATCCGATCTTCGGCGGATTGGAAGCTGAAGGACCGCAGGTGAGGTCGTGCACGAGCATCGAAGAGATTATCGCCGAAGTGAAACGGTACGCCGAGGCTCATCCCGACGACGATTGGATCACGGGCGCATCTTATGACGGAAGCCTGGCGAGCGACGGCCTCTTCGACGCCGAATGGCTCGACAGAGCAGTACCCGACCGACCAGTGGTCCTTCGCGCCTGGGACTACCACACGGTATGGTGCAACTCGCGAGCATTGGAGTTGGCGGGGATCACAGCGGAGACCCCGGAACCGCAGATCGGCGAAATACCGCGCAGAGACAACGGCTCCCCGCTTGGGACTCTGCGCGAATGGGGTGCCGTAGATCTGATCGAAGCAGTTCGCTCGCCACTCCACGAATCCACCCGGCTACGCGCTCTCGATCGGGCCGCCGAGTACTACCTCGCGCGAGGCGTCACCTGGGTCCAAGACGCCTGGGTGGAGCCGGCCGACGTTGAAACCTATGTATCCGCCTCTCAGCAGAATCGGCTCAAGCTGCGATTCAATCTCGCGTTCTACGCCGATCCCCGCCGCGTCACGCAACAGCTGCCCGAAATGCTCGCTGCGCGCCAACGGATCGACGACCTTTCGGATCCGTTCCTGACCGCTCAGACCGTGAAGTTCTTCGCCGACGGAGTCATCGAAAACGAAACCGGTTCGCTCATCGAGCCCTACTGCACGTCTCTGCACAATCACGGCATGCAAGTCTGGGAAGGAGATTCGCTGGCAGAAGCAGTTCGTATGGTCGACTCGGCAGGGTTTCAAATCCACATCCATGCGATCGGCGACGCAGCCGTTCGTCAGGCGTTGGACGCCATCGAATACACCGTCCAGAAGAACGGAGTCCATGACCGGCGGCCGGTGATCGCGCATGCCCAGATCATCGACTCCGCAGACTTGTCCCGATTTGCCGAACTTGGTGTCATCGCGAACATGCAGCCCCTGTGGGCTCAGCTCGATGACCTCATGACTGTACTGACCGTCCCCCGGATCGGCAGTGAACGCGCCCTGGCGCAATATCGGATGCGCAGCGTCCTCGACAGCGGCGGGCACCTCTCGTTCGGCTCGGACTGGCCCTGCACTTCGGGGACGCCGGTCAAAGGACTCGCCGTTGCCGTGAGCAGGCAGAACAACGAGGGTGAGCCCGATGGCGGATGGACCCCCGAAGAGATTCTCGACGTCGAACGCTCCCTCGATGCGTACACGGCAACGGTTGCCTACCAAGCATTTGCCGAGAATGGATCTGAAGCATGGGGCGCGATCCGGCCAGGAGCGAGCGCCGATTTCATCGTCCTTGACAGGGATCCTCGAACACTGCCTCCGCAGGAACTGTCTGCCACTCCTGTTCGCCGCACCTACCTGCGTGGCGTGGCCGTTCATTCAGCGGACTGAAACGAAAGGACAACGATGTCCCATTCCAAGCACACCGCAACCGCCGAAGACACCGGTGAGACCCACCTGAAGCGTGCGCTCGGGGTACCTTCACTCGTCTTCTTCGGCCTCGTCTATATGGTTCCGTTGACGGTCTTCACGACTTACGGAATCGTCACCCAGGTCACCGGGGTCGCGTCCCAGCTGCGTACGTCATCACCTTGCTGGCGATGGTGTTCACCGCCAGGTCATATGCGAAGATGGCCGCCGCGATGCCGTTCGCAGGGTCCGCATACACATACACGCAGAAGAGCTTCGGAGCCGGGATCGGCTTCGTTGCCGGCTGGGCGCTGCTTCTCGACTATCTGTTCCTGCCGATGATCAATTATCTCGTCATCGGCATCTACCTCAGCGCGGCGTTTCCCATGATTCCGGCTTGGGTCTTCGTGGTCTCTGCCATTGTTCTCGTCACGGTCCTCAACGTCGTCGGAATCGTCTCGGTCGCGCGCGCCAACATCGTCATCATCGCTGCTCAAGCAGTTTTCATCGTCGTCTTCGCGGCACTCGGCATCGCATCGTTCACCGGCTCCGGTTCTGTCGACCTAGCCGCTCCGTTCACCGGTGACGGCTCCGCACCGGGATTCGACAACGTCATGGCCGGCGCAGCGATTCTGTGTCTGTCTTTCCTCGGGTTCGACGCGGTCTCGACTTTGTCCGAGGAGGCCAAGGATGCGAAGAAGGCAGTCCCTCGTGCCATCGTCATCGCCACTGTCACGGGCGGGCTCATCTACATTGTACTGTCTTATCTGGCTCAGCTGGTCTACCCTTCCAACCAGTTCGCAGATGTCGATTCGGGCGCGCTCGACGTCATGGCTGCGGCCGGCGGCGAATTCCTCACCGCCTTCTTCACGGCCGCCTACGTCGCCGGAGCGTGCGGTTCCGCTCTGACCTCCCAAGCGTCGGTCTCACGCATCCTTTTTGCGATGGGTCGAGACGGAGTGCTGCCGAAGAGCTATTTCGGTCACCTGTCACCGCGCTTTCACACGCCCACGATTGCGACTCTGACTGTCGGCGCAGTCTCTCTGCTGGCGCTCGCCGTCGACCTGGCCTTCATTTCAGAGATGGTCAGCTTCGGTGCGCTGATCGCGTTCTCTGCCGTGAATCTATCGGTCATCAAACATTTCATCATTGACGAGAAGAATCGTGGTTCACGTGCAGTTCTGAGTTCTATCGTTCTGCCGGGAATCGGATTCTGCCTGACACTGTGGCTGTGGACGAGCCTGTCTCCGCGGACCCTGCTCGTCGGCGCCATCTGGTTGGTTCTCGGAGTCGGATACCTCGCCTTCGTCACACGGGGCTTCCGTCGGCCGACACCAATGCTTGATCTCACTGACTGACGTTCACTTACTCAGCTCGACGTCCACGCGATCACCCTCGACACGATCTGGCTCGTCATCGGCGCTGTCATTCTCGCCGTGACGCCGAAGGGCTTTCGTGCTCAGCCCGCGGAGCCGGCTGCCATCCACGTCCCCACACCTGCCAGGCACAGGCCTGAGGTTTGGTACACCCTGCCCCAATATGCACACCGAGGAACCCGATCAGCTGAGAGGAACCTGTACCAAAACGGCTGTCGACGCCGGTGGTCTGCTGTGGAGTACGCTGCACCGTATTTCACCGCACCGCCACGCAGCAAAAATACCCCGCCTCTTGTAATAGTGTGTGACGCACACTATCGTGTGATGCATGAACGAGGATGACGCAAAGGCACTGGCCACCCACGAACAGGAGCTGCGACGCGGCACCGTGGTCTTCGCCAGCCTCGTCGCCTGCAGACGCCCGCAGTACGGCTACTCCCTGCTGACGACGCTGACGGAAGCGGGCATCCCCACCGAGGCCAATACCCTCTATCCCCTGCTGCGTCGGCTCGAGAAGCAAGGTCTGCTCTCATCCGTTTGGAACACCGAACAAGCTCGACCCCGCAAGTACTACACCCTCACCGACAGCGGCGCCGAAGTCGCCGCCGCACTGCACAGCCACTGGCTCGAACTCAACTCCAGCATCACAAAGCTCTGGAAGGACGGCACACCATGAGTGCGCTCACCGAAATCTACGTCGACAACGTCATCCGCCACCTCCCCGAGGACTCACGGCCCGACATCGCCGCCGAGATCACCGCAACGATCGACGACATGGTCGACGCCCGCCTCGGCGAGGGTTCGGGCTCATCCCCGGATCGCACGGAGACCATCGAACGCGAAGTTCTCGAAGAACTCGGAGATCCCGTCGCGCTGTCGCGAGAGTATTCGAACTCCCCGCAGCACCTCATCGGCCCCAACTCCTATCCGCTCTACATCTGGGCGCTGCGCTGGGTGCTGCCCATCGTCGGTCTGCTCGCGGTGCTCACGAATGTCGTGACCACCATCGCCCTCTCCCCCGAAGCCCGGATCGGCGAGATCATCGGCAAGTCGGTCGGCAATACCGTCATCGCCCTCCTGACCGCGTTCGCCGCCATCACGATCATCATCGCCCTCGGCGATCACGGAATGGACGGCGGAGCAGCCGCAGCGATGCGGAAACGACAGCCGGGCAAGTGGACTGTCGATGACCTTGACCGACGCGATTCCCGCGGCAGACAGATCCGCGCCGAGGCGGGACTCGGGCTGGTCTTCATCATCGCCTTGGCAACGGTCCCGTTCATCCCGACCTCTCTGTTCTACGTCGAGCACCTCAACGACGGTGAGACTTTCATCAATCCGGGCCTCGGCTTCGGTTGGCTGGCAGGCTACTGGGGCTTCCTCGCGCTCATGGCCGCAGTCGAGGTCATCAGACTCACGACCGCCTCGGCGGCACCGGCGCTGGCGCTCATCAGCGGACTCATCGACGTGGCCATGGCCGTCTTCCTCACCGTCGCTCTGCTCACCCAGCAGGTCCTCCACCCCGAACTCACGAACACCGCGAACACCGATGTCCAGCAGATCATCATGGTCGCGGCCATCTGGATCATCACCATCTGGGACCAGGTGAGCACGTGGAGAATCCATCGCCGCAATCGTCGGTGAGGGTGTGCGATTGGGACGGCGACCCGCCGACCCGAGCGCACAGCTGCAGAGAGATCTCAGTCGCGGCGGCTGGAGATGACAGTGAACTTCTTGTTCCGGGCCAGCTGCTCGCTGGGTCCGATGATCGTTTCGAGACGAGCCCGGTAGCGCAGATGGGAATTGAACACCGTGAGCACCTGCCCGCCCGGAGCCAGATGCTCGGCGGCCGTCGCCATGAGCGCCGCGGCCGTCTCGGTCTCGATCGCCGTTCCCTGATGGAACGGCGGATTGAGCAGGATGAGGTCGAATTGGCCCAGACCTGCGAGCGCCGGCTCCTCCGGATCGGCGGCATCACCGAGGATGATGTCGACGCCGACCCCGTTCGCCTTCGCTGTGGCCCTCGCCGAGGCGACCGCCGCCTTCGACACATCGACGCCGAGTCCCGTATTCGCCCCCGAGGCCCGCACGGCCACGGTGAGCAGCCAGCCGTTGCCGCAGCCGAGGTCGAGCACGGATTCCGGCGCCTCGTCGGCGAGCAGTCCCAACAGAGAATCGATGAGCAGCTCCGACCCTTTGTCGCTCTTCGTCCCGGCGAAGCAGGCCCCATGGGCACGGACTTCGAGCTCGCCGACACCGCGTTGGGAGATCACCCCGCGACGGGGGAAATCCGACAGGCTCGGAGAGGACAGGGGGCGGCTGCCGATGATCATCCGGTGTTTGCCGACCCCCGGCGAGACATCGACGCGGCCGAAGCCGCGAGCAAGCTCCTTGTTGACGCCGCGGCTCATCGCATCGCTGCGGCCGATGACGATGATGGTGCTCACGAACGGCTGCAGCATCGCGATCATCTCGGTGAGCGCATTCATCGCCTTCGGAGCGTTGACGACGGCCCAGGTCTCCCCCACAGCGAGTTCGGCCAGTCCCCCGATCTCACTGAGCTCGGTCACGGCCAGCACGGGGGCCGCCTCGGTGTCGGAATCTCCGGCGGCACCCGCGGACTCATCGGCTCCGGCCAGAGACTCAACCGCCGCGGCCAGGGCCCGCGTCTCGTCGACGCGGTCGTTGTATGTGCACACCTGCGTCAGACGACTGAGGAGGGTCGCCTGCAGACCATGTGCATCATCGATGAGGATGAGGTTTTCAGGGACCTCGGATGAAAGTTCCGCGTCGATGAAGGCACCGGCCGCATCACGACCGGACACGTCGAGTTCGCGCAGGCGGCGACCGAGGATGTATTCGACGAGCATGCGCGCCTGCGGCACGCCGGGCATGTCGATCAGCTGGGGGAATTCCGCCAGCAGGTCCCGACTGCGATGAGCGGCGGCAGAGTCAATGGGCAGCAGGGAGGCGGACATTCGATCAGTCTAAACTGAGCGGACCGCTTGCCGCCTCCTCGCGTGCGTGCCGCTCAGCCTTCAGCGTCGTGGTCGGTCTCGATGAGCTGCTTGAGCTGGGCCAGCGTTTCGTCGGCTCCGTCACCCTCAGCGCGCAGAACGACCTTCTGACCGTACTCTGCGCCGAGACCCATGAGCGAGAGCACGCTGGCCGCGTCGAGGGCGTCCTCTGCCGGTTCGCCCTCCAGCGCGATGGTGATCTCGAGGTCAGAGTCCGCAGCGGCCTCGGCCAGCAGAGCTGCTGGACGGGCATGCAGACCGACGGTGCTTCCGACTGTTGCGATGGTCTCTGCCATGAGGTGTCCTTTCTTGTCGGACCGCCCGCGGTTCGGTCGGTCCGGTGCTTCGGCGTTGCCTGTTGGTGGTGTCTGTGGTGGGGCTGAGTATGTCACGGGCTCGCTCCCCGACGGCCGACCTTCACAAGCCGAGCTCGGTGAGGATCGGCAACGCGGCTCGGACCGTGGCCTTCGCATCGATCGGACTGCGTGCCGCGAGTGCGCTGCGAGCGATCTGCTGCGCCTGGTCCAGGGTGAGACCGGCCAGCACCTCGGCGACAGCGGGCAGGGCCCGCGGTGCCATGGACAGGCTGGTGGCTCCGAGCCCGACGAGCACGACGGCCAGTGCCGGATCGGCAGCGGCCTCTCCGCAGACGCCGACTGATTTCTCGGCTGCCGCGCCCTGAGCGGCGGTCATGCCGATGAGCTGCAGAACCGCAGGCTGCCACGGGTCGCTGAGTTCGGCCAGACCGCCGAGCATGCGGTCGGAGGCCATGACGTACTGGGTCAGGTCATTCGTGCCGATGGACGCGAACTCGACTTCGTCGAGGATGGCGGCCGCCTGCAGCGCTGCCGAGGGGACTTCGACCATGACACCGGCGGTGGACAGGCCCGCCGCATGGACGAGTTCCGCGAACTCTCGGGCTTCCTCGGCGGTGGCGATCATCGGAGCCATGACGTGGACGGTCACCGCATGGTTCGCTGCGGCGAGCGCGATCGCCTCGAGCTGACGTTCAAGGACGCCCTGGGCCCTGCGACTGGTCCGGAACCCGCGCACACCCAGGGCCGGGTTCGGTTCATCGGCATCGGTGAGGAACGGCAGAGGTTTGTCGGCTCCGGCGTCGAGGGTGCGCACGACGATCTTGTGATCGTCGAAGGCCGCGAACACCTGCCCGTAGGCCTCGGCCTGCTCCTCGACGTTGGGTTCGGAGTCGCGATCGAGGAAGCAGAATTCGGTGCGCAGCAGGCCGACGCCTTCGGCACCGGCGGCCGCCGCTGCCCGGGCCTGGGCTCCGTCGCCGACATTCGCACGCAGCGGAATCCGTGTGCCGTCACCCAGCAGACAGGGTCCGGTGAAGGACTGCAGACGGCCGGCCGTCTCCGTCCACGCCTCGACGAGGCCGGTCTCCTGCGCACCGGGTTCGGTGCGCAGGACGCCGGCGCCGCCGTCGAGGAAGACGGGGGTGCGGTCGGTGATCTCGAGAACTCCGGCGGCCGCGACCACGGCGGGTATGCCCAGTGATCGGGCGAGGATCGCCGTATGGCTCTGTGGTCCGCCTTCCGCGCAGACGAGTCCGATCACGAGTTCGGGGTCCAGGGTCGCGGTGTCGGCGGGGGCGAGATCGGTGGCGATGAGCACAAAGGGCTCGGTCGAGTGCGGGATGCCGGGTGCCGGCACTCCGCGCAGGTGGGCGACGAGGCGGGCACGGACATCGAGGACATCGGCTGCTCGTTCGGCCATATAGCCGCCGAGCTTCTCCAACTGCGCAGCGGTCTCCGCGGCCACCGTCCAGATCGCGGTCTCCGCGTCGGTGTCTGACAGGCGTTTGATCGCCGTCTTCACCAGAGTGGGGTCCTTGGCCATGAGGGCGGTCGCCTTGAGCACGTCGCGGGCGTCTCTGGTGACGGATTCCGCCCGCTCACGCAATTCGGCGTGGACCGCGGCCGAGGCCTCTCGGATCCTGTTCGCCTCCGCCTCGGGATCGGCCGGGGCGGGCTTCGCCACGGGTGCGGACACGGGTGCGGGCATGTTCAGCGCCAGGGCGATGACCCGTCCGGGTACGACTCCGATGCCTGAGAACTCTGCGGACATCTCCATTTCTTCCTCTCCTGCCTCTCCGGTGAAAGCGTTCAGACTCGCGTGGCGTCAGCGTTCGACGATACAGGTTCGGTCGGCTTCGCCTCGTCGGTCGAAGCCGATCCAACGGTCGACGCGGCTGCGGTCACGGTCGCTGCGGACGGGTCGGTCGCCTCGGCGAGGCCTGCCGCTCCGCCCTTGCCGACGAAGATCTTGAGCGTGAGCACCAGCACGGCGCTGGTGATCGTGCCGACGACGACGGAGAGCAGGAACAGCAGGAACGAGTCGATGGCGAAGAAGACGAACACACCGCCATGCGGGGCCTGGCTGGTGACGGAGAACGCCATCGTCATGCCGCCGGTGACACCGGCTCCGACGACCGAGGCCGGGATCACGCGCAGCGGATCGGAGGCGGCGAAGGGAATCGCGCCTTCGGAGATGAACGCAGCACCGAGCAGCCAGGCGGCCTTGCCGTTCTCCTTCTCCGCTTGGGAGAAGCTGCGTGGACGGACAGCCGTGGCCAATGCCATGGCCAGGGGCGGAACCATTCCGGCGGCCATGACCGTGGCCATGATCTCCCACGGCACGGGGTTGTCGACGGAGCCGGCGGCGAGCCCGGCGACGGCGAACGAATACGCGACCTTGTTGACGGGGCCGCCCAGGTCGACGGCCATCATCGCGCCGAGGATGAGTCCGAGGACGACGGCGGCGGTTCCGGTCATCGAGCTCAGCCAGGCGTCGAGGCCCTTGGTCAGGGCGCTGATCGGCCCGCCGAGGACCATGAACATCAGCCCCGAGGAGACGAGGGAGGCCACCAGCGGAATGATGACGACGGGCATGAGTCCGCGCAGCCACCTCGGTGCGGCGAAGGAACCGATCCAGTGGGCGATATAGCCGGCCAGCAGTCCGCCGATGATGCCGCCGATGAAACCGGCGCCCATGAGCACGGCGACGGCACCGACGGTGAAGCCGGGGGCGATTCCGGGGCGGTCGGCGATGCCGTAGGCGATGTACCCGGCCAGGGCGGCGACGAGGAAGCTCATCGACAGGTTGCCGATCTGGAAGGCCACGGCACCCAGGTAGGCGCCGACGGGTCCGAGGGCCAGGTCGCCGTATTCGGTGGGCAGGTTCCACAGGGAGCTGCCCAGGACGATGTCCTCGGAGTAGTCGGGGATGTCGAATCCGCCGAGGAGGAAGCCCAGGGCCATGAGCAGACCGCCGGCGGCGACGAAGGGGATCATATAGCTGACGCCGGTCAGCAGCACGCGCTTGAGTTGGCCACCTATGCTTTCGCGGGAGCCGGACTGCGCGTCGGACGAGTCGTCTTCGGCGGCGTGAGCGGCGGCCAGCCTGCGGCCGTTGGGGGCGTCCGCCTCGGCGAGGGCCTGTGTGATGAGCCCTTGGGGATCGTCGATTCCGGCCTTGACGGGCACCTGCACATAAGGTTTGCCGGAGAACCGGGCCTTGTCGCGGACATCCACGTCGACGGCGAAGACGACAGCATCGGCGGCATCGATGACGGATTGGTCGATCGGAGTCGTGCCGCTCGATCCCTGGGTCTCGGCGACGACGTCGATGCCCATCTCGGCTCCGGCTTGGGCGAGGGCGTCGGCAGCCATATAGGTGTGGGCGATTCCCGTCGGGCAGGCCGTGACGGCGACGACGCGGCGGGGGCGGTCGGCCGACGCCGGTGCGGTCGCCTCGGTGCTGGTCGGCTCTTCGGGTGTCTCGCGCAGGCCGAGGGCGGTTTCGACGAGGTCGACGACTTCCTGCTCGGTCGTCGCCGCACGCAGGGAGGCGACGAAGTCCTTCTTCACCAGCGACCGGGCAAGCTTCGACAGCAGCTTGAGGTGGTCCTTTCCGGTGCCCTCGGGAGCGGCGATCATGAACACGAGGTCGGCGGGGCCGTCCTTGGCGCCGAAGTCGACTGGCGGGTTCAAGCGAGCCATTGCGAGGCTGGGTTCGGTGACCGCCTCGGTGCGGGCGTGCGGGATGGCGATTCCTCCGGGAACACCCGTCGGGGTCTTCTCTTCGCGGGCGGTCGCCGCGTCCGCCAATCCGTCTGCGGAGTTCGCGCGGCCGTGTTCGGCGATCATGGCGGCCAGAGCGCGGATGACAGCGGACGGCTCCGTCCCCTGATCCGCGTCGAGGACCACCAGGTCCGTTGTGATCAGCGATGTCATCGTGCCTCCTCGGCTTCGGGGGCTGTGCCCTCATGTCGGTGGAGCGAGTGGTCTGCGGAAGTCGCCGAAAGCACTGCGGGTGTGCCTGCTGGTGCTGCCGCAGAAGTCTCCAGCGGCGTCACGGTCACCGCGTCGGTCCGGGCGGCCACCGGGCTCGGCACTCCGGTGCCGCGCAGCCGGGCGGCTGCGGCTCCATAGGCGACGGCTCGGGCCAGGGCCGCATCGGGTTCACGGCCGCCGATCAGACCCAGCAGGTACCCGGCAAGGGTGGAGTCGCCCGCGCCCACGGTGCTCACGACCTCCATCGGCGGATGCTGGGCATGCCATGCAGTCTCCGGCTGAGCGAGGACTGCGCCGCCGGCACCCAGGGTCGCAAGGATCGACCGCGGGCGGGGGCCGTGTACGTTGAGCAGGGTCGATGCAGCGCGAGCCGTGAGCTGCGGTGATGATTCCAGCCTGTCGGCGATCGCGTGCAGCTCGGCGGTGCCGAGGGGTTCGGCTGCGTCACGGGGTTCGACAACGTCGCGGAGACCGGCGGCGCGCAGAAGTCCGGCGGCGTGGAGGAGCTCGGCGAGTTCTTCGGCATTGGGCTTGATGAGATCCGGTGAGGCCGTCAGGGCCGCAGCCAGGGGAGCACCCGAGGTGTCGACGACGATCAGCGGCGGGGCAGGAAGCTCGCGGATGCGTTCGATGGCGCGAGCGTAGAAGTCATCGTCGACTCCTGGTGGCAGCGAACCGGCCAGGACGACCCAGCTCGCGTCTGTTGCCTGCTCGGCCATGAGGTCGAGCAGTGCGTTCTGAGTCTGCGAGCTCAGAGGCGAGCCCGGTTCGTTGATCTTCGTCGTCGTCCCATCGGGCTCGGTGACGGTGATATTGGAGCGCAGCGGGGTGCCGGTGGGAACGGAGCGATGGGCCAGTCCGATCGTGTCGAGTCCGGTGAGCACTGGGTCGTCGAGGTCTCCGGGGAGGACCGCCAGGGTGTCACGGTCGGCGGCCGCGACGGCACGGGAGACGTTGACTCCCTTGCCGCCGGGCTGCTGTCCGGCCCAGACGGCGCGCTGCACCTGGCCGCGGAGGACCGGACCAGACAATTCGATGGTGCGGTCGAGACTGGGGTTGGCGGTGAGGGTGAGGATCATGGAGTGACGACCTCGACTTCCGCAGTCTCCAGATGGGCTGCCAACGGTTCTTCCGGGGCGTCGTCTGTCATGAGGACATCGATCTGGTCAAGTTCGGCGAACCGCACCAGGGAGACGGCATCGAACTTCGCGGAGTCGGCGAGCACGGCGACCCGCCGTCCGGAGTGCACGAACGCCGACTTCGTCGCCGCCTCGTCGTGGTCGGGTGTGGAGACGCCGTTGTCACTGAGTCCGTTGGCCCCGAGCACCGCAAGATCGACTCGGTGACCGTCGATGGCCGTGATCGTCTGCGGTCCGACCATGGCCCGGGTGACCGGTCGGAATCGGCCGGGGAGGACGAAGATCTCGACACCGGGCGCGCCGGCCAGGCTGTCGATGGCGGACAGGGAGTTCGTGATGACACGCAGCTGTCGCGGGGCCTGCCCGGCGGCGAGTCGGTCATGGGCTTCGTCTGCGATGGCACGGGCGAAGGCCGCGCAGGTCGTGCCGCCGTCCACGGAGATGCTCATCGTCTCCTCCAACAGGCTCAGCGCGGACCGTGCGATCGCGGTCTTCTCATCGAGATTGTGGATCTCGCGGTCGTCGAAGGTCGGCTCTTCAAGGCTGTGGGGACGGCAGGGAACCGCTCCCCCGTGGACGCGCTGGAGGGCTCCGACCTTTTCGAGTGCGGCGAGGTCGCGTCGGACGGTCTCCGTGGTGATGTCGAAATCGGCGGCCAGGTCGGTGACATTGACCCGTCCAGCCTCGCTGACCAGTTCAGCGATGCGGCGTTGCCGTTCTTCAGCGAACACGTCCGGCCCTTTCCTTCGCGCGGCTCAACGTCGATACGGACGGACAGCTGCGTGGATATCTGTTGGTTCGACCGATTTTAGGGCTCTATTCACGCAACGTCAATCACATTCCAACACATATCCACGTATTCCCACATGACGGCCGGATCAGATGACGAGTGCCCCAGAACTCAGCGTTCTGGGACACTCGTCGTTCACGGTCGGGGGTGGGCCGCCTCGGCGATGGGTCGGTCGTCTGGCGATCAGCTGCCGATGCGCTTGTACGCCGAGGAATCGGCGTTGTCGATCGTCGAGTGTTTGCGGTTGTCGTGCATGAAGGCCACGGCGACGAAGCCGACGATCGCGATGACGACGACGTAGACGGCGAACCAGGTGCCGATTCCGGCGTTGCGGAACCACAGCGCAACGTACTCGGCGGAGCCGCCGAAGAGCGAGTTGCCGATCGCGTAGGTGAAGCCGACGCCGATTCCGCGGATGTGGGCTGGGAACATCTCGGCCTTCACGATCCCGGAGATCGAGGTGTACATGCTGATGAACGCCATGGCGATGACGATGAGGATGCCGGCGGTGATGACGGAATCGGCCTTGCCGATCAAGCCCAGCAGCGGGACGGGCAGCGCAATCATGCCGATGACGAAGATGAGCATGTTGTTCTTGCGGCCGATCTTGTCCGAGATCTTGCCGGCGATGGGCTGCATGACGACGAAGATGAGCAGGCAGATGGTCATGAGGTCGGCGATGGAGCCCTTGTTGAAGACTGCTTCGCCCGGGGTGCCTTCGTTCTGCAGGAGCAGGAACTTCTGCATGTACGTGGTGAAGACGTAGAAGACGAGCGATCCGACGCTGGTGATGCCGAGGACGACGAAGAAGGCCCGCGGGTGGCGCAGCACCTCGCGGAAGCTGCCGGAGTTCTCGTCCTTGCGAGTACCCGCCGAGGTGGTCTCCTCGAGTCCGCGGCGCAGCCACAGGGAGACGATCGCGGCGGCGGCGCCGATGGCGAAGGGCAGTCGCCACCAGCCGGCTTCGATCTGGTCGGTGCCCAGCGTGTGGGTCATGACCACGGCCAGCAGGCTGGCCAGCAGCTGGCCGCCGATGAGGGTGACGTACTGGAAGGAGGAGTAGAAGCCGCGTTTGCCTTCGGTGGCGACCTCGGACATGTAGGTGGCGGTGGCACCGTATTCGCCGCCGACGGCAAGGCCCTGGATCATGCGCACGATGAGCAGCAGGATCGCGGCCCAGGAGCCGACGACCGCGCTTGTGGGCAGCAGTGCCATCATCAGCGAACCGGCGCACATGAGCAGAATGGAGATGAGCATCGAGTTCTTGCGCCCGAGGCGGTCGGCGGCGCGACCGAAGATGTAACCACCGATGGGACGCATGAGGAAGCCGACGAAGAACACGCCGGCGGCCTGCATCAGGGACAGCGCCTGGTTGTCAGCGACGAAGAACTGGTCGGCGAAGTAGACGCTGAAGAAGGCGTAGATGTAGAAGTCGAACCATTCGACGAGGTTGCCCGACGATGCAGCCATGATGGCCTTGACCGTCTGCCATTCGGACTTCTTCTGCGTGTGGCTCTCACCGGCTTTCGCCTGGCCGAGGCGCGTGTTCTGATCTGTCAATGCTTCTTCTTTCTCACTCGTACGCGGCGCATAAAGCGCCCAGGTCACCTTACTGCCGTACCGGCGGAACCGACGATTCGGTCGGTAATCGAATGCTGCGCCCCGATCCCCGATTCCACGCGGTTTTCGCGCAGATACAGTGCAGAAGCCCTCGATGGCGAGAGGCCCGCCTCCGGTCGGGTGAGGAAGATCTCAGTCGAAACTCTCCTTCTCTCTCCCCACAGAGTGAACTGCCGCCCGTCCGAACAGGGCGGATATGCTACTAATTGAGAGAGCTTCGTCCAATGTCGCACCAGGAGAGATCATGACAATCCTCGTCGGTTATTCCCCCTCGCCCGAAGGCAAGGCCGCTGTCGAATTCGGTATCGAACAGGCCCGCGCATTCGACGATGTCCTCGTCGTGCTCAACGCCGGAATCGGAGAGACTCCCGACGAGCGCGGCGTCGCCACCAGCAAAGACATCGAGGAACTCAAGGAGACGCTGAAGTCTTCCGAGGTCTCGCACGAGATCCTTCAGTTCCTCCGCGGCAATGATCCCGTCGAGGAGCTCCTGGCCCTCGCCGAGGCGACCGCCGACACCCGCATGATCGTCATCGGTTCACGTCGACGCTCTCCCGTCGGCAAGCTCATCATGGGCTCGACGGCCCAGCGGATCATCCTCGACTCCGACGTCCCCGTCGTCTCCGTCAAGGTCGACCGGAGGAGTAAGAAGTAGTCGCGCACCGGTTCGCAGGAACGAGAATGCCCCGCACTGTCGTCAGTGCGGGGCATTCTCAATGGGATCGCTGCTTGGGTCGGCGTTCAGCCGGGCCCGCGGTCGGTTCGCAGACCGACTTCAGTCATCAGCGCGAACCGGTGCTTCCCATTCGTCCAAGTCGGATTCGCTCCAGTCACCATAAGTCGGATTGGGCAGGACGATCCATTCGGTGCCGAACTTCGCACGGTTCTTCTCCACCAGTTTCCTCTGTTCGTCGACGGACGTGTCTTCGAACGCACCGTCGAAATCGTGGAGGGTGTCACCGAGCTGCATGAGCAGCGTGTGGTTCGATTCCACCTTCGCGCGACGTTCGTCCTTCGGCGGGCCAAGCAGCATCACGTGTTCGTCATCGGCCTGGGGCAGGCCCAACTTGGCGATGGCTTCGACATTCGCCGCCCGATTCTCCTCCGTCCGGTCCGAGACGTAGTAGATGTCGACTCCGAGCTGGTCGGCGTGTTCGAAGAATTCCAACGCACCGGGGATCATGGTTGGCTCTCCGTTCTCCTCCCAGTCGTCCCAAGTGTCCCAGCCGCTGAAGTCGTGGCACTCGGCGATGTCGCGAGCCAGCAGCTTCGAATTGTCGATGGCAGTCTCGTCGAGATCGGTCATGATGGCCAGATCCTCATCATCTGGAGCAGCAGCGACGGCTCTGTCGAGCTGGCGTGTTGCCATCTCGTAGGTCTGGCCCTGCAGAGCCATGGCTTCGGCGCTCTGCTGCTGCCATTTCACACCCATGGTGTATTTCGAGACGTCGCAGTCGTCCGAAGACTCAGCAGTATTCTCCCCGGTGTTCGGACCCGAATTGAGGATGTATCCGATCACCCCGACGATGAGCACGAGCAGAATCGTCAGGCCAGGAACGAGGGCCTTCTTCATTCATCTTCTTTCTTCAGTGTTATCAGTTATTCAGCAGAAATCTGTTCTTCACCGGCTGTCACCGCTGGCCGGCGGCAGGTCCCTCAGCCACCGACGATCGCGGCGACGAGGGCGTCGACGTCCTCGGTCGTCGTGTCGAAGGCGCACATGAGGCGGACGATGTCCTTCTCCAAGGGCCAGTCCGCGAAGGCGAACTTCTGCCGAGCCCGGGCGGCCACCTCGGCGGGCATCCGGACGAACACGACGTTCGACTCGACCTTCTGCACGATCTCGACTCCGGGGACACGGCCGCTGTCGACCGCCTCGGTGAGCAGATCGGCGAGGTATTGCGCCATCGTGTTCGATCTGGTCGCCGAGGTCCGCCACAGTTCACCTTCGTACAAGGCTCCCAGCTGTGCGGAGAGGAAGCGCATCTTCGAGGCCAGCTGCAGGTTCATCTTACGCAGGAACCGCAGGCCATGGCCGATGCCGGTGTCCAGGACGATGACCGCCTCGGCGCCGAGCAGTCCGTTCTTCGTCCCGCCGAGGCTGAGGATGTCGACTCCGACCGCGGTGGTGATGTCGCCGAGTCCGACGCCGAGGTGGGCGGCCGCATTGCCGAGTCGGGACCCGTCGACGTGGAGAATCATGTCATGGTCGTGGGCGGTGGTCGCGATCGCCGCGATCTCGTCCGGGGTGTAGGTCGTGCCCCATTCGGTGGATTGGGAGATCGAGACGGCCAGCGGCTGCGCATTGTGCTCATTGCCGCGGCCGATGATCGCACCCTTGATCGTCTCGGGGGTGAGCTTGCCGTCCTCGGTGGCGGCACCGATGATCTTGAGTCCGCCGACCTTCTCCGGGGCACCGGTTTCGTCGTAGTTGATATGCGCCGAGGCGGCCGTGATCACCGCTGCCCAGCGCGGCAGCGCCGACTGCAGGGCGAGGACGTTGGCGCCGGTGCCGTTGAAGACGGGAAACGACTGGGCATCGGGCCCGAAATGGTGGGTCATGATGTCGTGGAAACGTTGTGTCCACGGGTCGCCGCCGTAGCCGGGCGTGTGGCCGACGTTGGCCTCGGCGATGGCCGTGATGACCTCGGGGTGGACTCCGGCCCAATTGTCGGAGCCGAAGCTGCGGGGATGTGCGGTCGGGCTGGTGTCGACGGGTGGGGCGGCGGTGCCGGTGTCTGGGAGGGTGTCCGCGGGGTTCGTCGACTGCGCTGTCTGATCAGATGTCTGGGAGTTCACGATCTCAGACTAGTACGTGCACCGCGACGTGTGCAGTGCGGTCCGGGCACGGCAATCACGCTGTGAAGCAGTTGCAGCAGTACGCCGGCGCGACCCCAACGGACCGCAACGCACTGCGGCCCGCCTCCGTTCGTGGAGGCGGGCCGCAGTGTGGTTCAGGTCGGTGCCGGTCAGGCGTTCACCCGATGCGGGAGTGCTCGACTCAGCCCAGGAGTCCGCGCATGAGCTCGGCGGTCTCGGTCGGGGTCTTGCCGACCTTGACGCCTGCAGCCTCGAGGGCTTCCTTCTTGGCCTGAGCGGTTCCCGAGGAACCGGAGACGATGGCGCCGGCGTGGCCCATGGTCTTACCTTCGGGAGCGGTGAAGCCTGCGACGTAGCCGACGACCGGCTTCGTCACGTTCTCCTTGATGAAGGCGGCAGCGCGCTCTTCGGCGTCTCCGCCGATCTCGCCGATCATGACGATGGCTTCGGTCTCGGGGTCGGCCTCGAAGGCCTCGAGCGCGTCGATGTGCGTGGTGCCGATGACCGGGTCTCCGCCGATGCCGATGGCGGTCGAGAAGCCGAGGTCACGCAGCTCGTACATCATCTGGTAGGTCAGCGTGCCGGACTTCGAGACGAGGCCCAGCTTGCCCTTCTTCGTGATGTTCGCCGGGATGATGCCGGCCAGCGACTCACCGGGGGTGATGATGCCCGGGCAGTTGGGTCCGATGATGCGGGTGGCGTTGCCCGCCGCCTGCGCACGGGCCCAGACCTCTGCCGAGTCCTGCACCGGGATGCCCTCGGTGATGATGACGAGCAGGCCGATCTTCGCGTCGATGGCCTCGATCGCGGCGTCTTTGGAGAATGCCGGCGGCACGAAGGCCACAGACACGTCGGCACCGGTGGCTTCCATCGCCTCGGCGACGGTTCCGAAGACAGGGAGTTCGACCCCGTTGCCAGCCTGGTCGTTGTGCTTGACGGTGGTGCCGGCCTTGCGGGCGTTGACACCGCCGACGACGTTCGATCCGGCGGCGAGCATGCGGGCGGTGTGCTTCGAGCCCTCTCCGCCGGTGATGCCCTGGACGATGATCTTCGAATCGGAATTCAGGAAGATAGACATTGTTGTAAAGACCTTTCCTTACTTGGCAGCAGCCAGTTCGGCGGCCTTGTCGGCTCCACCGTCCATCGTGTCAGTGAGCGTGACGAGCGGGTGCGCAGCCTTCTGCAGGATGGCGCGTCCCTCTTCCACGTTGTTGCCGTCGAGGCGGACGACGAGCGGCTTGGTGGCCTGCGGCCCAAGAATCTCAAGGGCCTGGACGATGCCGTCGGCCACAGCGTCACACGCGGTGATTCCGCCGAAGACGTTGACGAACACGGACTTCACCTGATCATCGCCGAGGATGACGTCGAGTCCGTTGGCCATGACCTCAGCCGAAGCGCCGCCTCCGATGTCGAGGAAGTTAGCGGGCTTGACGCCGTTGTGGTTCTCACCTGCATAGGCGACGACGTCGAGAGTCGACATGACCAGTCCTGCGCCGTTGCCGATGATTCCGACCTCGCCGTCGAGCTTGACATAGTTGAGGTCGAGCTTCTTTGCCTTGAGCTCCAGTGGGTTCTCTGCGCTGATGTCGCGCAGCTCCTCGTGCTCCTTCTGGCGGAAGTCGGCGTTGTCGTCGAGCGAGACCTTGCCGTCGAGGGCGATGATGTCGCCGGCGCCGGTCTTGACCAGCGGGTTGACCTCGACCAGGGTGGCGTCTTCCTTCTCGAAGACGGTCCACAGGCTGGTCAGCACGGGCGCGACCTTCGCGGCGGTGTCGGCATCGAAGCCGGCCGCCTCGGCGATCTCTGCTGCCTTGGCATCGTTGATTCCGTCGATGGCGGAGACGGGGATCTTGGCGAGCGCTTCCGGACGTTCCACGGCCAGCTGCTCGATCTCCATGCCGCCTTCCTTCGAGCACATGGCCAGATAGGTGCGGTTGGACCGGTCGAGGAGCACGGAGAAGTAGTACTCCTCAGCAATGTCGGCACCTTCGGCGATCATCACCTTTTCGGTGATGTGGCCCTTGATGTCGAGTCCCAGGATGTCCTTGGCGCGAGCCTCGGCCTCATCCGGGTTCTTGGCGACCTTGACGCCGCCGGCCTTGCCGCGGCCGCCGATCTTGACCTGAGACTTGACGACGACGACACCGCCGCCAAGATCTTCGGCTGCCTTCTTCGCTGCTTCTGGCGTCGTCGCGACCTGGGCCTTGAGCACGGGCACTCCGTGCTTCTCGAACAGGTCACGTGCTTGATACTCGAAAAGATCCACGTGTATTCCTTCGTTTCTGCTGCCGGGTGGTTTGCCCCTGCAGGTTCGTTGACGGATGCAACAACCAAGGACAACCATATTCCCAAACGCACCCGTCCATCCAAACCCGCAGGTTAAATGGGCCCTGGGCGTAAGCAATCTCTCGTCAAAAAGTATCTTTCCCTTCAAGATTCTTGATATGGACGTAAAATCGATTCATGGACGAAGTGGATCGAATAGTCGCAGCCTGGCGACGTGAGCGCCCGGATCTCGACGTCTCCCCGATGGAGATCCTCTCCCGAGTCTCGCGTCTGGCCAGGCAGTTGGACCTGGCACGGAAGGCGAGCTTCTCCGATTACGGTATCGAGGGCTGGGCCTTCGACGTGCTCTCGGCCCTCCGCCGAGCTGGCGAGCCCTATCAGCTCTCGCCCTCGACGCTGCTGCAGGAGACTCTGGTCACGAGCGGCACGATGACCAATCGCATCGACCGGCTCGTCGCCCGCGGGTGGGTCGAACGCCGTCCTGATCCCGGGGATCGACGCGGAGTGCTCGTCCAGCTCACCGACAGCGGACGCGCCACGGTCGACTCCGCTCTGGCGGATCTGCTTGTGAAGGAGCGAGAGATCCTCAGCGGGCTCACCCCCTCAGGCAGTCGCAAACTGGCCACGCTGCTGCGGGAACTGTCCACCGGTTTCGACGGCAGCGAGGACTGAGCCATGCACGATTACCTCACGAATTTCACGGGCGCACGGCCGCCTCGGCGAGAGCCCATCCACGGTCAGTACGTCGACCTCGAACCGCTCGATTCGCCCATGCATGGTGATGATCTCTTCTCTGCGGTCTCGGACCCGGTCGGGGTCGAGGAGCGGTTCCGCTACCTGCCCCAGTCCCCGCAGACCGAACGCGGCGACTTCGATTCCTGGATCGCCGAGGCGGCCGACAGCCCCGATCCCCTCTTCTTCGCCGTCGTGGATCGATCCACGGGCCGGGCCGAGGGTCGACAGGCGCTCATGCGCATCGACGCTGCCAACGGGGTCATGGAGATCGGGCACATCCTCTGGGGGCCGGCACTCAGACGGACGCGGGCGGCCACCGAGGCGCTCTTCCTCTGCGCCGATCTCGCCTTCGCCTCCGGCTTCCGTCGGTTCGAGTGGAAATGTGACGATGCGAATGCGCCGTCGAAGGCGGCAGCCAAGCGATTCGGGTTCACCTTCGAAGGAGTGTTCCGGCAGCACCTCGTGTACAAGGGCCGCAACCGCGACACCGCCTGGTTCTCGATCATCGACAGCGAATGGCCAGTGCTGCGATCGGCGTACGAGGCATGGCTCGACGAAGCGAACTTCGACGATTCAGGTGCCCAACGGCAGAGCCTGCGCGAACTCATCTCCGAGTCCCGTCTGAGCTGAGGCATGGGCGCCGCACCCGCGGCTGCCTCCGCACCCCTCCGCTTTCGCCGCCTCGCCGCGCGTCCACCCGGACTCGGGCTGTCCCGCGCATTAGGCTGGAGGTGATACCACTTGGACGCTGACGACACCTCGAGGAACCATGCGACTTCGCCCCCTTGCCCTGCTGTCCGCCGCTGCGATTGTTGCCACGACGACGGCCTGTGTGTCGACGCCCGAAGAGACCCGCCCGCAGCCGCGCCCGTCGGTGAGCAAGGAAGAGGTCACCCCGATCGAGACGCCTGACGATGCACCGAAGGTGTCCATCGTCGACTCCTCCCCCGGCGGCGCGAAGGACAGCGACCCGCTGTGGCAGGGCCTCGCCGAGGCGGCCGAGAAGAAGACCGAGGCCTACCTCAAGGTCTACGTGCACACCGGCAACCCCGAGGTCCCCGATTCCGGCGAGACCACCGTGACCGCCGACAGCCCAGACAGCGTCAGCGTCACCGTCGATGCGAAGAACGTCGACGACGATGCGTCCCCGTTCCTGCTCATCCACGGCACCTTCGACGTCGAAGAGATCGGCAACTCGGCGTACAGGCTCACAACCGTCGACGACGAGGACATCCCCGAGCTGGACCCGAAGGGCCCGGACGACGAGAAGCGCTGCACCGCCGAGGACGCTCAGGACCGCATCGGCCTGGCCGCCGATGACCTCGCCGAGGATCCCGGCCGCCGCGAAGAGTTCCGGCAGCAGTGGGGCGGTTCGCCGCGCGTGTGGTGGGGCATTCAGAAGACCGCCATCAGCCTCGGCGAAGAGGGCGGAGTCGCCGGCGACTTCCTCACCGAAGCCTGCGGAGAGTACCTCCAGTAGTCGCTCCGTTCCGCCTCTCCTCTGCGGTCCCTCGTCACACGACCTTCTGCGTGCGACGATGATTCTATGAGGATCGCTGTGATCGGAGCCGGAATCGGCGGACTCTCGGCGGCCGTGGGACTGCAGAGAGCCGGTGCCGACGTCACCGTGTTCGAACGCGCCCCCGAGGTGAGAGCCGGAGGTTCGGGACTGTCGATCTTCGCCAACGGTCTCGCCGCGCTGGAGACCCTGGGGCTGAGCGAGGCGTTCGCTGCCGTCACCGACGCCGGCGTCGATGTATTCGCGGCAGGTCAGCGTCGCGCCGACGGGCGCTGGATCGCTCAGGTGCCCAATGAATCGGTCGGTGCGCTGCGCATTGTCGACCGTGCCGATCTCCACCGCATCCTCCTCGACGCTCTGGCCCCGGCGACGGTGCGCACCGGCTCCGAGGTGGCCGTGACCAGCACCGGTGGGAAGCTGAGAGTCGAAGCCGGGTCGGCCGGGTCCGCGGGGTCTGAGTCCTTCGACCTCATCATCGGCGCCGACGGTCTGCACAGCCGGACCCGCACCGTCGTCGACGGGGAGACGGTCGCCCCGCGGTACTCCGGGTATTCCGCGTGGCGGGGCATCACCTCGGTGCCGGTGGATCTGTCCGGTGAAGCCGGGGAATCGGTCAGGCACGGGCGCCGCTTCGGCATCGCCCCGTTGGCCGACGGCCGCGTCTACTGGTTCGCGGTGGCGAATATGCCGCAGAACGCGGTCTTCACCGATGAGAAGGCCACCGTCGAGCAGATGTTCTCCGGCTGGCACTCCCCCATCGCCGATCTCATCGCAGCCACCCCCGCCGAGGAGGTCCGCCGCACTGCGATCTCCGACCTCTCCCGCCGATTGGCCAGGTTCCATCGTGGCCGTGTCGTGCTCATCGGGGATGCCGCGCATGCGATGACACCGAACCTCGGCCAGGGCGGAGGTCAGGCGCTCGAAGACGCTGCGACCCTCACTGTCCTGCTCACGCCGGTGCTCGCGCACCGCGAGGCAGGAAACGCTGCCGAATCGTCAGCCGCGCTCGAGTCGGCCCTGCGGCGCCATGATGCGCTGCGTCGGCCGCGGACGCAGTCGATCGCGCAGAAGTCCCGCCTCATGGGTCAGGTGTTCCAGCTCGAATCGCCGCTGTTGGCGGGGCTGCGCAATGCTGTCTTCTCCGCCGTCCCGTCGAGACTCATCGCCGCACAGGCCGCGAGCGTCCAGAAATGGTCACCTCCGACAGTGTGAGGATGCGACGCCTGCCCCTGCTGGCACGTCAGTGCGAGGCCAGCTCGCCAGCGAGCAGCCTACTCAGCGGTCCGCCAGCCTAGTCGGTCAGGGCGCGGTTGTAGGCGTCGACGACGGGCGGGAGGAAGAAGCCCATGATCACGGCGATGGCGGTGACGAGGCAGGCCAGGCCCAGCAGCAGGGAACCGCCGATGACGCTGAATGCGAAGACGATGACGAGCAGCTCGAAGGCGATCGCCGCCGGACGCGCCCACCGATGAATACGCCAGGCTCCACGGGCCGCGGCGCCGACACCGGCCGCGAAGATGAGGAACATGACGGCCAGACCGATCAGCGAGGCCGCCAACGGACCCGCGGAGATCGCCGTGATGACGAACGACACCGCCGCCCCGACCAGGGCCAGCGCCTGAACGCCGAGGACGCTTGCGGGCAGCAGCATCGCCCGTGGGGTCGGAACTCCGTGCCCCTCGGGCTCCGGTGAAGCACCGGGTGCTGCCGCCCGGTCATTGCCTGAGCTCAAATGGTCACCCGGGCGAATCCGGGGATGAGGATCTCATCGAGCATGCGCTCGCGCACATCCAGCGGCAGAAAGGCGGCGGTCACGGCGTTGACCGTCGCCCATTCGAGATCGGTCTGATTCCAACCGGCCTCGTCGACGAGCAGACGCATCTCCCGCGACACGGATGTGCCGGACATGAGCCGGTTGTCCGGGTTGATGGTGACCGCGAATCCGAGGTCCTTGAGCCCCGTGATCGGATGGCTGGCGATGGTGCCGCCGATGTCGGTCTGCAGGTTGGAGCTCGGGCACAGTTCGAGCGGGATCTGCTGGTCGAGGACCCAGGCGGCGAGACTGCCGAGCTGGCCCTGACCGTCGACGATGTCCATATCCTCGACGATGCGCGCACCATGGCCCAGACGCTGAGCGTGGCAGATGGTGACTGCTTCGTGGATGGATTCCTTGCCGGCGGCCTCACCGGCATGGATCGTCACCGGCACGTATGCCTGGTGCAGGGCGTTGAAGGCGGAGAGATGCGCTGACGGCGGGAAGCCGTTCTCGGGTCCGGCGATGTCGAAGCCGACGACACCGGAATCCGCGCCCTTCTCACGATGACGGATGGCCAGTTCGGCGATCGCCAGCGCATTGTCGGCCTGCCGCATGGCCGTGATGAGCTGTCCGACGCGGATGTACTTGCCGTCGGCTGCAGCCTCGGAGACACCGGCCTCCAAACCGTCCTGGACGGCTTCGACGACGGCGTCGAGCTCGAGCCCGCCTTCGAGATGCTGTTCGGGAGCCCACCGGGCCTCGGCGTAGAACACTCCGTCGGCCACCTGATCGAGGACCCATTCCTTGGCCACACGGCGCAGATTGTCCTCGCTCTGCATGACCGCCACGGTGTGCGAGAACGTCTCGAGGTAGCGGACGAGGTCACCGGAGTTCGCGGATTCGGAGAACCACCGTCCCAGCGCCTCGGCGTCGGTGGCGGGCAGGGTGTGACCGATCGAGTCGGCCAACTCGATCATCGTCGACGGGCGCAGACCGCCGTCGAGGTGATCGTGGAGGGAGACTTTGGGCAGCTGCAGGATGGGGTCGTCCGATGCGACGCCGGCGGGTACATTCATCACCGTCTCAGCTTATCCGATGCGACGCGCGCCCCTCATCCTTTCTCCGGGTCGATCTCCCCGCTCTTGATCCGTTCCCGGAGGTCCGTGATTCCGCGCCCGGCGTCGGAGACGCGGGAGAGGAATCCGTCCTCGGCGACGATGCGCACACCTCCGTTGTCGAGAGTGCCCCAGTAGCGGCGGTCGGCGACGCGGAAGCCGCCGATCTCCTCGGGCCCGGTCTTCGGCGCGGGGGCCGCCTCGTCGGGGTTCTTGCTCTGCGGCCAATCGGGGAACATCGTGCGCAGGCCGCGGCGCACGTTCGGCTCCACGGTGGCCACGATCGTTTTGGAGAATCCGCCCGCGGTGCCGTACCAGACGACCTTCGGCAGGCTCGGTCCCTCCCCGTCAACTTCCGGGCCCTGCGTGGCCGTGGTCAGGTCGATCCGCTTCTCATCCGCCGAGGCGACCACCCCCATTGCCGCCGCCGACCCGAATGGGACGAGCACGTCGACGTCGGAGGCGAAGGATCGTTCGAAGTAGTCCTTCCCCGCATCGCGAGTATCGTCGATCGCCCGGGGCGAACCGCTCGCCGAGGCGGCCCCTCCCGTGGAGGGCCGGTACGACTCCGCCTTCGGCAGGTCCTCGTCCTTCTCCTTGTTGTACAGATCGACGCCCGCGTCGAAGGCGGCCAGGATGCGGTCGGACTGCGGGAATCCGTGCGAGACGACGGCGCCGACCTTCCCGGTCTCTGAGGCCGTGGCCGCGGTGTAGCCGGCGATGAAGGCCGGCGGCACGAGGTCGAAGTCCATGCTGAGAACGTTCTTCGGCAGGTCGTCGGTGCCGCTGGCGACCCCGAGGAACAGGTCACCGGGGTGGGCCGCGGCGAAGTCCGCGAGTTCGTCCGCTCCGCCGGGCCCGATGACCGTGGTCAGTGCACAGTCGTGTCGGTGCATCCGATCCAAAGCCGCCGAGGTGGCCGACCCACCCGAAACCCGCTGGCTCGAGGTGCCCGAGAAGACCCCGGCTCCACGGGCGAGTTCCGCCTCCTCGAGGGTGAGTGCACCGGCGGAATGGTCGTCGAAGCCGGCTGGTGCGGAGATGAGACACCCCAGCCGTTCCTCTTCGAGTGCTTCGGGGGCCGTGACGGAGCAGCCGGTCAGCACCAGGGTGCCCACCGCGGCGAAGGCGGCGAGGGAGATGCTGCGGGCGCTCGGACTCATGGCATCCAGATTATCGGCCCGGCACTGCCGTCGGGTAATCAGCGATTGCGGTCGAGGACCTTGAGCGCGGTGGCCGTGAACACTCGGGCGGCGATCTCCACAGCGCGTTCGTCGATGAGCAGATCACCCTGGTGGATGTCGTAGGTGATGCCGCCGGGCGTGCGGGTGCCCAGTCTGATGAGTGCACCCGGGCAGTGGGTGAGATACCACGCGAAGTCCTCACCGCCCATCGACTGCGGTGTCAGCTGGACGGAGTTCTCGCCGAGTTCGCCGCGCACGGCCGATTCGATAAGTGTCACCTGGTCTTCGGTGTTGACCACCGGTGGGACGCCTCGGCGGTGTTCGAGGTCGACCTCGACTCCGTAGGGTCCGGCGATGCGATCGACGAGCTCGGGCAGCACCTCGGCAACCTGGTTCCAACCGTCGACGTCGAGGCAGCGCAGGGTCCCGCGCAGAATGCCCTCGCTGGGGACGACGTTCGCGGCGTGGCCGGCGCTGATCTCGCCCCACACCAGAGAGATCGCGTGCCTCGGATCGATCAGCCGGCCCAGGGTCGAGGGCAGGTCGGTGGCGAGTTTGCCCAGCGCATAGACGAGATCTTCGGTCAAGTGCGGACGGGAGGTGTGCCCGCCATGGCCGGAGAGGCGGATGATGACGGTGTCGCCGGCTGCGGTGATGGCGCCGATGCGCGAACCGACCTTGCCGATGTCGACGTTGGGGTCGCAGTGGACGGCGTAGACCTCGGGCACGTCGTCGAGGACGCCTTGCGAGATCACGCGCAGCGCTCCGCCCGGGGTGACCTCCTCACCGGGTTGGAAGATCAGACGCACGCGTCCGCCGAGCCCGCCGGGACGTGATTCGTGGATCTTCTGCAGGGCGATGCCTGCACCGATGAGGGCGGTCAGATGGACGTCGTGGCCGCAGGCATGGGCGACGCCGGGAACGGTGGAGCGGAATTCCTCATCGATGAGGTCATCGACGGGCAGGGCGTCGATATCGGCCCGCAGTCCCACGGCCACCGGTCCTTCGCCGACCTCGCAGACGACCCCGGTTCCGTCGAGTCGCCGCGGCTCGAGACCGGCGGCTTCGAGCCGGGCGACGATCTTCTCGGTGGTCTCGAACTCCTGGAAGGACAGTTCCGGGTGGGCATGGATGTCGCGGCGGAAATCGATGAGCTCTGCACCGATCTCTGCGATTGTCGAGCTGATCACGTCGGGTCCTTCAGTGCGGGGAGGGCGGGGATGGGCGATGTCGAACATTGGAAGCAATGCTAGGCACTCGATGTCATAAATGTGCCCATTGCGACCAATTTCGACATACTTCGCGCCGTGCTTCCCTGCCTCGCCGAGGCTCAGAGAAGTTCGTCGAGTCCGCGCTCACCGGCGACGGACACTGCCTTCTTCACATCCTGAGCATGCGAGCGGGAGGTGATGAGCAGGACGTCATCGGTGTCGACGACGACGAGGTCCTCGAGTCCGACGATCGCAACAGTCCGCGGACCTTCGGAGAACACGACTCCCGAGGCATCGACTTCGAGCAGATCAGTGTTCCCGCCGATCGAGATGACTCCCCGGGGCTCCCCCGGCACCGGCTGCCGCAGTCGGGCCACCGAATCGAAGTCGCCGACGTCGTCCCAGCCGAAGTCGCCGGGGATGACGATGACTCGCCCGGCCGCGGCCGCGGGTTCTGCCACCACATAGTCGATGGCGCGCTTCTCCAGTCCGGGCCATACCGCACGCACGACGTCGTCGTGGTCGGGGGTGTCCCAGGCCTCGGCGATCCGGGCCAGTCCGGAGTAGAGGTCGGGGTCCTCCTCGGCGAGGATGTCGAGCAGGGAGGAGGCCTTTGCGATGAACATGCCCGCGTTCCAGCGGTAGTGTCCGGAGTTCACGTACTGACGGGCCGTGCTCGCCTCCGGCTTCTCCGCGAAGGCCAGTGCCCGCCTGGCAGTGGGCGCCCGGTCGAGACCGAGCAGATCACCGGTCTCGATATAGCCGTAGGCGGTGGCGGGATTGCGGGGCATGATGCCGATCGTGACGATGTCCCCGGTCTCTGCGGCCGCGACGGCCTGGTCGATGACGAGACGGAATTCGTCGACGTTCGTGATCGAATGGTCGGCGGAGAACGATCCGACGATGGCGTCGGGATCCTCGCGGGCGATGATCATGGCGGCGAGTCCGATGGCGGCGGCGGAATCCTTCGGGGAGGGTTCGGTGATGATCTGGCCGTGGGCGATATGCGGAAGCTGCTCGGCGACCTGATCGAAGTGACTCTCACCGGTGACCACCCAGACTCTGTCTTCGCCGACGATGGGCGCGACCCGGTCCCAGGTGGCCTGGATGAGGCTGCGGCCGAGGCCGAGGACATCGTGGAGGAACTTCGGCGTCGCCCGACGCGACAGCGGCCACAGTCGCGTTCCGGATCCGCCGGCGGGGATGATGGCGTGGAAGTGCGTGTTCACGATTTCAGTGTCTCAGAGTTCGGTCACACCTTCCCCGAGGTTGCCCGCCGTGTCGGATGAGCTGTACCCCAGGCTTACGGTGGGGAGATCCCCACCTCGAGTCCGCCTCGGTGATGGTCTGCCTGAGTTCCCGTGCCGTCCAGGTCAGACCGGGAGCAGAACAATTTAGAGCACACGCCTGTGATGTAAATGAAATTCCGTGAGACGGTGAATCCCAGTTTTGAGGGAATTGCCAGGGTTGCGCTGTGATCCGGGACGCCCAGCCGTGTCTCGACTGGCACGGAAGCGGTCTTCGGCGTAGTTTCTAGACGTACACACCCGAATATTCAAGATGGAGGATGCTCCGTGGCCAAAGCGTCTACGGGCACTCTGTACCGAGGAAACGAAGGAATGTGGTCCTGGGTCGCGCATCGCGTCACAGGCGTCGGAATCTTCTTCTTCCTTCTGGTCCACGTGCTCGATACTGCCCTCGTCCGCGTCTCGCCCGAGGCCTACAACGCAGTGATCGGAACCTATAAGACACCAGTCATGGCGTTCGGTGAGATCGCGCTCGTCGCCGCTATCGCATTCCATGCGTTCAACGGTCTGCGCGTCATTCTCGTCGATTTCTCGAAGAGTGGCCCGAAAAACCAGAAGAAGCTGTTCTGGGGAGTCATGATCGTGTGGCTCATCATCATGATCGCCTTCATTCCCCGCCAGCTGATGCACACCTTCGGAGGCTGACATGAGCACAACATCCATTCCGGCTCCGCGGACCGGCTACTCCCGGCACAAGTCGACGCGCTCGAAGTTCGAGATGTTCGCATGGCTGTTCATGCGCATTTCGGGTGTCGTCCTCGTCATCCTCATCTTCGGCCACCTGTTCGTGAACCTGTGGGCCGGCGACGGCGTCCAGGCCATCGACTTCGGCTTCGTCGCAGGCAAGTGGGCCAGCCCGTTCTGGCAGATCTGGGATCTGCTCATGCTGTGGCTGGCGATGCTGCACGGCACCAACGGTCTGCGCACCATCATCATGGACTACTCCGAGAAGCCCGGCACACGCATGTCCCTCCAGGTGATCCTCTACATCGCCTCGGTCATCGTCATCGTGCTCGGCACGCTCGTCATCTTCACGTTCGATCCCTGCCCGGCCGGAGCGGACCCCGCGGTCCTGGCTGAGTTCTGCAAGGCCTAAAGGAGAAACATGCAGGTACATCATTACGACGTCGTCATCGTCGGTGCCGGCGGCGCCGGCATGCGTGCGGCGATCGAGTCGGGCCAGCGTGCCCGCACCGCCGTTCTCACCAAGCTCTACCCCACCCGTTCGCACACCGGTGCCGCCCAGGGCGGAATGTGCGCCGCACTGGCGAACGTGGAAGAGGACAACTGGGAATGGCACACCTTCGACACCGTCAAGGGCGGTGACTACCTGGTCGACCAGGACGCCGCCGAGGTGATGGCCAAGGAAGCCATCGACGCCGTCCTCGACCTCGAGAAGATGGGGCTGCCGTTCAACCGCACCCCGAGGGCAAGATCGACCAGCGTCGCTTCGGCGGGCACACTCGCGACCACGGCAAGTCCGCCGTGCGCCGCTCCTGCTACGCCGCCGACCGCACCGGTCACATGATCCTCCAGACCCTGTACCAACAGTGCGTCAAACACGGCGTGGAGTTCTACAACGAGTTCTACGTCCTTGACCTCATCATGACCGAGGTCGACGGGGTCAAGCGTCCTGCCGGAGTTGTGTCCTACGAACTGGCCACCGGCGAGATCCACGTCTTCCAGGCCAAGTCGGTCGTCTTCGCCACCGGTGGTGTCGGCAAGGTCTTCAAGACCACCTCGAACGCCCACACCCTGACCGGTGACGGCATGGCTGTGGCCTACAATCGCGGCATTCCGCTGGAGGACATGGAGTTCTTCCAGTTCCACCCCACAGGCCTCGCCGGCCTGGGCATCCTCCTGTCCGAAGCTGCACGTGGTGAGGGCGGAATCCTCCGCAACTCCGAGGGTGAGCGCTTCATGGAGCGCTACGCCCCCACGATCAAGGACCTCGCCCCACGTGACATCGTGGCCCGCTCGATGGCCAACGAAGTCCGCGAAGGCCGCGGCTGCGGACCGAACAAGGACTACGTCCTGCTCGACCTCACCCACCTCGAGCCCTCGCACATCGATGAGAAGCTGCCCGACATCACCGAGTTCGCTCGCACCTACCTCGGTGTCGAGCCCTACACGGAGCCGGTGCCGGTCTTCCCGACCGCGCACTACGCGATGGGAGGCATCCCGACGAACATCAAGGCCGAGGTGCTGGCCGACAACGACAACATCATCCCCGGCCTCTACGCCGCCGGTGAGGTTGCCTGCGTGTCCGTGCACGGCTCGAACCGCCTGGGCACGAACTCGCTGCTCGACATCAACGTCTTCGGCAAGCGCGCCGGCATCGCCGCTGCTGAATACGCGAAGACCGCTGAGGTCGTCGAGCTCCCCGAGAGCCCGGAGACCGAGGTCGTCGACATGCTCGAGAAGATGCGCACCTCGGACGGCACCGAACGCATCGCCGCCATCCGCAAGGACCTGCAGGACCTCATGGATGCCAACGTCCAGGTGTTCCGCACAGATGAGACTCTGCGTGAGGCTCTCGACGAGATCGCCAAGCTGCGCGAGCGCTACAACAACGTGGGCATCCAGGACCGCGGCAAGCGCTACAACCTCGATCTGCTCGAGGCTGTCGAGCTCGGCTTCCTGCTCGAGCTCGCCGAGGTCATCTCCGTCGCCGCCATCCACCGCAAGGAATCGCGTGGAGGACACTTCCGCGAGGACTTCCCGGATCGTGACGACGAGAACTTCATGCACCACACGATGACCTACCTCGATCCCGAAGCGGAGACCGACGGCATCAAGGGCATGCGTCTTGAGACGAAGCCCGTCATCGTCACCCGTTACCAGCCGATGGAGCGTAAGTACTGATGAGCACCGATACCACCCCAGAGCCAGCGTCGAAGATCGACCTGCCTACGCACGTGTCAGGCGAAGGCGGAACTATCCCGTCCTTCGACTGCACCTTCCGGATCGCCCGTTTCGACCCCGAGGTCGACACAGAGCCGCACTGGGAGGAATACAACGTCACGATGTACGGCACCGACCGTGTGCTTGATGCTCTCCACAAGATCAAGTGGGAGATCGACGGCTCGCTGTCCTTCCGCCGGTCCTGCGCCCACGGCGTCTGCGGCTCCGATGCGATGCGCATCAACGGTCGCAACCGCCTGGCCTGCAAGACGCTGCTCAAGGACCTCGACACGTCCAAACCGATCACCGTCGAGGCGATCAAGGGCCTTCCGCTCGAGAAGGACATGATCGTCGACATGGAGCCCTTCTTCCAGTCGTACCGCGAGGTCATGCCGTTCCTCGTCACCTCGGGACACGAGCCCACGCGTGAGCGTCTGCAGTCGGCCGAACAGCGTGCGGCCTTCGACGACACCACGAAATGCATCCTCTGCGCTGCGTGCACCTCGTCGTGCCCCGTGTTCTGGACCGACGGCCAGTACTTCGGTCCGGCCGCGATCGTCAACGCGCACCGTTTCATCTTCGATTCGCGTGACGAAGGCGGAGACATGCGCCTCGAGGTCCTCAACGACAAGGAAGGCGTGTGGCGCTGCCGCACCACCTTCAACTGCACCGAGGCCTGCCCTCGTGGCATCGAGATCACCAAGGCCATCGCCGAGGTGAAGCAGGCGATCCTCCAGCGCGCGTTCTGATCGCGTCAGCCTGAGCCAGACTGCAGCGGCCCCGCACCGAGTGGTGCGGGGCCGCTTTCGTCTGTGCCGATTGCACGGAAGCGGCCGCCTCGGTGGCAGGGGTGCCGCCTCGACGACGTTCCGACCTGGTTGCGGCACACATTTCTCTCAAGTGCACAGCGAGGAACCTGAGCAGTCCGGAAGAATCTGTGCCAATCACTGACCCGACCCGGCGGGTCCGCTTCGGTGGGTGGTCGGGGTCGCCTCGGTGCTGGTTCGTCCCAGTGAGGAAAACCTGAGGACGAGCCGATGGGGGCGAAAGTAGACTGGTGCGCATGCGTTTCACCCGCTCGACCGCTTCCTCACCTCGGACTCTGCACCTGAGTGTCATCGGCATGGCTGCCGCAATGCTCATGCTCGCCGCCCAGCTCGTCCACTCCCCCGCTGCCGCGCAGGCGGTGCCTCAACCGGCGGAGTCGACGGCACCGGCGTACGTGAGTCCCGACGACCTCGGCGATGGGGCCAAGCCACCGAAGCCGACGGGCACCTCCTGGCTCGTGGGCGACCTCGACTCCGGCGAGCTGCATGTGGCGAAGAACGTCGAGAAGCGCCACGCTCCGGCGTCGACGATCAAGCTGCTCACGGCTCTGGCACTGGTCGACGAGTTCGATGACAAGAAGAAGAAGGTGACCGCCGAGTTCGAGGACATGCAAGTCGATGGGACGAAGGTCGGTCTCATGCAGACGAACAAGTACTCCATCGATCTGCTCTTCCACGCGATGCTGATGTCGAGCGCCAATGATGCGGCGAATGCTCTCGGTCGCGCAGCAGGCGGGCAGGCCAAGGCAGTGAAGCTGATGAATGAGAAGGCTGCGGAGCTGGGCATGTCGAACACGCAGGCGAAGAACACTTCGGGGCTGGATGCGAAAGGCCAGTACACGACCGCTGAGGACCTCATGAAGCTCGCGTGGGCGGTGTGCGAGGACGATTACCTGATGAAAGTCATCGGGACGGAGACGTTCAAGTTCCCGGGCGGGAAGAACCCGCAGACGAAAGAGAAATTCAAAGGCTACGAGATCCAGAACCACACGAAGATCGTCGGCCAGGTCGATGGCGGGCTGGGCCTGAAGAACGGGTTCACCCGGGCCGCGAAGGGCTCCTATGTGGCCGTGGCCGAACGCGATGGGCACCGCGTGGTCGCGACGATGCTCGGCATCGACAACAATTCCCGCCAAGTCGCCAAGGACCTGCTCGAATGGGAATTCGCCCAGAAGGACCCGAAATCGCTGCAGACCGTCCCCGTAGGGGTACAGGCCACCGCCGAGGCGGATCTCACCACCACCGGAAGCTCGAGTGATGCCGGCGGTGCCGAACCGGATTCCAGTGGAGCGGTGAGAGCTCAGGACTCAGACGAGTCGGAATCGTCGATGGCGACCCAGTCCGTCGGTGTGGCACTGGAGAATCCACTCGCGCTCGGTCTCCTGGCCGGCGGAGTCGTGCTGTTCGTCCTCACCGTGGTCCTGTGGTTGCGACTGCGAGCACGCATGCAGGGACGACGATAACCGAGCTCCAGGGTCGCCTCGGCGAGCGAGTCGGCGCAGGTGTCGGGGAGGCATTCGCGAACACAAGTCGCGATCTCTGACGTCGAATGGACAACTCGAGCATTGACGCGTTATGATTGTTTCTTGCGTTCGAAGTTGTCCGCATTCATCGAACCGATCGTTGCGTTGCTCCTGACGACAAGCTTTTGAAGTCGTAGGCCCCGATCGTGGTTCGACTTTGCAGATGAATGTTCCGGACACTGTGTCTCTTCGAATCGCAGATCCCCATGGCGATCACCCAATCGCCGTATTGAGAACCTGAAGAATAGCGTGCGTCGTTGCCTGCTATTCACAATTGAAGAAAGGAGGGAACCATGTCTGAGTTCCCACAGTGGGTCCAGCGCGGACTCGCCCACGCAGGAATGATCGATCCCCGGATCTGTCGTCAGGCTCCTGGCGAGATCACGATCGAAGATGCGACCGGCCGTATCGTGCTGTTCACCGGCACCTCGCTGCGTGAGATCACGCCGCTGGCCGCCGCCTGACCCAACATCGGTCACCATGATCTGCAGGGATCAGCACGGCCACATAGGGTCGGCCTGATCCGGACTGATTGACAGACGCCCACTTGCTGCCGGGTTTTACGCAGCGGGTGGGCGTCTGTCGTTCACGGCTGAGCCAGTCCCGGCGTCGCCTCGTCTCCGCTCATCAAGACGAAAGGCCCACCCGAGCGTATGTGCTCGAATGGGCCGTTTCGGTGTGTGTGGGACGAGGACTCAGAAGTCCCAGTCGTCGTCTTCGGTGTTCTCGGCCTTGCCGATGACGTAGGACGAACCCGATCCGGAGAAGAAGTCGTGATTCTCGTCGCTGCCGGGTGAGAGCGCCGCGAGGATCGCAGGATTGACCTTCGTGACCTCCTTGGGGAACATCGCCTCGTAGCCGAGGTTCATCAGCGCCTTGTTGGCGTTGTAGTGGAGGAACATCTTGCAGTCCTCCGACAGACCCACCGGATCGTAGATGTCGTGGGTGTAGGCGACCTCGTTCTCGTAGAGCTCGAACATGAGGTTCATGGTGTAGTCCTTGAGCTCCTGCTTGCGCTCCTCGGACTGCGACTCCAGACCCTTCTGGTACTTGTAGCCGATGTAGTAGCCGTGCACGGCCTCATCGCGGATGATCAGACGGATGAGATCCGCGGTGTTCGTGAGTTTGGCGTGCGCCGACCAGTACATGGGCAGGTAGAAGCCGGAGTAGAAGAGGAACGACTCGAGCAGCGTCGAAGCGACCTTGCGCTTGAGCGGATCGTCACCACGGTAGTAGCTGAGGATGATGTCTGCCTTGGACTGCAGGTACTTGTTCTCACGCGACCAGCGGAAGGCCTCATCGATCTCCTTCGTCGAGCACAGAGTCGAGAAGATCGAGGAGTACGACTTCGCATGCACGCTCTCCATGAACGCGATGTTCGTCAGCACTGCTTCTTCGTGCGGGGTCACCGCATCCGGGATGAGCGAGATCGCACCGACAGTGCCCTGGATCGTGTCGAGCAGCGTCAGACCGGTGAATACGCGCATCGTCAGCGTCTTCTCGTCATCGGTCAGCGTCGCCCACGACTGGATGTCGTTGCTCAGCGGGACCTTCTCCGGCAGCCAGAAGTTTCCGGTCAGGCGGTCCCAGACCTCGTCATCGATCGGATCGACGACGCGGTTCCAGTTGATGGCATCCACATGCGATGCCAGAGTCAGATTCTCCAACGCTTTCTCTCTTCCCAAAGTGCTGTTCGTCGTGAGTACGGAGTGTCTGCGCGGCAGACGAAAGTCATGTGTGCGAGGCCGACGGGTGCACGTGGCTCACACGAAGCCGGCGGACCGATTCACATCGGTCCGCCGATTCCATTGATCAGAGCATGCAGGAAACGCAGCCCTCGACCTCCGTGCCCTGCAGAGCGAGCTGCCGGAGCCGAATGTAGTAGATAGTCTTGATTCCCTTGCGCCAGGCGTAGATCTGCGCCTTGTTGATGTCACGAGTGGTGGCGGTGTCCATGAAGAACAGCGTCAGCGACAGCCCCTGGTCCACGTGCTTCGTGGCCTCGGCATACGTGTCGATGATCTTCTCGTAGCCGATCTCGTAGGCATCCTGGTAGTACTCGAGGTTCTCGTTGTCCATGAAGGGAGCAGGGTAGTACACGCGACCGACCTTGCCCTCCTTGCGGATTTCGATCTTCGAGGCCACCGGGTGGATCGACGAGGTCGAGTTATTGATGTACGAGATCGAACCGGTCGGCGGCACGGCCTGGAGGTTCTGGTTGTAGATGCCGTGCTCGGCCACTTGGGCCTTGAGCTCGCGCCAGTCGTCCTGCGTCGGGAGATGCACGCCCGCCTCGGAGAACAGTTCAGCCACACGAGCGGTGCGCGGCTGCCAGATCTCATCGGTGTATTTGTCGAAGTATTCGCCGGTGGCGTACTTCGACCGTTCGAAGCCGGCGAAGGTCTCACCGCGCTCCTTCGCGATCTCCATCGAGGCCCGCACGCAGTGGTAGGCAACGGTGTAGAAGTACATGTTCGTGAAGTCCAGGCCCTCATCGGAGCCGTAGTAGATGTGCTCCCGAGCCAGGTAGCCGTGGAGGTTCATCTGTCCCAGGCCGATGGCGTGCGACATGTCGTTGCCGCGTGCGATCGAAGGCACGGACTGGATGTTCGAGGTCTCGGCGACGGCAGTGAGTCCGCGGATCGCGGTCTCGATGGTCTGGCCGAAGTTGCTCGAGTCCATCGTCAGGGCGATGTTGAGCGAACCGAGGTTGCAGGAGATGTCCTTGCCGACGACGTCATAGCCGAGATCATCGTCGTATTTGCTGGGTTCGGAGACCTGGAGGATCTCCGAGCACAGATTGGACATGATGATCTTGCCGTCGATCGGGTTCGCCTTGTTGACGGTGTCCTCGAACATCACGTACGGGTAACCGGACTCGAACTGGATCTCTGCCAGAGTCTGGAAGAACTCACGCGCGTTGATCTTCTTCTTCTTGATCGCGGCATTGTCGACCATCTCCGTGTACTTCTCGGTGACATTGATGTCGGAGAAGGGCACACCGTAGACACGCTCAACGTCGTAGGGGCTGAAGAGGTACATGTCCTCGTTGCGCTTGGCCAGTTCGAAGGTGATGTCCGGGATCACGACGCCCAGGGACAGGGTCTTGATCCGGATCTTCTCATCGGCGTTCTCGCGCTTGGTGTCGAGGAAGTTGTAGATGTCGGGGTGGTGGGCGTGCAGGTACACGGCACCGGCACCCTGGCGGGCTCCGAGCTGGTTGGCGTAGGAGAACGAGTCTTCGAGCAGCTTCATGACGGGGATGACGCCGGAGGACTGGTTCTCGATCTTCTTGATCGGGGCGCCGGACTCGCGGATGTTCGTCAGCGCGAAGGCCACACCACCGCCGCGCTTGGACAGCTGCAGAGCGGAGTTGATGGAACGGCCGATCGACTCCATATTGTCTTCGATGCGCAGCAGGAAGCAGGAGACGAGTTCACCGCGCTGCCTCTTTCCGGCGTTGAGGAACGTCGGGGTGGCCGGCTGGAAGCGACCGGAGATGATCTCGTCAACGAGCTGGGTGGCCAGCGTCTCGTCGCCGCGCGCCAGGAAGAGAGCGACCATGACGACGCGGTCCTCGAAGCGTTCGAGGTAGCGCTTTCCATCGAAGGTCTTCAGCGTGTAGGAGGTGTAGAACTTGAAGGCGCCGAGGAAGGTCTGGAAGCGGAACTTCTGATCGTAGGCGCGCGTCGACAGCTGCTCGATGAACTCGAAGGAGTACTGCTCGAGGACCTCGGGCTCGTAGTAGTCCTTCTCGACGAGGTAGTCGAGCTTCTCCTTGAGGTTGTGGAAGAAGACGGTGTTGTTGTTCACGTGCTGCAGGAAGTACTGCCGGGCTGCCTGCTTGTCACGTTCGAACTGGATCCTGCCGTCCTCGTCGTACAGGTTCAGCATCGCGTTGAGCGCGTGGTAATCCAGATCCGTCTCTTCGCGGATGATGTCCTCTACATTGCGGTCTTCAGCGAGCTCGCGCACAGTTTGTCCAATCCTTGGTTAACAGCGTCGACATCCTCCTGAGTGCCCAGGAGTTCGACTCGATACATGAGGGGTACTTGACACTTCGCCGCGACTTTGAAGGCCGCGCGGCAGAAGTCCTCGCCGAAGTTCGTGTTTCCGGCGCCGATGACACCGATCAGATGGCGTCGGTTGTCTTCGACATTGAGGAATTTGATGACTTGTTTGGGAACGGCCCCGCGATTGCGACCGGCCCCATAGGTGGGGGTGACGAGGACGAATGGCTCGTCCACTCGCAGCGTCGGCTCCTTGGTCAACGTCGGCAGCCGCACTGCCGGGTGCCGCAGCTTCGCGACGAAGCGGTGCGTGTACTCGGAGTTGGCAGAGAAGTAGACCAGCAGCATTGTCAGGCCACGACGGACGCAGACTGTTCGCCGGTCAGGGTGGCGATCTTGTCCGGACGGAAGCCCGACCAGTGATCGTTGTCGGTGACGACGACGGGAGCCTGCATGTAGCCCATGGCCTTGACGACGTCGAGGGCGTTCTCGTCGACGCTGAGATCGACCGACTTGTACTTCAGGCCCTTGGCGTCGAGAGCACGGTAGGTGGCGTTGCACTGGACGCAAGCTGGCTTGGTGTACACGGTGATCATGACGACTCCTTCATTCTGCTGTGCAGTTCGGCATTCTGATGGCTGTGACCGTGTCCCGTCAACTGCCCGATCATGATGAAAATCACGGCGCGCAGGCTCAGGGGTGACCACTAGATGTTGTGTTCGGGTTAGACCTTACCCCTATATCCAGTGTTACACCAGTGTCATTTGAAGGTTCCACACCCTGTGTCCTCACCGTCCACAATCGTCCACAGGCTGTGAACGACACTCGTGTAGTTCCATCACCTGCGCGGACGCTGGCATCAGCGGCTTTCAGGCCGATTCTCGGTCCGTTCTCCGCAGACGTTTTCCACCTCTGTCCACAGGAAAAATTTTTGCCTGTGGGCATGTCGCGGAACCCTCGACCGACGGTTCCGAACCACAGCATGCGGTGCCGATCACGTCGAGGCGGAGGCGAGCGTCACAGCACCTCCTCCCAATCCGTCATCGGTCCCATCGACGCTACAGCCCGGTCCTGACATGAGGTGGCCCCGTCGTGAACGGAGGGTGGAGAACGGACTCAGCGGGACGCCGCGCTCAAGTGTGTCAGCACTGCAACGTTCTCGGCTGTTCCGCGTCAGTGCCAGCCAATATGCTGGAGACCACAGAGACACACCGCACTGCGAGGTCGAAAGACCGCAGCGGCACCGAGACACCAGTGACACCGAGAGACTGAGGGACCATGACGGCAACGGCACCGGCGAACACGCAGGAGATCGCACATGCGCAGACGATCCTCAAGGCCCTGGAGTCCTATCTCGACCATTTCGTCGTCGGGCAGCAGCGGCTGCGCGAATCCCTGCTCATCGGGCTCCTTTCAAGCGGTCACCTGCTGTTGGAGAGCGTGCCTGGACTGGCGAAGACCACGGCGGCTGCCGCTCTGGCCAATGCAGTGGACGGAAGGTTCTCCCGCATCCAGTGCACCCCGGATCTGCTGCCGGCCGACATCATCGGCTCGCAGATCTACAACGCGCACGAAGGCTCGTTCAACACCGTGCTCGGTCCCGTGCATGCGAACATCGTCCTCCTCGACGAGATCAACCGGTCATCGGCGAAGACCCAGTCGGCGATGCTTGAGGCCATGCAGGAGAAGCAGACGACGATCGGCGGCAAACGCTTCGAACTCCCCCGCCCCTTCCTCGTCATGGCCACTCAGAACCCGATCGAGCAGGAGGGCACCTACCAGTTGCCCGAGGCCCAGCTCGACCGGTTCATGATCAAGGATCTGCTCACCCATCCGAACCCCGGCGAAGAGGTCGAGATCCTCTCCCGTCTCGACTCCGGGGTCTTCGACAAGGACTCGGTGCCCGATCCGGCCTGCACTCTCGACGATGTCGTGACCATGCAGCGCTACGCCGGCACCGTCTACATCGATCCCGCCATCACCCGATACCTCGTCGAGCTCGTCCATGCCACCCGCAATACTACGAAGTACCTCGGCCGTTTCGCCCCGTTCATCGAATACGGGGCCAGCCCGCGTGCCTCCATCGCGTTCACGAACGCCGGCCGGGCGCTGGCAATGATCCGCGGCCGCAACTACGTCATCCCGAAGACATCAAGGACCTCGCCCACCGCGTGCTGGCACACCGCATCCAGCTCAACTTCGAAGCCGCCGCCGAGAACATCACGAGCACCCAGATCGTCGATGCCCTCCTCATGGCCGTGCCCACCCCCTGATCGGCGATACCGATGACTGTCCTGCTCAATCGCATCAAGGCGCGGATGACCATCCACGCCCACAGGCGGACCCGGCGCCTCCTCGACGGCGACTACTCCTCGGTCTTCCACGGCCACAGCCTCGACTTCGATGATCTGCGCGACTACATCCCCGGTGACGAGATCCGCGACATCGATTGGAAAGCCACGGCCCGACACACCGAGCCTCTGGTCAAACGCTATGTCGCCCACCGCCGGCACATTCTCGGCCTGGTCGTCGACACTTCCAGGAACTTCGACGCCGTCACCTCCGCCGGAGCAGACAAACGCCATCTGGCCATCCTCATGGCCGGGATGGTCGGCTACCTCGCCGTCCGCCACGCCGACGACGTCATGCTCATCCACGGACACGCCGACCACACCACCGCCTCTCCGCGGAAAGGCAGCGAAGCCCACCTCGAGCACCTCCTGCAGCAGATCCTCGCAGAATCCGGCAGCAATTCCCCCGGGTCGATCAACACCCAGCTGCAGTGGATCACCAGCCATATCAACCATCGGATGCTGTTGGTCGTCATCTCCGACCAGGCTCCCCTGGGCCCAGAGGCCGAAGCGACGATCCGACGGCTGCGCGCCCAACACGAGGTCCTGTGGATCACGATCACCGACGCGGACCTCGCAGGGCTCCCGGCCGCCTCGGCGCCCTTCGACGTCGCCCGTCCCGAACACGGACTGCCGACCTCGGTGATGACGAAGCCCGAGGTCAGACACGAGTTCGCCCTCGCCGAGGCGGCCCGCCGTCAACAGCGCATCGACCTTCTCGCCAAACTGGGGATCGCCCACATCGACATCGATCATCCGAAGTCGGCCCTCGAACGGCTGCACACCCTTCTGCTGAGGCACCGTCGTGGGCCCCGCTGAGCTCATCGGGCCGCTGGAGGTCTCACCGGCGTGGTACGTGGCAGCCTGCTTCGTGCTGCTGCTGACGCTCGGGAACTTCTTCGCCCCGCTCTTCCGTGCCGCGGCCGGGGCCACCGGATCGGCGGGACCGCGCATCCCGATACCTGTGCGCAGCACCTACTTCTCCCGCATCAGCGCGGTGGAGAAGGGATTGAGCACCGATGCCGCGGACGTGCGCGAATCGGCACAGCAGCTGGCGACGATCGTGCGCGAGTTCGCTCATGATGCGTGGGGAGTCAAAGCCGAACATCTGACGTACCGTGATGCGACCGTCGCCGGTCTCGACGACCTCGCCGACTGCCTGCTCGGCCTCTATGAAGCGGAGTTCGCCGAAACCGAACCGGCCGGTCTGCAGCCGCAGATCGCCGAAGCTCGGAAGTTGGTGGCGCGATGGTCCTGATGTTCTGGTGGCTGGCACTCATCCTGCTGGTCCTCGCCGCGGCCGCTGTGTTCTGGTTCCGCCGTCCGAAGTCGACGGAGTCCTCGCTGGCCGTGGCTCACAGCGGACGGATGACGAACCTGCCGAGCTTCCGCAGAGCCATGCGCAGACGGTTGGTGACCACGGTCGCCCTCCTCGGGGTCGTCGTTCTCACCGGGCTGTCCGCTCTGGCGGGAATCGCCCGTCCGGCCTGGGTCGAGACCGTCAACCCGGAGCGGAAGATGCGCGACGTCATGCTCTGTCTCGACGTATCCGGGTCGATGCTCGGCTACGATGCCGATCTGCTCGAGTCCTATCAGGAGCTCGTCGACCGCTTCGACGGCGAACGCATCGGCTTGACTGTGTTCAACGCCACCGCGGTCTCAGCGTTCCCACTCACCGACGACTACGGCATGGTCCAGAACTACCTCGCCGAAGCCGAGGAGGGATTCCGCACCTGGGGCGCCGAGGGCACCGACTACTCATGGTCGACCTCGCCGCCGAACATCGGCGGATCCTCACTCATCGGCGACGGGCTCGTGAGCTGCGTCGACAACTTCGACCGTCAGGACGAGGACCGATCCCGGTCGATCATCTTCGCCACGGACAATATGCTCGCCGGAGAGCCGCTGTTCGAACTCAATGAGGCCGCCGATATCGCCGTCGACGCGAAGGTCCGCGTCTACAGCCTCTCCCCGCCCTCGGTGCTGACGACCACCCAGACGAAGGAGCTGCGTTCCGTGTCCGACCGCACCGGAGGCGAACAGTTCGACATGGGCTCGGCCTCGACGATCGACCGCATCGTCGAGGAGATCCAGAGTCAGGAAGCGGCGAACACCCCAGGACGGTCGTACACGGTCGTCCACGATATGCCGGTGATTCCGCTCGGAATCGCCGTCTTCGGCCTCGCCGGTGTGTTCGTGCTGGCTTGGAGGACGAAATCATGATCTTCGATCCCGTCTTCACCTGGTTCGGCTGGGGCTTCATCGTCCTCGCCTTGCTCACTGTGTGCATCATCCCGGCCATCCGCGGCGACGGAGCACGCTGGAAGTGGTTTGCCCGCCTGGGTGTCGTCGCCCTGCTCGCGCTCGCTCTGGCACGCCCCGGCGTCCCCATCAAATCCTCGACCGAAGAGTACGAGGCACGAGCCGATGTGTACTTCGTCGTCGACGTCACGACGTCGATGGCCGCCGAGGACTTCGACGGGGACAAGACGCGCCTCGAGGGGGTCAAAGAGGACATGCTCGAGCTCGCCGATGCCTTCCCCGGCACCCGGCTGAGCATCATCACCTTCGCCTCGACCGCAGCCACCGTGATGCCGCTGACGACCGATCACGCCGCCTTCGCCTCCGCCGTCGACGTCCTCGAACCCGAGTCGTCCATGAACTCCCGGGGATCATCGATCACCGAGGCCGGTGAGGAGCTCGATAAGCGGATGACCTCGAACGATGAGGATCGCCCGGAGAACAAGAACGTCGTGTTCTACTTCGGCGACGGTGAGCAGACCGTGTCGGAATCCCCGGAATCATGGTCGTCTTTCGCCTCGCGCTTGGACAGCGGAGCCGTCTTCGGATACGGCACCGAACAGGGTGGGAAGATGCGCGACAGCCAGCCGTTCGGCTACGGGTCCGGTGTCGGAAATCCCGGCAATGCCCCGGGAATCGGCGACCCCGATGATCCCGATGACGATCAGGCACCGCCCGAATACATCCAGGACCGCGACGGCAATCCGGGGATCTCGAAGATCGACGAAGGCAACCTGCGCACGATCGCATCGGACCTCGGCGTCGACTATCACCACCGCAACGGAAAGGGCGCGATCTCCAGCGTCTACACCGCTCCGAAATATGATCAGGCTCTGGTGAAGAAGGACGGCCGGGTCACCGTCGACGAATACTATTGGGTCCCGCTCATCCTCGTCTTCGCGTGGATCGCCGTGGAACTCGTCTTCGGCGTCCGCGAATACCTTCGCCTCAAGGCGATCATCCCGAAGCGCCCTCGCCGAGGCGGCCCGCCCGGACCGTACGGTCCCGGTGGTCCAGCCGGTCCCGGTGGTCCGGTTCCCTACCAGCCAGTGCCTCAGCAGGGCATGCCCCACCAGGGAGGTCCGCGATGAACCGTGTGAAGACCCTGTGGTCACGGCTGCGCCGGATCACGAAGATCAACCTCATCCTCGGCACCGTCTTCGCTCTGCTGTTCGGCTATATCGCGATGGCCACGTACTTCGGAACCGCCTCCCAGGTCCGATACACCTCGAATGACTTCCCCGGTGCGAAGAAGGCGGCGTCGGCGTTCCTTCGGGTCAGCCCGTTCCAACGCCATATCGGCTACTTCAATCGCGGCACCGCCGAGGCGGCCGTCGGCGATTTCGATGCTGCCCAGACCGATCTCGAATCCGCATTGGAGATCGCTCCGACCTCGGCAGAATGCGCGGTGCGGATCAATCTGTCCTATGTCTATGAGAAGCAGGCAGATCAGATCGCTTCACAGGATCCCGACCAGTCGCAGGAACTCTACGACCGTTCGCTGAAGACCCTTGAGGACGCGCCCGAGGAATGCCAGCCGAAGAAGAGCGAAGAGAAGCAGAAGAGCAGCCAGGCCAAGGAGCGCGTCGAGGACAAGAAGCAGGGTGAGAAAACCAAGGAGGACGGCACCGACGACAGCGAGTCCGATGACAAAGAGTCGCAGGACCAGGATTCCGAGGACAAGAAGTCCTCGGGAGACGACGGCAAGGAGTCCGGCGAGGAGGAGAAGCCGGACGATTCCTCAGGCAAGTCCGAACGAGAGAAGAAGCGTGACGAGCTGGAGAAGCGCCGCGAGGACTCCGAACGGCACCAGCGTCAGCAGGGCCCCGGCGGCGACGGAGGCCGGTCGACTCCGGAGAAGCCCTGGTGATCGACCGAGCTGGGACCTGATCCCACCGGCGGGTGGCGGCGGCGGTGATCGCCTGTGGCATCATGAGTCCATGAACGACTCCGCCGCCTCAGATTCTGTCCCCTCTTCCGCTTCGGTATCTGGCGCCTGTGCAGCTTCGCCGAGACTGCGAGGCGCTCTGGAGACGTTCCCGCCCTATATTCCGGGCAAACCTCCTCGTCAGGTAGAGGGCCTGGAGCCATTCAAGCTCTCCTCGAATGAGAACTTTCTGCCTCCGCTTCCGGCCGTCCTCGACGCCATGGTCGCTCATGCGACGAACCCCGCCCTCTACCCCGACGATGCGGCACTGGCCCTGCGTCAGGGACTGTCCGACCGCCTCGGTGTCGGGCTGGATCAGCTCATCGTCACCACCGGTGCCAGCGAACTGCTTGTCGCTCTGACTCAGATCACTTCGGACACCACTACCGAGGCGATCTATCCGTGGCCGTCGTTCGAGATGTATCCACAGACCACCGGACTCGTCGGCTCCACCCGCCACGAGGTGCCGCTGACGGCAGACGGCCGCCACGACCTCGACGCCATGGCTGAGGCGATCACCGATCGCACAAGCTTCATCATCCTCTGCTCCCCGAACAACCCGACCGGTCCGGTGCTGCGCGATGACGAAGTCCGCACCTTCCTCGACAAGGTGCCGTCCCACGTCCTCGTCGCTCTCGACGAAGCGTACTGGGAGTTCGCCACAGCACCCGGTCGAGCCGATGGACTCAGCCTCGTTCGGGACTACCCGAACCTCGTTCTGCTCCGCACCTTCTCCAAGGCGCACGGACTCGCCGGGCTGCGCGTAGGCTACGCCGTCGCCCACCCGCCCGTCATCGAGGGCCTCCTCAAGGCCGTCATCCCCTTCGGCGTCACCGACCTCAGCCAGGCCGCCGCTCTCGAATCCCTCAAACACTGGGACGAAGTGCTCGACCGGGCAGCCCGCATCGGGCAGACTCGTGACACCTTCGCAGCTGCACTGCGGGAACAGGGCTGGGATGTGCCCGAAGCACAGGCGAACTATGTCTGGCTGCCGCTCGGGGAGAAATCGGATGCCTTCGAAGATGCATGCGTCGAACAGGCTGTGGCGGTGCGCAACCTCGGTGACGGTGTGCGCATCAGCATCGGCGAGGACGACGCCCTCGCCCGGGTGCTTGAGATCGCCGAACGCTTTCGCTTCGAACACTTCGAGAAGTAGTCAGCGAACACAGCCGCGCCGACCACCGGGCCGCACGGTCGGCGAGAGGTGCACCTAGATTTCGGCGAGCTCGAGAGCCAACGACACCGCCTGCAGCGTCTCGGCGCGGGAGAGGTCGCGGCCGAGCAGCGTTTCGATCTTCGCCAACCGCGCCCGCACCGTGTGCCGATGGATGCCCAACTGGGCGGCAATGCGCTCCCGTGTTCCAGACTCGGCGATATAGGTCCGCAGAGTCTCCAACAGCTCCTGACCGCCGCGTGCCCGGAAGAGTTCTCCGAGGACCCGATCGACGAACCGGTCGGCGGCCTCCTCATCGACCGCCGACAGCAGCGCCCTGACCTCGGAGGCCTCAGATTCGTGCTGCGTCCGCCACAGCATCCACGTGTGATGGAGCTGCCCCAAGGGCGGTCTCTTCTCCGCGAGCTCATCCAGGCCAGCGACCTCGGCGGCCGTCGTCACCAACGCATCGAGCCCCCGCTCTCGCGCGCCGATGACCCCGAGGAGCGAACCGGTGCGAGTATGCAGACTCCCGCCGACGATGTCGGAGATGAGGCGTTCGGCGAGGTCCCCGCGGACTCCCCCGAAGATGCGCATCCCCACCGTCGCCACCGGCGCCAGCCCTGTCGCCCGTGTCCACTCCCCGCGCGCTTCGTCTTCGCTCAGATCAGCCTCGAAGAGCAGCGCCCGACCAGATGGAACGGGCAGATCTGCCAGCGACATCGCCAACAGCGCCGAGGCGGTCGACAGCAGCAGGGCACGCGTCTTCGGAGATCCTGCCACCTCGGCGGGAGTGAGGATCCATCCGAGCGGACGGTCACCCCCTATCGGTACGGCCTCGACGATCCGCGAGACCGTGCGGATCAGGCGGGGCCCCGCAGTCGGTTTCGCCGATTCCTCGATGAGCGCCGAACGCACGTCGTCCTCGGCATCCTCTCCGCTCAGCGCTCTGCCGGTGGGCGAGACGAACCGGACCGGCGCCTTCAGCGTCTCCGCCAGGTCGGTCACGAGAGCCGCGGGCCCCCGTGCGGCCAACGCGGTCGCGAAACGGCGAGCGGCACTGCTCGCCCGGGTCAGCTCTCTGTTGGTCTCGGCCTCACGCATCCGGGTGAAGGCATCGACGACGGCGACGAACGGAACGGGCTCGGGGACCCCGAACAGCGCCAGACCCGCCTCTTCTGCGGCGGCGACGAGCCCCGGTGGGACCTGCTGCCACGGCAGGTCGGAGCCCAGACCGATGCCGAGTGCATGAACGCCGACGGCCTTGAGCCGCCGCACATAGTCCCTGACCGTCTCCCCGCTGAGGTCCTGACCGACCCCGATCGTCAGCAGCACCTCACCGCCGGCCAGCCATTCGTCGACCTCCGGCAGCTCAGAGGAGTGGACGATCGTGACATTCTGTTCCGCTGCGGTGGCCGAATCGACGATGACCTCGAGCGCGAGTTCTGTGCGTGACCAGATCTGTTCCAAGGTGACCATGCACCCGATTCTATCCATCTTGTATAGCGGTGGTTCCAAATAGTCCCATTTGGATATCGGTGTTGTGTGAGCCACGTCCTAGGCTGGGCAAACAGCCTCCGGCCCGTCCGGGTCGGGTCAGCCGCAACGACGAAGGAGCAAGCCAGTGACGTCTCAGCCGCTCGGCCCAGCCGACTACAGCAAGACACCCCGCTACGCAGGACCCCCGACGTTCGGACTGCTGCCGCGCATCGATGAAGTCGAAGCCGAGCGTCCCGGTGAGAAGATCGACGTCAAGGTCATCGGCATCCCCTTCGACGCCGGTGTCAGCTATCGTCCCGGCGCCCGCTTCGGACCCGCTCACATCCGCCAGTCCTCGAAGCTGCTGCGCCCCTACAACCAGGCGACGAACGTCCACCCGTTCAGCTGGCAGCAGGTCGCCGACTGCGGTGACCTCGGCGTCAATCCCTTCGACATCGAAGAGGCGATCACCACCGTCGAAGCCAACGCAGACGCCCTGCGCGCCGACGGAGCCAAGCTGCTCACTCTCGGCGGAGACCACACCCTGGCCCTGCCGAACCTGCGTTCCCTGCACAAGACGCACGGGAAGATCGCCGTCCTCCACTTCGACGCTCACCTCGATACCTGGGACACCTATTTCGGTGCCCCCTACACGCACGGCACGCCTTTCCGTCGCGCCAGCGAAGAGGGGCTGATCGATATGACCTCGTCGATGCACATCGGCATCCGCGGTCCCCTCTACGGACAGAAGGACCTCGAGGACGACGAGGTGCTCGGCTTCCAGATCATCCGCAGCGACGAATACCAATTCACCTCGGTCGCCGACGTCGTCGCCCGCATGCGCAAGCGCCTCGGCGATGCCCCGGTCTACATCTCCGTCGACATCGACGTCCTCGATCCCGCGGCCGCTCCCGGCACCGGCACCCCCGAGGCCGGCGGGATGACCAGCCGCGAGCTGCTCAATTCGATCCGTGGGCTCCAGGGCCTCAACGTCGTCGGCGGCGAGATCGTCGAGGTCGCCCCCGCCTACGACCATGCCGAGGTCACCGGACTCGCCGCCGCCCATGTCGGCTACGAGATTCTGTCCCTGTGGGCGGCGGAGAACAACGGAATCACGGCGCCCTCCGGCCCGTCCGGCAGTGCCCTGGGTATCTGAATGAGCACCGAACTCATTGTCCGCAACGGCGGTCGTGCTGTGGTGGCGACCCTCGCCGCCCACGGTGTCGATACGATCTTCGGCATCCCCGGCACACACAATCTCGAGTTCTATCGGCATCTGCCTGAGTTCGGGATCCGCGCCGTGACTCCTCGTCACGAGCAGGGAGCCGGCTACGGTGCCGACGGGTACTTCCTCGTCTCCGGCAAACCCGGGGTCGTCATCACGACCTCGGGGCCGGGGCTGACGAATGTCCTCACCGCCGCCGCAACCGCCTATGCCGAATCCCGCCCGATGCTCATCCTCTCCCCCGGTGTGCCCACCGGGTTCGAGCGCGCCGACGTCGGAATGCTGCACGAGACGAAGGACTCCTCCGGAGCGGTGGGACGTCTGCTCGTGTCCTCCCAGCGCACTCGCACCGCCGAAGGCGCCGCACAGGCCGTCGCCGAGGCGTTCGCCATGTTCGACTCGGCCCGTCCCGGGCCCGTGCACATCGAGGTTCCCCTCGACGTTCTCGAGGGAGCCTGGAACGGCAGCGTTCCGGTCCCGTTCACGGGCCGTCGCCCCGGACTCGATGACCATGTCGTGACCCGCGCCGCCGAGGCGATCGGTTCGGCGAAGCGTCCGATGGTCATCGCCGGCGGCGGTGCCAGAAGAGCCCACGCCGAGGTGGCTCGTCTCGTCGAGGCCCTCGACGCTCCCCTGGCGACGACGGCCAACGGCAAGGGCATCGTGTCCGAGACCCATCCGCTGTCGCTGGGTTCGAACGTGCGCTTCCCCAGCGTGCAGGCGGAGTCCGCGGCCGCCGATGTGCTCATCGTGCTCGGGTCCGAACTGGCCGACTCGGATCTGTGGGGCGGAGTCATCGGTGCCCAGACGCGCATCGGTGTGCGTGACGAGGCCGCCCGGCAGACCGTCATCCGCTGCGATATCGACCCCGACCAGCTGAACAAGAATCTGCCCGGAGACATCCTCGCCTGCGCGGACACCGGCGAATTCCTCACCGCGCTCATGAGCGCGCTCGAGTCCGAATCGGCCACCGCCGCCTCGGCGAAGGAATCCGGGTCCGAACGGGTCGCCCGGATCAGGGAGAGCTGGGCCACCGATTTCGACTTCGAAGCGATCGGAGCCCGGGTCACCCGGCTCGTCGAAGACGGTGCCGGATCGAACGTCGTCATCTCCGGTGACTCCTCGCAGGTCACCTACGACGGCACGGTGCACGCGCTGACGGCGAGCACGCCCGACCAGCTGCTCTACATGCCCGGATTCGCAACCCTGGGCTACGGCATTCCGGCCGCGCTCGGGGCGAAGCTCGCCGATCCTGCGCGTCCGGTCGTGTGCATCCTCGGCGACGGTGCGGCCATGTTCTCCATCCAGGAGCTCATGACCGCGGCCGAGCTGGGACTGGGCATTCCCTTCGTCGTCGTCGACAACGGCGGCTACGCGGAGATCGAAGGGCAGATGGTCGACCGCGACATCGAACCCTTCGCCGTCAGGCTCGCCCGTCCGGACTTCGCGAAGCTCGGAGCGTCCATGGGTGGGGCCGGGGTGACGATCGCCGAGGCGGACATCGATTCCGCTCTGCCTGCGGCCATCGCTGAGGCCCTCGATCGCACCGTGCCCACCGCCATTCACATCACCGTCGGTCACTGAGCCGATCCAACAGAAAGGGTCGCTGTGGACTCTTTGGTAGTCATCATCTATCTCGCCGCCATGGTGGGATTCGGAGTCTGGGGCCGCTTCAAGGCCCATAACCAGGAGGACTTCCTGGTCGCTGGGCGCCGCCTCGGAGGGCTGCTGTACACCGGCACGATGTCGGCCGTCGTCCTCGGCGGCGCGTCGACGATCGGCGGTGTGGGCCTGGGCTACACCGCCGGCCTGTCGGGAATGTGGCTCGTGTTCTCGATCGGCTTGGGCATCATCGCCCTCTCGCTGTTCTTCGCCCCGAAGATTCAGAAGCTCGAGATCTACACGGTTTCGCAGATGCTCGAACTCCGCTACGGCAAGGGCTCCCGCTTCGTCTCGGGAGCGATCATGACCGCCTACGGTCTGATGATCTCGACGACGTCAACGGTCGCCTATGCCACGGTCTTCCACGCCCTGTTCGACCTCAGTAAGGTGTGGTCGGTGCTCATCGGCGGCGGCATCGTCATCCTCTATTCGATGCTCGGCGGCATGTGGTCGATCACGCTGACGGACTTCGTGCAGTTCTTCATCCAGACGATCGGCATCTTCCTCATCATGCTGCCGCTCGTGCTCTCGAAGTCCGGAGGCATCGGTCAGCTGTTCTCCTCGCTGCCTGAGACGCACACCTCACCGGTGGGCATCGGCTGGCAGGCGATCCTCGGCTACATCCTCATCTACACCCTCGGGCTGCTCATCGGCCAGGACATCTGGCAGCGTGTGTTCACCGCGCGCAGCCCGGCTGTGGCCCGCTGGGGCGGTTTCTCCGCCGGCGTCTACTGCCTGCTCTACGCGGTCGCCGGTGCGCTCATCGGCATGGCCGCGACGAAGATCGTGCCCGGCATCGAGGTCCAGGACGATGTGTTCGTCGCCGTCGTCGATGCCTCCATGTCTCCGGTTCTCGCCGGAGTCGTGCTCGCTGCGGCTCTGGCCGCGATGATGTCGACGGCGTCGGGGTCGCTGATGGCCGCCTCGACTGTGTGCCGCCAGGACATCGTCGAGCCGATCCTCGCCCGCAAGGACACCGTGTCTGATGCGGGCGGCGGCACGGAAAGCGGAGCAGCCGGCGGTGGCGCGGTCGGCGCGGCGACGGGTGGATCGGCCGCCTCGGCGAGTGCGTCCGGCGTTGCGGGCTCCGGTTCCGGTGCGCGGTCGACGCTCGTACGGTCGCTGGTGCGCGAGACCGGTGACGAAGTGCGCGACTCGCGCATCTATCTCATCGTTCTCGGTGTCGTGACGCTCGTGCTCGCGATGATCATGCCCAGCGTCGTCGAGGCCCTCACGGTGGCCTACAACCTGCTGGTGGCCGGCCTGTTCATCCCGATCCTCGGCGGTCTCGTGTTCAAACGCGGCACGATCGTCGGTGTGATGGCCGGCATGATCCTCGGTGCCGTGACCACCATCGTCGTCATGATCGTCTCAGGCATCTATGCCGAGTCGGCCATCTACCTGGGACTCATCGCCTCGCTGGTCGGTTACCTCGTCGGGTCCCTCGTGTCGAAACCGACCTCGCCCGAGGTCATGGCCGCATGGAAGGACCGCCTCAACCGCTAATTGCTACCTGACGGCGGCCCAGCAACCTCGCGCTGGAGTGGTCCCCGAAAGTTGGACTGTGATCAACACAAACCAACTTGAAGGGACTACTCCATGCGCAAGGACTGTCTGATCACCAACGTCCAAGCCCGTGCCGCGATCGAACTGTTCGACCACGGCTACGGATACGCTGCGACAGCCACGAAGCTCGACGTCCACAAACCCACACTCAAACTCCTCCACGACCGGTGGTTAGTGCGTGGAACAATATCGTTCATGGAACCCCACCAGCCCCGGCGCATACCAGCAGAGCAGAAGATCGCGACCGCGAAGCGATACCTCGACGGTGAACACAAAGTCGAACTCGCCAAGGAACTCGGCCTGGCATCATCGCGACCGATCCTCGACTGGGTCAAGGAATACCGAGACAAGGGCGAGGACGCTTTCACCCCACGCAAAGCATCGGGGAAGGGCAAAACAGCTCGCATGCGCGCGATCGATCACGGGCAGGACCCGGATGCCGACCCGGCACCGTCGAAGCCGGATGTGATGGCGAAGAAGACTCGGGTCGAGGACATCAGCCTGGCCGAGTACCGGCAGCTACAAGACCGGCTGCTGCGGGCGGAAGCGGAGAACGCGTACTTAAAAAAACTGAAGGCCTTGAGGCAGAACGGGCAGCTGTAAAAGCACGCATTGTTGCCAGTCTCAAGGCGGACTACCCACTGTCACTGCTGCTGAGCATTGCGGGGTTGGCGCGGTCGACGTTTTTCTATCACCAGAAACGCTTCGGTCAGAGACCTGACCCGTATGTGCAGGTGAGGGCCCGGATCCGGGAGATCTTCACCGACAGCAACGAACGCTACGGGCACCGCAAGATTATGACTGTCTTGGTCAAAGAGGGCCTGTCGATTGCGAAGAAGACCGTGCTGCGGTTGATGCAGGACATGGGGATCAAGACCAAGGTGCGCCGGAAGCGGTACAACTCCCACCGCGGCACGGTCGGCCGTGTGGCTGGCAATGTCCTCAACCGGGACTTCACTGCTGAGGAACCGAATGAGAAATGGGTCTCTGACGTCACGGAATTCGCTGTGGCGGATCAGAAACTGTATCTGTCACCGGTCATTGATCTCTTCGATACCAGTGTGGTGTCGTACTCGATGTCGACGTCACCGAACACGGCGTTGACGAACGAGTCACTGATCAGGGCATGCCAGGGGCTTCGGCCGGGTCAGGCACCGTTGGTGCACACGGACCAGGGGTTTCAGTACCAGCACGTGTCGTGGGCGGCGATCTTGGCCGAGTATGGTGCCACACCGTCGATGTCGCGGAAGGGAAATTGTTGGGATAACGCGGTCGCGGAGAACTTCTTCGGGCAATTGAAGTCTGAAATGTTCTATCTGCAGAAGTTCGACACTGTCGAGGACCTCAAGACCGCGATCGATGAGTACATTCACTGGTATAACTTTGAGAGGATCTCGACACGACTTGGCGGTCTTGCTCCGATGGAGTATCGGACCAAGACCGCCAATGCCACAGAGGCCGTAACCGCTCTATGCTGACCCCACAGCAGTCCAACTATTGGGGACCACTCCAGCGCGAGGTTGCTGGGCCGCCGTCAGGTAGTTTTGGTGAGGTGATCTGCGCACAGGCCCCACTCGACTTGGTGGCTCAGGCCACAGTCACCTATATTCGAAGAGTCAGGCTGAGCCGCTCTCAGCACCGCCGTTCACCGGCGAAGAGGGCGAGCGCACATCAGCCGGTGCTCGAAAAAGGGGCACGAAGCCGCCGGGCCGGCAGTCGATTGGACCGCAGGGTCCGATCGGGTCGCAGAAGGCCGAGTCAGCGTGTGAGACATATATGGGATCTCTCTTTTCCATATCTCATTCGTGAAAGGCCAGCCATGGCTCATACCTCCGCGCACGTCGCGCACACACTTGCCGCCCACATCGACGAGGTCTTCGGCCTCATGGGCAACGGCAACGCCTACTTCCTCGACGCCCTGCTGCGTGAGACCTCGGCAACGTACACCGCCGTCCGGCATGAAGCCGGCGCCGTCGTCGCCGCCGATGCTCACTTCCGCACCTCCGGGCGGATCGCCGCAGCCACCACAACCTATGGTGCCGGGTTCACGAATACGCTCACCGCACTCGCCGAGGCGGCTCAGGCCAGGGTTCCCCTCGTCCTCGTCGTCGGAGATGAACCCACCTCAGGTCCGCGACCGTGGGATGTCGATCAGATCGCGATGGCATCGGCGGTGGGAGTGCGCACCTACACCGTCGGTCGTGTCGATGCCGCCGCTGCGACGGTGACGGCCATCGAGCATGCGCTGACCTACCGGGTACCCGTCGTCCTGGCTATCCCCTACGATGTCGCCACCCTGGAGATCGGTGAGATTCCGGCCGTTCCCGGTCCCAGCCGCCCGGCGCCGATGGCTCCGACCGGCGAGTTCGCCCATGCTGCTCTCGATCGCCTCGCGGCCGATCTTGCCGCAGCCGAACGTCCTCTGCTGCTCGCCGGCCGCGGTGCCTGGCTGGCCGGAGCCGAAACCGAACTCGGTGAACTCGTCGAGATCACGGGTGCGCTGACGGTGACGACCGCATTGGGACGCAACATCTTCCCGGCCGCCGAACACGACCTTGGAGTCGCCGGCGGATTCGGTGCCCCGGCTGCGATGGAACGGGTCCGCGAAGCAGATGTGGCCGTGGTCTTCGGTGCCTCCCTCAACCAGTTCACCATGCGCTTCGGCGAGCTCTTCCATCCCTCGACGACGGTGTGGCAGATCGACACCGACGACCGTGCCACGAATGCTCGCATCAGCGGCTTCGTCCGAGCCGATGCGAAACTTGCTGCCGCTGAACTCAACGCCCGGCTCACGGCGGGCGACATCGCCGGTGCAGGGCATCCGGACGGGCCGACCACTCGCTGGCACGATTCCGTCGGCACCGCTGCCGATCGTGCCTACGTCGTCGGGTCGGAGCTCGCCGAGGATGGCCGACTCGATCCGCGTGCGGCGGCGAGCCGCCTCGGGGAAATTCTGCCCGAGGATCGGGTCGTCGTCTCCGACGGCGGACATTTCATCGCCTGGGCGAACATGTTCTGGGAGCCCAGCGCACCGGACCGTCTGGCGATGGTCGGCACCGCCTTCCAATCGATCGGGCTCGGCTGGCACAGCGTCGCCGGAGCAGCCCGCGCGAACCCGGGCTCAGCCATCGTGCTGACCACGGGAGACGGCGGCGGAGCGATGGCGCTGTCCGACCTCGACACCGCGATCAGGGTGGCCGGCGGTCGCGGCATCGCCGTGGTCTTCAACGACGCGGCCTACGGTGCCGAGGTCAACCTGTACGGGCTCAAGGGTCTGGAGAAGTCGCCGATGCTCATCGACGAGATCGACTTCGCGGCGCTGGCGACGGCCGCCGGCGGGCACGGAGTCGCCGTGCGGTCCCTGTCCGATCTGGCCGTCGTCGACGAGTGGAAGGCCCGCCCGGTCGACGATCGGCCCTTCCTGCTCCTCGATCTGCGGATCTCCGGCGAGGTCATCGCGCCGTACCAGGAAGAGGTCATTCGCGTGAACTCGTGAGTGCATTCGGCTGGTCTCGACGCTGGTCCCGTCGTGCCGACCGACCCCAGGTGACCAGTCGCCACAGCTTCTCCAGCGGACCCTGCCCGAAGCGGCGAAGCCACATGGTCGAGACGATGAGCTGGACGACGATGGTTCCAAGACAGATGAGGAGACCGGCGAGGTACCCGCCGTATTCATCGAACCGCGCGAGGTCGGGCGCGACCAGCCGCACGACCACGAGAATGACGGTCGCGCCGAGGTAGTTGCTCAGCGCCATCCGACCCAGCGGTGCGAACACGGACTTCAGGACCGCCTCGGCGGGGGTGCGCAGGAGCAGCAGAAGGACGACGATATAGGTCAGCGCCATGGTCAGACCCAGCCCGGCATTGATCCACCCGTTGATCTGGCGAGTCAAGTAGTCCGTGCCGGCGAAACCGGCGATCGTGATCGCCAGAGCGATGGCACCTGCGATCGCCACGCGCCCCGGATGCCTGAGCACCGCGCGGATGAATCCGCTGCCGCCGATGGCGAAGCCGAGCAGGAACAGGCCGGGAATGAGGGTCAGCCCTCCCCCGGCAGCCACTCCGGCGACGAGCAGAATGACTCCGAGGACCGCTGTGATGCCGTTTCTCCACCGATCGGCGATCCATGTGACCGGGAGCAGGACGACGATCCCGGCAAGAGCATACGGCAACAGGGCCTCGCCGGGTTGGAGGAGCTGATGCAGGCCACCGAGGACTCCGAGGAAAGCGAATCTGCGCAGCAGCGCCAATCGCGGTCGGGGGCTGCGGTCGCGGGCGGTCAGCCACATGAGCCCGAATCCGATTCCGAAGAGGAACGAGAAGATCGGGAAGAACCGGTTCTGCACGAAGTCTTCGTAGAAGCGGTAGAAGCCGAGGGCCCCACCTTCGACGCCGAGGTCGAAGATGGGTGGCAGGTTGACCAGCAGAATCCCGCACAGGGCGAAACCGCGGATGACGTCGAGTGCGGCGATGCGGGTCCGGTCCTTGGGAGGCGATGAGGTGTGAGTCTGTGTTTCTGTCATGACTTCAATCCTTCCTCGGACCAGAACGGCACACATCGGCCGTGCGACCGAGAACTGACCAACCAGGTCGGCCATTCGGCCGACCCTGACCGGTCGAGTGAGTTGAACGCGCACCTGAGGAGGGCGAGCGCGGGGTGGGCGCACCTGAGGTGGGAGAGGGCGGAGCGGGAGACGAGTGCGAAGCTGGAGACGAGTGCGCAGGCTCAGTCGCGGGAGTGCATGACCCCCGATTCCCACATTCGGGCGGCGATCTCGACTCTGTTGCGGGCATCGAGTCGCGTCTGAATGCTGCCCAGGTGAGTCTTGACTGTGCCGAGTGAGATGAAGAGTTCGGCACAGATCTCCTGGTTCGTGCGCCCCACGGCCACGAGCTTCGCGATCTCGGTCTCCCGGTCGCTGAGGCGGTCGACATGCGCGGTCTCGGGCCGAGGTGCGGCGGTGCGTCTTCTGAGCAGGTCGAGAGTCAGCGTTGGTGAGATGAGCGCATCCCCGTTCGCTGCCGCCCTGACACCGGCGAGCAGAAGGTCGGCTCCGGCGTCCTTGAGCAAGAATCCGCTGGCTCCCCCGGCGAGAGCCGCATCGACATAGTCGTCATCGTCGAACGTCGTGACCATGATGACCTGCGAATACGGAGTCAACCTCGGCAGCGCGGCCAAACCGTCGAGGCGCGGCATCCGGATATCGAGAAGGACCACATCGGGCTGTTCGCGTCTGACCAGATCGATCGCGTCGACGCCGTCGGCGGCTTGTCCGATGACACTGATATCGGGCTCGGCGTCGAGGATGAGCGAGAATCCCATTCGCACCATCTCCTGGTCGTCGACGACGGCGACTCTGATCATCGGTTCTCCCCTGTTCGATAGCTGACCTGCGGGTTGAGCGGCAGTCGCGCGACCACGCTCCACCCTCCCCCGTGTTCGGGTCCCGCCGAGACCCTCCCGCCGAGGTGGCCCGCCCTCACCCGCAGACTGTTCAGTCCCGTACCGCTTCCGGCGCCGATTCCGCCTGACCCGGGACCGTTGGCCACGGTCATGATCAGGGTGGTGGGACCGTCGGAGCCGACGCAGTTCTCGGTGCCGTCCGGAGCGGTCAGGTCGGTGGGTTCGGACGTGACGGTGACCGTCACCGGGGCATCGGCGCCGGCGTGGCGGCGCACGTTGGTCAGGGATTCGACGAGCACACGGTCGAGGACGGGCCAGACCGGGGCGGCCACCTCGGCGGGGGTGTCGATCGTGATCGTCGCGGACTCACCGAACGCCGCGATCCGGTCGTGCAGGGCTTGCGGGCCGGTGGCGACCGGGGTGCGGGAAGCCGCCGCCGAGCTGGGGTCGGAGGTCGCACTGGCGGCTCTCACCGGCGCAACATCGGCGCGGGTGTCGCTGCGGGCGTCGGAGACGAGGCGACGGATCTCCTCGAGCGCGCGGGTCCCCGATTCCTCGATCTTGGTCAGGGCTGTCGTCCTCAGATCCGGGTTGTCGCTGCGCCCGGCGGCTTGGGCGAGGACGACGATCCCGGTCACCTCGTGAGCGATGAGGTCGTGGAGTTCAGTGGCGATTCGACGTCGTTCTGCCTCGGCGGCGGTGGCCTGCCTCTCGATCAAGGTGCGATCGTTCGACCGCAGCATCAGTCCGATCGCAATCGCGGCGATGACGAGACCCAACACCATGAGTGCGAAGGTCGCACCGTCGGCCATGACCAGGGGGCAGACGACGTTCGCGACCGCGAGGACGACGATGGACAGGATGCTCAGCCGGCCCGAGGCGGCTCTGGCGAGCATCGCCAACGCAGCCAAGCTCAACCACACGGTTGTCAGGCTCAACGTGGCGGCGACGGCGGCCAGAGCGAGGCCGACGAGCAGACCGAGGACGGCCCACTCCGGTCGTGCGGACCGGACTGGGCGCAGTTGGGCCCGAATGAGGATGGGCAGGCCGAGGGCAACGGCGATGATATTGCCGAGGATCAACAGCCACCCGCTGCCGATGAGCAGTTCGAGTGCGAAGGTCAGCGGGATCGGGACCAGCCACAGCCAGGTGAGGAGTCGTCTCATTTGCTCACAGTCTAGTCAGCCCTGTTGTGGTTCAGCGGCAGTTCGGGTCCGCGTATTCGATCTCGACGATGACTCCGTCGTCGCCGGCGCTGACGGCGCGCACCTCGGCGGTTCGGGGCAGAGTGAAACGGGCGTGCTGCCGTCCGTTCGCGAGCACGTCGAGGCGGGTGCCGTCGTCGCTGGGATCGGTGCGGGCGGAGAAGGTCACTTCTTCGCCGTCGATCTCGGCCACCTCGGTGTAGGAATCGTCGGCATTCTTCACCGGTCGGACCGTGCCGGATGGGTAGTCGAAAGTGATGAACCGAGTGAGCCTGTCGGCGTGGCCATCGACGAGGTGGTGGACGAGAACCTGGTCCTTGTTCGTTCCTTTCGCGGGTTCGAGGTCGACGTAGGTGAGGTCGGCGGTGTGCTGTGCGGCGTAGACCAGGTAGGGGCGGCCGTGGACGTCCACCCTGTCGGGGGTGATTGCGCAGCTGTCCAGGTATTCGGCGACATCGGCCTCGAGTGAGGCTTTCGCACGCTGTTCGGCGACAATGAGTCCGCCGACGAGGGCGATGAGGATGATGACGATGGTGCCGAGGGCGATAAGTGCCTTCTTCATAGGTGATGGGCGTCCTTGTCGGATCGAAGTGGGCAGTCACCGTGCGCGGTCGCTGGTTCGCGGCCGGCGGGTGGCTGCTGTCTGACGTCTTCGATCTTTCCGGTTTCGCGTCGGCCGGACCTCGGCCGAATGGCTGATCGTGCTCGGCCGAGTGGCCGGAAGAGTGATGACCCCGTGAGCGTGACTCGGGGTGAGCTTCTCTCAGGCAGGCGTTGCCAGCCGTCGCTGCGGAAGGTCAGCCGTCCGCGGACTGGGCAGCACGGTTGGCAGTCGTCCAGACTCTGATTAAGAGGCCGAGGATGATCAGCCTCCCCGAGACCGCGGCAACATTGGATCGGAACTGTCCGGCCGCCTCGGCGAGGGTGTTCGCCGGTATATCGACGGTGCTGATCCGAGAGTTTTCGGACAGCGAAAAGCCCCGGATCCTTGCGGACTCCGGGGCTGTGACACGTGGAGATGGCGGGAATATCCATTGTTCGCCGCTCACCTGGGAGAACGTTTCATCACTGATTTTCGGGACTAGCAGGAGACTAGTTGGTCTCGTGCGGGTGGTTCTTCATCAGCGTTGCACCCAAACCAAGTCTGAGGCTCAAAGGAACACAATCCACCTAGGGGCCGGGTGGAGGTCTCCCAATGGCTACGGGCGGCTCAGGACATGACTCACAGCTTCCCAACACAGGGAGGTTGCGAGTCATCCCCGAAGTAGAGATATCGGGTGTTCTGCGGTTGCTCGGGTTTTGGGAGGAGGGTTCACACTTCAGCCTTTAGTCCGATTGGAAAAATGACAATGACCACCACACTCGAATCAAAAGCCGACGAACTGCTCATGTACAGCCGTGAAGTCGAACGCCTTTATTCACAGCTCACCTATCTTGCTGGGGGTATTGCCTCGGCAGCGGCGGATGGTGACACTGACAGCAGCGTGTTCGAATCCCTGGTGTACATGTACAAGGCCACACGGGACCAGCACGCCACAGCAAAACAGGCATACAACAACGCACTCAATGGAGAGTAATCATGGATGAATCAGTGAGAGAGCAAGTAGCGAAGTTCATGGGCAACATTCGCGCCTGCATGAAAGATCACGGGGTGACCGTTCCCGAACTGGCCACCCTGTGCGGGGTGCCTCAGCACGATCTGCGCCTACAGCTCATGAGCGGGCACCTCGACCTCAATGTCTGCGCCGCGCTCCTGCATCGCACAGGGCAGGACCAGCGTGCCTTCGGTGTGGATGCGGACTTTGTGCCGACCGGCGAACTGCATGTGGTGTGAATGCGCGAGATAGATGGTCATAGCCTAGACCTCACTGCCCCTGGTAGTGAGGTCTTCGCTACGCTCGTCTACCAGCCGCGCTCACACAAGTTCCATGCCGCCCGGAAAGCCTTACAGACTCTAGGCGCGTCATACAGGCCCGAACTCCGTGCATGGCGGCTCACGGTCAACGATGACACGATCAAACCCCTACAACGCCTCTACGCACGTTCGAGCATGGCTCTCTACGCGGTCGAGGACGGGGACGAACTCACAGCGGAGACATTCGAGTGATACGAATAGGTGGGTTCTCGGACCCCAGCTATCACATTTGCGACACCTGAGTGTCTGTGCCAAATGACACAGACCCGTGAATCACGAAAAACCGGGGCACTCCACAAAGGGCACCCCGGCATAAATCGATCAGTATCCAAGCGCGGCAAGCAAATGTGATTCAAGCGGCTTCATCACAGCCGAACTCACTGCACCCACCGCACTCTGCTCCACCAGATCGTCCTCCCAAATCTCCGTGAGAGTGTCACACATGATCCAGCCATGAATACATTCATTTGGTGGCACTTCAAACGCGGTAGGCAGCTGAGCATTCTTATTGGTAGTGGTCACGCGCACGGCCAGTACAGAATCGAACCCACGGTTCCTGGCATTATGCGACACGACCACCCACAATTTCGGCCCGGCTTCGCTGACAGTGGCCCTCCAAACCTCACCGCGCAGCATCTTCGTCACAGCAGGTCCGAACCACCACGATTGCGGCCCTTAAGGCGGGCGCGTCTCTGCTGGGACTCTTCCCGCTCTTCCTGTCCGATCCGGCGATAGACCTCTTCTAGCGCACGTTCCTTCACAGCCCTCATCCCTTCTTCAAAAATCGCATGGACCAGAGCAGCCTCTGATGACTCCGGGGTGAGGTTCCCCGGCAGTTCTGCCAGGTGTTCTGGGCTGTTTTCTACAGCCTTCAAATCCGTCATGTCCCGCTCAGTGAGCGACACCGAAAGACGCTTCGCTTGCCTACGGCTCGGGTTCATCCTGACCTTCGTATCATTCATGCCTCAAGTATTGCATCACTGGATGCATCATTCAATGCATCACGCCATGATCGTCGATTGCAAGGCCCGCAACTGGGCTTCACGTTTTCGATCACATGACTACCGCCACGGGACACAGGAACAGGGAAGTGATCAAGCTCGGACCACTCGCCTCCGCAGTGGAAACAAACATCCCCATATTGGGTGATCAGGTCATCGCGGGTAAACGCCTCCATGACCGGCACGAACCCGAACGCCACGGCCCTCTGACGATAGGTTCGCTCCCAAAAGACGCTAGGGTCCAGGCCTCGATAGTAGGCAGCGGCGCGAGCGGAAATGTGCTCACGGTTCTTAGCGAGATATTCGGCCCTATGCTCGACCTCCCACGCTCTATTCCTTGCATTGACGCACTGCTTACAGTCGGGCCGCTTGCCGCTACTGGCGCGGCTGTTCTTGTGAAATTCGTCGAGCGGCTTAGTCTCACCGCACTTAGTGCATGTCTTCACTACCCCTCCATTTGGGTACAGAAATGCCCCAGGACCAGCCATAAAAGACCAGCCCTGGGGCCACCTACATATTCAGTTAGTTAGTGCCCCTACGGGGCACACAGAGGCTCACAGGAACTGCTGCTGAGGCTTCTGCCAGCGGACCAGAGACTTAAGACCATCCTGCACGCCCTGTAGTTCAGTCTTCACCCGATCAAGCTCCCGGCCAGCATCCTCAGTCCACTCCTGAGAGTAAGAATTCGCGGCCTCAATGAACGACTTAACCGCCTCGAACTCACGTGTTTCGATAACAGCTTTCGTGCTCGAAACGTTCACACGCGCGTCATCATTTACGCGGTTCTCAACTTCAGAACGAACGCGCCTTTGCTCAAACGAATTGAGCTTACGTCCGAACACAATCGTCACGCGAGCGTTCCCGCCACCCTCGAATTCACGTAGAGACTCCTCGGTCAAATCGACAGTTGCGCCGACAATCCTAAAAGGCTTCATCATCTATTCCTCAATATTCAATACTCGACACCGCCCAAACACGGTAAAGCAATAGTAGTCCACTACACTGACATAACCCACCCGGCATACGGCGCGCGCGTGTAGTTAATGATTTCCAGAGGCACCCCAGGAACGGCGCGGATCAGATATGCCACAACACCCGAAACGCGTCAGCATCACGAGCGATCGGTTGCCCATCCTCATTGAACCCAACCACGAGTTCAGCGAACTCATCCGCTGACAGGTGAGCGAACGATTTCTGGAATTGCTCCTTATCCATCCGCAACCTCGCCCATGATCGTCCGGAACATTGCAGCCTTATCCTCACCCGGCGACAACTCACCACGAATCGGGACAAGTTTAGCAGCCTCAGCCGCGAGAGCTTCCAAAGCACGAATATCATCACGTAGTTCCTTGATCCGGCCCGGAAGCTTCTCCACAACGTGCGCCGGAGTCATATCATCGTCAAAAAGTTGAGTGAGCCGGTCAAGCATGGCTCTTGCCAATTCCAGGTCATCGGCCTGGTGTTCTCTAGCACTCATAGTGCCTCCAATAATGTTCTCAGGGTTCTTTAAGGTCCTTGGTTTGCCGTAGAGAGATCGCTATGCCGGGTGGGGCGACTGTGACCCCACCCCGGGACCGGGCGGTGCCCTATCAGGTGCGTCGGGGCTGAGAGAGTGAAACAAAACTCTCTCAGCCCGACACGGTTTCGCTTACGTGTTGTCAGTACCCGAACGATGCACGCTTGTTGTCGATCACATCTTTCACATATGCGTTCCGTATCACTGAACCATTTCTGTTGGCTTCACCTCGTGTGCCGAAACGGAATGTGACACCTTCGTAGTCGCCTCGTGCAATGCCGATGATTGTGTCATCAATGTTGCTTTGTGCATCACGTCCAAGCTGTCGAACTGTCAGTGTTCCCTTGATATCGTTGGGGTTCGCGGTTGGGTCTGCCTCTGTTGGTGTTCGGTACACTTGTTCCTTCACAATCTCGGGCAGCTCAATGATTGGGAGTATCTGTGTGAGGTGTGATGGTGCGCCTGTGTTGGCTCCTGCGTGTGTGTGGATTGATGCATATGTTCCGAGGCGTGCGAGGATACCCCGGGCTGTGGTGAGGTGGACCCCTGCGTCTAGGGCGACGGCTGCCTCAGCGTCGAGGGGGGTAGTTGCGTCGAGGTGGGTGGCTGCTTCGATGAGTGCCCGGGTGTCCTTCTCGAACGCTTCCCGGGTGTCCTCTACCCCCTGGTCTACGAGGTTGCCGATGGTGGTGTTGCCTGCTGTGCGTTCGGCTCTGAGGAATGCGTCTTTGAGTGCTTCGGCTGCTTGTGCTGCCTGTAGTTCTTTGATCGCATCTGCCACGAGTTTCTTAGGGTTGTCGGTTTCGTAGGCGGCGTATGCGAGTCGTAGGGCCACATCGTCGGCTGAAGGTGCTGCGAGGATGAGGTCTCTCGTGTCTTTGTATGTGGTGGGTTGTTTGAGTCCCAGCATCGAGTACAGGGTGTCGAGGTTGCGTTGCTGGCTGCGGGGGTCGTGGGGTGCACGGTAGGTGTACAGGTTGTTGTGGCTGGTGTTGATGCTCATGGTCAGTTGTCCTCTGCTTCGGTTTCGGTGGTGAAGAATTGGTCGGTTATGTTGTCGGTTTTAATGTTGTCTTCGAACCATTCTGCGAATAGTTCGGCTGCGGCTTTATGGTCATTTTGGTTATCGTCGGTCACGGTTTGCCTCCACGGTGTCGGCAATGAGAGTTGCAACCCTGATTGCTTCAGGATTCGTCATGGTTAGTGGGTATTTGTCCCAGTACAGCACTACTCCGGTTGTGCCGTCTGCGAGGTTCGCTGGCTGTGCTATGGCCTGTTTTGCTAGCACACGATTTCGGTCATGGAAATGATCAGCTTCGGTGAACATTCAGTCTTCTTTCTTCGTGATGGATTTGCTGATAATGTCTTTCAGTGCGACGCACTCGGATAGTCGCCGTGACGCGTAATCGGCGACTGAGTAGAGAGCGTCTTCGAGTTCTTCGCGTGTCATATCGTGTGGGGGTTTGTTTACCCTGACTCCCCACGAGATTTCATGCTGCCGGTCACTCATTTGTTTTCCTCTCGGTTGCTGCGATGAATAGTGCATCGACTTTGTTTTCGAGTCTGATTAGTTGGCTGTTCTGTTCGCGCAAAAGTCCGCGCATTTCTGTGAGGGCGACTAGTTGGAGTCGGACTAGGTTTGCTACGGGGTCATCGGTCATTTGTGTTTTCCTGTTCTGTTAGATCTGCTAATGCGTTGATTAGGTTTGGCACTTCGGAGAGATTCACCCGCATCCATGCGAGTTGTCCTCGGGTTATGGCTATGTATGGTTTGCCGTCTTGTCCTCGGTTTAGGCGCACATGGAGTTTGGGCGTGCTCATGGTTTGCCTTTCGAGAAGTCGTGGCCTCCCCAGATTCCGAATGACTCATTATTGGTCTGGGCGAAGTCCCTGCAAGCGGCCTTGGCTGGGCAGTCCCCACAAAGGCGGATTGCGGTTTGTTTGTCTGCTGCGCGGCTGCTAAGCCATTCGTTACGGCCTGCGCATGGTGTGGTTTCTCCTGCTGCGAAGTAGTTCTGTAGGTGCATCCATGTCTTCATTGAGGCGGCGGGGAGGCCCATGAACGCTAAAGACAGGCCTTCGTCTTCACCGGGATTGTGGAGTAGGCGTGATCCTTTGATGTAGTCGCTCAAGTTCTTCCCATTCTTCTCGTGTGGTTCGGTAAGCGTGTTTGAGTGCGTGCAGGAGGGTTAGGAGGTTTTGACGGCGTTGTTCTTAGGTCATGGCCTCTCCGTTTCGCAGTTAGGGTGTGTGGTGCTGTTCTTGACGGGGATTAGTGGCCATTTGCAGATAGCGCATAGGTAGCCGGTGATCGGCCATTTATGACCGTCCATATCGGTGACTCTCTTAGTCTCGTTAACTTTCACCATGTCATTAACACATGACGAATCTAACGAAACTAACGAGACTGGGTTAGGCATCGTGCAGCACCTCCGTCATTTCGCCAATAAGACGTTCGGCTTCATCGGCAGCTAAGACAATCACGGACCGTCCATGACGAATTACAAGGCCGTTAGAGTCATCCGCCATTACAGCCGGTTGCACAGTGGTTCTATCGGCCATGCGCCGGTTGTATCCGTACTGATCTAGTTGTTCCGTAAAGATGCTCATTTGTGGGTCTCGCATTTCTCGCAAAGTTCGGAGCCTTCGAAGTGGTATGCATCTCCGCAGTTGCCACACCAGGCGTTTAGTGAGAGCTCAGTTTCGTTAGTCTCGTTAGTTTCGTTACTAGTTAACGAGATGGAAGAGTTAACGAAACTAGGGTCAGCATGAAACTTCCAACCACCACCAGCGCGATCCTCAAGGGAAGAATCACCGGCAATCTTCTTGCCATTCCTGATAGCGGTGTCACCGAACCCCATTGCCTTTAGGTGCCGGTCAAGATCAGCCACAGGCATAACGTTGATGCCGCGCGACTCCATGAGCCGCTTAATCTCTTCGGCAACTTCCTCAGCCTTTGACGGCTTCTTGTTTGCCTGCCTCTGCTGCTCTTCCCATGAAGCAATCTCTGCGTGGATGGTCTGCCCAACATCGGACGGGTACAGGAGTTGCGCTGTAGTGCCCTGGTCCTCTTCCGTTCTTGGCCGTACTTGCACGACGTTCTTGGTGTACTTCACGGCGTTAGAGATTCCCGTGTTGTTGGCCTTGTCCGGCCCCACATAGATGTTGTCGAAGTCCTCTTCCGGGCGATCTGCGAACAGCGTCATTCGGGCTTTCTGCCGGAGTACAGCAGTCGCGCCCATGCGGTCACGGGTGGATGCGCCCTGAATGCGATTCGTGTGGGTCAACAGCATCACGGCGGTCCCGAAGTTCGTTGCGAATCGCTTCCACGGTGCGAGAGCTGCGCGTGCCTGCTGCCCGTCTTTGACCTGTATGCCACCGTCCACGGTGTCGAGCCAAGCGTCTACCACGAGCAATGCGGGTGCCTGCTCGAGTTCGCGCACACCATCGGCGAGGTTCTGCATGGGCACGCCGCCCTGATTTCGTGCGAACGTGGGTGCGCCCGTGCCGTCCTCTTCGGGACCGAACCACAGAATGTTCTCTAGATCTGCCCCGGCGAGCTTCAAGCGTTCTTCTACTTCTCCGCGCCCGTCCTCGGAGACGATCACGACAACTGTTGCCGGTGCACGCTTCGGGATGCGCATTTCCGGGAGGGGTCGGCCTGTTGTGACTGCTGCTGCGACTCTCACCCATAGGAGTGATTTACCGATGCCCTCGGGGCCGACGAGGACGGTGATTTCCGCCTTTGGAATCCAGCCGATGCCCAACCATTGGGGATGCTTGGCCGGGGGAAGCTCGCTTGTGCGCCGGAGTTTCAGAGTTTCTTCCAATTGGAGTCCTTTGTGAATAGCCCTAAATGGGTCTGAAAATTGAATTGGCCGAGAGTGGCCGGTTACCGCTGCGGGCGGTTCTTCGCTTCGTCGAACCGTTGGTAATGGGTGCGGCGTGCTTCTACCGCGTTGAGGCCGGTAATGACTTCCTTGATGAAGTCACGGCGGCGGGCCTGGTCATCGTCCACCACCGGCCCCGTTCATCCCGAGGTCATGGAGAATCGCGTTCGTGACGATTCGACGTGCAGCCACCTTTGACTTGCCGCACGTTCCGCACTCGTCCCGCTTGCAGTCACGTCGGTGCAGTGCGATCCGCACAGTCGGGTCCGAGGTTGTGTGACCAGAACGTCGCGTGCGCGGGTCGATACCGGACTGCAAGCCGGGGGCAGGGACAGACCACTGCTCAGTGGCGGTCTGCTGCTCATAGTCTCTGAGTGCCTGTTTCAGCATCTTCTGCCGACGGCCACGGGAGACACCTCGTAGAGCGACTTCTGCGTCCACTTGACCCTTGATGCGCTCGAACGTCTCGTGGTCGATCACAGGCCACCCCCGTAGGCGGGGATGCGGGTGTACAGGGCCGCGAAGTCGGCTTCGTGGATGCGCACCTGCCTGCCAAGCTTGTAGGCGGGGAGGGTGCCGTCTGCGATCCAGCGGCGGACGGTGTTCTCGTGTACTTCGCCGCGTTTGGCGCAATCCGAGATTGAAAGTGCGGGGATGGTGGTGGTACTGTTGTGACGTGTAGACATTGATTCACCTCTCTGTCTGCTATTGCGCTACGGGTGCAAGAAGGAGACCGCAGCGCGACAAATACATAACGACAGGACCGTCTACCTCGACTCGCCAAAGTATGGGTAGGCGGTTCTGCTTGTTCCCGGCTTGATCTGGTCACCCCGGCATGAGCAACCATAGTGATTGGTGGTGGAGTTTCACCAACCTCACTCGGAGGCGGTCACTAGCAGTTGTTCACGGGTATAATTTTACGGGCATTTCAAGTGATATACCAGCGTAGTTACTCGTCGTGGTTTGCATTTATCCGGCTTATCCACAGGTTAGGGATAAATCATCCACCCATTTGTTGTTGCATTAATTCCGGTGCCGTAAGGTCTTTTCCGGCGCGTCGTGCAATTCCGGCTTTTCGAGGCCGCCCCTGCAATGCGTGTTATCCACAGGGAAACACCATATGTAACAATATGATTACAGTGGCTCAAGTCTCAGCATTTGGACGTCGTTTGTAATTACGCCACACTTATATATGCTAATTATTGTGTGGTAGCGGTCGAAAATCGGGATACTTCGTTCCCTTAACCACCCACCAGCAGACAGAAATGTCAACCGCCAATTTGCCCTGACAGCTTCCCAGCCAACATAGCCAGACGATCACGGGTAGCGTGCTGATACTTCGCCACGACCTCGGAAGACGAATGACCAGCGTAACGCTTCAATTCCTCCAACGTCGCCCCGGCCTGCCCGATGTGAGTTAGTGCGGTATGCCTTAACCCGTGGAAAGTGAAATTGTCCAACGCGTCTTTGGGGTTCTCGGCGTTCCACTCGTCACGGGCACGGTTAAACGCATTCCGCAAAGAATTGGGGTGAGTCCACTCCCCTCCCAGTCGAGGGAACAGTAGTGAGTCTTTGACGTTCGGGATGGTCTGCAAGTGCGATTCGATTTCATCGTTCAACGCAGCCGGGACAGGTACCGTGCGATAACCGGCCTCAGACTTGGGTGCAGTCTCATATAGGCCTTTCCCACGGGCTTGCACCTGCTTGGAGATGCGTAACCAGTAGAACCCGTCCCCGCGAGTGAGGTCGGCACGCTGTAAAGCTAGCAACTCCCCCAGCCTTACCGCAGCCCACGCAGAGAGAAGAATCGCCAGCCTGTATTTGCCGCTGTGCGAGGCTAGGAACTCGATCTGCTCCACGGTTGCCACCGGCTCACTCTCACGGCGTTCTGGGCGGTGTTTCGTGGCTCCTGAGACTTGTACTGGTGAGGTCTCGATGTATGGGGTGAATGCGGAGCTGAGGCCATTTGCCTTACCGGCTGCGTAGTTGAACAGTGACGAAATGGTGAGGTACACGGAGCGGGACACGCCCTGCCCCTTGGCTTTGAGTAGTCCTGCATGCCAGTCCTCAACCTGTGTAACGGTTATATCCGTTATCGGCTGCTGCCCGAACCTCGGTGCGATATGGGTGCGGTACCGGGACTGATATGTGTATATGGTGCCCTGAGCTTTGCCGGTCGATTTGAGGAACTTCCAGAACTGTTCCGCAACGTGATCGACAGTGACCATGGCGCGGTCACGTTTCTGCTGTTCCTCTTTGGCCTTGGCTTTGCGGACGCTCATGGGGACGAACACGCCACGCGCGATTTCAGACTGTGCGATTGAGCGTGCGGCCTTCGCGTCGGTGATGGTCTGGAATTGGCCGATGGACTGTTGTTTGCCCTGGAAGTAGACGCGGGCGCGGTATTCGCCGCCTGGTGTGAGGTTGATTCCGGGTGGGAGCTTCTTCGCTTTGGTCCGGGAATCTCCACTAGAACTAGATTTGTTCGCCATGAGACTAGTATAGGACTAGTCCTGTGCTAATCTATGGGTAGTCCTGGTCATTCGTGATCGGAACGGAAAACCCTCACGATCCGCTTAAACAAGCGGAAGGCCCCGGATTCACTGGGAACCCGAGGCCTTAGCGTGGAGATGGCGGGAATCGAACCCGCGTCCGTCGGCAGATTGTCAGGACTTCTCCGGGCGCAGTTCGTGAAGTAGTGTCTTAGGTTCTGGCTATCGCACGAACACGTAAGCCAACGAACGGAGTTGAGTGAAAGTCCCTCAGGCACCCCCAACATGTACCTGAAGCAGTGGCCTCTTAAGCGACGCCAGGAACTAGAGCAGAGGCAACTCTAGGCTGACGGATTCGCAGCTCGCGCTCTATCAGGCAGCGAGGGCGAAATCGGTGCGGTTGTTAGACTTAGCACCTATTGTTTTGCAGAGGACATTAACGAGATGACTCTGCATTCTCGGCCCGCTTCTCCCGACGCAGTGTCCAACGTCGAAACCGATCATCCCCATATTCTGTTACCAAACCTGATCAGCTGTTTCATCCGCCGAGGCGGCTGCTGGCGCCGATCAGATACTCCAGCATACTCGTAGAACACACACCGAGCCAATTGCATTCCCTGGACTCCGCGAACCTGCGACCGCACATACGCGGATGCGGTCGGGCCGCCTCGGCGAGGGAGGTGAGGGACGGTGGCGGCGACGGGGTCAGAGCCCCGTCGCCGGCCGGCCCTTACATGAACTGCTTGGACTTCATGGCGCGTTCGGCTTCGCGTTTGTCCTGCGCTTCGCGCAGGGCCTGACGCTTATCCCATTCGCGCTTGCCCTTGGCCAGGGCGATCTCGACCTTCACGCGTGAGCCGTCGAAGTACAGCTCCAGCGGGACCAGGGTCCGGCCGGATTCCTTGACTTTCTGCGAGATCTTGAGGATCTCCTCGCGGTGAAGGAGCAACTTCCGACGGCGACGGGCCGAGTGATTCGTCCACGTTCCCTGCAGGTATTCGGGAATGTAGACGTTCTCCAGCCAGGCCTCATTCTGGAAGATGAGGGCGAAGCCGTCGGTGAGGGAGGCTCGACCTTCGCGCAGGGATTTCACCTCGGTGCCGGTGAGTACGAGTCCGGCCTCCCACGTGTCTTCGATGTGATAGTCGTGGCGTGCCTTGCGATTCCTCGCAATGACTTTCTTGCCTGTGTCCTTCGGCATGACCGGCCTCCTCTCTGCTCCCGATCACCTGTGCGCGCGTTTGCGGGCACAGCTGTCAATTCTATCTCATCGGCGCACTTCCGCACGCCGGCCCCCTCCCCGAACTACCTGACGGGGGCCCAGCAACCTTGCGCAAGGTTGCTGGGCCCCCGTCAGGTAGCAATTAGAAGATGAAGGGTTTGGGGTCGACGTAGCCGCCGTTCTCCATGATCTCGAAATGCAGGTGGCAGCCGGTCGAAGCGCCCGTCGTGCCGGAGTACGAGATGATGTCGCCCTTCTTGACCCGCTGTCCGTCGTGGACCTTGAGCTTCGTGTTGTGGTTGTAGGTCGACGCGATCGATTTGCCCTTGATCTTGCCGTGGGAGATGACGACGCGGTTGCCGTAGCCGCCGGTCCAACCGGAAGTGACGACGATGCCGTCGCCGGCCGCACGGATCGGGGTTCCGCAGGGGACGCCGAAGTCCATTCCGGAATGCAGCTTCCTGGCGCCGGTGATCGGGTGGATCCGGTAGCCGAAGGGAGACGTCGTCGGGTATCCCTTGGCCGGATTGGCAAGGACGCCGTCACCGAAGACGAACTTGCCCTTCTTCTCCTGCTCCTTCTCCCACTCCCGGACCTTCTTTGCCAATCGATCCTGCTCGGCCTTCTCGTCGGCCAGCTGCTTCTCGGTCTTGTCCTTGTTGTCGGAGATCGTCTTCTCCGCATCGTCCTTCGCGGAGATGAGGTCGTTGAGGCTGTCGGCCTTCTTCTTCGCGTCGACCTGCGCGGCCTCCTTGGCCACCACCGCCTCGGCGGCCTCGTCTTTGAGATCGGAGATCTTATCGGTCACGCCCGATAGCCGCTCTTCGTTGTTCTTATTCAACGCCCGCTGTTCGGAGAGTTTGTCGATCGTGCGCTGCTGAGACCGCACAGCGGAGTCCACGCGGCCGATGCCGCCGTCGGCACTCGTGCCCTCGGCCATCTGCAGAAGCATCGCCAGATCGGAGGTGATGCCCGAGTTCTGGTAGGCCTGTCGCCCGATGCGCGCGGCCGAGGTCTTGTGCTTGTCGATCTCCTCCGTGCCGGACTTGATCGTGTCCTTGAGATCTTTCTGGGCGTTCTCCGCCGAGGTCAGGCGCGCAGCCATGTCCTCGTCCTTCTCGATCGCCTTCGCCAGCGCATCATCGGCGGCCTGCGATGCGGCTTCGGCATCCGGCAGCTTCTCCTGAGCGGCGTCGCGTTCGGCGATGACGCGGGCGAGATCCTCGTCGAGGCCTTCGAACTCCTGCTGGAGTTCCTTCACCCGTTCGTCGACCGCGCTTTTGTCGTCGCGCGGATCGGCCACCACGGAGGTGGCCGGCATGAGGACCGCCAGTGCGGCCGCCGTGAGAACGAGTCCGAGGCGCTTCATCTCAGACCTTCGTGTACTTGTTCAATGTGATCAGCGAGGATGCTCCGGCCATGAGCACACCGATGATGATGAGCACAGGGGTGATGAGGAGGACGTCCCATCCGGAGATGAGGCTGAATCCGGTGGCCTGCGACTGCAGCCAGCCGCTGATGCCGAAGTGGACGAGCACCCCCAGGACCCCGGCGGACAGGGTCGCACCGATGGCGGAGGCGATGACGCCCTCGAGCAGGAACGGCATCTGAATGAAGGTGTTCGATGCGCCGACCAGTCTCATGATGCCGGTCTCCCGGCGTCTCGAGAACGCGGAGAGTCTGATGGTGGTGGCGATGAGCAGCATCGCGCACAGCAGCATGATGCCGGCGATCGCGATCGCCGCGATGGTCGCGATGTTGAGCACCCCGAACAGGCGGTCGAGCAGCTGATTCTGGTCGACGACCTCTTCCACTCCGGGAGTCGACGAGAACGTCTCCTTGATGATGTCGTACTTCTCGGCGTCCTTGAGTTTGACCCGGAAGGACTCGTTCATCTCATCCTTGGGCACGGTGCCCTCGAGGCTGGTGCCCTTGAACTGCTCCTGGAAGTGCTCGTAGGCCTCGGTCTTGTCTTCGAAGTAGACCTTGTCGACGTAGGGAGCGAGCTCGGAGCTTTCGAGGTCGGCCCGGATCTGATCCTTCTGGTCGCCAGTGACCTCGCCGTCGACGCAGTTCGTCGCCTCAGAATCCGGCGGGCACAGGAACACGGAGACCTGCACGCGGTCGTACCAGAAGTCCTTCATCTGTCCGACCTGCATCTGCAGCAGGATCGCGGCACCGACGAAGAGCAGGGACACGAAGGTCACGAGCACGACGGAGATGACCATGGAGAAGTTCCGGCGGAGACCCGACCAGACTTCGGAGAGGATGAAACCGGCCCTCATGAGGCGACTCCGTAGGTGCCTTCTTCGACGTCGCGGACGATTTCGCCTTCGCGCAGTTCGATGACTCTCCGACGCATCCGGTTGACGATCTCTCCGTCGTGGGTGGCCATGAGCACCGTGGTGCCGTTGCGGTTGATCTTCTCGAGAACGTTCATGATGTCAGCGCTCGTCGCCGGGTCGAGGTTGCCCGTCGGCTCGTCGGCGAGCAGGATTCCGGGTTTGTTGACCACGGCGCGGGCGATGGCCACACGCTGCTGCTCACCACCGGAGAGCTCACTGGGGTACCGCTTCTCCTTGCCGGCCAAACCCACGGTCTCGAGGACGTCGGGGACGAGAGTCGACATGGCCGCGCGGGACTTTCCGATCACCTGGAGGGCGAATGCCACATTGGCGAACACCGTCTTGTTCGGCAGCAGACGGAAGTCCTGGAACACGGTTCCGATCCCCCGCCGCAGGTAGGGCACCTTCCAGCTGGGCATCTTCACCACGGATTTCCCGGCGATGTGGATGCGTCCGGCGCTGGGGACCTCTTCACGCAGAATGAGTCGGATGACCGTGGACTTTCCCGAACCGGAGGCTCCCACGAGGAACACGAATTCCCCGCGGTCAGCCTCGAACGAGATGTCGTCGAGTGCTTTGCGGGAACGTGTGTCGTAGGACTTCGAAACGGAGTCGAATCTGATCAAGTCGGTCTTCAATCATGTTGCGGGTGGCTCGGCCGATTCCACTGTACGTAACACTTCCGTGATGTTCGCGGAGGCGGCCAGGCGTGTGTTGCGATCAGATGAAGTTCACAGTCGCCTCGGTGACGGTCGATCCCTCACCGAGGCGGCACCGCTCAGTTCCCGGTTCTGCCCGGGCCCCAGACCGGCCCGAGGGGTCAGGCTCCGGCTTCGGCCTCTTCGGCCATCTCCTGTTCCTTGCGCCAGCGGATGCCGGCTTCGATGAGTCCGTCGAGGTCGCCGTCGAACACGGCCGAGGGGTTGTTGACCTCGTAACCGGTGCGCAGATCCTTGACCATCTGGTACGGGTGCGTGACGTAGGAGCGCATCTGGTCGCCCCAGCTGGCCTTGATGTCGCCGGCCAGCTCCTTCTTCTGTGCGGCCTCTTCCTGGCGCTTGAGGTCGAGGAGTCGCGACTGGAGGACGCGCATCGCGGCCTCACGGTTCTGGATCTGGGACTTCTCGTTCTGCATGCTCACGACCACGCCGGTGGGGATGTGCGTGATGCGCACGGCCGAGTCCGTCGTGTTCACCGACTGTCCGCCGGGCCCGGAGGACCGGTAGACGTCGATGCGCAGATCGTTCTCATCGACCTCGACGTGGTCGGTCGATTCAATGAGCGGGACCACTTCGACGGCGGCGAACGAGGTCTGGCGACGCCCCTGGTTGTCGAAGGGGCTGATGCGCACGAGGCGGTGGGTTCCGGCCTCGACCGACAGCGTGCCGTAGGCATAGGGCGCATCGATCTGGATGGTCGCGGACTTGATGCCCGCACCTTCGGCATAGGAGGTGTCGAGTTCCTGGACCTTGTAGCCGCGGTTCTCCGCCCACCGGACGTACATGCGGGTGAGCATCTGCGCCCAGTCGGTCGCGTCATCGCCGCCGGCGCCCGAGCGCACGGTCACGACGGCGGAGCGCTCATCATATTCGTGGCTGAGCAGCGTTGAGATCTCGAGTTCGGCCAGCTGATCGTGCAGCTTCTTGATGTCGCGGTCGGCCTCTTCGAGCGAGTCCGCGTCGCCTTCGTCCTGGGACATCTCGACGAGCAGTTCGGCATCGTCGATGCGCTGCCCGAACTTCTCGAGCTTCTCCAGGGTGCCCTGCTTGTGCGAGAGCTTGGCCGAGGTCTTCTGCGCCGAATCAGGGTCGTCCCAGAACGTCGGCGACGATGCCTGCTCCGTGAGCTCGGCAACCTCGTCGCGCAGATTGTCCAGATCGGACACGTCGAGAATCGCTTTGTACGTCTGGCGGAGGTTGGCGATTTCAGAAGAGTAATCAGTGGAGGCCATAATGATCCGATTCTAGTGCATGCCCCCGCCCCGCCCAGAACCGACGGATGCGCGCCGAGGCGGGACCACCTCGGCGAGGTCGATGAAGCCTTCGTGGTCGGTTTCGTTCGCCGTCCGCGCACCGAGCTGCTCGTACCAGTGGTGCATCCGGGCGCTCGGCAGCTGGGCGACGAGGATCGGGGTGCAGCCGATGCCCGCAGAGACGAGCAGCAACGGGGTCTCGGCATCTTCGACGACGAGGTCGCCGTAGGGCAGGGAGGCGCGGATCATATCGCCTTCGAAGACTTTGCCGTGGATGAAGTTCGATACCTCACCTGCGGGGACGCCCGCCAAGGCGTGGCCCGGTCCGGCCTTGATCGTCACGGTCCAGGAGTCGTTCGAACTCGTCCGGGTGAGGCTGTACTGGCGAATCTTCCACGCCCCGTCAGACAGCTGCACCCGGGTGGGGATGTACTGCCCGGGAAGGGCCTGCTGCAGCGGACCGCCGTCGGGGCGAGCGAGGACGAGGCTGACGTTGTGCGGTGATTCCTGCCGTCAGCAGGTGACGACCAGGTCGGACCAGGCATCGACGACTTCGGGGGTGGCCGCGGTTGAACAGATCGCGCAGCAGGTCGGGGCGGGCGGTGAACATCCGCTCATAGAAGATCGGCGTGATGTCGCCGATAGCGGATCCGATGACCGGGAGTGCGCCCCTGATGACAGTGAGAGCGGTTTGGGAGATCACATCTGCTCCTCATGCGACAGTACGCCGACCACTCGGCATAATTCTACTAGTTGTAGAATACGAGATTCTTCGCACCGCTCCCAGCGCGCGCGGGCGAACACACAGCCACGACAACCCGGGTCTCACCTGAATCGACGGGAGCCCCTCGCCTGATGGTGCCGACGCAGAGCTCTTCGTCGGCAGCAAAAAGCGCCGCCAGCGGGAGATCTGATTCATCCCGCCGGCGGCGCGGCTCATATCGCGTCATACGAAGACTGGTGAGGAAAATATAGACCGACTCCCACCCCTACGCAAGGCGAAGAATCAACCCAACGACAAACATGAAACTACACGGTGAGCATTTGCAGAATAAATTCTCGGTTATCCACAGATTTCGGAATTCACTAGATTCTTCATTCGACTACAGATAGGTTAAACAGCAAACCACACTGTCAATTGAATGATCGGGCAAGGGTTCAGAGTGGAAGCCACCGAAGTCATCACCAGCGAGGTTCACAAACGGATCAGAGATCTCGATGTGGATCCCCGCGCCGATATTCAGCGCTCTCGCGAGCTCATTCGCACCGTCATCGCCGAATACGATGAGCGCAGCCTCGTCGCCGATCTCCCCCTGCTCGAGGACAAAGAGGCGACATTCCGCTACATCGATAATCAGCTGTCGGGATTCGGTGCTCTGCAGGACTACTTCGATGATCCGCACGTCGAAGAGATCTGGGTCAATTCGCCGAGCGAAGTCTTCATCGCCGTCGACGGGATCCATCAGCTGACGACGACGAAGCTGAGCTCCGGTGAACTCGATGACCTCATCGAACGGATGCTGCGGACCTCTGGCCGCCGCGTCGACTTGTCCCAGCCATTTGTCGACGCCATCCTGCCCGACGGGTCCCGGCTGCATGTGGTCCTGCCCGATATCACTCGCACCCATCCGGCCGTGAATATCCGCAAGTTCATCGCCAGGCCGCGCAATCTCGCCAATCTTGTCGCTCAGGGGTCGCTGACTGCAGGTGCCGCCGAGTTCCTCGACGCGGCCGTGGCATGCGGGGCCAACATCCTCGTCTCCGGGGCCACACAGGCGGGCAAGACGACGATGCTCAACGCCTTGGCCGGTTCGATTCCGGCCCGCGAACGCACGATCTCCTGCGAAGAGGTCTTCGAACTCAATCTGCCCAGCCGCGACTGGGTGCCCATGCAGTGCCGACAGCCCTCCCTCGAAGGCACAGGCGAAGTCACCCTCCGTGCCCTCGTCAAGGAGGCGCTGCGGATGCGGCCGACGCGCATCATCGTCGGCGAAGTCAGAGAGGCCGAAAGCCTCGATCTCCTCGTCGCCTTGAATTCAGGCCTGCCCGGGATGGGCACCATCCACGCGAACTCCGCCCGCGCAGCGATCACGAAGATCTGCACTCTGCCTCTGCTTGCCGGGGCGAACATCTCCTCGTCGTTCGTCGTGCCCACCGTCGCCGTCAGCCTCGACGTCGTCGTTCATCTGCGGCGTGATCCGTCCGGGGTGCGGCGGGTCGATGAGATCTGCGCGGTGCCGGGAGGAGTCGAAGGCGACGTCGTCGAACTCGATACGATCTTCCATTCGCCACGAGGACAGCTCATCCGCGGTCAGGGGTTCGGCCACCTCGGCGAGCGATTTGCGGCCATCGGCCGCGATCTTCACACCGTTCTGGAGGCGGCGTGAGCTATTCACAGTCCGCTCTGCTCATCGGTGCCTGCCTCGGTGCGGGGCTCTTCCTCATCTGGATGTCGATGTGGCAGCGACCGCAGGGCAAGCGGACCCAGTCGCGGTGGGTGCGCGAACTCGATGACATGCTCACCGGAGCCGGATTCCCTCGACTGCGTCCGGCTCACCTGTTGCTCATTTCGGTCGCGGCGTTCTGTGTGGTTGCGGTCGTGTCGACGGTGTTCACCGGTTCGTGGGCGATCGCGCTGTGCTTCGGGATCTTCGCCTCCTGGTTGCCGCATCGGGCGCTTCAGCATCGGGCGCGCAGCAGGCAGGTGATGCGGCGGGAGCTGTGGCCCGAAACTCTCGACCATCTCAATTCCGGAGTCCGTGCAGGTCTGTCCCTGCCCGAGGCGCTGAGTTCTCTGGCCCACCGCGGACCCGAACCGCTGCGACCGCTGTTTGAAGTCTTCGCCGAGGAATATCGGGCCAGCGGTTCCTTCGCCTTGGCGCTGGAGCGGTTCAGGCAGGTCAGCGCCGACCCGGTGGCCGACCGCATCGTCGTCGCGCTCAGCGTCACCCGGCAGGTCGGCGGCAGCGATCTGGGCACCATGCTGCGGACCTTGGCCCAGTTCGTCCGCGATGATGCCCGCACCCGCAATGAGCTCTCCGCCCGGCAGCAATGGACGGTCAACGGCGCCCGGCTGGCCGTCGCCGCACCGTGGGTGGTGCTCGCATTCCTGTCGACCCGACCCGAAACTGCGGTCGCGTACAACTCGCGAACCGGGCTGATTCTCTTGGCGGCGGGATTCGTCGTCTCTCTGCTGGCGTATCAGGCGATGAAGCGCATCGGCAGACTCCCGTCCGAACCCCGGGTCATCGAGGGCTCCTCGCTCAGCGCCGTCCACCGTCGCTTCGCAGGCGGTGCCGGCGGCTCGGGCGTCGGATTCACCGTCGACAATGATGACGTTGCGGACGGGCGGGCGGCGTGAACCTCCTCGGCGAACCCCTGTCGATCCTGGCCCTCGGACTCTTCAACGGCATCGCTCTGTGTGTCTTCGTCCTCTCCCTCCCGCCGCTGCGCAGACCGACTCTGTCCTCGCGGATCGCGCCCTATCTGCGGGATCAGGAATCCCTCGTCGATATCTATGCCCCGCCGACCCCGCGCACCGAAGGATTCTGGGGACTCGTGAAGTCATGGCTGGTCAGCTCGACTCTGTGGGTGACCTCGCGCATCACCACGGATGCGACTCTGCGGCTGCGCATCGACCGCCTCGGCGGCAATGCCACGATCGAACGCTTCCGCATCAACCAAGTGCTGAGCATCCTCGTCGGGATGATCGTTGCCAGCGGCCTGGCCGGTGTCCTGTCAGCACAGCGCGGTTTCTCCCCCATTGTCACTCTCATCCTCGTCATCAGCGGCGGCATCGCCGGGCATGTCTTCAACGACTGGCGACTCAGCCAAGCCATCGCCCGCCACGAATCTCGTGTGCTCGCCGAATTCCCCACCGTTGCCGAACTCCTCGCACTGTCCATCACCGCCGGCGAGGGAATCGTGGAGGCCCTAGAACGAGTGTGCCGCACCTGCTCCGGCGATCTCATCGACGAACTCCGCGCAGCCCTGGCCACCACCCGCACCGGCACGCCGTTGGTCGAAGCGCTCGACGCGATGGCCACACGAATCGCCATCCCCGAGATCGTCCAGTTCGTCGACGGCCTCGCGGTGTCGATGACCCGCGGCACCCCACTGGCCGAAGTGCTCCGCGCTCAAGCCGCTGACGTGCGCGAACAGTCCCGACGGCGGCTGCTCGAACTGTCCGGAAAGAAGGAGATCGGGATGCTGATCCCGGTCGTCGTCTTCGTGCTTCCCGTCACCGTGATCTTCGCCGTCTTCCCCTCCCTGACCGTCCTCGACCTCAGTCCGTAACGACCAGTCCCGCACCACCGACCAGCTCTGACCACACGACCACGCCCCGCACCACCGACCACGCGGATCGAACACTCGACCTCGCCCAAGAAGGAGACACGATGTTCCGCCAGTTCACCTACCGCCTCGTCCCGCTCATGCTCGGACTCATCCCCGGTCCTCCTCCGCGAGGAGGAACCACCGTCACCGAGGCGGCCGACCAGGGCATCGACCCGACCCTCACTGACGATGTCGACCGGCCCGATCGAGGGGACGTTCCCGGTTGGGTCCTCATCACCCTGATGACCGCGGGACTGGTGGTCGCGCTGTGGGCGCTGGCTGGCGAAGCCTTCACCTCGATGTTCCAAGACGCGATGAACAAGGTCCGCGGTGCCGGGTGAGTGCACGGTGACCAGAGACGATGAGACGGAACCGGGAGGACGAATGGCCTCGGCACCGGTGACAGGGGCAGGCGAGCGCAGCGATTCCGGATCCGCCGTCGCCGAATTCGCGCTCGTCGCCTCGCTGCTGGCCCTCATCCTGGCCGGAGCCCTGCAGATCGGTCTCGTCATCCATGTCCGCAACACCGTCATCGATTCCGCCATCGCCGGAGCAAGGCAGGCGAGTCTTGCGGATCAGACTCCTCGTGACGGGCAGAAACTCACCCGCGACCTCATCCGAGTATCCGTGGGCGAGCGCTATTCCCAGAAGGTCACCGTCTCGACGTCACAGCGCGGCGCCGTCGAGATCGTCGAGGTGCGGGTAACGACTCCGCTCCCGGTCCTCGGGCTGTGGGGACCGGCCGAGGTCTGGGAGCTGCGCGGACGGTCCATCGTCGAGGACATCGACCGTGACTGAGTCGGAGTTCGGTCAGGGTCTCGCGTCCGGCGGCGCAGAGCCCGGCGCCGCTGATGAGGGAACGGCGGTCATCGAGTTCATCTTCGCCTCCATCGTCCTGCTCATTCCGGTCATCTACCTCATGCTCGCCCTCTCCCAGCTGCAGGCGGCCAGCTATGCGACCACCTCGGCGGCTATGTCGGCCTCACGCATCGCCGCTCGCGATGCGAACCCTTCGGAGGCTCGCGCCCACGCCGTTGCCGACATGCATTTTGCGGACTTCGGGCTGCGGGATGCGCCGACCTCCATCACCTACTCGTGCACCGGACCCTGTGGACAGGCCGGCTCCCTCGTCACCGCACGCGTCGAGACGAAAGTGTCCCTGCCCGGGTTCCCCCTCCTCTTCGGCTCCGACCGATCTCCGCATATCACTCTGCGCGCGAGCCACACCGACGTCGTCGCCACAGGACGTCAGTGATATGCGGGCCTTGGGTGAGCACGGTTCGGAGCGATGTCGAGCATCGCAGCTCGATCATGAATCGGATGCCGGGTCCATCACTCCGCTGTCCATCGGCTTCGTCGTCATCGCCCTGCTGCTGGCCTTCCTCATCGCTGCTCTGACCGATCTGCACATGGCGCGCCGCGAGCTGCAGGGACTGGCCGATTCCGCGGCATTGGCGGCCTCGGATTCGTTCGAACCGGCTGCCGGTGACGATCCCGGTCTTGTGTTCTCACCTCCCGCGGCCAAACAAGCCGCAAGTCGATATCTCGGCGCGGTGCCGACCCCGAAGGACATGGGCGATCTGCGGCTGAGTGCCGATGCCGATGGGACGCATTCGGTGCGCATCCGCATCAAGGCCCGCTACTCTCCGGCGCTGCTCTCACCGTTCGTGCCCGGCCTCATCGACCTCCACGCCACCGCTTATGCCCGCGGTGCCCTGCGCCTCGACTGATCCGGGCAAGTCGTCGACTTCGACGCCGATTCCTGTGGGCGACTGCGCCACTCACACACCCTGAGGCTGTGGACCCTCGAGACGTTTCCACAGGACGTTTTCTTCCTCTTGCCCGCTCCATATGCTCGCAGTGAGTCTGTGGGCATGAGAACCCTGGGGCTCATCCATCGCGTCGAGACGAACGGAGCCATCACGAGCATCAGCGTCGAAGCCGATTCCGCCCAGCCGGCCGTCGACGTCTTCCGGTCTGCCTTCGGACCTGAGCTGACTCATCGAGACCTCATCGTCGGCAACCGAATTGAGAACCGCAGGCTCGAATCGATCAGCTGGGGTCACTGGCAGAGGCTCAATCCCATCACCGTCGTCGGTGCGCATTCTCTACGCACCACCGACGCCTGTGCCGACTCCGCACAGACGACTGTATCCGTCGTGGCGGGTCCCGACTCCGGCTTTACGCTGACTCTCGACCCAAGACGGGTCTGCTTGTCTCGGCTGACCCACGCCGATTGCCTGACCCTCGTCGACCCCTGCATCTCCCGCACCCCTCAACCGCTGCGTCTCGATGCCACCGGTGCTCAACCTGCGGTTCATGTGGGTGCGAGCGTGCTCGCACCCACCACAGCAGAAGGTTCGGCGGCCGGTGCTTCGTCCTCAACTGGCCGTTCGGCTCCGCTGATACGGTCCCCACCTCTGCAGCGCAGTGATGATATTCATATCGCACCGAAGACGATCGACGATCCTCGTCCAGCCAGACCCCCACAGTGGTGGACGTTCCTCATCCCCGTCGGCATCGGCGTGGTGTTGGCTGTGGTCACCGGAATGTGGTGGTTTCTGCTCTTCAGCGTCTCCGCCCCTCTCTCGGGATGGCTCGCCTACCTGGTGGAGAAGAAGCGCTTCACCCGCGACAGTGCACAATGCCGGCTCGACCGTGACGACGCCCTGGCTGAGGCGCGCACCAGACTGAGTCGTCTGGAGGCTAAGCACCGACACACGATCTTCTCCTCCCCTGGTCTGTGTCTGGGGTTCGGCACGGTCTTCAGCGATCTCACCATCGACGAACGCTTGCAGGACGGAACCGACCATGTCGACGGTCGGGTCGTCTGCGCCGATATGCCGATCCGCATCGATCCGCGCACGACGACGGTCACCGTAAGCGGAACCCCTGCAGTCCTGCGCACAATGGCCTTCGCCTGGCTGGCCGACCGGCGATTCAGGTGGCGGCCGAGTCCCGAACTCGCACTGCTGCCGGAGCTCGCTGGAACCGAGTTCTCCGCTGACCATTCCGCACACTTGCCCCGGTCCGACAACCATCCTGCAGGCACCGCTGATGACCCCATTCCGATCACCCTCGACGAGGCCGCTCACCCCGCCGTACTCACGCTCACCGCCCCGCATTCCGGTTCTGCGGTGTCGATGACGGTGGGAACTCTCGCACAGGCACGCACCACGTCCTCAACCGCACCCGGCGGCCCGGTGCCCGGACGGGCACTCATCGCCGCCCTTATGCCTGCTGCCCGATTCGTCACCCTGCACCGTAGTCGCTCGGCCGAAACCGAACCCCGAGCCTGGCCCGATCACGGACTCGGCGAACTCTGCGACGATGCGCCCGAGGCCATCCGGGATCGGTGGCGACATCCCGCTTCGGGACCGGTGCTGATCGGTCGCGGAGACGGCGGCGACGTCGGCATCGATCTCTTCGCCGACGGTCCCCACGCTCTCGTCGCGGGCACCACGGGAAGCGGAAAATCCCTGCTTCTCCAGACGTGGCTGCTGTCGATGGCCTTGGCACAGTCGCCTCGGCGATTGCGTTTCGTCCTCATCGATTTCAAGGGCGGAGCCACATTCTCCCCGTTGCAGGACCTGCCGCACACGGACAGCGTGATCGACGATTTCGACTCCGGGCTCGCCTTTCGCGCTCTCGTCTCGGTGCGTGCCGAGATCACCCACCGTGAACGGCTGCTGGCCCACCACGGGTGCGCCGATGTCGCCGACCTCGCCGATCCGCCCCCGCGTCTCGTCGTTGTCATCGATGAGTTCCATGCGCTGATGGCCACCCACCCGCGCGCCGCTGACCTGCTGGAACACCTCACCGCCCTGGGAAGGTCTCTCGGCGTTCACCTCATCCTCGCCACTCAGCGTCCCATGGGCGTCGTAACCGGGCAGATGAAGGCGAACATCAACATTCGTGTGTGCCTGCGGGTGCGCGATGAGACCGATTCCTTCGACGTCATCGGCACCGAGGCGGGCGCGTTCCTGCCTGCGGACAAGCCCGGTGCCGCCTGTCTGGACTCCGGTATCAGCATCACCCAGTTCCGCGTGGCGGTGCCCTTCGGACGTGACACCCGCACCGAGGCGGCCCTCCGCCCCCGTGTCCGGCCATGGGTCCGGGGTCCGGTTCCGTCCCTGGCCAGCGGAGTCGACGGGGTTGACGTTGACAATATCGTCGCAGCAGCCAGAGACAGCGCCGAGTGCGGGGAATCGTCGGTCCGTCGACAAGTGGTGCTTCCGCCTCTGCCCGCTCCGGAGGAGATGACGGCAGGGGCAGCCGGAGTTACGATCGGGAACCCCGATGGACCGGTGGCCGCATGCGGTGAGTCCGTCACAGCAGTAACGGGGATCATCGATCTGCCCGCCCAACAGGCGCAGCTGAGATGGACCTTCGATCCTGATGTGGACGGTTCGTCGATCCTCACGGGAGGCAGCCCCGAAACCGTGGAATCCGTGCTCGTGAATATGGCTCGGGCGGCGGCTGCGACGAGGCGGATCGTCGCGATCGGCAGGATCGCCGCGGCGCTTGACTGGGCAGAGATCAGCTGTGGAATGAACACAGGCTGGCAGATTCAGTCGGTCCTCGACCATCTCACTGTTGATGGGGTCCCGGGCAGGATCGCGCCCGTCGATGAAGGCACCGATACCTCGACGGACGCGGAGACGAGCCGACATCCGCCGAGCCTGCTTGTGTGCAGCAATTGGGCCGAGTTCGTCGACTCACTCGACCACTATTGGGCCGAACGAGCCGAACGACTGCTCGGACAGAGCACCGGATCGGATCTCGTGTTCCTGCTCGCCGGATGCCGGAACATGACGACCAGAAGTTCGCGGTTCGCCTCTCAGGTCATCTTCCCGCCCGATGCAGGCGAAGACGGGACGAGCTTCGGACTCAGCAGGCAGCGATTCGCCGGAAGTTGGCCCGATCTTCGCGCCGTCATCCGCGGTCCCCGCGTGCAGGCCGCCGGGGGAGAAGGCGCCGACGTGCAATTCGTACCCGGTGGCGCGACACGAAACGACTCGCTCGATTCAGGAGTGGAAAGGAACATCATCGGTGGCTCCTCCGACGATCCGAAGTCCCGCGGGGGATTCGCTCGACGCTGGCGCGGACTGGACCGTCCGGCGAGCAAGGACGAAGCATCATTCGGCACCAGCGCGTTGACGGACCGCATCCCCATCGGCGTCGACGCTTTCGGCGTCCTCGTTGTGTGGGAGCCTCTGCGGCACGGTTCAGTTCTCACGGTTCGCGGTTCTCCGCAGAGCGGCAAGACCGGATTCGCGACGTTTGTGGACCGCCTCGGCGGAGTTTCTGTCCACGACGATGCTCACTTGGAACCGGATCCGGTCGACTGGGATCTGCTCGACGGACGATTCCATGTGCTCACCGTGTCGACACGATTCACACCCAGCTATGGCTCCCCGCTGGCCAAGGCACAGAGTCTCGGGCCGCTGCTCGTGCTCGGTGTGCACACCAAGCAGGATCTCACCGGACTCGGAGTGCTGCGACAGGCCCCGCTCGACGGGCTGGCTGGGACGGGGTGGTTCGTCACCGAGGAACAGACTCGACCCGTTCGCCTCTTCAGTCCAACGAGAGTCGAGCCTGCTTCAGCTCACGTCGGCAGGAGGTCCTGAGAGAGTCTCATAACGGTAGAGCTCGGTCGCGGTCCCGGACTCGAGCAGACGGTCGGCGAGTGCCGAGACTACGGACATTCCGCTCGTGACCTCGATGACGACATCGGCGTCGACCGACAGCCGCGCCAGCAGAAGTTCGGCATCGGCGACAGCCGCAGCGAAGTCCTCGCCGCCTGTCTCGGCGGCATCATCACGGGTCTCGAACATGGATCCGAGAATGAGCTCAGTCGGCGGTTCCTCGTGGACCTGATCGACGACAGCGGTCCCGTCCCCGACACCGGCGCCGGCTCCCGGCTCACCGGCTGAGGGCAGAACTCCGGCAGCCTCATCGGCTTCCCGCGCATAGGACACGGCGAAGGCACTGAGCCCACCCGCCTCAGCGGTCCCGGCCGCACCACCTAGCAGCGCGGCACCGTGAGCACCGGCTGCCTCGGAGAGGAAAGCGCTGTTCACCTGTCCGATGGTCAGCGGACCGACGGCATCGTCGCGGTTGACGGCGGTGTACCAGGCGAGGAACGCCTTCGTCAGCTTCACCGAACCCGTCGCCACGATCTCGAGGTCCTCGGCCCGACCACCACCGGCCGGTGGCAGTGCACCGGCAGGCACTTTGATCACACGGGTCGTCGTCAGCGGGGTGAAGCCGAGCGCCTGAGCGAAGCCTTCGCCCGCGCTTCCGGCCTGCACACGGGCACGCAGATCAAGGCCCTCGAGCGCGGTTCCCCGGGTCTCCGCGCACACTGCCTCGAAGAGCTCACGCCCCTGACCATGGCCCTGCTCCTCGGCGGCGACCTCGACGTGGACCCACGCACGGTAGGGGTGAAGCGGAGATTCGGCGATCGCGGCGGCTCCGACGGGAACGTCGGGGACCACCTCGGCGATGACGGAGCGGATCAGCGGCGAATCGGAGGACGGACGGAACAGGGACCTGGCCATATGACCGGCCGGGGTGGTCGCATCGGCGAACACCTCATTGAGGCGCAGATCGTCACCGTCGTACAGCTCTCGAATCGGCATGTGCTCGCTCCTTGGGCGGTGGGGAACTTGATAATCTTGGCGTCATGACTGACTTAAGCGATCCTACCGCCGCCGCGCACGCCGCGGCCACGACCATCAACGCGAATGCGGGCATCGAATCGCATGACATCGCGCTCGTCCTCGGCTCCGGTTGGGGTGGGGCGGCGGACCTCCTCGGCGAGACCGTCGCCGAGATCTCCGCAGCGGAGGTTCCCGGATTCCACGCTCCCGCCGTCGAAGGCCACGGTGCGACCCTGCGCTCCGTGCGGATCGAGGCCAGCGGCAAGCATGCGCTCGTCCTCGGATCGCGCACCCACTACTACGAGGGCAAGGGCGTGCGGGCGGTTGCCCACGGTGTGCGCACCGCAGCGGCTGCGGGCTGCTCCTCGCTGGTGCTGACGAACGGGTGCGGCGGACTCAACCGCAACTGGGCACCCGGCACTCCCGTGCTCATCTCCGACCACATCAATCTCACCGGGACCTCCCCGATCGAGGGCGCGAACTTCGTCGATCTCACCGATCTGTACTCTCCGCGCATGCGGGCCATCGCCAAGGAGATCGACCCGACGCTCGACGAAGGTGTGTACGCGCAGTTCCGCGGACCTCATTACGAGACGCCCGCCGAGGTGCGCATGGCCGGGATCCTCGGCGCTGATCTGGTGGGCATGTCGACGACGTTGGAGGCCATCGCCGCGCGTCAGGCCGGGCTCGAGCTCATGGGAATCTCGCTGGTGACGAACCTCGCCGCCGGCATCCAGGAGACCCCGCTCTCCCATGCCGAGGTCATCGAGGCCGGTGCCGCAGCGGCCCCGCGCATCTCCCGCCTGCTCGCCGATATCGTCGCGAAGCTCTGAGTCTCAGCACCGACGACACCAGCACTCCCCTACCTCACCCCTTCTTCACCGCAGACCCGAAAAGGACGGAACATGACCCGCGTAGCCGAAAGGTTCACGAATGGATTCGACGCCGAGGTGGTCCGCGCCTGGATCGCCGATGACCCCGACCCGCAGACGGCCACCTCCTTGGAGCACATCCTCGCCGAGGCGGAGGCCGGGGATGCGGCTGCGGTCGCCGATCTCGAGGACCGGTTCTCAGGTCCCCTCGTCTTCGGCACCGCCGGACTGCGCGGTGAGATCGCTGCCGGTCCGAACCGGATGAACCGGGCCGTCGTCATCCGAGCGGCCGCCGGTCTGGCGGCATTCCTCGCTGAGACCGTCGGTGAGGGATTCCGCGTCGTCATCGGCTGCGATGCCCGCTACAAGTCCGCGGAGTTCGCCGCCGACACCGCCGCTGTCGTCACCGCCGCCGGCGGAGTCGCGATCCAACTTCCCGAGCAGTTGCCGACCCCGTTGCTTGCCTTCGCGCTGTCGCATCTCGAAGCCGATGCGGGAGTCATGGTCACGGCCAGTCACAACCCGCCAGCTGACAACGGCTACAAGGTCTACCTGGGCAAACGTCCCCTGCTGGCGCTCGGCTCAGAGGCCGACGCCGAGGAGGGTGCGGGCGCTCAGATCGTCAGCCCGGCCGATTCGCTGATCGCCGAGAAGATCGCAGCCGTCGAATCGGTCGCCTCGGTGCCGCGTGCGGACTCCGGATGGGAGCACCTCGACGAGTCAATCGTCGAGAACTACCTGACACGAATCGACGAATTGGGCGTGCGCGCGGAGGCGGAACTGTCGATCGTGCTCACCTCGCTGCATGGTGTCGGTGCCGGTGTCGCCGAGGTTGCCCTGACCCGCACCGGCTTCACCGACCTTCACCCGGTAGCCTCCCAACAGGCCCCGGATCCGGACTTCCCGACGGTGTCCTTCCCGAATCCGGAGGAAGCCGGGGCGCTCGATGAGTCCTATGCGCTTGCTCGGGAGGTTGGTGCCGAACTCATCATCGCCAACGACCCCGATGCCGACCGGTTCTCCGCGGCCATCCCGGACGAGTCGACGGCCATCGGGTACCGGCAGCTGACCGGCGACGAGGTGGGGCTGCTGTTGGGTGAGGACTTCGCGGGCCGACTCGCAGAAAGCGGTTCAGACGGCGCCGTTTTCGCGAACTCGATCGTGTCCTCCCGGGCTCTCGCAGCTGCGGTTAAGAGCCACGGTTTCGCCGCGGTGAACACACTCACTGGTTTCAAGTGGATATCTCGTGCCAGTCTCGGGCTTGTCTTCGGATACGAAGAGGCACTCGGCTACTGCGTCGACCCGGCTGCGGTCCGTGACAAGGACGGCATTTCCGCCGCGGTCACCTTCGCGTCTCTGGCCTCACGTCTAAAGTCTGCAGGCAGCAGCATCGAAGCCGAACTCGACCGGATCCGGCGCCGCGACGGCTACTTCGCCACCGCTCCTCTGTCTTTCCGCCTCGACGATGTCTCACTCATCGCCACGGCCATGGCGAAGCTGCGCGAGAACCCCCGGCCGCTCTCGCCGGTTCACCCGTCGCAGAGGTTCACGACCTGTCTGCCGGATATGAGGGTCTGCCCCCGACCGATGGAATCTTATTGCTCTCGGAGTCGAACTCGCGCGTCATCGTGCGCCCTTCGGGCACCGAGCCGAAGCTCAAGTGCTATCTCGAGGTCGTCGCCGAACCCTCGGAAATCCAGGCTGCGGCCGAGGCCGATGCACGTGCGGCGGCCAGCGCCGGAGTGCGCCTGCCGACCGCCTCGGCGAGCGCTTCGCTCAAACCGGCACTCAAGGAGCGCTTGTCGTCGATGAGCACCGAGCTGAAGACCTTCTTCGCCCTCTGACCTCCCTTACTACCTGACGGCGGCCCAGCTACCTCGCGCGAGGTTGCTGGGCCGCCGTCAGGTAGCAATTAGAGGGATTCTAGGATGGTTTTGCTGCCGGAGAGACCCAAGCGGCTTGCGCCGGCGGCAATCATCTCTTCGGCGGCCTCGGCGGTGCGGATTCCTCCGGAGGCCTTGACGCCGAGACGGTCGCCCACGGTCTCGCGCATGAGCGACACGGCGTGAGCGCTGGCTCCGCCGGCCGGGTGGAAACCGGTTGAGGTCTTGACGAACCCGGCACCGGCGGCCTCGGAGCGACGGCAAGCTTCGACGATCTGCTCATCGGTCAGCGCCGCCGACTCGATGATGACCTTGACCACGGCGTCCCCGCTGGCCTCGACGACACCGCGGATATCGGCTTCGAGTGCGTCGAAGTCCCCGGCGATGGCCTGTCCGATGTTGATGACCATGTCGACCTCGGCGGCACCGTCGGCGACGGCCCGCTTCGCCTCGGCGGCCTTGATCTCCGGCTTCACCTGACCGGACGGGAACCCGACGACGGTGGCCACAATGAGCTCACCCGGGTCGGTGACCGGCAGCATGGACGGTGACACGCAGATCGCGAGCACGCCCAGCTCCTTCGCCTCCGCCACGAGGGCATCGACGTCAGCGGGGGGCGCTTCTGGCTTGAGCAGCGTGTGGTCGATCATGGCTGCGACATCGGCGCGGCTGGTCATGGGGTTCCTCCAAGTTCGGTGATGCAGATTCTAAGGCTGTGGTTCCAGAGTAGTGAGGTCGGCGGCCGCGCAGCAGTGCCGCCGGCGTGTGATCAAGCTCAGGTGATCGTGTCGAAGACGATCGACTCCGGCACCGAGGCGGCGTCACCGCCGATCTCGACCGCAGAGTCCAGAGCCTCGATCGCCCGCTCGAAGCGTTCCGGGGTCGCCGTGTGCAGTGTCATGAGCCGCTGACCAGCCGTGACAGTGTCCCCGGGTTTCGCGTGCAGTTCAATGCCCGCGACATCCTGGACCGGATCTTCCTTCCGTGCCCGTCCGGCGCCCAACCTCCACGAGGCGACTCCCACCGAGAGCGCGTCAAGCTGGGTGAGCACCCCGGATTCGGTCGCGGTAACGACCTCGGTGTGCTCGGCCACGGGCAGAGCGGCGTCAGGGTCACCCTGCTGGGCGCGGATCATCTGCTTCCACTTGTCCATGGCCCGGCCGTCTTTCAGCGCGGCACGGACGTCGACATCGGTCTTGCCGGCCAGACGCAGCATCTCCTCGGCCAGGGCCACGGTGAGGTCGACGACGTCGGCAGGTCCGCCTCCGGCCAGGACCTCGACGGATTCGCGGACCTCGAGGGCATTGCCGACGGTCAGACCCAAGGGAGTGGACATATCGGTCAGCAGAGCTGACGTGTGAACACCCGCGGCCTTGCCGAGCTCGACCATTGTCCGGGCGAGCGCGCGGGCCTTCGTCAGGTCCTTCATGAACGCACCGGACCCGACCTTGACGTCGAGGACGAGCCCGGAGGTGCCCTCGGCGATCTTCTTCGACATGATCGACGAGGCGATGAGCGGAATGCAGTCCACCGTCGAGGTGATGTCGCGCAGGGCGTAGAGCTTCTTGTCCGCCGGGGCCAGACCGGTTCCGGCGGCACAGATGACGGCTCCGACGTCCTCGAGCTGATCGACGATCGCCTGATTGCTCAAACCCGCCTGCCAGCCGGGAATCGATTCGAGCTTGTCCAAGGTGCCGCCGGTGTGGCCGAGACCGCGACCGGAGAGCTGTGGGACGGCCACATCGAAGACCGCGACGAGCGGGGCCAGCGGCAGGGTGATCTTGTCACCGACTCCCCCGGTCGAATGCTTGTCCGAGGTCGGCCGGGACAGGGAGGAGAAGTCCATACGCTCGCCGGAGTCGATCATCGCCTGGGTCCAGTGCGCGATCTCTTCTGACTCCATGTCGTTGATGAAGATGGCCATGGCCAGAGCCGCCATCTGCTCTTCGGCGACGGCGCCGCGGGTGTAGGCGTCGATCACCCAGTCGATCTGCTCCTTGCTCAGGGCCCTACCATCACGCTTGGCGGCGATGACGTCGGCGGTGTCGAATGCTTCTACGATCACGGTCTCAATCCTTCGTTGTCGTCGAAATCTTCGTAGCCATCGGACCCTGCTGGCCCGATCCGGCCGTGGCCACGGCCAGGACTGCCTCGGCGCGGGGAATACCCCTCAGTGCTTGGCCTCATGCTCGCTGCGCTCTGCACTGAGGTGGTCGGGTCCGAAAGCGTCGGGCAGGACTGCGGACATCGGGGCGCGTCCGCTGGGCATGTTGATGACGAGGTCGTTGCCGCCGTGTTCGAACAGCAGCTGCCTGCACCGCCCACAGGGGACGAGGGTCTTGCCCTCCCCGTCCACGCAGTCGAAGGCGACGAGGCGGCCGCCGCCGGTCATGAACAGTTCGGAGACGAGCGAGCATTCCGCGCACAGGGTCACCCCGAACGAGGCGTTCTCGATATTGCAGCCGCCGACGATGCGACCGTCGTCGACGAGACCGGCCGCCCCCACCGGATAGTTCGAGTACGGCACATAGGCCCTCGTCATCGCCCGTTTCGCTTCTGCTCGCAGAAGCTCCCAGGTGCCTTCGCTGAGGTCCTCGGGACAGACGGGGGTGGGGTCCTCACTCCAGGCCGGGTCGGTCGACTCGGGTGCGGAAGCGCGGGGTTCGGGGACAGTCATGGGGATACTTCCTTCAGGTTGTGACTGCGGGGTATTCGAGGGGCAGTGCTGATCCGTCGCCGAGGCGGGGCTCACTTCACGTAGGGCACACCTTCCGCTGCCGGTGGGCGGACTCGCCCGACGAAGCCGGCGACGGCGAAGACGGTGACGATGTAGGGCAGCATGAGCAGCAGTTCATTGGCCACGGGGGTGCCGATGGACTGCAGAGTGTTGCCGAGGCTCTTGGAGAAGCCGAACAGCAGCGCCGCGAACAGTGCACCCTTCGGGTTCCATTTGCCCAGGATCATCGCGGCCAGGGCGATATAGCCCTGTCCTGCCGACATCTCCTTGCCGAAGGCCAGTCCGGAGCCGACGGTGAAGAAGGCACCGCCGAGGCCGGCGATGGCACCGGCGAGCAGGGTGTTGCGCACGCGGGTGAAGTTGACCTTGATGCCGACGGTGTCAGCGGCCTTCGGGTGCTCGCCGACGGCCCGCATCCGCAGTCCCCACTTCGAACGGAAGACGAAGATCTGCAGGGCGATGACGACGACGTACATAATGTAGACGAGGATGTTCTGGTCGAACAGCACTCGCCCGAGCACCGGAATGTCCGAGAGCAGCGGGATCGGCAGATTCGGCAGCTTCTGGCGGGAGTTCCACAGCCCCGGATCCTGGGTGAGGACCGTCGAGTAGAGGAAGCTCGTGACGCCGACGACGAGGACGTTGAGGACGACGCCGATGATGATCTGGTTGACCCAGTACTTCACCGCGAAGAAGGTGAGCACCACTGCGACCAGGGCACCGGCGACAGGGGCGGCGAGCAGACCCGCGTACGGGTTCTTCACCACGGAGGCGACGACCGCTGCGAGGAACGCGCCAGCCAGCAGCTGGCCTTCGATGGCGATGTTGATGATGCCCGAACGTTCACCGACGAGCCCGCACATGGCGCCGAAGATCAGCGGCACGGACAGTGCCAGCGCTCCGGCGAGCAGCGTGGTCAGCGGGATGACGCCACCGGATCCGCCGCCGGCCCACGCGAGGAAGGACAGGACGAAGACGACGCCGAAGAGCATCGGGAACCAGGAGCCGAGGCTGATGCGCTTGACCGACACATAGATCGACACGGCGGCCATGATGACGAGGATGATTCCCAACGTCAGCCCCGCCGCTGTCGAGGATACGGCGAAGTCGGGGATGGCGAAGAAGTCTCCGCCGGTGGCCACACGGAAGGTCGTCTCACCGTCACGGCCGATGAGGCCGAAGAAGATGAGCGAGACCAGCGCCAGGATCGTATAGACGATCGGGAACTTCCAGGCGATCGGCGCAAGCGCCTTGGCCTGGGTCGAAGGTGTCTTAACCACGGTCTGAGCAGTCATCTCAGTCCTCCTTCCGCTTGAGCACCGGTGTGGGCAGCCGGAAGATCGACCTCACCAGGGGCGGGGCCGCAATGAGCAGCACGATGACGGACTGGACGACGAGGACGATATCGATCGGCGTTCCCGTCTGCGACTGCATGAGGTAGCCACCGGCCTTGAACGCACCGAAGAGCAGTCCCGCGAGGAACGTCCCCAGCGGCTTCGACCGTCCCAGCAGGGCAACGGTGATCGCGTCGAAGCCGATCGATCCGCTGATTCCGCCGGTGAGCTTGTATTCGGTGCCGAGCACCTGTGCGGCACCGCCGAGTCCGGCCAGGGCACCGGCGACGATCATGACGAGGATCGTCACCTTCGACACGGAGATGCCTGCGGTCCGGGCCGCGTGCGGGTTCGCACCGACGGCCTTGAATTCGAAGCCGACCGTCGAGCGCTCGAGCAGCCACCACACGAAGATCGTCGCGAGGATCGCGATGATGAAGCCGAAGTGGAGGCGGAACGGCGGGGGCAAGAGCAGGAACATCTGCGAAGAGTCATCGATGACGCGCGACTGCGGGTTCGCCGAGTTCGTGTGCGTGAACCAGTTCTGCTTGAGCAGATAGCCCAGCGCATAGCCGGCGATCGAGTTGAGCATGATCGTCACGATCACCTCGTTGGCTCCGGTGCGAGCCTTGAGGACACCGGCGATTCCGGCCCAGATCGCACCGCCGATGATGCCGCCGAGGACGGCTAAGAGCATGTGCACGACGGGAGGCAGCGGCAGAGCGTAGCCGAGGAATCCGGCGATGGTCGCGCCGAGGATGACCTGGCCCTGGCCGCCGATGTTGAACAGACCGCAGCGGAAGGCCAGAGCGATGCCGAGACCGGTGAGGATGAGCGGTGTGCCCGAGACCATCGATTCGGTCAGGGGGCGGATGGCGCGTTCGGTGGTGCGGGCCTCCCAGTCGAAGACCGCCCCGCGGAACAGTGCCGAATAGGCGTTGCCGACGGTCTGGAAGAGCGTGGCGAAGAACTCGCCGGGGGCGGCGAAGAAGTTCTCGGCTGCCGCGACGACCTCCGCGTTCGACACGGCGATGAGGATGCCGCCGAACAGGAGGGCGAGCACGATCGCCAACAGCGAGACGAGCCAGGATCCCGACATGATCTGCTGCAGCAGCGTCTGTTCCTTGCCCTCCTCCGCCTCGGGCTCCGGCGGCGGTGCCGCCGAGGGAGCCGCGGGTGAGATATCAGTCGTCATTTGGTCTCCTCCGCCGAGGTGGTGGCTGAGTCGTCGTCCGCGGAATCCGCCGAGGTGGCGGCCGGTTCTGCATCGTCTGCAGGCTTGCCGGCACCCTCGGTGCTCGCCTTGCCTGAAGTTGCTTCGAGGGCTTCGTCGGCGGGAACACCTGCCATCATCAGGCCCAATGCTTCACGGGAGGTCTCGGGGCCCACGATGCCGACGATGCGTCCGGCGTACATCACGGCGATGCGGTCGGCGAGGCCGTAGACCTCGTCGAGTTCAGTCGAGACGATGATGCAGGGGGTGCCGGAATCACGTTCGGCGATGACGCGCTTGTGCACGAATTCGATCGAACCGACGTCGAGTCCGCGGGTGGGCTGGCTGGCGATGAACAGTCGCAGGTCACGCCCGAGCTCCCGGGAGAGCACTACCTTCTGCTGGTTGCCGCCCGAGAGGGTCGCGATCGGGTCGGCCACGCTGCCGAGGCGGATGTCGAACTCGTCCACCTTCTTCTTCGCCTCTTCCGTGATGACCTTCGGTTTGAGGTTGAGGCCCTTGGCATAGGGTTCGCGGTCGTAGACGTCGAGGATCATGTTCTCGCGGATCGCGAACTCCGCGATGATGCCGTCGGTCGACCGATCCTCGGGAACGAATCCGATGCCGGCACCGAGGCGGCCCTTCACGGACTTCCCGACAAGGTTCTTCCCGTCGAGGGTGATCGACCCGAGTCGGGGTTCGGTCAGGCCGATGATCGTCTCGGCCAGTTCCGTCTGACCGTTGCCCTGGACACCGGCGACGGCGAGGATCTCACCGCGACGGACGTCGAAGGACACGTCGTCGACGACGACGTTCTCGGCTTTGTCGAGGACGGTGAGTCCGCGCACCTGGAAGGTGGCATCCCCCGGATCGGCAGCGTCCTTCTCCGTCGTCAGCGACACGGCACGGCCGACCATCTGGCTGGCCAGTTCCGTCTCGGTCGACTCGGGTGAGGCTTCACCGACGATCTTGCCGCGGCGGATGACGGTGATCGCATCGGCGATCGCCCGGACCTCACGAAGTTTGTGGGTGATGAACACGATCGATGTGCCCTGTTCCTTGAGCTGGCGCATGATCGAGATGAGTTCGTCGGTCTCCTGCGGAGTGAGCACGGCCGTGGGCTCGTCGAGGATGAGGATCTCGGCATCCCGGGACAGTGCCTTGATGATCTCCACGCGCTGCTGCGCGCCGACCGGCAGATCTTCGATGAGTGCATCGGGATCGATGTTGAAGTTGAAGCGCGACGAGATCTCCTTGACCTTCTTCCGCGCCTCTTTGATGTCGAGGAGCCCGAGGCTCTTCGTGGGTTCGTAGCCCAGCGCCACGGATTCGGCGACGGTGAACACGGGCACGAGCATGAAGTGCTGGTGGACCATGCCGATTCCCGCGGCCACGGCATCCCCGGGGCCGGAGAACTTCACCGGCTTGTCGTCGATGAGGAGCTCTCCCCCATCGGCGTCGTAGAGTCCGTAGAGGACATTCATCATGGTGGATTTGCCCGCGCCGTTCTCACCCAGCAGGGCGTGGATCTCGCCCGGCTGAATGGTGAGGTCGATGTGGTCATTGGCCACAAACGATCCGAACACCTTGGTCATCCCGCGAAGCTCGAGTTTCACTGCTTCCGGTTCTCCTCACAAACTTGAAAACTGCAGGGCCGAAAGTACTCGGCCCTGCAGTTTAACCGACGAGCTTACTTCGGTGTGCTCTCCGACTCGACGACGAGGCTGCCGTCGACGATCTGCTTCTTCAACTCCTCGACGTCCTTCTTCACGTCTTCGGGAACCTTGTCCTCGAAGTCGTGGTACGGGGCGAGGCCCACGCCTTCGTTCTCGAGCGTGCCGACGTAGGGCTCGTTGGAGAACTTGTCCTCGGTGCCTTCCTTGATGGTGTCCTCAACGGCCTGCGAGATCTTCTTGACCACCGAGGTGAGGATGATGTCGCCGTATTCGGTCGACTCGTAGCCGTCGGAGTCGACCCACACGAGGTTGACGTCTCCGGCTTCCTTCGCGGCCGCTGCGGCACCGAGGCCGACGGGTCCGGCAACGGGCATGATGACGTCAGCGCCCTGGGAGATGAGCTGCTTGGTCAGTTCCTGACCCTGTCCCTGGTTCTCGAAGTCACCGGAGAACGAGCCGTCCTGCTTCTCCTTGTTCCAGCCGAGCAGCTTGACGTCCTTCTTGTTGTCTTCGTTGAACTTCTTGACGCCATCGGCGAAGCCGTCCATGAAGATCGTCACCGACGGAATCTGGATGCCGCCGAAGGTGCCGACCTTGCCGGACTTCGAGGTCGCGGCCGCAACATAGCCGGCCAGGTAAGCGGCCTCTGCGGTGTTGAAGACGACTGCCTTCGCATTGTCGATCGTCACCGGCTTGCCGTCGGCGTCGGAGAACGTGGAGTCGATGAGCGCGAAGTTGAGGTCCGGGTTGGCCTCGGCGGCTTCCTGGATCGTGTCCTCGAGGAGGAATCCGACGCCGAAGGTGAGATTGCAGCCCTGCTGGACCATGTTGTCGACGTTCGGTCCGAAGTCGGAATCGCCCTGGGACTCGGCGAGCTTCTCTTCGATGCCCAGGTTCTTCTTCGCGTTCTCCATTCCCTCACGGCCGGACTGGTTGAACGACTGATCGTCCCAACCTCCGGAGTCGGAGACCATGCAGGCCATGTAGTCCGAGCCGGATCCTCCACCCGAACCGCAAGCCGAGAGGACGAGGGCGGAGGCGGCGATCATCGACACCGCTGAAGCGAGCTTCTTCACGTTTTCTCTTTTCTGATACAGACAGCGCACACGGATGAGGGCCCTGTCTGCCCTTACCGAAAATGTGAAACCACTGGACGAACTGTCATATTTTGATGAGTTTCGGTCAGTCTAATGCACCGAAGTCATTTCGGAAGCTTCGCTAGCACCTCAATCACGGACACCGATATGAAAAAGAAATATTCCGTCATGCGCAGCTGTTCACGTTCCAAAATGCGAACGCAAAGGCCCTCGCCTTTGAGACAATCGGCCGACGAATGTAGTGAGTCGACCGACGTGTGTGCAGCCGCCCGGCAGGCGCAAGAGGCGACCCATCGTGAACTAGGCTAGAGACCGCTATGGCACATCTCCTCGGGGCAGAAGCCCTCCACCTCGAATACCCCACGCGCGTCGTCTTCGACTCGGTCACCCTCGGTGTCGAGTCCGGCGACATGATCGGCATCGTCGGCCGCAATGGCGACGGCAAGTCGAGCCTTCTCGGCATGCTCGCCGGCACCATCGAACCCGATTCCGGGCGGGTGACCTACCGCGGAGGTCTGCGCTTGGGCATGCTCGGCCAACGTGATGACCTCGATGACGAGGCCACCGTCGGCTTCTCTGTCGTCGGTGATGCCGCCGATCACGAATGGGCGGCCGATCCGCAGGCCCGGGACATCATCTCCGGTCTCATCGCCGACCTCGATTGGGATGCGCAGATCTCCTCACTCTCCGGCGGTCAGCGTCGACGGGTGGCCCTGGCGGCTCTCCTCATCGGCGATTGGGACATGCTTATCCTCGACGAGCCGACGAACCATCTCGACGTCGATGGCATCGCGTGGTTGGCCAAACATATCCGCAACCGGTGGCCGAAGAACTCCGGAGCCCTGCTGCTGGTCACCCACGACCGGTGGTTCCTCGACGAAGTGTGCACGAAGACCTGGGAGGTCCATGACCGCATCGTCGAACCCTTCGAAGGCGGATATGCCGCCTATGTCCTCCAGCGAGTCGAACGCGACCGGATCGCCGCCGCCACCGAGGCGAAGCGACAGAATCTCATGCGCAAGGAACTCGCGTGGCTGCGTCGCGGTGCTCCCGCACGGACGTCGAAGCCGAAGTTCCGCATCGAGGCGGCCAACCAGCTCATCGCCGATGTGCCCGAGGTGCGCAATCCGATCGAGCTGAAGAAGATGGCCACCGCCCGTCTGGGCAAGGACGTCGTCGACCTGCTCGACGTGTCCAAGCATTTCGGCGAAACCACGATCCTCGAGGATGTCACATGGCGCATCGGTCCCGGTGAGCGCACCGGAATCCTCGGCCCCAACGGTGCCGGGAAGTCGACCCTCTTAGGTCTCGTCTCCGGAGAGATCGAACCCGATGCCGGGCGGGTCAAGCGCGGCAAAACCGTGCAGATCGGCGTGCTCGACCAGCAGTTCAAGGATCTGGCCCGCATCGCCGATTCGCGCGTGCGAGAAGTGCTGGCCGAATCGAAGACCTCGTTCAACATCGAAGGCAAGGACTTCACTCCGGCTCAGCTGCTCGAACGCCTCGGCTTTGCGAAAGAACATCTCTCCGCCCGAGTCAAGGAACTCTCCGGCGGTCAGAAGCGCAGGCTCCAGCTTCTGCTGCTGCTCATGGCCGAACCCAACGTCATCATCCTCGACGAGCCGACGAACGACGTCGATTCGGACATGCTCACTGCGATGGAGGATCTCCTCGACTCCTGGCCGGGCACCCTCATCGTCGTCTCCCACGACCGGTACCTGCTCGAACGTGTCACCGATCAGCAGTATGCGATCCTCCAGGGTGGACTGCGCCATGTTCCCGGCGGCGTCGAAGAGTACCTTCGACTGCGCGCCGAACAGGAGCGCCGCGGCGGTGCCGGTTCGAATAGGGGCGGCAGTTCGAACGGGGCCTCGGCGGGAGTCGGCGGAAACGGATCCAGTAGGGCCGCCCCGGCGAGCGAGGGATCCGATTCAGCCGCGAAGCTCACCGGTGCGGAAGCACGGGCGGCGAAGAAGGAAGTGTCCTCGATCGAGCGGCGGATGGACAAGCTGAACACTCAGATCGCGAAGAAGCACGAGGAGATGGCCGCCCACGACCAGACCGATTTCGAGGGACTGGCGAAGCTCACGGCTGCAATCCGCGAGTCCCAGGACGAACTTGACGAACTCGAGATGCGCTGGCTCGAGGCGTCCGAGGCATTGGAAGCCTGACCTTGGAGCCCTGAGGACTGGGAGCCAGAGCCTTCAGGGTGACGAGCGGCCACAGAGCCGGACGAACACGAGGAGACGCTGATGATCGACGAAGCGAAGATGCGGGATCTGCTCGAGGCGGAGCGGGCGGAGACGCAGGCGCTCATCAGCCGCCTGACCCAGGGCATCGATGAGGTCTCGGAAGCCCGCGAGGGGGACAACAGCGACGACGAGCACGATCCCGAGGGGGCGACACTCGCCTTCGAACGCTCGCAGGCCGCGACCCTGCTCGAACAGTCCGAGAATCGCCTCGAGGAGATCGCCGAGGCGCATCACCGCCTCGCCGCGGGAACGTTCGGGACCTGCATCGACTGCGGCAGACCCATCGCCGAGACGCGGTTGGAGGCCCGTCCCTACGCGGCGAAATGCGTCGACTGCGCAGCCCGCGGCTAATCGTTTCCATCCCTGTCCGCACGCGCAAGTGCACCATCGCACGCGACCGGGCGACCGCCTCGGCGATGGTGTGATCTTTCCCCAAATCCTGCCGGGTGCGGTAGTGTATCGGCGTGTCAACACGGAACTATCGCATCGACCGCGCCAAGGGAATCCTCATCTTCCTGGTGGTTCTGGGCCACCTCCTCGCCAGGACCTCCCCGTGGGAGTCGCCGATCCTGGGTGCACCGATGTACTTCATCTACATGTTCCATATGCCGGCCTTCGTCTTCCTCGCCGGAATCACGGCGAAGTCGAACAAGCTGGCCGAACGGGTTCTGACCTACTTCGTCCTCCTCGCCACGGTGCTGCCGCTCATGTGGGGGTGGATGTGGCTCTTCGGGCTCAATCCCGACTACGACTTCCTCCGGCCGTTCTGGTACACCTGGTTCCTGCTGTCGATGGCGTGGTGGATGATCACGGTCCCCTTCATCGAGCGCTTCCCACGCACGATGCTCGTCGCTTCTCTGGTCGTCGGTCTCTTCGGCGGACTCCTGCCGATCCTCGACACCGAACTCTCCGCGGCTCGGACGATGGCGTTCTGGCCGTTCTTCGTCATCGGCAAGCTCTACGGCAGGCAGATCATCGACTGGGCGGGCAGCCTCGCGATCTGGCAGAAACTCTGTCTCAGTGCCGCTGCCCTCGCGGCCGTCGGTTATTTCTTCCTCGACCAGGTCGACCACAACTGGCTCTACGGCAGCCTCAACTTCGCCCACTTCGACGTCAGCGTTCCCGAAGGCGTGGGACTGCGACTCATCGTGGACATCGGATCGGTGCTGCTGACACTGGCCCTGTTGTCCTGGCTGAGCAACACGAAGGACACGATCGCGACGATCGGCAAGAACAGCCTCGCCATCTACATCCTCCACGGCTTCGTCGTCCGCGGGCTTCAGCCGGTCCTCGACGACAGCCGCGATGTCCTCCACGACGCCGTCGTCCTGCTCATCTGTGTGGCCCTGGCCGTGGCGTGGACGGGCCTGCTGGCTTGGTCGCCCTTCGAACGCGCTCTGCGCTGGTGGTCCTCGACCATCACGGGTCTGCTGCTCAAGCCGTTCCCGTTCCTGCGACCGGAGGATTCCGACCGTCGCAGCCGGCGTTCGGAAGATCCCTACTTTTCCGGCGACGCTCATCATCCCGGCAATGCCTACAGCGAGGGCGACGGACCGGACCGGCAGGGCCTCGGTCTGCAGCCGCTGCCCGGAGTCGGCTACCAGCACTCCCCCGGCTATGAACAGCAGCCGGGTCAGCAGCAGTCCTTCGCTTCTCCCGCACCGGTTGCGGGGGATCCGTACCCGCTGCCCGGTTCGCACGAGGTTCCGCAGAACAACGCCACCTACGAAACCACTCAGGAAGTTCCCGCCGGCTCCGCCCAGCGGGCAGTGAACTACCGTCGCCTTCCGGTCTACCTCAGCGGCGACAACCGCTGACGTTCGGTTCGCCGCGGCGGTGGCCGCCTCGGCGCGGGACGTGTCATTTCATGGCGATCGGCGTCGATTTATGTCGATGTGACACACCTCGCTCCCCCGGTTGATGGTGTGATACCCGAGTTCGGGCCGCGCGCCCGGGCTCGACCACGTCATCGAATCGGAGAGCATCCATGACCGCGACCAACGCCCTGACCCAACGCCTCGACGCCGGCCCCGTGATCTGCGCGGAAGGCTTCCTGTTCGAACTCGAGAAGCGCGGATACCTGTCCGCCGGCGAGTTCGTCCCCGAGGTGGCCCTCGAATTCCCCGACGCCCTGCGCTCCCTCCACGTCGACTTCCAGCGGGCCGGCTCCGACATCGTCGAGGCCTTCACCTACAACGGACACCGCGAGAAGATGCGCGTGATCGGCAAGGAGGACCTGCTCGAGCCGCTCAACCGCGCCGCCCTGCAGATCGCCCGGTCCGTCGCCGACGCCAAGCCCGGAAACTTCATGGCCGGCAACATCTCGAACTCGAACATCTGGGACCCCGCCGATGAGTCCAAGCAGGCCGAGGTGCGGGCCATGTTCGCCGAGATGGTCGCCTGGGCGGTCGAGGAAGGCGCTGACCTCATCATCGGTGAGACCTTCTACTTTGCCGGTGAGGCGATCGCTGCCGCCGAGATCGCCAAGGCCAGCGGCCTGCCCGTCGTTCTCACTCTCGCGCCTATGGCCTTCCAGCAGATGGCCGACGGGGTCGGGATCGTGGAGACCGCGCAGCGCCTCGAACAGCTCGGCGTCGATGTCGTCGGCCTCAACTGCTTCCGCGGTCCTGCGACGATGCTGCCGTGGCTGAAGGAGATCCGCGCGGCCGTGTCCTGTCACGTCGGCGCCCTGCCGATCCCCTACCGCACCACGGAAGATGAGCCGACGTTCTTCAACCTCTCCGACCCCCGCGCCGAGGTGGCCTCCCCGCACGGACGCACGTTCCCCACCGCTCTCGATCCCCTGCAGACCAACCGCTACGAGATCGGTGCATTCGCCAAGGAGGCCTTCGCCCTGAGCGTCAACTACATCGGCGTGTGCTGCGGCGCGACCCCGATGCACATCCGCGAGGTCGCCGAGGCGGTCGGGCTGACCACCGATGCCAGCCGATTCTCCGAGAACATGGCCAACCACTTCATGTATGGCAGCAACGAACGGCTCGCGGACAACGTCGTCGCCCTCGGAGACACCGCCTGAGCCTCGACCTGAGACTCAGGGAGCATCCCTCACCGGCAGCGCCACCGCATACGGTCAGCGCCATAACCCCTCGCTGCAACGGGAGGTTATGGCGCTGACCGTATGTTGTGCGACTGCGCGGAAGCGTCAGCGCGAGCGGTGCGTGATGCTCACCGACCGTGCTTGAGCCCTCAGGCTTCGGCGGTCACGCCGATCGAGTCGAGAGCGGATTCGAGACGCGCGATCGTGCCGTCGATATCGCCGAGCTTGTCGAGACCGAACAGGCCGATGCGGAAGCTCGAGAAGTCCTCGGGCTCATCGCACTGCAGCGGCACGCCGGCAGCGATCTGGACGCCGACTTCCTTGAAACTGGCGCCCGTGGCGAGCTTCGGGTTGTCGGTGTGGACGACGACCACGCTCGGCGAAGCGAACTCGTCCGAAGCCACCGAGGGCAGTCCGCGCTCGGCAAAGACCGTGCGCACGCGCTCACCGAGTTCGGCCTGCGCTGCGGCGAGCTTGTCGAAGCCGCGCTCCTCGGTCTCGCCCATGAGCTTGGCATTGTGCGCCAAAGCATCGGTGGGCATCGTCGCATGGTACGGCGCACGACCCTCTTCGTATTCGTCGGCGATGAACAGCCACTTCTTCAGGTCCATCGCGAAGCTCGTCGACGTCGAGGCTTCGACGGCGGCGCGGCCGTCCTTGCTGAGCATGACGTAGCCGGCGCAGGGTGAGCCGCTCCATCCCTTCTGCGGAGCGGAGATGAGCACATCGACACCGAGATCGGTCATCGACGCCCACACCGCGCCCGAGGCGATGCAGTCGAGAACGAAGATTCCGCCGACCGAGTGCACGGCTTCGGCGACCTGGCGGACGTAGTCATCGGGCAGGAGCATCCCCGAGGCGGTCTCGACGTGGGGAGCGAACACGACGGCGGGCTTCTCTCGCTCGATGGCGGCGACCACCTCGGCGACGGGGGCCGGCGACCAGGCGGACTGGTGCTCGGAGCTGTCCGGGGCGGCCTTGAGCACGGTCGTCTCCGAGGCGATGGCTCCGGCGTCGAGGATCTGCGACCAGCGGAAGGAGAACAGGCCGTTGCGCACGATCAGCGCCTTCTTGCCGGTGGCCACCTGACGGGCCACGGATTCCATGGCGTAGCTGCCGCCGCCGGGGACGATGGCGACACTGTCGGCATCATAGGCAGAGCGCAGGATCCGGTTGATGTCCTGCATCACGGACACGAACCGCTTCGACATGTGGTTGAGCGATCGGTCGGTGAAGACCACCGAGTATTCGAGCAGTCCGTCTGGGTCAACATCTTCGTGTGGCAAAGTCATGGCTCTAACATATCGACAGTCCGACATTCGGGCCACCACAGTCGATAGGTGAGACCGGAACGACCGTCACCGAGGCGGTCCCGACGGTTCGAGTCCGACCGGATCAGACCTCGACTTCGCTGCGGTCCCCCGACCACCGAGTGTGGAAGACACCGGGACGGTCGGTGCGGGCATAGGTGTGCGAACCGAAGCGGTCGCGCTGGGCCTGAATGAGAGCGGCGCTGCCCGCCTCGGTGCGCAGTCCGTCGAAGTAGGACAGGGTCGAAGCCAGCCCGGGCACGGCGATGCCGTGGCCGATGGCCCGGACCACCGTCGAACGCAGGGATTCCTGGCAGGTCTCGGCGATCTTGCGGACGAAGCCGGCTGCAAGCAGGTTCTCCGGCGGAGTCGGGGTATCGAAGGCCTCGACGATGCGGTCGAGCAGGCGGGCGCGGATGATGCAGCCGGCACGCCAGATTCCGGCGAGTGCGCCGAGGTCGATGTCCCAGTCGTTCTCGCGGGCGCCGACGACGATCTCGTGGAAGCCCTGCACATAGGCCATGACCTTGCCGAGCAGCAGGGCCTTGCCGATCTCAACGATGCGGGTCGCACGGTCGTCCGGAGACAGGGAAGGCGATTCGGCGCCGGGCCGGGGACCGGCCAGGCTGAGTCCCTCGGCACGCAGATCGACGGCGGATGACAGCGAACGGGAGAAGACCGCCTCGGCGATGGTAGGCACCGGAACCCCGAGATCCAGCCCGACCTGCGCCGTCCACGCCCCCGTGCCCTTGGCCTTCGCAGCATCGGCGACGATGTCGACGAATGGCCGGCCCGTCGCCTCATCGACGTGGGCGAGCACATCGGCGGTGATCTCGACGAGGTAGGACTCGAGCTCTCCGGTGTTCCAGTCTGCGAAGACCTCGGCGATCTCGGGCGGTGTCATGCCCAGGCCGTCGCGCAGGAGGGTGAAGGCCTCGCTGATGAGCTGCATATCGGCGTATTCGATGCCGTTGTGGACCATCTTGACGAAGTGCCCGGCCCCGTCGGTGCCGATGTGATCGACGCAGGCCTCGTCTCCGGCCTTCGCCGCGATGGGCTCGAGCAGGGGGCGCAGGCGCTGCCATGCGGCCGGGGACCCGCCGACCATGAGGGACGGTCCGAGCAGGGCGCCGACCTCTCCCCCGGAGATGCCGACCCCGGCGAACTCGATGCCGGTGCCCTCGAGTCGGGCTCCGCGGTCGATCGTGTCGCGGAAGTGGGAGTTGCCGCCGTCGACGATGATGTCACCGGATGCGAACGCCTCGGCGAGGTCGCCGATCGCCGAGTCGGTGGCTCGTCCGGCATTGACCATGAGGATGGCCACTCTCGGTTCGGCAAGCTTCCCGGCCAGGTCGGCCGGATCGGAGGCGACGATGAACTCGGCTTCGGGGAAGTCCGCGGCCAGCTTCTGGGCACGCTCGACGTCGCGGTCATAGACGGCGACTCGGTGGCCAGACTGACGGGCGAGGTTGCGGGCCAGGTTCGAGCCCATCACACCGGTTCCGATCACTGCGACATCGGCCTTCATGAGCATTCCTCTTCCCTGTGATCTGCAGTGTTGACAGTCGCTTCCCACCAGCACTACGGTGCTATAAATCTGTTTTAATAACTGATTATAGATATTTCTTCATATTTTATCGAGAGGTTTCGGTTATGGGGCACAGCCCTTTCCTTCCACCGCTCGTCATCATGGGTGTCTCGGGAACCGGCAAAACCGTCCTCGGCGCGCAGGTGGCGCACGCCCTCGACCGTCGGTTCGTCGACGCCGACGATCTGCACTCCGCAGCGAACAAAGCGAAGATGGGTTCGGGAGTCCCGCTCACGGATGAGGATCGGGCACCGTGGCTCGAGCGCGTCGCCGTCGAAGCCGCACGCACTCCGGCCCCGGTCATCGCCTGCTCCGCCCTCAAACGCTCCTACCGCGATCTGCTGCGCCGGTCCGCACCCTCACTCGTCTTCGTCCACCTCGACGGTCCCCGCGAGGTCATCGCCGACCACCTGGCCCGCCGTGACCATGAGTTCATGTCCCCGGATCTGCTCGATTCGCAGCTGGCGACACTCGAACCGCTCGCCGCCGAGGAGGCTCATGCCACCGTCGACGTCGACCAGTCGATTCCCGACGTTCTCGATGCGATCCTCGAATCCGTGCATCGGATGAGCGCATGATCGCCCTGTCCCCCGTCCGCCCATCCATCTGACCTCAAGGAAGAGGAACTATGAACGAACTCGAATTGGCCTGGACTCTGCCGACTCCGGCCCTGCTGGGAATCGCGGCCGCAGCCATCGCCGTGCTGCTCCTGCTCATCATCAAAGCACGCGTCCATGCCTTCATCGCCCTCGTCATCGTCTCGGTGATCACTGCCCTGGCCGCGGGAATCATGCCCGGCGACCTCATCGACGTCCTCTATGACGGCTTCGGATCCACCCTGGCCAGCGTCGCCCTCCTCGTGGGACTCGGTGCGATGCTCGGGCGGATGCTCGAACTCTCCGGCGGTGCCGAGGTGCTCACCGACGCCCTCATCCGCCTCTTCGGTGAGAAGCGAACGCCCTTCGCCCTCGGAGTGACCTCTCTGCTCTTCGGCTTCCCGATCTTCTTCGATGCCGGACTCGTCGTCATGCTGCCGATCATCTTCACGATCGCACGCCGCCTCGGCGGATCTCTGCTGCTCTACGCGATGCCCGCGGCCATGGCGTTCTCCGCCATGCACATCTTCGTGCCCCCGCACCCCGGACCGGTCGCGGCTTCCGGGCTGCTCGGTGCGAACGTCGGACTCGTCCTCATCTGCGGACTCATCATCGCCATCCCCGCCTGGTACCTCACCGGGTACCTGTTCGGACTCATCATCGGAAAGCGCATCGATGTCGCGGTCCCGACGGTGCTCTCGGCCGGAAAGAACGACTCCTTTGCCGATTTCGCCTCCCGTCCGAAGCTCGGTCACGTCATCTTCCTCCTCGTCCTGCCGCTCGTGCTCATCTTCCTCAACACCGGCCTGAACTTCGCCGGTGAGGCCGGATGGGTCGATGTCGATTCGGTGCTCATCAGCTCCCTACGGCTGCTCGGTGAGACTCCGATCGCCCTGCTCATCACCGTCGTCATCGCCATGTGGCTGCTCGGGTGGAAGCAGAAGAAGGACCAGTCGCTCATCGAGACCGTCGTCGACTCCGCTCTCGGCCCGGTGTGCTCGATCATCCTCATCACCGGTGCCGGCGGAATGTTCGGCGGAGTGCTGCGCGCCAGCGGCATCGGCGATTCTCTGGCCGATTCGCTTTCCGCTCTCGGCCTGCCCGTCATCGTCGCCGGCTTCGTCATCGCCGCGATTGTGCGCGTCGCCCAGGGTTCGGCCACGGTGGCGCTGACGACAGCGGCGGCTCTCGTTCAGCCGATCATCGTCGGCAACCCGGACTTCTCGAGCCTGCAGGTCGTGGCGATCGTGCTGTCGCTGGCCGCCGGTTCGGTCTTCGCAAGCCACGTCAACGACTCGGGTTTCTGGCTCGTCTCACGGTTCTTCGGCATGGATACGAAGACGACGCTGAAGACCTGGACCGTCGCCGAGACGCTGCTGGGCACCGTCGGATTCCTGCTCAGCCTTGCCCTCTACGGAATCGTCAGCCTGTTCTGAAGTCGGGTCCCTGTCGCCCGGGCGCCAGCCGCCCGGGTGCCGGACCACTCGACTGCCCGCGTACTTCGAGCTTCAGTTCCCCGGGCGCCGGGGTTCGTCGGCCCAGACGCTGCCCATCTCCGCATCCGCTTTGGCCACGATCTTCGCCATCGCCTCTCTGGCTCTCTCAGCGTCCTGTCCGCCGATGGCATCGGCGACGTCGAAGTGCCATTGCAGGGCATCCGGGTGCGGGAACTTCGGCATCAGTCCCGCCCCGGTGCGGCCCGCGAGGATCTCACCGATGACGGTGTCGAAGGCGGCGAAGAGCTCATTGCCTCCGGCGCCGAGCACCGCCCGGTGGAACGCCACATCGGCTTCGAGGAACGCTTCGACATCGCCCTGCCTGCCCGAGGACCGCATCCGGGCGGCTAATCCCATGATCTCTTCGGCGGCCTCCGCCGGAGCGTGCTGTGCGGCAAGCCCCGCGGCCTCGGGTTCGATGGCCACCCGCAGCTCGGTCAGCGACCGCAGCTGCCGCGCCGGTGCCTCGGTCATCCTCCAGCGGATGACGAGCGGGTCGAGCAGCATCCATTCGCTCATCGCGAGCACGACGAGACCGACCCGACGGATCGGCTGCAGCATGCCCAATGATTCGAGGACTCGGACGACTTCACGCACCACTGACAGCGACACGTCGTGGCGGGTGCGCAGATCCTCGGCCTTGATGATCGTCCCGGCGGCCAGCCGTCCGGCAACGATGTCCTGTCCGATCTTGTCGCGCAGCGTTTCATGGAGGTTGCCGCGGTTCTCCGCCACGGTCAGCCGCCGTCCACGATATGTGCTCCGGGGGCGGGCCCGGTGGTGCGCAGCGCTTCGTTGACACCGCGCGTGGCCTGCAGGAGCACGGCCAGGTCGAGGGCGTGGTGGGCGTCGCGGGCGAGGAATCCGATCGTCGGTCCTGACCCGCTGAGCAGGGGAAGGACGGCGCCGGCGTCCCGGCCGGCCTCCATCACCTCGGCGATTTCGGGCATGAAGGACACGGCCGCCTCGGTGAGGTCGTTCGCCGCGAATTCCGCGAGCGTGTCCGGTTCGCCGGCGGCGAGCGCCTTGAGCACCTGATCGGGAACGACGGCGGGGGCCGGGTCGGGGTTGAGGTCGTCGAAGCGGGCGTAGACGTCCGGGGTGGGCAGGGGCGACGCCGAGGTGGCCATCACCCAGTGGAAGGTTCCGCGGGTGAGCACGGGGCTCAGCTTCTCCCCGCGGCCGTGGCCGATGGCCGTGCCCCCGCGCAGGAGGAACGCGACATCGGCGCCGACGGCGACCGCGCATTCGTGGACGATCGCATCGTCGACGCCGCCGATGAGGTGGGCGGCTCCGACGAGTGCGGCGGCCGCATCGGCCGATCCCCCGCCCATTCCGCCGGCCACAGGCACCTGCTTGTCGATGACGATGTCGAGGTCGCGCAGCACATCGACGTCACGTTCGCCTTCGAGTGCGGTGATGAGGAGGTCGACGGCGCGCCTGGCGAAGTTCGATTCGTCGCGCGGGACCGCGGCATCCGCGTACCGGCCCTGGACGATGATCGAGCGTGTTCCGCCCGGAATGAGGGTGAGGGTCTCGCCGAGGTTGAGCGCCTGGAACACGGTTGCGAGCTCGTGATATCCGTCGTTCGCCGCACCCACACCGAGGTGGATGTTGATCTTCCCCGGCGCCTGCACTCTCACCGGGGCCGGGATAGTCGTTGGCGGGTGCAGCGGGGTGGTCATGGCGAGGGATCCTCGGCGACCGGTGCAGAGGGTTCGACGGCGGCGAGGCGTTCGAAGTCGGCGACGGTGAGTGCTTCGCCGCGGATCTTCGGGTCGATTCCGGCCGCCGTCAGCAGGTCTTCGGACTGCTGCGGGCCGCCGGCCCATCCGGACAGGGCGGCACGCAGGGTCTTGCGGCGTTGGGCGAAGGCGGCGTCGATGAGGGCGAAGAGGCGGGTGCGGACAGCCGGATCGCGTTCGGTGCGGGTGACGTCGATGCGCACGAGTCCGGAGTCGATATTCGGGGCCGGCCAGAACACGTTCTTGCCGATCTTTCCCGCCAGCGCCACGCCTCCGTACCACTGGGCTTTGACGCTGGGGACTCCGTAGGTGCGGGAGCCGGGAGCGGCGGCAAGTCGTTCGGCGACTTCGAGCTGGACCATGACGAGGACGGTCTTCAGGCTCGGGAAGGTCTCGAGGAAGTGCAGCAGCACGGGCACGGCCACGTTGTAGGGCAGGTTCGCCACGAGCGCATCGGGCTGATTCTCTCCAGCGTCAGGAGTGCCGGCCGCGGCTTCGGTGGTGTGCTGCAGCGTGGGCAGTTCGGTGACGCGCAGCGCATCGGCGTTGACGAGCTGGAACGGCGCGTCGTCACCGGCGAACTTCTCGACTGTGCTCGGCAGCTTCTGCGCGAGCACTTCGTCGATTTCGACCGCGGTGACTGAATGACCGGCCTCGAGCAGACCGAGGGTGAGCGAACCGAGTCCCGGACCGACCTCGACGACGTTCGAGTTCTCCTCAAGGCCTGCGGCGGTGACGATCGAGCGCACGGTATTGGGGTCGATGACGAAGTTCTGGCCCTTCTGCTTCGTCGGGCGCAGACCGATGTCAGCGGCTAGTTCGCGGATATCGCGGGCGGTCAATAACGTCACAGCCAACAACTTACCGCAACGCTCGGCTCGCACAATCACCGCAGCGGCCCGGCGGTTCGGCCGGTCCAGCCCGGAGAGGGGACTGCCTCACGGCGCAGACGATAGGGTGAAGCCATGGATCCGCAGACACTGACCGAACTGCTCGACGTCGCCGTCCTCGACCGGCTCGACCGCATCGACGACCTCGAAGGCGATGAGCTCGCCCGGTCAGCGGCCCTGCGGAAGGAGGGCTTTTCCGCCGAGGTGACTGCGGCCCTGCTCACTCAGGCCCGGCTGCGGCAGGAGGCAGCAGCGAAGCTCGGACCTTTCGCCGAGGATATGCTCTTCACCCGCGACGGATTGGCCCAGGCCACGCGGCTGCCTGTCGCCGCTCATCACGGCCGTCGCCTCATCGGGGACGTAGCCGAGGACGAGTCCTTCCGCATCGCCGACCTCGGGTGTGGGATCGGCGCAGATTCGGTCGCCTTCGCCGGAATGGGTGCGCTGGTCTCGGCCGTCGACGCCGACGAAGTCACCGCCGCCATCGCCGCCTTCAACCTCCGACATCTGCCCGATGCCGCCGTCGAACACGCTCGCGCCGAGGATGTCGACTTAGATGGATTCGATGCTCTCTGGTTCGATCCGGCCCGGCGGACCATCGGCAAGGCCGACAAGCGCGGATCGACCGCACGCATCACCGACCCCGAGGCCTTCTCCCCCTCTCTGTCGTGGGTGGTCGAGAAGGCGAGCGAAGCGAAGGCTGCCGGGGTGAAGCTCGGCCCGGCACTCGACCACGACCTCATCCCCGAGGACGCCGAAGCCCAGTGGGTCTCCCACAACGGTGAGGTCGTCGAAGTCTGCCTCTACTTCGGTGCGGCCAGGCAGCGTCCCGGACGCGGCGCCCTCGTCATGGGCCAACGCACGCTCCTCATCCACGAGGACAACCTGCCCGACGAGGACGAGGCGGACATCGGTGAGCTCGGAAAGTATCTGCTCGAACCCGATGGTGCGATCGTGCGTGCAGGACTCGTCGCGGCACTGTGCCCACCGCTGCAGGCGCGTCGACTGCATCCGAAGATCGCGTATCTGACCACCGATGTCGAACCGAACGGGCCGGCGTCGGCAGGAGTCACTGCTTACGAGGTCGTCGGCGTTCTGCCCGCGAAGATCCCGAGCCTGCGCAAAGAGCTCGTTGCCCGCGGAATCGGCTCGGTCGTGATCAAGAAACGCGGTGCCGACGTCGTTCCCGACCAGGTTCGCCGCCAACTCAAGCTGCCCAAGGGCGACAAAGCCACGCTCGTGTTCACCCGCCTCGGCGAGAAGCACGTCGTCCTGCTCACCCAACCGGTGTGACCCCACCCAAGAAGGAGATCGAATTGACCCGCTTCGACTTTCTCATCAGCGCCGATGAACTGCTCGACCGCATGGCCGACATCCCCGCACCGAGGTTGCTCGACGTCCGCTGGACCCTGCCGAAGCCCGATGGCCGCGAGGACTTCGCAGCCGGGCATATCCCCGGTGCCCTCTATGTCGACCTCGACACCGAGCTCGCCGACCACGGCAGCACCGACCCCACGGCCGGCCGACACCCGCTGCCGAGCCCCGAAGCCTTCCAAGAGACGGTGCGATCCTGGGCATCGACAGCGACACTGAGGTAGTGGTCTACGACGACAATTCCTCTCTCGGCGCGGCACGCGCCTGGTGGCTGCTGCGCTGGGCCGGACTGCGCGCGCGAGTCCTCGACGGCGGACTCGCCGCTTTCCGTGAGGCCGGCGGGACGATAGAGACCGGAGACTCCCCGAGGTGGCACCCAGTGACGTAGAGATCAGCCCGGGGCTGCTCCCTGTCATCGATGCCGAGGCGGCGGCCGGCTTCGACGGAGTCCTGCTCGATGCCCGCGCCGGTGAGCGCTTCCGCGGAGAGTCCGAACCGCTCGATGCTCAGGCTGGGCATATTCCCGGGGCGAAGAATGCTCCGGCTACGGACAATGTCCCTGCGGGGGCCTTCCTGCCCGAGGCCATTCTGCGTGAACGCTTCGAGGAGCTGGGCGCCCTCGATGGGCCTGTGGGTGTGTACTGCGGGTCGGGAGTCACCGCCTGCCACAATGCTCTGGCGCTCGCGACCCTCGGAGTCGAAGCCAGCCTCTACCCCGCGAGCTGGTCCGGCTGGTCATCGGATCCCGACCGCCCTGTCGAGACCGGAGCCTGACGCTCACGTCACCTCCACACGATCGCGATCCCGAGCCGTCGGCATTCTTGGGTCGATCCGCGGTGGTTCGGTCGTGAAATCGCCGCGGATCGACCCATGAATCGTCCTCCGCGATTGTCACGAAACGTTATTCAAGGGAGACGAAACGTTATTCAAGGGCGAGACTGCGCGCTGAATCACAGACGCAATCCGACTGAATCCGGACCTCTCCAGCAACCCTCTTGCCATCAGTGGCCCTGTGACCAGGGATTATGCTCAGAGAGTTGCCCGAAGATCCTTTTGTAACAAAAACGTGACAGAAGATCACGAATTCGTTACAGTGAAGGACATCGTCATACCCAGACAGGCAACGAGAGGAAATCGTGGCATCTAAGCAGCACGGCCGCCGCGCCGCGAACGCCAAGGCCAAGACACCACTGACTACGCTGAGCGAACTGCTCGCCTCGAACTCCGGCGCATTCGGCCGCCGTGCCGCAGTCGTCGCTGCCAGCGGCGGACTGCTCACCGCAGCGGTTCTTCCCGCAGCGGGCCAGGGAGCCGGCGACGAGGCGAAGGTCGCAGCCGAGTCCGAGAAGCAGGCACCCGTCGAGTTCGAGAACCAGACACCGGTCATCGATGCCGGCGGTTCATCGAAGAAGGGCGATCAGAAGTCTGAAGTCACCGTCGATACTGACGTCGTCACGGCCGAGGCCGCCCCCAAGCCGAAGCCCAAACCGAAGCCTGAGCCGAAGGAAGAGCCGGAGACGACCGTCGCAGAGCCGGCACCTGCCGAAGAGCCGGAGGAGGAGCCGAGCGAGTCCTCGGACAATGACTCCGACAGCCCGGACGCGGGCTCGAAGGATGAGAGTCCGAAGAAGGATACCGGCGGCTCCGACGACTCGGGCCCGATCGACGGGTCCAAGGCCGAGCAGGTCCTCGGCTGGGCCGAGAAGGGCGTCGGTACCCCGTACGTCTTCGGCGGAACGTCGCAGAGCGGCTGGGACTGCTCCGGCTACACCTCCTGGGTCTACAGCCACGTCGGCGTCGATCTGCCCCGTCAGTCGGGAGCTCAGAAGGAATCCGGAACGGTCGTGTCCGAGTCAGAGGCGAAGCCCGGCGACCTCATCTGGCGCCCAGGACACGTCGGCATCTACGCCGGCGACGGACAGATGTACGATGCCGGTTCGCCCGGATCCGGTACATCGAAGCGCAGCTACAGCTGGATGGGCGACGTCACCTTCATCCGCGTCCTCTGAGGCCCACCCAATATCAAGCACACAGTAAGCCCCTCGTCGGCACTGCGCCGGCGAGGGGCTCTCCGCATCCGGGCAGGAAGAGCTCCGTGAGCATCCGCTGCTCGTCCGCAGTTTTCGCTTCGAGTCCGACGTCTGGATCACAGGAGCGAGTTCCGGACGATATGTGCGGGATTTTCGCTTGTTTTCCGGCACGCATCGTCCGGAACTCACAGAGTCGGCCGTGCTCACCCGCAGTCGGGAGCTTTGTCGCTGCCGTCGTATTCCGCGGGCAGCCGGCCTGATGCCTCGAGGTCACCTTTCAGCCACTTCGCCACGGCTCGCAGCGCGTAGGGGTTCGAATCGTAGGCGGTCACCGCGGACTTCGCCGAGGTGCTGCGCATCGTCCACGGTGCAGCGGTGCCCACGGCCACCTCGGCGGAAGTCGACGGGCTCAGGCTCACGGATGTTCCGCCAGATCCGACGGTGAGGTCCTCGGCTTCGGCTGCTTCCTTCAGCGCCGCTTTCTCCTTGTCGCTGCCGCCGACGATCGAGATCGAATCCGTGCCAGTGAAGGAGCATTCGCCCTTGAGCACGGTGAGTGACTTTTCAGCGACTTTCGTGAGGACCTTCTTCGGGTCCTTCGCATCCGAGTCACCGGCCTGCACGCTCTTCTGCGCTTCGGCGGTGGCCAGCTGGGCTGCGACGACGCGTTCGGACTTCTCGACGAGGTCCTTCTTCTTCAGGGTCCCGTCCCCCATCGCCTTGACGATGGCCTTCTGCGCCGCAGCGGAGTTCGGGGCATGAGTGCGATATCGGCTCCGGCGGCGAGCGCCTTGACGGTCTCTCCGCCGTTGAGGTTCTGCGGCACAGCCTTCATGTTCAGCGCATCCGTGGTGATGACGCCGTCATAGTCGAGGGTCTCCCGCAGCGCCGAATACGCCTTCTTGTTGAGCGTCGCGGGTGTCGTCTTCGCATCGGGCAGCCCGATGTGGCCCATCATCACCATCGGCACTCCGGCCTTGACCGCGGATTGGAAGGGCAGGAGATCCGAGTCCTCCATCTCCTCAATTGACTTCTCTGACACCGGCACGCTCTCGTGCGAATCCACACCGAGGCGGCCGTGTCCCGGGAAATGCTTCGCCGAACTCGACACCCCGCCGGAGCGGTATCCTTCGACGGCGTCGGCGACGACTTCGGCGACGTCCTCATGATCGGTGCCGCCCGAGCGGACGTTGATCGCTTTGTCTTTCGGTCCGACCGTGACGTCGGAGTCCGGGGCGAAGTCGATGGTGAAGCCCAGATCTGTGAGGTTCTTCCCCTGCACGGTCGTGGCGTCGGTGATGAGGTCGGAGTCGTCGGTGGCGGCCAGGCCCATGAGCGGTGGGAACGGCAGCGCGGCCGAACTCAGCCGAGACACCGGTCCGCCTTCCTGGTCGACGCCGATCGACACCGGCTGTCCCTTCGTCCGCGCCCCGGAGATCTGACCAGTCAGTTCCGTGACCTGGTCCTTCGTCGGGTTCTCCGACAGGTTGTAGCCCATGACGATGACCCCGCCGAGGTGGTTCTGCTGGACCATGTCCACCGGGGTCTGCGTGTCCGTGCCGTCCCAGGTGCCGATGATGAGGGAACCGGCGAGTTCCTCGTCGGAGAAGCCTGCGACGATGTCAGCGGCTTCCTCCTTGAAGTCGGCCGGATCGGCGTCGGCGGGGTCATCCAGGGACGACTCGGTCTGGGCTTCAGACTGCGCTTGGGTCTCAGAACCCGAATCGGCGGAGGACTTCTGTCCGGCCGTGGAGGATTCGGGCGTCGACGCTCCGCCGGAACAGCCGACGAGCGCGAGAGTCGTGGTCAGGGCCAGGAGGCTCAGGCGAGATCGCAACATGCCTCCATGCTAAACGTTCTCGCCTGCGCACCGCCTGTTCACAGCTCTTCGTGAGCGGCCAGACGGCGGGCGGTCTCCTTGGCTCCCCGGTCGTGCAGCGATGTCAGTGCTTTCAAGTACGGTTCGCTGAACTTCGGCTCTTCAGCGAGCGGTCCGAAGAACTGTTCCTGCCGGACGAAGGCCAGCGGGTCCTCTCCCTGTGTCGCGGCCACTGCCTGCAGCTCGTCGGCATAGCGGTCGACGATGGTGAACCTTCCGCCGGTTTCGTCGTGCCCTTCGGCATAGCGGGCCCACGAGGCACAGATCGCCGCGGCCACCTCGATCGGATGGCCGGAGGCGAGGTTGTCCTTGACGACCGGCAGCAGCCATTTGGGGATCCGGTCGGAGGATTCGGCACCGAGGCGGGCGAGAGTATCGCGGACCTCCGGGTTGCTGAACCGTTCGATGAGCGAATCCTTGTAGGCGTCGAGGTCGATCCCGGGCAACGGCGCCAGGCTCGGAGTGCCCTCTTCGTCCATGTATCGGCGCAGATAGGCGGGGATGTCCGGGTTCGCCATGGCTTCGTGGGCGAACCTGTATCCGCCGAGGAGGCCGAAGTACGCGAGCCCCTGATGTCCGGAGTTGAGCAGCCGCAGCTTCATATGCTCATAGGGCTGCACATCGTCGACGACCTGCACCCGTGCCTCTTCATAGGGCGGACGTCCGGAGGTGAAATCGTCTTCGAGCACCCATTGGAAGAAGGGTTCGGCGACGACCGGCCAAGCATCGGTGACTCCCGTGTCGGCAAGGAGATCAACCCGGTCGCCATCAGTCGTGGCCGGGGTGATGCGGTCGACCATCGAGTTCGGGAACGCCACAGTCTGGCCGATCCAGTCGGCGAGTTCGGCATCGACGAGGCGAGCGAAGGCAGAGAACATCCTCTTCGCGACGTCGCCGTTCTCGGAGATGTTGTCGCACGACTGCACGGTGAACGGTGCGACTCCGGCCTCACGCCGTGCCCCCAGTGCGGAGACGATAAAGCCGAAGACGGTGGCCGGCAGCTCGCCGGCCCGCAGCGCCTCGACATCGGCGACGATCGTCGGCTCGTCCGTGATGAACTCGCCGGTGACGGGGTTGACGTTGTATCCGCCTTCGGTGACGGTCAGCGAAACGATGCGGATCGTCTCATCGGTGAGCAGGTCGAGCAGCCCCTGTGGGTCATCGGGTCCGAACTTGTAGTCGATGATCGATCCGATCACCCGACGTTCCTTGGCCCCATCAGCGTGCTTGAGCGTCAGCGTGTACATGTGGTCCTGGTCGGCCAGGGCGTCGCGCATGGCCGCGTCGTGGGGCAGCACTCCGGCTCCGACGATCCCCCAATCGGCGGCCAGGCCCGCCTCCATGAGGTCATCGAGAACCATCGCCATATGGGCGCGGTGGAATCCGCCGACGCCGAAGTGGACGATGCCCGGCCGAACGGCCGACCGATCATAGGTGGGGACGGCGATTCCGTGGTCGGCCACCTCGGCGAGGTTGTGGGTGTTGAGGGTGAGTGCGGTGGTCGGTGCAGTCATTTGACGGCTCCCATGGACAGGCCCTGGACGAGTTTGTCCTGGGCGGCGATTCCGGCCACGAGCACGGGCACGGAGATGATGAGCGAGGCTGCGCACACCTGCGACAGGAACAGACCCTGGGAGGTGACGAAGCTGGTGAGGAACACGGGTGCCGTCGATGCCGCCGTGGAGGTGAGCACGGTGGCGAAGAGGAGTTCGTTCCACGAGAAGATGAAGCAGATGAGCGCCGTCGCGGCCAGTCCGGGTGCAGTCAGCGGCAGCAGGATCTGGAGGAATACGCGCGGCAGTCGGGCGCCGTCGAGTTCGGCAGCTTCGAGGACTTCGACGGGCACCTCGGCGAGGAAGGAGCGCATCATCCACACCGCGATCGGCATGTTCATCGCCGAGTAGATGATGATGAGCAGCAGCCAGGTGTCGAGGATGCCGAAGGATTTCGCGACGAGGTAGACGGGCAGGAGACCGGCGACCATCGGCAGCATCTTCGTCGACAGCAGGAAGAACAGCACGTCCGACCAGCGTTCGATGCGGCGGATCGCCAGAGAATATGCGGCCATCGTGGACAAGACAAGGACGATGAGCGTCGAGACGATTGCGGCGACCGCGGAGTTGATGAGGAACGGCCACGGATTCGCGCCGTTGCCGCCGCCGAAGAAGTTGGCGTAGGACTCCAGAGTCAGCGGAGCGAAGTAGCTGGGCGGATTCGTCGAGGCGTCGGTCTCCGCGTGCAGGCTGGTCAGCAGCATCCACAGCAGGGGTGAGACGAACAGGAGCCCCGCGAACCAGGCCAGCAGGCCGAGCAGGATCTTGCCCGCCCGCCCCTGGCCGGGCCGCCTCGGTGCATTCGCCTTTCGCCGAGGCGGCTCTGCGGATCCGGGTCCGCCCGGTTCGGTCGGAGTGGGGGTCACCCCGGCTGCGGGGTGGTTATCCACGGTGAGGTCGGGAGTGCTCATGAGTTCTCCTCCTTGAGCAGGGTCGATGCGGTGCGCAGGGCGAAGGTCGCGGTGATGAGTGAGGCGATGACGACGATGACGCCGACGGCGGAGGCGACTCCGTAGTCCTGGGCGACGAAGAACTCCTGATAGATGACATACGGCAGGGTGGCGGTGCCGAGCCCTCCGGACGTCATGGTGAAGACCATGTCGAAGTTCTGGACGATGTAGATCGTGCCCAGCAGTGCGGCGAGTTCGATGTATCGGCGCAAGTGGGGCAGGGTGATGAAGCGGAAGGTCTGCCAAGGCCCGGCCCCGTCGACCAGCGCCGCCTCGTAGACGTCCATGGGCCGTGACTGCAGTCCGGCGAGCATGATGAGCATCATGAACGGCGTCCACTGCCAGACGAGCACGATCCCGATGCCCAGCAGCGGGTTCGAGGTCATGAGGTCCGGCTGTGGGGCGTTCTCTCCGAACACGGTGGTCAGCAGCCCGTTGATCAGACCGTAGGACGGGTTGAAGATCGCGTGCTTGAACAGCAGCGCTGCGGCGACTGGGACGACGAGGAACGGGGTGATCATCAGAGTTCGGACGAACCCACGGCCGATGAACTTCCGGTCGAGGAGCAGGGCGATGCCCAAGCCCAGCAGGGCGGAGGCCAGCACGACGCCGACGGTGAGCCCGACGGTGACGAACACGGCCTTGAGCAGGTTCGCATCGGTGAAGACGGTGACATAGTTCTGCAGCGTCCCGAAGGCGATGTCATCGGGGTAGGCGGCATTCCAGTTCATGAACGAGATGATGATCGTGATCGCGAACGGGATCTGAGTGACGAGGATGACGAAGATCAGCGCCGGCAGCATGGGCGCGCGTTTGAGCCATCGGTCCTTGGCACGGGGTCTGGGCGGCGTGATCGGCTGCGATGCACGCTCAGCGGCTGGAGCTGACACTTCGAACATCCTTCGTCAGGTGGGTGGTGCGGGCAGTCACTTCTTGTACTTGTCTCCGACCTTCTGCGCGGCCTTCTGTCCCTTCTCCAGGGCAGCGTCGGCGGAAGAGCGTCCGGCGATGGCGGAGCTGACATCTTCGGAGATGCCCGTGGCGAGGTCGGCGAATTCGGGGATCGTCACGAACTGGACTCCCAAAGTCGGCCGCGGTTGGACTCCGGGGCTGACCGGATCGGCCGAGTTGATGGCGTCTTCGGTCTGCTGATAGAAGGGCTGGGCGGCCTTCTGGTATTCGGGGTTCTCATAGGTCGAGGTCCGCTTGCCGGCGGGCACATGCTGCCAGCCGAGTTCCTCAGCCACGGTCTCCTCATAGTCTTTCGACGAGGCCCAGGCGACGAACTGCTTCGCCGCATCCTGGTTCTTGCCTGCGGCCTGGATGCCCCATGCCCAGGTGTAGAGCCAGGAGCTCGATTCCGTCTCCTTCACCGGTGCTGCGACGTAGCCGATCTTGCCCTTGACGGGAGAGTCATCAGCTTCGAGGGTGCCGGTGGCGGCCGTCGAGTCGTACCACATGGCGACCTTGCCCTGCTGCAGGTTCGTCAGGCATTCGGTGTAGCCGGCCTGCGGAGCACCGGATTCTCCGTGGTCCCTGATGAGATCGACGTAGAAGTTCGTCGCTTCCTTGAATTCCTTCGAGTCGACCTGGGCGTTCCAGTCCTCGTCGAACCACGTGCCACCGAAGGTGTTGACCACGGTCGTCAGCGGAGCGAACATCTCACCCCAACCGGGAAGTCCGCGCAGGCAGATGCCCTTCGTGCCCTGCTCCGCGCCGTCGACCTTCGCCGCGAGCTTCGAAACTTCGTCCCAGGTGGGCTTCTCCGGCATCTCCACCCCGGCCTTCTCGAAGATGTCCGTGCGGTACATGAGGAACGAACCCTCACCGTAGAACGGCTCACCGTAGACCTTGTCGTCGACCGTCATCGATTCGGCCATGGGGGCGAGGATGTCGTCCTGGTCGAAGCCTTCAGCATCGACAACGCCTTCGTCCATGGGCGTGAGCCATTTGTTCTTCGCGTAAGTCGGGATCTCGTAGTTCGACATCGAGGCGACGTCGTAGTTGCCGGCCTGGGCGGCGAACTCCTGGCCGATCTTGGCCCGGACCTCGTTCTCGGGCAGCACGGTGTAGTTGACCTTGATGCCGGTGTCTTTGGTGAAGTGGTCGGCCGTGAGCTTCTGCAGGTCCTGCATCTGCGGGTTGTTGACCATGAGTACGTTGACCTCATCGCCGCCACCTCCGGCCGAGCTGCCGCCGGCGCCGCCGCAGCCGGACAAAGCCAGCGCTCCGACCATGCCGATGGCCGCCCATGTGACTCTCCGGCCTGTGATCAGGTGTTTCATCGTTGTGCCTTCCCTCGTCCTTGCGGGATTGCAGCCCGCCATCGGTTCGCTGCGAGAAAATCATATGAGCATCCATGCTCATATGTGCAATACTGTGTCACGAACCAATCAGATGTGCAACACTTCACATATGAGCGAATACACAGTCGTCGACGCCGAAGGGAGGACCATGTCCACGGTGCCCACCGCCCGCCACCGCCGCTTCCTCGCGCAGCTGGCACGTGATCACTATCTCGCGGGTCGCTCGAAGGTCGAGATCGGCAAGGCCAACGGACTCAGCCGGTTCCAGGTCGCCCGCCTCCTCCAGGAGGCCGTCGACACCGGAGTCGTGACCATCACCATCGAAGCCGATGCCGGTGAAGCCGACGGTCTGGCCGAGCAGGTCGCCGAAACGCTCGGCCTGGATTCGGTCATCATCGTCGACATCCCCGATGACACCCTGGCCTCCCAGCAGATGGGTCGGGCGGCGCTGTCGCTGGTCAGCCGCCACGCCCATGCGGGGATGCGCATCGGCCTGTCATGGTCGCGCACCTTGGATTCCGCAGCAGCGTTCACCCCGGCCCTGCCCCGGTGCACGATCGTCCAGCTCGCCGGGGCGCTGCGCCTGGAATCTCACCGTCCCAGCTCGGAGATCTTCACCCGGCTGGGTCAGGATCCGGCCGTGAGCATGATTCGCTTGCCCGCCCCGCTGCTCGTGACCGAGGCCGGGACCGCCGATGACCTGCGGGCACTGCCCGAGATCTCCGGGACTCTGGCCGCCGCCGATGACCTCGACCTCGCAGTGGTCTCAGTGGCCTCCTGGGCCGAAGGCCTGTCCTCGGTGTGGGAGAAGTGCTCCCCCGCCCAGCGTCAGGCGGGCATCGACGACGGTGCCATCGCCGAGGTGTCCGGCCGTCTGTTAGCCGCCGACGGAGCCGATGTCACCACGATCGACGACCGCGTCATCGCCGTCACCCTCGATCAGCTCCGCCGCGCCACGACCACCGTCGGAGTCGCCCGCGGTGCCGAACGCGCCCGCGCAGTCCGTGCCGCCTGCGCCGCCGGGATCCTCGATATCGCGATCATCGACCGGGCACTCGCCGATGAGATCCTCGCCGAGGCGCCCGGCCCCGGAGCGGCCCCAGCTGAAGAGGAGTTCCGATGAGTGCGAATCGCAGGTTCGTCGCCGGTGTCGACTCCTCGACCCAGAGCTGCAAGGTCGTCATCGCCGATCCGGGCTCCGGTGACATCATCCGCACCGGTTCGGCCCCGCACCCTCCCGGCACCGAGGTCGACCCCGAGGCGTGGTGGACCGCTCTGCAGGAGGCAATCGCGGCCGCCGGCGGACTCGACGATGTCGCGGGATTGAGCATCAGCGGTCAGCAGCACGGGCTCGTCGCCCTCGATACCGAGGGCAGGGTCATCCGCGATGCCCTGCTGTGGAACGATCTGCGCAGCAAGGCCGCGGCCAGAGACCTCATCGCCGAAGTCGGAGCCGCCGACTATGTCGCACGCACCGGGGTCCTGCCCGTCGCCTCCTTCACCGCCGCCAAGCTGCGGTGGCTCCGGGTTGCCGAATCGGACAATGCCGCCCGGGTCGCCGCCGTCGCCTTGCCGCATGACTGGCTGAGCTGGCGCTTCCTCGGATACGGACCCGCCGACGTCTCCGCTCGTGGCCCCGTGCTCGACGCACTGGTCACCGACGCATCCGATGCCAGCGGCACCGCCTACTTCGACCCTTCCGCCTCCCGCTACGATCTCGATCTCTTCCTCACCGCCTTCGATAAGCCTGCCCGTGAGGCCGTGGGTCTGCCGTGCGCCGCGGATACGGACGCAGAGGTGGAGGGGGAAGCCGCCTCGGCGATCGTCCTTCCCCGCGTCCTTAGCCCCAACGAGGCGGCCGGGCACAGCCCGGACGGAATCGTCGTGGGTCCCGGGGCCGGGGACAATGCGGCCGCGGCGCTGGGGCTCGGTGTCGCCTCGGGGGATCTCGTCATCTCGATCGGCACCTCCGGTACGGTATTCGGCACCACCGATCTGACCATCGCCGATTCGACCGGGGCGGTCGCCGGATTCGCCTCGGCCGATGGCGGGCGCCTGCCGTTGGTCGCCACGCTCAATGCGGCCCGGGTCCTCGATTCGGCCGCGAAGCTGCTGCGTGTCAGCCACGACGAACTCGCGGCCCTGGCACTGGCGTCACAGCCGGGAGCGGACGGGCTCACGCTCGTGCCGTACTTCGAAGGCGAACGCACCCCGAATCTGCCCGATGCCACGGCCCGCCTCGAGGGAATGACCCTGAGCAACTCCTCGGCGGAGAACGTCGCCCGAGCCTTCGTCGAAGGCATGCTGTGCGGTCTGGCGGACGGCCTCGACGCGGTGCAGGCGCAGGGCTTGGAGGCCGGACGGCTGCTGCTCATCGGCGGGGCGGCACGCAATCCTGCCGTCCGCGAGGTCGCCCGCGATATCTTCACCGTGCCCATCGACGTTCCCGAACAGGCCGAATACGTTGCCATCGGGGCGGCCCGGCAGGCGGCGTGGACTCTGTCGGGGACTCTGCCGGACTGGAGTGTCGAGCTCGTCGCCACTCTGCATCCGCGACCCTCGCGGGTGCGTCAGCAGTATCGGTCCTCTGCTGAGCAGACGGCTGCACAACAGACGACGAGCCTCGCCCCGACCGATCACTTTTCATCCGCACGCTCGTCGTTCCATCAGGAACCGGCCGATCGAGCATCATCGAATCAATCACTGTCCGATCACCGTGGATCTTCGGGTGCGAACGCATCCGTGAAAGGTTGAGAACTCATGGCCACAGTCACCTTCGACAAAGCACTGCGTCAGTATCCTGAAGCACTGAAGCCCTCCGTCGACGAGGTCAGCCTCGACATCGCCGATGGGGAATTCCTTGTCCTCGTCGGCCCTTCAGGCTGCGGGAAGTCGACGACCCTGCGCATGCTCGCCGGACTCGAACCCGTCGATTCCGGGCACATCCGCATCGGCGACCACGATGTCACGGACCTCTCCCCCAGGGAACGCGATATTGCGATGGTGTTCCAGAACTATGCGCTCTACCCGCATATGAGCGTGCGCGAGAACATGGCTTTTGCGCTCAAGATCGCCGGCGTTTCGACGCAGGAACGCAATCAGCGCGTCGAGGAGGCCGCCCGCCTGCTCGATCTGGAGGCATACCTCGACCGCAAGCCGAAGGCTCTCTCCGGTGGGCAGCGGCAGCGCGTGGCGATGGGGCGAGCCATCGTCCGGTCCCCGCAGGTCTTCCTCATGGACGAGCCGCTGTCGAACCTCGACGCGAAGCTGCGTGTGCAGACTCGCGCGCAGATCGCCTCGCTGACCCGCCGCCTCGGCGTCACCACCGTCTACGTCACCCACGATCAGGTGGAGGCGATGACGATGGGCGACCGGGTTGCCGTCCTCGCCGATGGACGGCTGCAGCAGGTGGACACTCCGGCCAATCTCTATGATCGTCCGGCCAACCTCTTCGTCGCGGGCTTCATGGGCTCGCCAGCGATGAACCTCGTCGACGTGCCGGTCGAGGGAACGTCGCTGCGCCTCGGCGATGTCGAACTGTCCCTGACGACGGAACAGCGTGATCAGGTCACGGGTGACACGGTCACCGTCGGCATCCGTCCGGAGGATCTGCAGGTCACCGAGGCTGAGGGTCTCGAGGTCACCGTCGATCTCGTCGAGGAGCTCGGCGCCGATGCCTATGTCCATGGTCGGGCGGCCCTTGCCTCCGGTGCGAAGACGGTCGTGGCGCGTGTCGCAGGTCGGTCGACGATCCGCCGCGGAGACACCGTGCGCGTCGTTCCCGATGTCGCGCGCCTGCACCTCTTCGACACCGATTCCGGCAGCCGATTGGCCGAGGCCGCGCGCCGGGCCGCGTGACCGGTGGGGCCGCCTCGGCGAGGGAATGCGGGGCATCACACGGCCCGAATATCGCTGCGAAGTCAGGGGAAACGAGCGCGCGCGTCTATGATCGGATCATGGTCGATTTCGCACGCTCTCCCCGCTCCACCCTCGGTGTCGAGTGGGAACTGGCTCTGCTGGATTCCCGCAGCCTGGACCTGACCCCGGCCGCCGAGACTCTGTTGGCAGATGTGGCCGAGCATGCACCCGCGTTCGAGAAGAAGATCGTCGGCGAGATGCTGACGAACACCATCGAGCTCGTCACCGATGTCCACGAGCAGGTCTTCACCGTCGCCGAGGATCTGGCCACCTCGATCGGGGCGCTGCGGAAGCTGACCGAGCACCGCGGCGTCGAGCTGATGTCGGCGGGCACCCACCCGTTCGCGCAATGGCAGTCGCAGGAAGTCCGGGCGAAGGACCGCTACCTCGAGCTCGTCGATCGCACCCAGTGGTGGGGTCGGAATATGCTCATCTTCGGTGTCCACGTACACGTCGGCATCGACTCGCGCGACAAGGTGCTGCCGATCGTCAACGCGCTCCTCGCCTATGTCCCGCATCTGCAGGCATTGAGCGCATCGTCTCCGTTCTGGGGCGGCACGGACACCGGCTACGCTTCGAACCGGGCGATGATGTTCCAGCAGCTGCCGACGGCGGGGCTGCCGTTCCAATTCGATGAGTGGGCGGACTACGAGAAGTATGTCGACGATATGCTCACCACCGGAATCATCGACACCATCAATGAGATCCGCTGGGACATCCGGCCCGCCCCGCACTGGGGCACCGTCGAGGTCCGCGTCTGCGACGGGCTGCCGACGCTCGAGGAGATCCTCGCTGTCACCGCGTTCATCCAGTGTCTCGTCGACGACATGTCGGCCCGCCTCGACGCCGGTGAGACCCTGCCGACGATGCCCGATTGGTTCCACAACGAGAACAAATGGCGTGCCGCCCGCTACGGCATGGATGCGATCATCATCGAGAACGCCGCAGCCGACGAACGTCTCGTCACCGAATGCCTCGCCGACGAGATCGAACGCCTGATGCCCGTGGCCGAGCGCCTCGGCTGCGTCGAGGAACTGCGCTCGATCACCTCGATCATCGACCGCGGGGTTCCCTACCAGCGCCTGAAACGAGTGTTGGCCCAGACGGGGTCGCTCACCGAAGTGACCCGCTCCCTCATCGGCGACCTGCGCAGCTCGTACAGCTGAACCAGCTGTACGTCGAGAATCGAGCTGAGTGTCGAATCACTGCTGGGCCGCCGGACCACTCCGGCTGGGACCGATTCCCCGCCCGGCTCACAGGTGGGGGCGCAGCAGCTCCAACAGCGTCGGCAGTGCCGAGGCGACTCCCGGATGGAGTTCGTAGTCGTCGAGCTCATCGAGTGGCACCCACGACAGTTGGATGCTCTCGGGGTCGTTGATGACGGCGTCGAAACGGCGCAGGGTCTTCGCGATCACTGTTGTGTAGCTCCAGGTATCGAGGTCGAGGACATGCGTCTCGAGGATCTTGATGCCAGACCCGTCCTGGTCCGGCACCCCGGCCTCTTCCCAGGACTCCCGGACCGCGGCGTCGACGGCCGACTCGCCCATGTCCCGGGCCCCGCCGGGGAAGCCCCAGGTTCCACCCTCGACCGACCACAGTGCCCGGTGCTGCATGAGCACACCGCGATCGGGATCGACGAGCATGAGCCCCGCAGCCCCGTTGAGACCCCAGTGCTTCTTCCCATCGGACCCGTACGTCCAGCCATCACCCGATCGCCGAGGCGGCCGACCGTCAGGCAGACGCATGGACTTCGCCGCCTGCGCGTTCCGCTCGGCGGCACTGTTCGAGCCGTTCTCAGACGAGGACATGATCGACGTCCAATGAGGAGACGGCGGCGAAGGACAGGTCGCTCGGCCCGATTCCGCGGGAGACGAGCTCCGCGCCGAGAGCTGCGACCATGGCACCGTTGTCCGTACACAGTTTCAGCGGCGGCACCCGCAGAGTCACGCCCGCCTCGGTGCAGCGAGCAGCGAGCACTTCACGCAGGTGCGTATTCGCGGCCACTCCCCCGCCGAGGACGACATGGTTGATGCCCGTGTCGGATGCCGCGAGCAGAGTCTTGGCCACGAGGACGTCGACGACGGCATCTTCGAACCCGGCAGCGATATCGGCCACCCGCAGGTCCGCGCCCAGAGTCTCCGCCTTCGTCACCTCGCGCAGGGCCGCGGTCTTCAGCCCGGAGAACGAGAAGTTATACCGGCGCTCGGGGTCACGGAGGTCCTGCTTCTTCGCGAGTCCGCGTGGGAATTTCACGGCATTCCGGTCGCCGGGAACTCCGGTGCCGTCGAGCAGGCCGAGAGCCGCCTTCGAGATGTTCGGGCCTCCAGGATAGTTGAGTCCCAGCAGCCGCGCGGTCTTGTCGAAGGCCTCACCTGCGGCATCGTCGATGGTGGCGCCGAGGAGCTCGATGTCGTCGACAACGTCGCCGATGCGCAGGATCTCAGTGTGTCCACCCGAGACGAGCAGGGCGATGGTCGGCGTCGTCAGCCCGTCGATGTCCTCGGCGACGAGGTCGACGGCCACATGCGCGGCCAGATGATTCACTCCGTAGAGTGGCCTGTTCAGGGCCGCGGCAAGCCCCTTGGCCGCACCGACCCCGACCATGAGTGCGCCGGAGAGCCCCGGACCGGCGGTGACGGCAATGGCGTCGATATCGGCCAGCTCCACCTCGGCGGTCTCACACGCCGAGGCGATGGCCGGGCCGATGGCCTGCACATGGGCGCGGGAGGCGACTTCCGGCACGACCCCGCCGAAGCGGACATGTTCGTCCATCGACGATGACACGGTGTTCGTCAGCAGCGTGCGCCCGCGGACGATGCCCACCCCGGTCTCGTCGCATGAGGATTCGATGCCGAGGACGAGAGGTTCGCTCATGATTCGGTCCCGTCAGCCGAGGCAGCGCCGTCCCCGGAATCCGCAATCTCGAGGGCAAGGTCGGAGTAGACCGCGTCGAGTTCGGATTCGGTCGCCTCGGCGATGTCGAGGCCGAGGGCCCGGGCGAACAGGCGCAGGTGGGTGTCCCACATGGGCCCGAAGTCGGCGGCCTGGGTGCGAGCAGATTCGACGTCGGGGGCGGTGTGGGTGAACACGAGCAAGGTCTCATCACCCGACTCTCCTTCGAACGGCAGCAGCCGGATCCCCAGCACTCCGAAGGTCTCGAGCTCGAGCAGCACGTGGTCGTACTCCTCGCAGCTGAGCACCTCACCGTCCAGATCGGCGTCCTCGAGTTCGAAGGTGATCGGACGGGACGCAGGTACGTCGGGTTCATCCCCCGCATCCGCCGATTCTTCGCCGAGGCGGAACGGCGCGAACCATGTCCGCGCCCTGTCCGAATCGTTCAGTGCGCTCCACACCGTTTCGACGTCACTCCCCAGGGACAGCTCTATGACGAGGTCGGTTCCGTTCTCCCAGGTGACCAGGCGGGGGCTGGTTTCGCTCATGCTTCCACCCAGGCTCCGTCGAGGGCGGTCTTCTCTTCGGGGCTCAGCTGCATCTCCGTGCCGGCGAGAAGCTCGGTGAGCTGTTCGGGCACCCGCGCCGAGGCGATGGTCGAGGGGATGAAGTCGTGGGCGAGCTGCCAGGCGATGGCCGTGGCCGTCATCGACGCCTCGTGGTCGGCGGCGACGTCGTGGAGGACCTCCAGGGCGCCGAGGGCTTTCTGGTCGTCGACGAAATCGGCCACACGGTCACCGCGCACGCTTCCGGTGGCGTCGCCGCCGGTGTGCTTGCCGGTGAGGAACCCGGAGGCCAGTGAGTGGAAGGGCAGTTCGGCCATCCCCTCAGATCGCAGGTACGCCTGCTTCTGCGGATCGACTGCGGCGCGCGAGACGAGGTTGAACCGGTCCTGGACGACCCGGTAGCAGGCCAGGGAGAACTTCGTCGAGATCTTCCGTGCCTTCTGCAGTCGTTCGAGACTGAAGTTCGATGCTCCGAGGTAGCTGACCTTGCCGGAGCGGACGAGCGCGTCGAAGGTCTCGGCGACCGCGACCTGGTCGACGTCATCATCGTCTCTATGCGCGTAGTAGACGTCGATGTGGTCGGTGCCGAGTCGGCGCAGCGAGTCGTCGACGCAGTTGCGGATGTTTGCCGGATCGAGGCCCCGACCTTTCGGGTGCATGCCGACCTTGGTGGCGATGACCATGTCATCGCGGTTACCGCGAGCCTTCATCCATTCGCCGATGATCGATTCGGACTCTCCGCCCGAGTTCCCCTCGACCCAGGCCGAGTACGCATCGGCGGTGTCGATGAAGTTTCCACCGGCCTCGGCATAGGCGTCGAGGACAGCGAAGCTCTGATCCCGATCCGCGCCCCAGCCGAAGGGGTTGCCGCCCAGCTGAAGAGGGTGAACGAAGAGATCGGTATCTGCCAATTGCACACGTGTCATACCCTCCAGACTACCCGTTTGACCTCCACGACTTCGGGGCAGGACCACCACCCGGAACTCAGGTTAGGCTAAGCTATAGACACGCAATGATGCCGATCACACCACCTCGGCGGCAAAGCAGCATTAGATTGGCCACACTCCCCAAGGAAACATCATGTCTGAACCGTTCTCCGCTCGGCTCAAGGCCAGCACCGCCGCCATCCACGACGAGGTCGAGCACACCACGTTCATGGTCGACCTCATGGAAGGACGGCTCGATTCCCGGGCCTACGCCCTCCTGCTCAAGCAATACGACGTCATCTACGGAGTGCTCGAGTCCAAATCGCGGGAGTTAGCCGAGGATCCGGTCTTCGCTCCGTTCTTCGACGCCCATCTGTTCCGAGCCGACCGCATCGCCGCCGACCTGGCCGCGCTCGACGGCGTCGAGCTGCCTGTCATGCCCGGCTCCACCGCCTATGCCGCGCACCTGGAGCGGCTTGAACGGGCCGAACAGGTCATCGCCCACCATTACACGCGCTACCTCGGCGACCTCTCCGGCGGTCAGGCGATCGGCACTCTCATGTCCCGGCACTACGGTCTGCCGGCGACCTCGCTGACGATGTGGGACTTCGCAGAGCTCGGCAAGACCAAGCCGTACAAGGATGCCTACCGCAGCCGCCTCGATCAGGTGGCGGCGACCGGTGGCGACGAGCAGATCGTCATCGACGAGACGGTGGAGGCCTTCCGGCTCAACGGAGCTCTGCTCGTCGACCTCACCGAGGCGACCGAGCAGCGCACGGTTCCGGTCGCCTAGTCACCGACTCGCAGGCGCATGAGAATACCCGCCGCACCCGGATAGTAGTCCGGGCGCCTCCCCCATTCCTCGAATCCGAAGGAAGAGTACATCCCCAGCGCCGCGGCATTGCGTTCATCGACCTCGAGGTGGACGACCTCGCAGCCGCGGTCCTTCGCCCAATCGATTCCGGCCTGCAGCAGGTCGCGGCCGATTCCCTTGCCGCGTGCCGCCTCGGTGGTGGCGATCGTCATCACGTCGGCTTCTGCGCCGGCCCCTGACATGACGATCCACCCTGCCAGGTCTCCCGCCGAGGCTGTCCTGGCGGCGAGCATGACCGTGCCGTTCTGCGCCTTCACCGACCAGTAGTAGCCGAGCGTCCACGCGGTCGGGCCGAAGATCGCCGCATCGTGGTCGGCCACCTCGGCGAGGTCCCACCAGGGAAGCTCCGCGATGGTCGTCGAGGTCATCTCAGAGAGCTCTCACGCACCGGGGTCGCCTTCGCGTCGGGTTCGCGCAGGTACTCGGGGATCGGTTCGCTCAGTTCTCCGCCGCCGGCGATTTCCCGTGCCGCGGCCAGCGCGAGGTACTCGGCACGAGGGTCGGTGATCGACTCGGCGCTCGATGTTCCGAGGATGTCCGGGTAGAGGAGGAACCCGCGGCCGAGCTTCTCTTCGGTGTTCTCAAACCGAAAGCCGTTGGCGGCGAGGACCGAGGCGACCTCGGCCGGCTTCGCCACGAACGGTCCGGCGCTCAATGTGGCGTCGGCGGAGTCATAGACGCTGAAATAGACCTCTTTGCGACGAGCGTCCGAGGCGATGAGGACGGGGCGACCGGATTCGTTCCCCGCGGTGGCCGAAACTTCTGACGCAGGCGCTGTTGAGCCTTCTGCACGGCGCACGAACTCTGCGGCGATCGCGTGTTGGGACAGCAGTCCCCTGACGGGGATCCCGCGGGCCTGACCGACGGCGATTCCGGCGGCGATGCCCACCCGCAGTCCGGTGAAGGGACCCGGTCCGATGCCGACGACGACGAGTTCGGGTCGGACATCTGAGGCAAGCACCTCGGCGAGCGCCGGGCCGATGAACTCGACGTGTCGACGCTGGTCATCGGCCTGTGCGGCGGCGATGACCGAACCGGTGTCCGTATCCACGAGGGCCACAGAGGCCGACTGCGAGGTATCGATGGCAAGAATGATCATGATTCGTCTCCCTCTTTCGCCGAGTCCTCAGCGGGACGGTCCGCGGAGGCCGGGCCGTCGACTCTCACTCCCGGCAGTGCCGAGACGGCGGCTTCGACCGCCGACATCCGCTCGGCCCAGGCTGCTCCGCGACCGGTGAGGTCGATGATGCGCCGCTCGTCCTCGTCTGCGTCATCGGCGCCGACCGGCTCATTGCCCCGGCGGCAGCAGCGTCGTCGTCCCACACCGGGGTGATGGTGATGTCGAGGTGATCGCTGCTGAGCTGCTCGGCCATGCCGGCGCCCCATTCGACGACCGTGATCGACTCGTCGAGTTCGGAGTCGAGGTCAAGATCTTCGAGTTCCTCTCCGTCGGCCAACCGGTACGCATCGACATGGACGAGCGCCGGGCCGCCCGATCGCGACGGATGCTCGCGAGCGATGATGAACGTCGGCGAGGTGATCCGCCCGGCCACGTCGAGAGCCTTGCCCAGCGACTGGGTGAACGTCGTCTTCCCGGCGCCGAGGTTGCCCGTGAGGATGAGCAGGTCACCGGCGCGCAGATGGTCGGCCAGGGCCGCGGCGAACGTGCGCATCTGCTCCAGGGATTCGAGATGGATCCTCATCGTTCGCCTCCCGGCAGGGCGACTCGATCGACGCGGGCGCTGAGTTGGGTGACGATCTCGTAGTTGATCGTATTCGCCCAGGTCCCCCACTCGGCCGCGCTCGGCCCGCCGGGGCCGAAGATGACGACCTCGTCGCCGATGGCCACCTCATCATTGCCGGCGCCGATATCGATGATCATCTGATCCATGGCGATGCGCCCGACGACGGGATAGCGACGACCGCGGATGGCCACCTCGGCGCGGTTCGATGCCGCGCGCGGCAGGCCGTCACCGTACCCGCCGGGTACGAGCGCGAACCGGGTATCGGTCGCAGCAGTGAACGTCAGCCCATAGGAGGCGCCGTGACCTGCGGGAATGTCCTTGAGGTTGATGACGCTGGAGACCAGCCGCATGACCGGTCGCAGCCCGAGAACCGTCGGATCCCCGTCTTCGAGCGGGGACAGACCGTAGAGGGCGAGCCCTACTCGCGCCGAGGTGCCCGGGCACGGCCCCAGGGTGAGCGCGCCCGGTGAGTTCGCGATGTGGACGTCCAGGTCATCCGATTCGCCGAGGCGGCCGTCCGCGGCGTCGAGCACGGCCCGCAGCTGCCCGTGGGCGGAGGAGAAGACCGCGCTCTGCGCTGCGGTCTCGGGGCGTTCGGGTTCGTCGGCGACCGCGAAGTGACTCATGATTCCGACGATGCGGATTTCGGTGGTGTCCTCGGCGTGGCGGCGCAGCCAGTCGAAGGCGCGGACGAGGGCTTCCGGGGACAGACCGTTGCGTCCGAGTCCGGTGTCGATCTTCAGGTGGGCGCGAGCCGTGACGCCGGTGCGGCGAGCCGCCGCGGCGAGTCGGTCGAGCGCTCCGACCGTCGAAATGCCCAGTTCGATTTCTGCGCGCACCGCCTCCTCGAGATCGGTGGTCGGCCCGTAGAGCCAGGCGAGGATCTGCGCTTCGGGTCCGAGGAGGCTGCGCAGACGTAGGGCTTCGGGGATCGTGGCCACACAGAACTCGCGCCACCCGGCCGAGAACAGTGCTGGAGCGACGAGGTCGATGCCGTGGCCGTAGGCATTGGCCTTGACGACGCACTTGAGACGGGCAGGAGAGAGGCGGTCGGCGAGGACGGCGGCGTTCTCCCGCAGGGCCGCCTCGTCGATCTCGGCCCGAACGAGAGCCTCGGGGATGTCGAAAGATGTCACTGGATAAGACTACCGCCGACCCCTGGGAAGGGATCGGCAATCTTCCTGCATGCGAACACGGAGTCGATGAAGACCGCCGGGTGCGTGTCGATGTACGAGGCCAGTCTCGTCAAGGCGATGAAGTGGGAGGGCCCGACGAAGACGCAGATCCTCGTCCACTGAGGCCGATCGAGCGGTTTCAGTCGACACCGTGGATGAGTTCGCTGACCACCTCGGCGAGGGCATCGGCGAACCCGGACGCGGTCACCGCACGCCGCCCGGCTTCGTTGTGCAGCAGCACTCCGAGTCCGGCCAGGCGAGCCCACTCGCGCGGTGGATGTGTCCGGTCATCACTGTCGTAGCGGACGTGGGCGGCGGTGGTCGCGGCGAGCGTGCCGAGAATCCCGGCGAGCACGTCCCCGGACCCTGCCGTGGCGAGGCTGCCCGGTCCCGGCGCGGGCAGGACGACGTGTCCGTCGGGTGCCGCGATGACCGTGTGATGGCCCTTGAGCAGGACGATCGCGCCGGTCAGCTCCGCGGCCCGCAGCGCCCACCGGATCGGGTTCGCCCCGATCCGACCTGCCGTGATGATCTCGCCGAGGAGGCGGCTGAGCAGCCGTGCCAGCTCCGCGGCATGTGGGGTGATGATGAGCGGCCGGTCGGCCAGCCACGTGCCGGCCATCGATTCGGTGCGGGCGATCATGTCGAGGCCGCCGGCGTCGACGACGACCGGGGTGCGATTGCCGGTGAGTGCCTCGGCGAGGCTGTGGACGAATTCGGGCTCGGGGTCGCCCGGCCCGAGGACGACGGCGTCGATGCGTCCGGACGCACTGACCACCTCGGGGTGGAGGCCGAGGACGAATTCGGCGACGAGTGGGGAACCGAGGTAGCGGACCATGCCGGCTCCGGTATTCACCGCCGAGGTGGTTGTGAGCACCCCTGCACCCGGGTATTCCTCGGAGCCGGCGAGGACCCCGGTGACACCGCGGGAGTATTTGTGCCCGGTCTCATCGGGGCGCGGGAATCCGGTGACGAGGTCATCGGAATCGAGCAGTTCCGCGGTCGCCTGGCCGGGGTCGACACCGAGGCCGATATCGACGACGTCGATGGTGCCGATGAACTCGTCCACGCGCGGATCGATGAGTTCGGTCTTGAGGCCGCCGAAGGTCACCGTGAGGTCGGCGTGGAGGCGTTTCTCTGCCCCGGTGTTGTTCGGGTCGAGGTCGGAGGGAACATCGACGGCGATGAGACGGCCTGTGCGGTGCGGGGCCCAGTCGGCGATGAGTGAGGCGATGTGATCGGGCAGTCCGCGCCGGCCGCCGGTGCCGAGGATGCCGTCGAGGACGAGATCGGAGCGGGAGAGTTCGCTCAAGGCGTCGGCACGAGCGCCATCGGCCAGGGCTGTCGTGAATGTGACGATCTGCGCACCGGCTGCCCGTGCCGCGGCCAGCCCATCCTCGTGAGTGCGGTCGAAGAGGGTGATGACCGTGACGGCAGCACCGCGTCTGCCCAAGGTCGCCGCGGCGAAGAGGGCGTCTCCGGCATTGTTGCCGGGCCCGGCGAGGACGCAGATGCGGGTGCCGGTGACCTGGCCGTGGTCGGACTTCACCATGGCCGCCGCGCGGTTCGCCAGGGCTCGGGCCGCTCGCGCCATGAGCGGAATGCCGGCCTCGAGCAGCGGTTTCTCGGCCTCCCTGATGGTCTCGCTCGGGTAGGCGAACACACTCATCGACTGCTCCTGCACATCGTCACGTTCGGGTTCCTCATTGCACCGTAAGCCTTCTCACGCACACGTGCCAGAGTCGGGTGGATCAGCCCTCGGCCAACTGAGTCAGCCGTCGCCCCGCCAGATGCGCGAGGAACAGAGCCTGGTCGGCCAGCCCATCGTCGCTGTGGCGAGCGCGCGGGGAATGGTTGGCTTCGCGTTCGTCGACCGGCAGATTAGGCCACGCGACTCCGAAGTGACCATAGGCTCCCGGCACGACATCGAGGACGCGGGAGAAGTCCTCGGAGCCGGGCAGCGGATTCGCATTGCGCACGGTCCGCTCCGCACCGAAGAGATCGGTGAAGGTGGCCAGGAAGAACTCGGCTTCGGCGTCGTCGTTGATCGTCGGGGGAAGAATCTGTTCGTACTCGACGTCGGCGGACAGACCATGGGCGTCGACGAGGTCACGGACGAGCTGAGGCAGCTCCGCCTCGGCACGGGAAGTCACTGACTCCGAGAACGTCCGCACACTGACGACCAAGGTCGCGAAGTCGGGGACGACGTTGGGGGCGGTGCCGCCGTTGAACTGACCGACGGTGACAACGAGAGGGTCGAAGATGTCGAAGCGACGGGTGACGTATTCCTGCAGCTGGCCCACGAGCATGGCGCCGACCTGGATGGGGTCCTTGCCGGTGGCCGGGCGGGAGGCGTGCGTGCCCTTGCCGTTGACGGTGATCGTCATCTTCGAGAACGCCGCCATATACGGCCCGGGGCGGGAGCTGGCGACACCGAGGTCGGCGTCGGCGGAGACGTGGATGCCGAACGCGGCCTTGACACGGGGACCGGCGGCGTCGAGGACGCCCTCGTCGATCATCTTCCCGGCTCCGTCATAGCCTTCTTCGCCGGGTTGGAACATGAACACTACGTCGCCGGGCAGGGAGTCGCGGTCGCGGTGGAGGAGTTTGAGTGCGCCGACGAGCCCGGCCGTGTGCAGGTCGTGGCCGCAGGCGTGCATCCTCCCCGAGGTGGACGCGAAGTCGAATCCAGTCGCCTCGGTGACGGGCAGTCCGTCCATGTCCCCGCGCAGGAGGACGGCCGGCACGACCCCGCTCGAGTCCTCCTTGCGGGCACCGCCGCGCAGAACGACGACGATCGACGACAGCTTCTCCCCCGTTGTGACCTCGACGTCGAGGCCTTCGATGGCGTCGAGGACGAGCTTCTGCGTCACCGGCAGGCCGAGTCCGACCTCGACGTTCTCGTGCAGAGCCCGGCGGAGGGTGACCAGTCCGGGAGCGATGTCGTTCGCGTCATCGGCGGTGGGCAGATGCACCTGGGCGGCGGCTGCCTCGGCGAGGGTCGGGATCGTCGGGGCGGCGGGTACGATGGCGTCCGGGGCGGTGTCGTTGGGAAGTGAACTCATGCCCTGAGTCTATTACCACCGCGCAGACCCGCGGCCGTGGCGTCGCCCCTGTCCACCGACCTGTGCCCCGGAGCGTCCAGTGTCACGGCACCTCGCCGAGGCGGGCACCCTTCCCGTACATCGAATGGGTGAAGTGCTCGGCGGCTCCCTCGATGCCGGGGCTCAGCGACGGCCCGTCGCCCTCCGCGATGACGAACGTCATCGTCAGGTGCGCATCGTGGGTGATCGACAGGTGGATGTTCGTCCCGCCGATGGCATGGAAATGTTCGAGGACGAGCCCGCGCAGACGGAAGCTGGGCGCGCCGGACCGCGCGGGGACCACCTCGGCGGACTGCCAGGGCAGCCATCCGGGAAAGCCGATCGCCTTCTTCAGCGCCTCCTTCGCGGAGAACCGCGCAGCCAGGGACGCATCCGTGCGGCGTTTGCCATTGCGTTTGAGCTGCTCGGCCGGGGTGAGCAGACGGTCGAGCAGCTCGGGCACCCGTTCGATATGCTCAGCGAAGCGCGGCACATCGGCGATGTCCGTGCCGATCCCCAGAATCGCCATGCTCGCGTCCTTACTCGACCGTGACCGACTTCGCGAGGTTGCGCGGCTGGTCGACGTCGAGGCCCTTGGCCGTGGCCAGCTCCATCGCGAAGATCTGCAGCGGAACGGTCGTCAGCAGCGGCGCCATCAGCGTCGTCGTCTCGGGCACGTAGATGACCTCGGAGGCGAACTGGTCGACCTCTTCGTCACCCTCCTCGGCGATGACGACGGTGTTCGCACCACGGGCGCGGACTTCCTGGATGTTCGAGATGACCTTCGCATGCAGCGAATCCCGGCCGCGCTTGGAGGGGACGACGATGATGACGAGCTGACCGTCGTCGATGAGCGCGATCGGTCCGTGCTTGAGCTCACCGGCGGCGAATCCCTCGGCATGGATGTAGGCGAGCTCCTTGAGCTTGAGCGCACCCTCCATCGCCACCGGGTATCCGACGTGGCGGCCGAGGAACAACACCGAACCGACTTCCTGGTTGCGATCGGCCAGGGCGAGGACCTGCGACTTCGTCTCGTCGAGGATGTGCTGGATCTTCGCAGGGATCGACTGCAGCTCGGCGAGGATCGTGCCGATCTCATCGCGGAACTTGTTGCCCCGCAGCTGAGCGAGGTAGAGGCCGAGCAGATAGCAGGCGACGACCTGGGACAGGAACGCCTTCGTCGAGGCCACGGCGATCTCCGGGCCGGCGTGTGTGTAGAGCGCGGCATCGGATTCGCGCGGGATCGTCGAACCGAAGGTGTTGCAGATCGCGATGACCTTCGCACCCTGCTGACGAGCGTGGCGGACGGCCATGATCGTGTCCATGGTCTCCCCGGACTGCGAGATCGCCACGACGAGCGTCTTCTCCGTGACCACCGGATCCCGGTAGCGGAATTCGTGGGCCAGCTCCACCTCGGTGGGGATGCGGCACCAGTGCTCGATCGCGTACTTCGCGACCTGACCGGCGTAGGCGGCGGTGCCGCAGGCGATGACGACGATCTTGTCCACGGACTTGAGCACGCTCTCGTCGATGTGCATCTCGTCGAGCGTCAAACGGCCCTCGGTGTCGAGGCGGCCGAGCAGGGTATCGGCCACGGCCTGCGGCTGGTCGTGGATCTCCTTGTCCATGAAGGACGAGAAGCCGCCCTTCTCCGCCGATGCGGTGTCCCAGTCGACCTCGAACTGCTCACCCTTGACGGGGTTGCCGTCGGTGTCCGTGATCGTGACCGTCTCCGGGGTGATGGTGACGACCTCGTCCTGGCCGATCTCGACGGCCGTGCGGGTGTAGTCGATGAACGCGGCGACGTCGGAGCCGAGGAAGTTCTCTCCCTCGCCGAGGCCGATGACCAGCGGAGAGTTCCGGCGGGCGGCGACGACCTGGCCGGGAGCATCGGCGTGGACGGCGAGCAGGGTGAACGCGCCCTCGAGTTCGGTGGCGGTCTTGCGCATCGCGGCAGTGAGGTCGCCGGTCGCCTTGTAGTTCTTCGCCAGCTGGGCGGCGGCCACCTCGGTGTCAGTCTCGGAGAGGAACTCGACGCCCTCGGCAACGAGGTCCTTCTTCAGGAGGGCGAAATTCTCGATGATTCCGTTGTGGATGAGCGCGAGCTTGCCGCCGTCGGCCAGGTGCGGGTGGGCGTTGAGGTCGGTGGGCCCTCCGTGAGTGGCCCAGCGGGTGTGGCCGATTCCCGTCTGCGCCGCCGGCAGCGGGTTGGCCTCGATCTCTTCGATCAGGGCGGAGAACTTTCCGGCCTTCTTCGCCGAGGCGAGCTGCCCCTCGGGCGTCACGAGCGCGACACCGGCCGAGTCATAACCGCGGTACTCAAGCCTCTTCAGGCCGCCGAGCACGACATCGAGCGCCGTGTGATCGGCGTTGTCAACGGGGGCCTGGGATACATAGCCAACGATTCCACACATGAGGGAGATTTTACGCACTGTTGGCCGATCTCGGGTATTTCGGCGAGTCACGATCGGGTCAACGTGACGAACTGCACGCGCACGCGGGCGATGGAGAGGGCTATAAGGCTGAGGCCGCCTCGGTGAGGGTGGGGCCGGTGTCCGCCCTGGCGCCGGCGACGAACATGACGCATGACACAATGGTGGAATGAGCCATGTCGACCCTCAGTTGGACCGTGCGCGCAAGCTCGCCGGCCTCAATACCGCTCGGCGCAGCGAACCGGACACGACGTCTCCGTTCTGGGAGTTCGATCGGGAGGTGTGGGGTACGCTCGCCCAGGCCACTCCGCTGCCGCTGAAGCAGCGCGATATCGAACGGCTGCGTGGTCTCGGGGATCGGATCAACCTCGACGAGGTGGCCCAGGTCTATCTGCCCCTGTCACGGCTGCTCAACCTCTACGTGTCCGCACGGCGGGCGAAACACGACCTGACCAGGGAATTCTTCTCTCCGCTGCACGATCGCGGATTGGAACCGCAGGACGCCAAGCGCACGCCCTTCGTCATCGGCGTCGCCGGATCGGTGGCCGTGGGCAAGTCGACGACGGCACGTGTGCTGCGCGAACTGCTCGCCCGCTGGCCCGATACTCCGCGCGTCGAACTCATCACCACCGACGGATTCCTCTACCCGAATGCCGAGCTCGACCGTCGCCGCCTCAACGGGCGGAAGGGTTTCCCCGAATCCTACGACCGGCGCAAGCTGCTCAAGTTCATCTCCGCCGTGAAATCCGGGGCCCCCGAGGTCCGCGCCCCCGTGTACTCGCACCACACCTATGACATCGTTCCCGGCGCCGAGGTGGTCGTGCGCTCCCCGGACGTGCTCATCGTCGAGGGCCTCAACGTCCTCCAACCCGCCCGTCCCCGTCAGGACGGAACCGTGGGCTTGGCCATCAGCGACTACTTCGACTTCTCCGTCTACGTCGACGCGCGCTCCCGTGATATCCGCCAGTGGTACATCTCGCGGTTCCTCAAACTCAAGCACGGTGCATTCCAGGACGAGGACTCCTACTTCCACCGGTACTCGCAGCTCGACGATGACGAGGCGGTCACGCTGGCCACGGAGATCTGGGACTCCATCAACTTCCCGAACCTGCGCGAGAACGTCCAGCCCAGCCGCGGCCGAGCCGACCTCGTGCTCCACAAATCCTCCGACCATACGATCCGGAAGGTGCAGCTGCGGAAGCTGTGACGGAGTCGTCGGGGCCCGGGGCCTTGGACGGCACGGCCGCCTCGGCGAGGTTGTGAGGGGACTCGCGTGGTGCTGAGGAAATAGTTTCACCCCTCCGACGGTTGCACAGTGTGCACTGACCTACTCACCGCCGGCAGGCCACCCGGCTGCGGCGGCGACCGGATGCGAGCGATCCTCGCGCCGCCACGGGAACCCCCGTGCATGCTCGGTCGTTTCGACAGCAGAAAGGGACCCGCTATGAGTGTGCCGTCCGCACATCACCTCATGTACTCCTCGGTCAAGAGCAAGAAGACTCCCGAGACGCGCATCCAGCCTGGCATCTACAAAAGGATCGCCGGCTACGCGGCCAGGCACAAGCGCAAGCTCATCGTCTTCCTCGTCCTCTCCGTTCTCACAGCCGCCATCGGCGTGCTCAACCCGGTGCTCGCCGGCGACGTCGTCAACGCGATCACCGGCGGCGGCCCCGTCTCCACCGTGGTGTGGCTGGCCGTGGCCATCGGCGGGTTGGCCATCGCCGATGCGGCCATCTCGATCACGAACCGGTACCTGTCCGCACGGATCGGTGAGGGACTCATCTTCGACCTGCGCACAGCTGTCTACGACCATGTGCAGTCGATGCCGATCGCGTTCTTCAACCGCACGCGCACCGGCGCCCTGGTCTCCCGACTGAACACGGATGTCATCGGAGCGCAGCGGGCGTTCTCGAACACGCTGTCGGGAATCGTGTCTAACTTCGTCTCCCTGGCACTGACCGTCGGCGTCATGGTCACGATCTCCTGGCAGGTGACCGTGATGTCGATCCTCCTGCTGCCGCTGTTCATCGTCCCCACCCGCATGCTCAGCGGAAAACTCGCGTCCCTGCAGTTCGAGGCCGCGAACAACTCTGCCGACATGTCGACGAGGATGACCGAGAGGTTCTCCGCGGCCGGGGCCACGCTGATCAAGCTCTTCGGCAACCCCCGCAAGGAGAACGAGGAGTTCGCCGACCGTGCGGGTCAGGTCCGCGACATCGGGGTCAAGGTGGCGATGCTGCAGTCGACGTTCGTCTCCTCGCTGACCCTCGTCTCCGCCCTGGCACTGGCTCTGGTCTACGGCGTCGGCGGTGTGCAGGCAGTCCTCGGCAACCTCAACGCCGGTCAGGTCGTGACCCTGGCGCTGCTGCTGACCAGGCTCTACACGCCGCTGACGATGCTTGCCAATGCACGCCTGGACATCCAGAGCGCGGTCGTGTCGTTCCAGCGCGTGTTCGAGATTCTCGACCTCGTGCCCTATTTCAAGGAGCCCTCGCAGCCGAAGTCCCTGCCTGCCGGCGGACTGGATGTGCAGTTCGATCACGTCGACTTCGCCTACCCCAGTGCTTCGCAGGTCAGCCTCGCCAGCCTCGAAGACGTCTCCGTGCTCGACAGTCGCGGCGGCGATCAGGTTCTCCATGACCTGAGCTTCATGATTCCCGCCGGGCACACCGTCGCCCTCGTCGGCTCCTCGGGTGCGGGAAAGTCGACGATCGCGTCCCTGCTGCCGCGGCTCTACGACGTCACGGGCGGAAAGATCACCATCGGCGGAGTCGATGTCCGCGATCTGTCGTTCGCCGACCTGCGGGAGGCCGTCGGCGTTGTCACCCAGGACGGTCACGTCTTCCACGAATCGATCCGCGCCAACCTCCAACTCGTCAGCCCCGATGCCACCGAGGAGCAGATGCTCGACGCCATCGACCGAGCGCAGCTGACCGGAGTCATCGAAGCGCTGCCCGATGGACTGGACACAGTCGTCGGCGAGCGCGGGTACCGACTCTCCGGCGGCGAGCGCCAGCGGCTGACCATCGCCCGGATGCTGCTGGCGTCTCCGGAGATCGTCGTGCTCGATGAAGCCACCTCGGCGTTGGATTCGACGAATGAGGCCGCGATCCAGCGGGCCTTGGCTCAGGCGATGCACGGGCGGACGGCTCTGGTCATCGCGCACCGTCTCTCGACCATCCGGCAGGCCGACACGATCCTCGTCGTCGAGGCCGGTCGCATCGTCGAGAAGGGCACCCATGACGAGCTTGTGGGCAGCGGCGGCCGCTATGCCGAGCTCTACGCCACCCAGTTCGCCTCGAGGTGACGAGGTCGCTCCCGCTCAGTCAACGCGAAACTCGAAAAAGACGTCACTGGCGGCGACTTTTCTGAGTTTCGCGTGACATGAGCGGCGACCGCCGGGCCGACTGGCCGGTCGTGGCCGCGACCCGCCGGAGATTTCGTGAGGTTCGTCGAGGTACTCCGCTTGATTTCGCGGGACTCTACGATGGCCGGATGGAATTGCGCGTAATGGGGCGCGTGGAGATTCTCCATGATGGTGTGGCCCGTGGGGTCCAGGGACGCACACAGCGAGCCCTTCTGTCTCTGTTGGTCCTCCGGCTCCGAACCTGGACGCCGGCGTCGCTCATCGTCGAAGCGCTGTGGCCGGATGAACGGTCCGAACGTGTCGCCACTCGCCTGCACGTCCAGATCCACCGTCTGCGCAAGCAGCTGGGCAACGGCGTTCTGCTCAGTTCTCCGAACGGCTACCGACTCGATCTCAATCAGAACTCCATCGACGTGTGGTGCTTCGAGCACAGCGCCCGGACCGCCCTCGCCGAGGATATGCCCGACCATGACCTCGAGACGCTGCGCTGCCTCGAAGCAGCCGCGGCCCAATGGGGCGGGGAACCGTTTCCCGACGTCGACCTGCCCGGTACGGCGGACTGGCAGTCCGAGCTCCGCGCTCTGTATGCCCGGATTCGGGAAAGATCCGCCGAATTCCATCTGGAGTTCGGCGACGGGAGCGCTGCCCTCAGGCTGCTCACTCGCCTGACACATGAGCATCCGGAGAACGAACATGCTCAGGTCCTCAGGCTCTCGGCCCTGCAGCACACGGGGCAGGGCACGGAACTGCCCCGCGCATTCGTCGAGGTGCACCGGGCCCTCGAGGAACTGGGGCTCGACCCGAGTCCGGACCTGCTCCACACTCAGCGAGCGCTCGTTCGCAATCGTGAGGAGGAGATCCGGTCCGACCTCGCCGTCGTCGATCCCGCTGGTGAGCTCATTCCCGACACCGAGGATGAGGCGGATCCGACGATGCGCGGATCGGTTCTGCGCCGCGAACTCGCCTATATCCTCATGGCGAAAGGGCGCCACAGCGAAGCACTGTCGCTGTTGGAGCGTTTGGAAGCGCTCCACTCCGGGTTGGGACACGAGAACCTGTGTGCGATCCTGCTCCGCGACATGGTGGCCGTCATGGCACTGACAGGAGACCTCCGCCGAGCCTTGCGCCTCCTCGGTGAGGCGTCGAGGCTCGACCAGCGAACGACGGGAACCGATGCGATGCTCCACATCATCCGTGCCCTCGTCCTCACTCATATGTCGCGCCTGCACCGGGCAGAGGAGGCGCTGGCAGCTGTGGGCGAATCAACTGGGCCCACGGCGCGCCAAGTTATGTGGTGGCGTACCCGCAGCCAGATCGACCGACGGACCGGTCGACATCACGACGCAGTCGTCGGCGCACTCACGGCCTGGAACCTTGCTCGACACGACTCCGCCGAGGCCGATGTGGGTCCGATCCTGCTCGATGTGGCCTGTTCCCTTCGTGATGACGGCAATGCGGAATGCTTCGAATGGTACCGCTCCGCACTCCGGTTCGCCCACGAGGACATGCGCTTCCCGCTGGCGGCCAGTACCCATGCGTCGATGGCGAAGGCACAGCTTCTGTGGGGCAGACCGCAGACTGCGATCGTGCACTCGCGCGCGGGCCTCGAACTCGCCCAGTGGTCAGGCTGCTGGTTGTTCGCCGGAAAGGCCGCCGCGCGCCTCGCTGAGGCAGAAGAGCAGATGGGAGTCTCCTCCTCCGCTCTCCGCCACCGGCAGGAAGCGCAGTCCTTCTACCGTCGCATCGACTTCCCGACGCCGCTCCCGGTCCGCAGCGGACAGGATGACGGTGCGTCGTTCAAGGCTGGGCAGGCGGCACAGGATGGTTCGCAGCGAATACGTTCTCCGGATCATATGCGCTCTTGACCCGGGTCAGCGTCAGCCACTCGCGATCGCCGTAGTTGTCGCCGACGTCGCCCGGTTCCTCAGCGAAGTTGAGATACTGACGACCGGTGCTCCACGGCGACATGGCCCGGACCAGATCGTTCGCATCTTTCTTTCCCCGAGCTTCGTTCTCAGGGGTGTCGGCGATTGCCGCGCCGAAGAGCAGGAAGTTCCCATCCATCCGGCTGAGCGCTCCGCCGTCGGGATGCTTCCTGGCCAGGGCGCCTCCGAGCTGTCGCAGTTCTGCCGAGAGCAGAGAGTGCTCCGTCCCGGCACCGACCTGGGCGAGGAACGCATCGACAGCCTCGCTCGTCAGTCGTCCCAGCAGCGCGGTGTCTCCGGTGACCGGGGTCGGCCCCTCTGGGTCCATGTGGAGCCGGGTGATCGAACTCGACGGCACCTGTGCGAAGGTGTCGACCCGCGGAGACAGGTCCCGCATCGGCGCTAACACGCGTCTCGCACTCTTCTGATCGGCCAGGACCGCACCGTCCATGCAGACGGCGGGGCGGCCTGCCACGGACTCGGGTATCCCCGGTATGTCGGGAAGATTGAGGATGCGCATCGATGTGGTGATCTCATGCGGCGCGGTCGGAGCCCATTCGGCCCAGGCCCGCAGCACTCGGTCGGCGTCGTCGATGTCCCAGACCATCATTCCCGCGTGCACCGTCTCCAGCGGATAGAGCGAGAATTCGAAAGCGGTGACTATGCCGAAATTGCCGCCGCCTCCGCGCAGCGCCCAGAACAGCGACTGATGCTGAGTGTGGTCGGCGCGGATGAGTTCGCCGTCAGCGAGGACGATCTCCACAGCGGTGAGGCTGCTGGTGGCCATGCCCAATCGGCGCGAGTAGAGGAAGATTCCTCCACCCAGCAGGTACCCGCCCACGCCGACGTCGGGCGACGATCCGTGCAGGCAGGCCAGTCCGTGTCGGCCGGCCGCCTCGGTGACATCGCCCCACAGCGCACCTCCTTGGACTCTCGCCATGGCCGTCGACGGGCTGATCTCGACCCCGTCCATGGCGGAGAGTTTGACCAGGACAGTCGAAGCGAGGTCGTGCTGGATGAGCGGGCCGGCGTTGTGACCGGTGCTTACCGGTGCGACTTGGAAGCCGAGCTGGCTGGAAGCCGTGACGACGGCCGACACCTCGGCGGCGGTGGTCGGTTGGGCAACGGCAACTGGATGCAGATCGACCGCAGTGTTCCACAGCGTCCGCGCCTCGTCATAGCCCGGGTCGCCCGGCAGGTGGATCACTGTCGAACCGACCATTGCCGCAAGACGGGCCGCAGAACTGACGGATTCCTCACGCCCGGCGTCGGTGAGGACCGGTTGGGATTGCAGAGTCATAGATCTCCGATCGTTGGAAGAGATGAGGTTCTCATCCGACGACAGTCGACTCTGATCCGCCGTCGGATGCCTCGATGCTCCCAACCGACGCTTACATCTCACTTACGTCTGCGCGCTCACCGACATCTGAGCCCCTAACTGACGCCCTGAGCCCTCAGCAGCGAATGCGTGATGCCGACGGGCCGCTGCAGGTCTTCCGGAGGCAACTTTTGCCTGATCCGTCGCTCAGTCAACGCGAAACTCGGAAAAGTCGTCGCTAGTGACGACTTTTCCGAGTTTCGCGTTGCCCGACGGATGCCCGGTGCGCATCGACGGACTGCGCGCCATCACTTCCCTACCCCACATCTCTTCCTGCAGGCACGTCACCACCCCACGGAGGTCCGCAGGATTCCCGCTTGAGACCGTTCATCGGCTGCGTCGTTTGACGGTGTCTTTGATCCGCAGAAAGAGGTCGCCTCGGAAAAGGTCCTTCCAAGTGATCCTGAAGACTTGAAAGCCAAGATTGCGCAGGGAATACTCCCTGCGGCGTTCAAGCTCGAAGGCGCGTTTCGGGTCGGCACCGTCGAGGTAGTACTTCCCAGCCCCGTCGAATTCAGCCACGACGTGCGCTTTGGGATTGGCAAAGTCGGTCCGCGCGACGAAGTCCCCTTTCTCATCTCGAACGACCACTTGCGGCTCGAAACCCGCAATCGAGTATTCGACGAATCGGACTGCAGCGATCGATTCGGCCACGGATTCCCGTCGCGCGTCAGCATTCGCGATGACTGCATCAACGCGCCCCTGCCGCGTTCTCACCGGATTGTGGGCACAGTAATCCGCGAATTCTCGAATCGAAATGAGCTTTCTCCGAAGCGCTTCGTCCACTGCTGCGACGGAGAACGCCAGTGGGTAGTCACGGGCGACGTCCAAGAGTGTCTGAGGCAAAGTGGTGACTCGAAAGTCGTTGACGACTTCGGTGTTTCCATCGAGCGGCCTCTTCCTGATGTGGGCGGATGAACGGCGCACTCCGAACTCCGGATGGACGAACTCCACGCAGAGAGGTGCACCGTTGTCGAAATACGGGATCGGCAAGCCGTGAATGATCAGGGCGCTGCGGTGAGAGAACGCCGCTCCATCGGGACAATCATCGACATAGGATCGTACGAGGATGTGCAGATCCTCATTGCGCTTCATAGCCCCTGCCGACTCGCACGGCAGTGTCGTCCCCGCTGCTGCACCGATATCGGCGATGAATCGATGTGTCGGTTCATCGCAGACCGACGTCACAACGTAGACGCCCCGTCGGACTCTTCTCAGACAGCAGCGCTCAGCAATTCGCAACTGGTGGGAACTCAATCCGGCTGCACTGAGCTCGGCGGAAGACAGACACGCGAACATCCCACAAGCATTCCGGAGCGGCGCGACCCACCACAACGGTCATTTCCTGGCCTGTGGATAACGGCCGACTCAGTTCCACAGGCTCAGTCAACGCGAAACGCGAAAAAGTCGTCGCTAGTGACGACTTTTTCGCGTTACGCATTGACTGACGCAGGCAGAAGCCGAAAGAGGCGTTACAGCGCGAGGTGCTCCTTGACCGACGCGGCCAGGCGCTCGGCTTGGGCGGTGGCGGCATCCTCGGTGGAGGCTTCGACCATGACGCGGATCAGCGGCTCGGTGCCCGAGGCACGCAGCAGCACGCGACCGGTGTCGGCGAGCTCGGCCTCGACCGCGGCCACCTCGGCGGCGACCAGCGGATGATCGACGTTGTTCTTGTCCACGCCCTTGACGTTGACGAGCGCCTGCGGCAGCTGCGGGATCTCTGCGGCGAGGTCAGCCAGGGTGCGCTTGGCGTCGGCCATGCGCTTCATCAGGTGCAGGGCAGTCTGCACACCGTCGCCGGTGGTGCCGTGGTCGAGCATGAGCACGTGTCCGGACTGCTCCCCGCCGAGGGAGTACCCGTCCGCGATCATCCGCTCGAGCACATAGCGGTCGCCGACGGCGGTCTGCACGGTCTTGATTCCGTACTTGCCCATCGCCTGCGTCAGCCCCAGGTTCGACATGACTGTGGTGACCAAGGTGTTCCCGCGCAGCTCACCGAGCTCCTTGAGCCCGATCGCCAGGATGCCCATGACCTGGTCGCCGTTGACGACGCGGCCCAGGGAGTCCACGGCCAGGCAGCGGTCGGCGTCGCCGTCGAAGGCCACGCCCAGGTCGGACTGGGTCTCGACGACGAGGCGCTGCAGCGGTTCGAGGTGGGTCGAGCCCACACCATCGTTGATGTTGAAGCCGTCGGGTTCGGCGGCGGAGACGATGACTTCCGCACCGGCCTGGCGCAGTGCGGCGGGTCCGACGATGGAAGCGGCACCGTGAGCGCAGTCGACGACGACCTTGAGCCCGGACAGCGGACGCACGTTGTCAGCGTCGACGCAGCGCACGAGGTGTTCGGTGTATTCGTCGGCGGCGGCCGGGTAGCGGGAGATGCGACCGACTGCCGATCCGGTCGGACGATCCCAGTCCTGGTCGAAGATCGCGAGGATCTCGTCTTCGACCGCGTCGTCGAGCTTCGTTCCGCCAGCGGCGAAGAACTTGATCCCGTTGTCGGGCATGGGGTTGTGGGAGGCGGAGATGACGACGCCGAAGGCGGCACCCGTGTCCTTGACGACCTGAGCGATGCCCGGGGTAGGCAGCATTCCCGCGTCGAGGACGTCGACTCCGGTCGAGGCGATGCCGGCGCTCAGTGCGGCGGAGAGGAATTCGCCGGACACACGGGTATCACGTCCGACCACGGCGAAGGGGCGCTTCTCGCCCGTCCAGCCGCGGCTGAGCACGCGTGAACCTGCGACCGAGAGCTGGAGCGCGAGTTTGGCCGAGATGTCGCGATTGGCCAGTCCGCGCACTCCGTCGGTGCCGAAGAGTCGTGACATGTTGGGAATCCTTTCGTCAATGTCGGAGTCGATCTTAGTCGATCCGTCGGAAGCGCCTCGGCATCCTCGCCGAGGCGGCCGGCCCTGCTGGGGGCCACGTCAGTGACCGTGTGAAATGAGTCCGGATATGAGAAATGCGGCCCCGAACCTGGTTCGGGACCGCATTCTCATGTTCATGAAGCTGAACTGTCGATGACCGCGACTCAGTGGCAGACCAGCCGCAATCGGTTCGCCAGCGAGATCAGCGCTTCGAGAACTGAGGTGCCTTACGGGCCTTCTTGAGACCGGCCTTCTTGCGCTCAGGAACGCGAGCGTCGCGGCTGAGGTATCCGGCCTTCTTCAGCTCGGCGCGGTTGGACTCCGCATCGATCTGGTTGAGCGAACGAGCCACGCCCAGGCGGACGGCGCCGGCCTGGCCGGAGGGTCCACCGCCGGAGATCCGGACGATGACGTCGAAACGTCCGCCCAGGTCCAGCAGGGTGAAGGGCTCGTTGACGAGCTGCTGGTGCAGCTTATTCGGGAAGTACTCTTCGAGAGTACGTCCGTTGATGGTCCACTCACCGGTGCCGGGAACGAGGCGCACGCGAGCAATTGCCTGCTTGCGGCGGCCGACTCCGTTGCCAGGAGCGGTCAGGGACTGTCCACGTCCGCCGGCAGTGCTTTCGCCCAGGCCAGCGGATGCGGGAGTCTCGGAAGTGTATTCGGTGATCTCTTCTTCGACAGTTTCTGTCGCGTTGGTGGTATCAGCCACGGTTCTCCTCGGGATATCTAGAGCTCAGGCGCTTACTGCGCGACCTGGCTGAGTTCGTACGGCTGCGGATTCTGAGCGGCGTGCGGGTGCTCGGCACCTGCATAGACCTTCAGCTTCTGCATCTGGGCACGTCCGAGACGAGTCTTCGGGACCATACCGGCGACAGCCTTCTCGACTGCACGCTCGGGGTGGGTGGCGAGGAGCTCGGCATAGTTCACGCTCTTGAGGCCACCGGGGTATCCGGAGTGGCGGTAAGCGCGCTTCTTCTCGAGCTTCGCACCTGTCAGCGCGACCTTGTCGGCGTTGATGATGATGACGAAGTCACCGGTGTCCGTGTTCGGAGTGAACGTGGTCTTGTGCTTGCCGCGCAGGAGGCGTGCAACCTGCGAAGCAAGGCGACCGAGCACCTGGTCAGTGGCGTCAATGACGTGCCACTGGTGCTCAATGTCACCGGGCTTAGCTGTGTACGTACGCAAAAGTAGCCTTCTTTTCGTATCTTGTTCAGTACAGCGCCGGATCCTCATCGGGTCGTGAGTCCAATAGGTCTCAAGCGCTGGTTGTCTTCAATCGGGTGAACCTATCGACGCATTCCCCTCACCTACGGGCCTGCAACGCATGAGGCTATGTAAGGGAGTGCGACAAGCACACACAACGACAATCAAATATACATGGCCCCGGGCCCAGGGAGCAAACGCCCAGAGCGGTCTCAGGACCAGCTGAAACCTGAGCCGATAGTATTGATCTGTGCCGACTCACTCCAGCCTGCCCTTCCGACTTCCCGCATTGAGAATCCTGATGCTGGGTCTCCTGGTCGGGCTCCTGATGGCAGGCCTCGGACTCGGCCCCGCCTCGGCGCGGGAATCAACGACGGGATCGTCCTCGGAGGACTCCGCGACCGGCACAGCGATCGGCACGAGCGCCTCGGCGGACGAGACACGAGCCCCGGACGGTCAGACGGTCGTCTTCGGCATTCCGGGCCTGACCATCAATGATATCGATCGCGAGCGCACTCCGAACCTCTACCGACTGCTCTCCGAAGGCGCGGCCGCGAACCTCAACGTGCGCACGATCGGCTCGGCCACCTGCCCTGCCTCCGGTTGGCTGTCCTTCGGTGCGGGCGCGCGTGCGCAGGCCGGGCCCTCCCCCGTCGCCGAGGATGCCGACCCCGATGACCCGGCCCGCTGCCCGACGATGATCGCCCCCACCACGAACGTCGACCACGATTCCGCAGACTCCGAGGCCGCCTCGGCGAAAGAGGCGGCGAAGAGTGACGAAGCTCATGACGGCGATTCCGCTGCCCGAACGACTACGGCTCAGATCGAGGACTTCGACGCGGTCAAGGAACCCAACATCGGCTCCGGGTACTCCGTCGACTATGGGATGCTCGCACGCACCATCGCCGAATCCGGCGAGGACTACCCCGCCGGCACCGACGCAGCCGATGCGGATTCCCTGCTCGAACCCTGCGTTGCGGCCGAAGGTCCCGGCGCGGCCTATGCCGCCGCGAACGAAGACGGGGTGGTGTCGAACTTCACGGAAGATGCGACCGCCACGGGCTGCCGCCTCGGCGTCGTCGACCTCGGCGCCATCGGAATCCGCTCCTGGCTGTACGATCCGATCCCGAACTACTCCTATACCGTTCCCCCGAATTTCGACCGCGAGACCCGCGTCGCCGAAGCCGACCGCCGCCTCGGTGTGCGTCTGAAGGAGGTGCGGGAGAACGCGAAGGACGGGGCCGCCGATCCGACGATCATCGTTGCGGGCCTCGGTGACAGTTCCGGTCTGCCGCAGCTGCGGGCGTTCATCGCCGCAGGTCCCGGATTCGAACCCGGGTCCCTGTCCTCGGCGACGACCCGCACCCCGGGGCTGTTGCAGATCACCGATCTGGCACCGGGCATCCTCGATGTCCTCGACGTCGATTCCCCGCGCGCCGTCGGGTTCGACTCCGCCCCCACCGATGATCACCCGCAGCAGCGCATCGACGATCTCGTCGCCGAGGCGCAGAAAGCGACGACGATCCATCAGAACCTCTCGACGTTCTCCATCACCCTCGACGTCATCTTCTACGTCCTCTTCATCGCGAGCGCGATTCTGCTCAACCGCTCTATCCTCGGTCGCCGAGGCGGCGCCACCCGGGCTCCATACGTCCACCGATTCCTCGGCCTGGTGTCCTTGGCCGTCGCGGCCCTGCCGATGGGAGCGTTCCTCGCCGGTCTCGTCCCCTGGTCGCGAATGGACGAGCCCGGACTCGGTCTGTTCCTCTCGGTCATCGGCACCGCCGCCGCTCTGTTCGTCCTCGCCTTCATCCCGCCATGGGGTAGGACCTGGCGAGGGCGAGTCGGCGCCCTGGCCGGGGCGAACGTGGTCGTCCTCGCCGCCGATCTGGCCACCGGCTCCCATCTGCAGTCGAACTCGCTGCTCGGCTACAATCCGATCGTCGGCGGCCGCTACTACGGACTCGGCAATCAGGGTGCGGCGATCTTCATCGTCAGCCTCTTCATCTTCTTAGGAATCGTGGTCTCCTGGCTGCGGACGCGCGGCCACCGCCGAGCCGTGATCATAGTGCCCGTCGTCGTCGGCCTGGCCGCAGTATTCGTCTCCGGCAACCCGTCCTGGGGTGCTAAGTTCGGCGGCACGATCGCCATCCTCGCCGGCCTCATGGTCCTGCTCGCACTGCTGTCGAAGATCCGCCTGACCCTGTTGCGCCTCGCGCTGATCGGCGTGGCATCGTTGGCGATCCTCATCGGCATCGCCTTCCTCGACTGGCTGCGCCCGACCGGGGCACGCTCGCATTTCGGCACGTTCTTCGACCAGATCGTCACGGGTGAGGCCCTGCAGGTCGTCGGCCGCAAGCTCGGCGCGAACCTCCACATCATCCAGATCAACCCGGCTCTGGCCATCGTCACCCCGCTCGCGGTCATCGCGATCCTCGTCTTCCTCCGCTACCTCCTCCACTTCCCCCGCGTCCACGCCGGCAGCCGCACCGGACGCCTGGTCAACAAATGGCGGGGACGGCTCCCCCAGATCTTCGCCGATGCCGATCTGCACTTCGGCTTCCTCGCCGCCGCCACTGGGCTCGGCGTCGGGCTCGTGCTCACCGATTCCGGTGTCGCCGTGCCCTCGACCGGAGCCATGGTCCTCCTGCCCTTCCTGCTGGCGCTCAGTGCTGAACACGCCGAGGAGGCTCACCGATGAGAGCCCCCGTGACCTCCCCCACCGCCCGGGTCCTCCTCGGGATCCTGGCTCTCGCCCTCTTCGTCCTCGGTCTCCCCCAGGCCGGGCAAGCCGCCCCGGCTGCGGGACAGGACGACGGCGAGGCCGCCTCGGCGAAATCCGGGGTCGTGTCGATCAACGTCTCCGGATTCAGCTTCGAGGACCTCGACCCGCGCACCACACCGAATCTGTGGGTGATGATGAAGGGCGGGCAGATCGGGACGATCACGCCTCGCAGCGTGCACACAACGAGCTGCCCGGTCGACGGCTGGCTGGGACTCGGATCCGGACGTCGTGCCGCCGACGAACCCCGCGACCAGTGTCGCGAACCGGCATCCCCGCTCGACGGATGGGTCGCCGATTGGGACGTCTACGCGCAGGTGGCCCGCGGCGACAACTACGATGCGTCCCTCGGAGCGCTGGCCGAGGCGGTGCCCGCTATCCGCGCCTTCGGCAACGGTGCCGCGATCGCCGCAGCCACCCCCTCCGGCCACGTCGAGAACTGGTCGCCCGTCGGCTCCGACCTGGGCGCGGACGTGGCGGAATCCGCCGAGGACGGTGAACTCACCCTCGTCGACCTCGGCAATACCGCCGCTGACGGCTACTCGTTGAAGCACCTCGATGCGCAGGTCGGGGACGTCCTCGAATCGACCGGGTGGATGAGCGCGGATCGGCCGAACCGCCTCGGCGAGGGTCGCGTTCCCGTGGTGTTCTCCTCGATCTCCGACGGCGCGCACAAAGGCTCGTCGATGCAGGCGACGATGATGGTCGAGCCGGGAGAACAGGCGGGACTGCTCACGTCATCGTCGACGCGGCAGCCCGGATTGGTGCAGGTGCCCGATCTGGCGCCGACGCTCGTGGCTCTGTCCGGGGCCGAGGAGATGGACAATGCGGCCGGGGCGCCGATGACCTCCGGGTCGCATGGGTCCGATTGGAAGGCACGCTACCAGGCGGTGCTCGACCGGCAGGTGGCGGTGAAGACGCAGAACGAGCTGTCGACGTGGTTCTTCCCCGTCGTCGCGGTGCTCATGGTCGGGTTGCTGGGGCTGGCGTGGTTCATGCGGAAGAATCACCGAGAGCTCGTCCATTCCGGGGCGTACCGCCTCGGCGTCGTGTTCGCGGCGATGCCGATCTCGACGTATCTCGTCAATACGGTGCCGTGGGAGCGAGCGACGAACCCGGACATTGCGATGCTCGGAGCCCTAGCCGGGTGGGCGCTGCTGCTGGGGTGCTGGGACTGCTCGGCCCCTGGCGGCGGCACAAGTTCGGGCCGGTGCTCTTCGTATCCACCGTGACCGTCGCCGTGCTCGCCTATGACGTCGTCACCGGGTCACAGCTGCAGATGTCGACGCTGTTGGGTGAGCCGCTGCTCATCGCCTCCCGGTTCTATGGGATCGGGAACTCAGCGCTGGCGCTCTACTGCTGTGCGCTGCTGTTGGCGGTTGCCGGGTTCGCGTCTCTGGTGACCAAGCCGCTGCATCGCGTCCTCATCGTCACTCTTCCCGTGCTCGTCTCCTGCGTCATCCTCGCCGCACCGGGGCTGGGCACGAAGTTCGGCTCGGTGCCCACGCTCATCATCGGAGTCGCCTACCTCGTGCTGACCGCAGCGAGCATCCGGTTCTCGCTCAGACGACTTGGGCTGACGGTGGGCATCGCCGGTTTCGTCATGCTCACCGTGCTGTTCCTCGACTGGCTGCGACCGGCCGATCAGCGCACGCACTTCGGGCGGTTCTTCGATTCGATCATCAGCGGTCAGGCGCTCAGTGTCCTGGCCCGTAAGATCGGGATGAACATCGACATCCTCACTCAGTCGTGGATGACTCTGGTGCTGCCGCTCATCATCATCGGCGTGTTCTGGATGGCACTCGACCCTGCGCGCTTCCGCCTGCACGGGCTGCAGGAGACCTATCGGCGGATTCCGCTGCTGCGCGCGGCGATGATCAGTCTGGCGATCCTGCTGGGAGTCGGCACCGTCATCAATGACTCAGGCATCGTGGTGCCGGCCGTCGGCATCCTCTTCCTCGTCCCGGTGCTCACTCACCTCGAGACCTTCCGCGCCACCCTCCCGCAGGCTCCCGCAAGCGGAACTGAGGCCCACGCCAAAGCCGACGAGGCTGGTGAAGCCGCCAAGGTTGAGGTCTCAGACGCCGACGATGACGGCATCACACACCAGTAGCCTCAGCACGCACTTGGGAAGAACAACGGGGCCGGAGAGAAGAACTCTCCGGCCCCGCTTGTCTGGCATCGACCTCGCTCAGCTGGAGTCAGCCTTGAAGGCTGAGCTTGCGGCGGCGGACGATCGTGACCGCTGTGGCGCCTGCGACGATGAGTGCCAGTGCCGCAGCGACGATGTTGAAGGTCTCGAAGCCGGTGCGCGGCAGGTCACCGCCGTCCTTGGAACCGTTCGCATCGGCCCCGGAGCCATCGGCCGAACCACCGTCGGACGAAGCATTCGCACCGTCGGCGTCGCCGCCGGCATTCGACGAACCATCCGATCCACCAGCCGCGTCGTCCCCGCCATCGGCGACGCCCCCGGCTGCGCTGTCTCCGCCGTCAGCGGCACCACCGTCAGCGGCACCGCCATCAGCGGAACCGCCGTCGGCCGAACCGCCATCGCCGGCCGACGCATCCGCGTCGTCACCGACCGCAGCGGTGGCTTCGAACTCGTGTGCCAGCGGCAGCGGGTTGTCGTCCCACCACGGACCTTCGGCATTCGCCTGCACGCTGACCTTGACGGTCACCTCACCCGAGGCGTCCTTGGGCGCGGTCACAGTCACAGGAGTCTCGGCCTCCCCCGCCGGGATCGAGTCGAGAGTGATCGTCTTCGCAGCCGCCTCGGCGCTGACCTCGGGGGCTTCGTCCTTGGTGGCATCGGCGGAAGCCGACTGGGCCTCGGACTGTGCGGCCGCCTCGGCGGTATAGCCTTCGGGCAGGTCGACGGTGATGTCGATGGGACCCGACACCTCGGACTTCGCATCCGTCTTGAGCGTGAACTCGGCGCTCTCACCCGGCTTGATGGTCTTCGGAGCAGTCAGCTCGGCGCTCAGCTCACCATTGTCGATGACGTCCTTGGCTGAGTCGGCCTGTCGTTCGTTCTTGTCCGGGGTGACGTCCTCGCCCTCGGCCTGGTGCTTGTTGAAGTAGTTCTCCCAGGTCTCGAAGTCGGTCAGTCCCGACTGTTCGAAGTCGCCCTTGGCGAAGGAGGAGAAGTTGTCACCACCGGCCGCGAGGAAGCTCAGCGTCGCAACCCGGTAGTCCTTGTTCGGGTCGATGTCTTTGCCATCGACCTTGACGGACTTCACGTGCTCGCCCTTGTCGGCTTCAGTGTCGTAGACGACGTCGAGGTCATCGGAGATGCCCAGGTGGAGGAACGGTCGGGACGCACCGTCGGGCTGCCACTGTTCTTCGAACAGGCCGATGACGTCTTCGCCCTTCATCGTCACGACGCCGTGGTCGTTCGCGAAGGGAAGCACGCTGTTGAGTTCGGCAACGGTGACTTCGCACTTGTCTTCAGTGTTGTAGATGTCGTCGCAGAGCAGGTCGGTGCGCAGTCCACCGGGGTTCGTGATACCGAAGTCGGCCTCCTCCAGCTGGGTCTCCTCGACGCCCTCTTTGAGTGCATCGGCGACGAGGTTGCCGAGCGTGGACTCGGCACCGCGATCCTCTTCGCCGTCCTTCTTGGCCCGGGTGATGTCCTCGCTGATCGTGCCGGTGACCTCGGAGCCGAGTTCCTTGGCCTTGTCCTCTGCGTCGCTGACGATGCCGGCGACCTTGTCGACGACCTCGGAGTCATAGCTCTTGCCCTCGGTCTCGATGAGGTCGATGCCGCTGGCCTGCCAATTGCTGTTGCCGTCGACGCGCATTGTCACCTGCCCGACGTATTCGCCGTAGCTGCCGGCCTCGATGACGGGACGGGTTCGGTCGGGCTCTCCGGGCACGGGTGCTTCGAAGGAATACGGCATGTGGGTGTGGCCGGTGAACATGGCGTCGACCGAGGCGTCGGCCTCCGTGACGAGCTTCTTGAACTCGGCATTCGACGCTTTCGCGTCCTCGAGGCTCTCGGTCGACGACGCGCCGAGGTGGGCCTCGACGACCGTCATATCCGGCTGTTCGTCTTCGGGCAGCTCCTCGAGATCCTCGGCCACGCGGTTGACTGCGTCCGTGGGGTCGCCGAAGTCGAGGTCGGCGATTCCGTCCGGTGAGACGAGCGAAGCGGTGTCCTTGGTGACGACGCCGATGACGGCGATCTTGACTCCCGCCACATCGACGATGGAGTACTCGTCGAGGCCGTCGACGACGTTCTCCGTTCCCTTGTCGTAGACGTTGGCTGCCGAGTACGGGAAGTCGGCTTCGTCGCTGACGCGTCCTGTGAGGTCGTCGATGCCTTTGTCGAATTCGTGGTTGCCGACAGCCGAAGCCTCGACGCCCATGGCGTTGAGGACGTCGAGGGTGGGCTTGTCGTTCTGCGACGAGGACGTGTAGGTCGAAGCTCCGATGTTGTCACCGGTCGACAGCAGCGCGGTACCTGCATTGTCGCCGCCCGTGCCGAACTTCGCACGCTCCTCTTCGACCACCGAGGCGACCTGAGTGCCGGCCTCGGAGATGCGTCCGTGGAAGTCGGTGACATTGAGCAGCTGGACCTTGGTGCCCTCGGGTGCCGACTGCGCTTCGCTGCCCGAGTCCTGATCAACGTCGGCATCATCCTGCGACTTCGCAGAACTGCCGCCGGCTGTCGAATCATTCGCCGTCTCATCGGGGTTCGCGGGAGCCGACTCACTCGGTGCTGTGGCGCTGCCTTCGGTCGAGTTTCCGTTTCCCAGGGAAGGCGCCGCAATGGCCGGCGAGAGCCCCGGCAGTGTCAGCATCGACACTGCGGCGCCCGTGGCCAGCACTTTGGTCACAAGTTTCGACATGTATTCAGTTCCTTCGATCGGTCAGTCAGGCGCACATCAACCGTGCTGGTGGGGATGGAGACGGATTCCATCCTGCAGTGCCAATGCGAACTAAGAGTTACTTAAGTGTGAATCTACACAGGATTCTCACACCTGGAAAGAGGAATTCTCACATAATTACGACAGGCGTCCTGTTCGACCAACCGACGCACCGGGCCGTTCAGGGCCGCGACGCCGGATTAATCCTGGTCGCGGCGGGCCATCGTCTGGGCATTCCGAGCCGCAAAATCCTCGGGTGCCGGGTAGCCGACCTCGGTGAGGACGAGGCCTTCGGCGGGGGTGACGAACATGGGCACATCCGGGGTCAACCCGGCGTCCGCCTCGGCGATGAGTTCGGCCGGGCGGGTCACCGCCCAATTGCCGGATCCGACCTTGATCAGTCCGCCGACCAGAGCCCGGACCATGTGATGACAGAATGCATCGGCGCGCAGATCGATGGTGATGACAGCGTCCTGATCACGTTCGACCCGCAGTTCGTGGAGAGTGCGGATCGTCGTCGCTCCCTCCCGGGGCTTGCAGAACGGCAGGAAGTCGTGGAGTCCCTGGACCTCGCTCGCGGCCTCGGCCATGGCTTCGGCATCGAGCTCGCCCTTATGGCGCGGGGTCACCTGGGTCAGCAGCGGATCGATGAAGGATCGGTGATCGGCCAACCGGTACTGATATGACCGCCACAGGGCGGAGAACCGCGCGTCGAAGTCCTCGGGCACCTCGGTCACCGCGTGAACGACGATGTCGTGGAACTCACCGGCGGCGAGAACTCCGCGCAGACGGGACAGGAGAGCCGCCTCGGCGGGTCGATTCGAGCGTCCGACAAGCTTGGAGATCGCCGCCTCGCTCAGATCGATGTGGACGACTTGTCGTCGAGCGTGGACGCCGGCATCGGTGCGGCCGGCGACGACGGTGGCCGCCTCGGTGCCGGTGATCCTCTCCAACCCGGACTCGACAGCGGCCTGTACGGTGCGCAATCCCGGCTGCTTGGCCCAGCCGTGGAAATCCGTGCCGCGGTAGCCCAGATCGATACGGAAACGGGTCACGGGGTCATCCTCGCCGAGGCGGGGCCTGCCGCACCGGGGCCGCCATCGCCATCGATCGCAACGGTGAACGGGTCGCGGGCTTTGAAGACTCCGCCGAAGAGGCGAGCGATCGGGCGCATCCGCTGCCGGTGATAGCGTTCGACGTTCGTGTTGTAGAAGCGGGCGCCGGCGAGGATCCGTTCGGTGAGCACCTGCAGCTGGCCGTGCAGGAGCTGGATCGTCGTGTCGATCTCTTCATTGACCGCCGCCTGCTGGGTCCGGGCATAGTCCGAGGTCAGGGACCTCTCGGTCAGCGCTGCGGGGATGAGCGCGGCATCATTGACGGCGTCGGTCAGGGCGTTCTCGGCCGCCGCACCGCGGTGGTCGAAGGGAGCCCGTTCGGCGGAGGCGAGCGCGAGTTCGAGCCTGGACAGGTCCTGTCCGGCGATCTGCTGGAGGGTGCCGATATAGGCGGGCACGAGAGCGTGGCGGGCGCGGATCTCGCCGATGAGCTGGCGTTTGGCTTCGTCGCACAGCGACCGAGCCATGGACAGCTGGTTGAAGCGCAGGACGGTGAGGACGACGAAGAGGACGATCAGGGCGGCGAGTACACAACCGCCGACGATGAACCAGACCACGGTCATTCCCCTCGTTCCATGTGCTGCGCGAGCATTTCCGACACCTCAGTTTACGCGGGGTTCAGACTCGTCGCGAACAGGTCATCATCCGGACACCGAGGTGACCGTGTGCGGTCACTGAGACGGGCTGCCACCGGTCACTGACACCGGCATTCAGCGATCACCGAAGCGGCGATGGGCCGATTTCGGCCAGATGTCGCCGACATGTCGCCTTCGGGTCATGCATTCGTCACTCGGCGGGCCTTAGCTGGAAGCCGTGAGAGTAGCGATCATTGCAGAATCCTTCCTCCCCAATATGAATGGGGTCACCCACTCACTCCTGCGGGTCCTCGACCATCTGGCCGACCGCGGCGACGAGGTCCTCGTCATCGCTCCGGGCACGCGCAGGGACGGTCCGAAGGAGGTCGCTGGCACCCGCATCGTCCGGGTCCCCTCGATCGCTTTGCCGAAGTATCGGCGCATCCGCGTGGCTCCCGGCGGCGTCACCCGCATCCGCCGGCTGCTGCAGCGTTTCGCTCCGGACGTCGTCCACCTGGCCAGCCCGTTCGTCCTCGGCTGGCGCGGGGTCCTCGCCGCCCAGACGCTCAATCTGCCGACCGTGGCGATCTACCAGACCGAGGTTCCCGCCTACGCCGCCCGGTACGGAATGCACGGCATCGAGGCCATGCTGTGGAACCACGTCCGCAATATCCACCAGCATTCCTCCCTGACGCTTGCCCCGTCGTCGTACACGATCAATCAGCTGGAAGGACTAGGTGTCGCCGAGGTGGCTCTGTGGGCCCGTGGGGTCGATTCCTCCCGCTTCGACCCGGGTCACCGCTCCGAGGCCTGGCGTCGATCCGTGGCCCCGAATGGGGAGAAGATCATCGGCTTCGTCGGCAGGTTGGCGGCGGAGAAGCAGGTCGAAGACCTTGCCGCGCTCACCGATCTGCCGGGCGCCAAGGTCGTCATCGTCGGCGACGGGCCGTGGCGGATGCGTCTGCAGCGGCTGCTGCCGGATGCCCATTTCACCGGGTTCCTCGGCGGGGATGCTCTGGCCCAGGCGGTGGCGAGCTTCGATGTCATGGTCGCTCCGGGTGAGCTCGAGACCTTCTGCCAGACGATCCAAGAGGCCATGGCCTCCGAAGTGCCGGTCATCGCTCCCGCCCGAGGCGGCCCGCTCGATCTCGTCGACTCCTCACGCACCGGGTGGCTCTACGCTCCGAAGGATCTCGGTGCCATGCGAGCGCATGCGGCCGACCTCCTCGGCGACGAGTCGAAACGGCGGGCCTTCGGAGTCGCCGGTCGTGAGCAGGTGCAGGCGCGCAGCTGGAAGAGCGTCTGCTCGCAGCTCGTCGGCCATTATTCGCGGGCGATCGAGAACCCGGCCCCGCAGGTGCTCGGCCGCGGCTTCAGCACGATGGTCAACTCCGGGCTGGAGAACCCTCTGCCCTACTGACGCAACCGCGCTGACACTCAGCCGAGACTTGACGTCCAGTCGGCGACGGTGAGGACGCTCGCCTGTTTGGGGAACACCTTCTCTGTGAGCACGGTGTGGACCTCGGGGTCGCGGTCAGCGCAGGCGTCGGAGAGCACAGTGAGTTCGAAGTCGAGGTCGGCGGCCTCACGCACCGTCGACAGGACTACTCCGCTCGTGGCCACTCCGGCGAGCACGAGGGACGATACCCCATAGCCGCGCAACAGCACCTCGAGGTCGCTGCCGGTGAAGGCGCTGATGCGCCGTTTGGTCACGATCGGCTCACCCTGACGGCGGTCGAGAGTCTCATGGATACTCGTCGAGGCATGCGTCTCGTCGATGTCTCCGTGGGCGGCGATCTGTGCGAATGAAGCTGTCGCCGCCAACTCGGGGTGTCCTTCGCGCAGCGCCACCCGCACCCAGACGACGGGGATGTCGTGGCTGCGGGCGGCAGCGACAGCGTCACGTGCGCGTTCGAGCACACCGGTCGAGGCGAAAGCGTCGTCTCCGGCGATGCCGTTCTGGAAGTCCATGGCCAACAGGACAGTGTTCTCGGCGCCGGTCATCATGTCTCCTTCGGTTCGGATGGGGTTCGTCCCCTCTTGCGCCGAGGCTACTCCTCCCACCAGGTGTTCTGCTGAGTCCCGGCTCACAACCGGCTCAGACTCCCGGAGGCGAATCGTCGACCGCTCAAGTTGGCGTCGTTGTATCAAGCTATGCGATGAGCGATCGACGGCAACTCGAGCGGTCGGTGGAGAAGTTCAGTCCACGATGCCGCGGGCATCGAGTGCCCGACCGGTGTCCTGCGCATATTTGACCGACCGCAGGATCGCCGGCACGACCCGAGCCTTGATGCTCGAGTCCAGCCCTCTGGCGCGGGCGGCGCGCTCGGCTTCCCCGAGCAGACCGGAGATATGCGAGATCGCCCGGACCATGAGGCCCGCGGTCAACGCGATCGCCTCCGTGTTCACCCCGAAGAACCGCAGCGGTGAGACGATCACAGTGAACGCGTCGAGCAGCTGCCCCACCGAGGTGGTCAGGGTGAGCATCAGCGCCGCCTGCACGCAGGCGAAGATGGTCCCGGCGACGGCCAGGCCCGAACCGGTGGACCTGAAGATGAACTGCAGCCCCATGAGGAGCGCCACGAGCACCGCGACGTAGATCCACGTGAGCAGGAAGTTCCGCAGCCGCAGCCGAGCCGTGAATCCGATGACCACAAGGACCGCGAACATCGACCAGTTCGTCGCCGCGTCCCGGAAGATGAGCGCCACGATGCCGATGACGGCGATCGCCGACAGCTTCACTCCCGTCGGCACATCATGCAGCCATCCCCGAGGATGGGCCACCTTTCCGAAGAGCTGCGGGCGGGATTTGATGCCCGCCTTCTTCCGCCATGCCTCCTGCCCGGTCATGGCGTATCGCTCATGATGATGTTCCGGTAGGCGGCGACCGCCTCGGCGGGGGTGGAATCGGCAACGATCCGACCGTCGTCGACGACGATCGCTCGCTGGGCGATCTGCGCGAACTCGAGGTCATGGGTGGTGAGGATGATGCGCACCCCGCGCCTGGCCACGAGTTCCTGCAGATGCAGTCGCAGGCGCTCCTTGTTGCGTAAGTCGAGCAGGGTCGTCGGCTCGTCGAGGACGAGGATCTGGGGATCAGCCGCAAGCACCGCGGCCAAGGCCACCAGCTGCCGCTGCCCGCCGGAGAGTTCGTAGACGCTGCGTTCGGCGAGGTCGGCGATGCCGAGTTCGTCGAGCACCGCCAGCGCCGCGGCCCGCCGCTCACGCTTGGGCACGGACTTGCGCAGGGAGAGTTCGATGTCCTCGATCGGGGTCGGCATGACCAGCTGGGCGGCCGGATCGGTGAAGACGAAACCGACGCGCGAACGCACCTTCGCCGCCTGCAACCGCGGGTCGAGACCATCGACGAGGACTTCACCGGCATTCGCGGTGACCAGGCCGTTGATCAACTGCAGCAGAGTCGACTTCCCCGAACCGTTGGCACCGATGACGGCGACGACATCCTCGGTGAGGGTGAGACTGACGCCCCGGAGGATCGGGCGCACGACATCGCCGTCGGGTCCCTCATCGAGGACTCCGACGCCGACGTCGCTCAACCGGATCTCACGTGTCACTTCGCGTCCTGCTCCTGACCGGCCGACACCGATTCGACGCTGATGCTGCGACGGCGCAGCACATCGGGGAACGCGCGGTGGATGAGCACCGCCACCGAGGCGGCCAGGATGTTCTTCACAATGTCACCGGGCCAGTAGGCGAGATCCGCGACCGCAGCCACGCCGAGCGGCAGATCGCCGTTGATCGACATGCCGAGAATGCCCAGCGGGTGGTTGAGCAGGAGGCTGCCGCCGAAGCCGCCGAGGAACAGCACCACACCGAGCTTCATTCCGCTGAAGCGACGCACAGCCCAGCGGGCGATGAGCCCGGCGAGGAGGGCGTAGAGCGCGAAGGAGAGGATGTAGCCGGCGCTCGGGCCGGCGAGGACGCCGATTCCGCCGCGCATTCCCGAGAAGATCGGGAGTCCGACGAGACCGAGGACGACGTAGAGCAGAGTGGCTGAGAATCCGCGCCAGGGACCGAGCACCATTCCGCACAGGGCGATCGCGAAGGTCTGCAGGGTGATCGGCACACCGAGAGGACCCACTGGAACAGGGGGCATCATCGCAAAGGCCGCGAGCATCGCTGCGAAGACCGCAACGAGGGCGATATCGCTGCCGGCCGAGCGAGGACGGGTGATTCCCGCCGAGGTGGTGGTGTGGGCCTGTGTCATGAGTACTCCATTGGTCGTGATCCTCCCCGATTGGGATCGGGGACGCCCGAGGCGGCCTCGAGCACCCCTCAACTGTAACTGAACGGTGTTCAGGAACAGTATTCGGGGGTCTCATTCGAGGCCGCCTCGGCGAGGGCTTCCGCACGGTCACGCGCGGGGACCCATCAACGGTCGCGGAGGATCACTCCCATTCGATGGTGCCCGGAGGCTTCGAGGTGACGTCGAGGACGACGCGGTTGATGTCATCGACCTCATTGGTGATGCGATTGGAGATCACGGAGAGCACATCGTAGGGAATGCGCGTCCAGTCAGCGGTCATCGCGTCCTCGCTGGAGACCGGGCGCAGCACGACGGGATGACCGTAGGTGCGCCCGTCGCCTTGGACGCCGACGGAGCGGACATCGGCCAGGAGAACGACAGGACACTGCCAGATCTCTCCGTCGAGGCCGGCCTTCGTCAGCTCTTCGCGGGCGATGGCGTCGGCCTTGCGCAGGATGTTCAGACGCTCTTCGGTGACCTCTCCGATGATGCGGATGCCGAGTCCTGGGCCGGGGAACGGCTGGCGGGAGACGATGACCTCGGGCACGCCGAGTTCGCGTCCGATGGCGCGGACCTCGTCCTTGAACAGGGCGCGCAGTGGCTCGATGAGCTGGAACTGAATGTCATCGGGCAGCCCGCCGACATTGTGGTGGCTCTTGATGTTCGCGGTGCCCGATCCCCCGCCGGATTCGACGACGTCGGGGTAGAGGGTGCCCTGGACGAGGAAGGCGATCTCTTCGCCTTCGCCTTCCTGAGCCTCGAGGACGAGCTCGGCGGCAGCGGTCTCGAAGGTGCGGATGAACTCGCGGCCGATGATCTTGCGCTTCTCCTCCGGGTCAGTGACGCCGGCGAGCTGGGACAGGAACTGCTCGCGGGCGTCGACGGTGACCAGGCGAACGCCGATCGAATCGACGTAGTCCTTCTCCACCTGGACGCGTTCGTCCTGACGCAGCAGACCATGGTCGACGAAGACGCAGGTGAGCTGGTCGCCGATGGCCTTGTGGACCAGGGCGGCGGCTACGGAGGAATCAACGCCGCCGGACAGGGCGCAGATGACCTTCTTGCTGCCGACGCGGGCGCGGATGAGTTCGACCTGTTCGTCGATGACGGATTCGTTCGTCCAGTCGGCGGTGAGTCCGGCGACGTTGAACAGGAAGTTCTCGAGGATCTTCTGCCCGTTCTCCGAATGGAGGACCTCGGGGTGCCACTGCACTCCGGCGAACTTCTTCGCCGGGCATTCGAAGGCCGCGACGGGGGTGTCCGGGGTGGAGGCGAGGACGTCGAAGCCGGCGGGCGCCTCGGCGACGGAGTCCCCGTGGGACATCCAGACCTTGTAGTTGTCCGGGGTCTCGGCCAGCAGTGCGCCGGTCTGGGACACGGAGACCGGGGTCGATCCGTATTCGCGCTTATCGGTCTTGGCCACGCGGCCGCCGAGTGCGGTCGACATGAGCTGGAAGCCGTAGCAGATGCCCATCGTGGGCACTCCGAGGTCGAACACGGAGGTGTCGAAGCTCGGGGCGGCGGCGTCGTTGACGCTGGACGGTCCGCCGGAGAGCACGATGGCCACCGGTTTCTTCGCCGCGAACTCGGACGCCGGCGCGTCGTGGGCGATGATCTCCGAGTACAGACCGGCTTCGCGGATGCGGCGCGCGATGAGCTGGGCGTACTGGGCGCCGAAATCGACGACGAGGACAGGGGGCACCTGCGTGCTCTGGGATTGCGTCATGATCCAATTCTAAGCGTCGGCGACCGAACGCCCGAATTCGGGGCGAACAGCCGCCTCAGCACGGTTGCGCACGTGCCGGTGGGTCGCCTCGGGGAGGACGAGGAGACGATGACCCGGCTGCCTCGGCGAGGGCGAACCGGGCCGGTCTGGCCGCCTCGGCGAGGGTGGGTTTACGTCTTATGACTTGGGCGCGACGACGACGGCGGCTTCGAGCTCCGCGTCGACCTGGCGGTGGATGCGGCGCTCGAGGATGAACGACATCACGGGCACGACGCCGGCCAGCGCGAGGATGAGGTAGCGGCCGAGCGTCCAGCGCATCTGCTGGTTGAGCCAGAAGCAGCCGATGAGGTAGACGACGTAGCACCAGCCGTGGCAGATTGCGATGGCTGCGGCGAGGTTGAAGCCGCCGAAGTTCAGGGCGGTGGCCGGGTCGGCGGCGATGAGGTACTTATAGATCATCTCGACCGTGAGGATGAGCAGCATCGTACCGGTGATGAGGGCCATCACGCGGTAGAACTTCAGCGCATTGCGCGCCGACGTGAAGCGTTTGACGCTCCACACGTCCTTCTCATCGAAGTCGGGGCGGGAGTCCAAGGACTCGTGTTCTTCGCTCACGCTCAGTTTCCTCCGGTCGTGGAAGTGTCGGTGTCGGTCGATTCGAGTTTCGTCCCGGTCTTCTTCCCGGGCTTCTTCCCACCGTGTCGATGGGTCGGCAGTCCGGTCAGTCCGGACATCACCTCGGGGTCGATAGTCGCATCACCCGCGGGCTTGACGACAACATACTCGACGCTCTTCTCCGAATCCTGGGAATCCTCGTCGAGGCGGCGCCGGACGAAGTCATCGCGCAGCAGCTGGAACCACATGTAGAGGGCCATAGCGGCGAAGAAGATCCATTCGACGGCGTAGACCGCCGACTTCAGATCGAATCCGCCTTCGTCGCGCGTCGTCGTGGTCGGAACCTGTTCGAGGCCGTCGGTGCCCACCGAGGCGGCCGCCCCGTCCGCAGTTTCGGGGATGAGGAAGCCGGAATAGGTGAGCAGGTCGGGGAACAGGTTGATGATCTGCGAGGTCGAGACCGTGTGCACCTGTCCATCGGGCAGGTCGTTGCCCTCGACGGGGCCTTCGATGGGTCCGATCCGCGCGGTCAGCTCGACCTGACCGTCCCGTGCCTCGGAGGTCATCGCCGTGTCCTCGTCGGCGGTGAAACCGCGGACAACGGGGATCGCGATGGTCTTTTCGTCGGCGTTCGCAACTTTGACGTCCTCACCGAGGTGGGCTCCGTCGGGGGCGAACATCGTCACGACCCAATACCCGGAATCCCCGTCCTGGACGCGTCCGGGGACGACGATCTGAGCATCGGGAATCCAGTGTCCTGACAGGCTGACCCGCTGATCGGCGAGAATGCCGGGCATCGGGGCCTGGGCATCCATAACGTCGTTGAAGTCCTTGAGTTCATTGACTCCGGCGGATTCAGCGACGTCATTCTTGTGTTGGGCCCGGTCGACCTGCCACGCGGAGAGACCGACGAAGCAGGTGACGAGCACCAACACGAGGAGCAGGGACCCCAACCATCTGGGGGTCAGTGCCAGGCGGAACAGATCAGACCACCGAACCAGTCTGGTAGGGCGAGACGGTGACGTCGACGCGCTGGAATTCCTTGAGGTCGAGGTAGCCGGTGGTAGCCAGCGCTCGACGCAGGGCACCGGCGAGGTTGAGTTCGCCGATCGCGGTGCGGCCGGGACCGAAGAGCACCTGCTCGAGGCTGCCGACTGTGCCGAGCTCCACGCGGTGGCCGCGCGGCAGGTCCGGGTGGTGGGCTTCGGCGCCCCAGTGCATTCCGCGGCCGGGGGCTTCGGTCGACCGGGCCAGAGCGGTGCCGAGCATGACGGCGTCGGCGCCGACCCCGAAGGCCTTGACGATGTCGCCGCTGGTGCCGAGTCCGCCGTCGGCGATGACATGGACGTAGCGGCCGCCGGATTCGTCCATATAGTCCCTCCGGGCGGCGTGGACGTCGGCGACAGCGGTGGCCATCGGGGCGTGGATGCCCAAGGTCTTGCGAGTGGTGGCAGCCGCTCCCCCGCCGAAGCCGACGAGGACGCCGGCGGCACCGGTGCGCATGAGGTGCAGCGCTGCGGTGTAGGTGGCGGCTCCGCCGACGATGACGGGCACATCGAGTTCGTAGATGAACTGCTTGAGGTTGAGCGGTTCGGTGTGGGTCGAGACGTGCTCGGCAGAAACCGTGGTGCCGCGGATGACGAAGATGTCGACTCCGGCGTCGATGACGGTCTTGTAGAACTCCTGAGTCCGCTGCGGGGTCAGGGCACCGGCCACGGTGACTCCGGCTTCACGGATCTGCTCGAGGCGAGCGGTGATGAGTTCGGCCTGGATGGGTGCGGAGTAGAGCTCCTGCATCCGGGAGGTCGCCATCTCAGCCGGCAGCTGGGCGATTTCGGCCAGCTGCGGAGTGGGATCCTCATACCGGGTCCACAGTCCTTCGAGGTCGAGGACGCCGAGGCCGCCGAATCGACCCAGGGCGATGACCGTCTCCGGGGACATGGCCGAGTCCATGGGAGCGCCGATGAAGGGCAGCTCGAACTGGTAGGCATCGATCTGCCAGCTCAACGACACGTCTTCGGGGTCACGGGTGCGCCGAGCGGGGACGATGGCGATGTCGTCGAGCGAATAGGCGCGACGGCCGCGCTTGCCTCTGCCGATTTCGATTTCAGAACTCACCCCAACAGCCTATCCCACCACCCTCCGCGCCCGGTCTCAGCCCACTATGAGGAACGGCGCATCTCCCCTCCCAGGACTACCTGACGGCGGCTCAGCAACCTGGCGCGAGGTTGCTGGGCCCCCGTCAGGTAGCAATTAGGGGGTGGGGTGGGTGTCGGCGGCGGTCTGGGTGGCGGCGGCGAAGGCGCGGACATGCGGCAAGTGGGCGACCTTGTCCCGCACGTGCATGACGACTCGACGCATCGGCACGGGGTCGGACAGGTCGACCGCGACGAGTCCCGGCGGCAGCTGCAGAGTCGAGAGCCGCGGGAGGACTGTGATGCCCATGCTCGAGGCGACGAGAGCCAACGCCGCAAAGTCGTCCTCGCAGGCAGCGAAGCTGCGGCGTTCGAATCCGGCCGCGGCACACGCATGGTCGACGACCTTGCTCGAGGGCCCGGCCCACATGTCGTAATCGACCCAATGCTCATCCTCGAGGGCGCCGAACGGCACTGACTCACGGCCTGCGAACCGGTGGCCTTCGGGGACCACGACGCGATAGTCGTCGTCGAAGAGCGGGATCCGCGTCATCTCCGGCAGGTGGATCTCACCGTCCTGCGGGACTTCCGCCCGGATCTCGATGAGGCAGTGCCCGCGCCGGTTCTTCGCCGGCTCATTGAGCTGGATGTCGAACCGCAGATTCGGATGATCCTGGGCGACGGATTCGATGATGCCCGGCAGCAGACGCGCATTGAACGAGGTGAATGCCGCGATCCGCAGGCGGGGCCTGCTGACGTTGCGGAAGCCTTCGACCAGATCGTCGAGGCGGCCGACGGCGGTGAAGACCTCCGCCGAATCGTCGGCCAGGCGCCGACCGAGCTCGGTGATCTCAATGCCGCGGCCCGAACGCTCGTAGAGCGGCGCCCCGACGGCCTTCTGCAGGGTGGTGATGTGCTGACTGACGGTCGCCGGGGTGTAGTTGAGGCTCCTCGCCGCAGCGACCACGGAACCGGTGGCCGCGACGGCGCGCCAGACCCGCAGACGATTGAGATCCCACATGCCCTCAAGAGTAGCCGCAGACGACCGGGGAAATCATTAGACACCACCTGATGATCATTCATAATCAGTTGCTTTTACCGATTGATCGATTCCGGCAGAATGGTGATCGTCTCTGTCGACGTCGGAGACCCCCTTGTGCTTCATCCCCGTTGACTGTTCGCATCTTCTCAATCACCCCACCTTTCGAAGGAGTGCCGTGACCGGACCCGAGATCCTCACCATCACCGGCGCCGCAGCCGCGCTTGCCGTCACACCCGGCCCCGAGACGATCCTGACGATCCGCCTGTCCTCGCTGCGCCGCAAGGCCGGACTCGTCTATGCCCTCGGCACTGCCACTGGCACCGTGATCTGGATGGTCCTCGCGCTCACCGGCGTCTCTGCTCTGCTGACCGTCTACCCCGCTGCCGTGCAGCTGCTCAAGATCGGCGGCGGCCTCTACCTCTGCCTCCTCGGCGTCCTCGCCGGCCGCCAGGCCCTCCGCCTGCGCCGTGAGCTGAGGGCCACCGAGACGACAGGCGAGCCCGCCGAAGTTTCCCCCGCCCCGTCGACCGGCTCCGATTCCCTCGACGGCCCCGTCTCCGAGATCGCCCATGTCATGGAATCGACCTCGTGGGGCCATCTGCGCTCGTTCGTGTCCTATCGCCGAGGCATCATCTCCTCGCTGAGCAACCCGAAGGTCGGCCTGTTCTTCCTCGCAATCCTGCCGACCCTCGTGCCCGCCTCCCCGACCGGCATCGACTACACCGTGCTCGTCGCCCTGATCCTCGGCGTGCTCCTGTCCTACCAGCTCGTCCTCGCGTGCGTGGCCAGCCTCGCCGCCTCCGCAATGGCCCACCGCAGCGCCGACTTCTTCATCGAAGCCGCCTCGACCGTCATCCTGCTCATCATCGGCATCGCCGTCATCGCGATCCCCATCTGAACTGCGGTCTCCCCGAGCTCAAGAAAGGGGCGGGGCACCGAGGTCGATCCTCGGCTGCCCCGCCCCTTCGTTTCGGTGCGCAGCCCCTCCCTCAGCTCTCATTCGCCGAGGAGGCTCCCCGCTTCCGCTGCCACCTCAGTTTCCAGTGGTGTGCGTTCCGGATCCCGGGGTGCCGCCGTCAACGGTGTCGGGATTCGTCTTCTCAGCCGCCTCGGCGAGGTCGACCTTGTTCAGCATCTTCGCGGCCGCCTCACGTCCGCCGAGGCCGAAGGCCAGAGCGGCCGCCGCCGCGCCGCCGATGACGACGGCGCCGAAGGCGAGGTTGATGATCGAATCGGCCAGACCCATGTAGCGCAGGCCCATCGCGATGAACAGCGCGATCGCCGAGTAGCGCAGCACCTTGCTGGCAAGGTTGTTCGTGATGAACTTGCCGATGAGCGCGGCGATGAGGAATCCTGCGGCGATGATCGCAGCGCCGAAGAGCACGCTCCCGCCGAGGTCGAGGATCTCATTGAGGATGTTCGTGATCTCCGGGAATCCGAGCATCTTGGTGGCCATGATCGCGAAGAAGATCATGATGGCCACCTGCACGATGCGGGTGATCACGTTGGAGGCGCTGGTGCCTTCGGGCACAATACCGATCTCATTGATGGCCTTGTCGGTGCCGATGCCCTGGAGGATCTGCTCGAGCAGATTGCCGAGGAACTTGGCGATGACGAAGCCGATGGCCAGCAGGATGCCGGCGGCGATGATGAGCGGGATCGCGTTGAGGAAGATCTGGAGCATCTGTTGGGCAGGATCCGAGATCGCCTTGATGCCGAGGACCTGCAGCGCCGAGATCGCGACGACGATGATGATGATCCCGAAGACCAGGTTGCCGACGAGGTTCGAGATCTTCGCGTTCGCCTCAGCGTTCGGGTTCTGTGCATGACCGGGATGGCCGCCCTGTGGAGGCATGCCCTGCTGACCCTGCGCAGCGTACTGCTGGGTGGCTTCGGGATGCGGCTGAGCATTTCCGGCGCCTTCGGCCACTCCGGTGGCCTTGTCGCCGAGCGATCGGAACTTTGAAGTCAGCTTCGTCAGATCCACGGCATTGAGCGCGGTCTGGACGAGCTGCTTGGCGATCTTCGCGAAGACGTAGCCGATGAAGAAGATGAATCCTGCGCCGATGATATTCGGCAGGAACCCGAAGATTCCATCTAGGAGACCCTGCAGCGGAGTCAGAACCTGATCGAGGTTGAACAGCTGGAGAACGGCGATGAGTCCAAGCAGCCAGATGACGAGACCGGCGATCTGCCCGACCGATTTCCCGATCTGCTGACCATTGCTTCCGTCACGCTGAAGTGCCGGAACCTTTGTGACCAATTTGCCTATCGCCCATTTGACGATGGCGGCGATAATCCAGGTGACAATGAGAATGACGATTGCCAGCCCGACTTTCGTCAGGACCGACCAGATATCCATACCTTGCATGTCGCTTATCTCCTTCGAACTCAACGAATCGGCAAGCTTCATTTGCTCTTGCTGATTTTGAGTCTATTCTCAGCGAACACCGAGAACAAGAGTCCAGCAATCAATTGCAGACAATTGAAATCATAGATATCGACATAATCTCTGTCGATTACATATTTATATGTCGATCGCTCATCAGAATCTTCATAAACCAATCACAATTGCATATCGCGTCAGAATTCCAGCGGCAGATTGTCGATGAGATGAGTCCCGCCGACCGTCGCGGAGACCAGCAGCAGAGCCGGTCCCGTGAAGTCCGGCGGGCACGGCCGCAGGGTCGCGGACTCGACGAGGCTGCAGTAGACGATCTCGAGGTCCCCGCGTTCGGCGGCGGGTTCCAACTCGGCAAGCGCGGCCGCCTCGACGGCGGCGGACAGCCCCGCACCAGCACCGGAACCCGCCGTTCCGCAGCCTCGCTCGGCCACCTCGGCGGCGGCATTGAGAGCCCGCGGAATCGCCAGGGCACGGGCACGCTCATCCGGGGCCAGGTAGGAGTTGCGGCTCGACATGGCCAGGCCGTCGGCATCCCGAACCACGGGCAGGCCGATGAGCTCGATATCGAAGTTGAGGTCGGCGATCATGCGTTTGACCAGGACGAACTGCTGGATGTCCTTGAGCCCGAACACCGTGACATCGGGGTCGATGAGGGTGAAGAGCTTCGCCACGACGGTGAGCACGCCGTCGAAGTGCCCGGGCCTGGCCGCGCCCTCGAACACGGCTCCCATGCGCCCGGCGACGACCCTCACCTCCGGCGCGGACGGATACATCTCTGCCAGCGCCGGCGCGAAGACGAAGTCGACCCCAGCCTCCTCGCACTTCTTCAGATCCTCCTCGATCGGCCGCGGGTACTGGACGAAATCCTCGTCGGCGCCGAACTGGAGCGGATTGACGAAGATCGAGGCCACGACAAGGTCGGATTCTGAGCGAGCACGGGTCATCAGCGCCTGATGCCCCGAATGCAGGGCTCCCATCGTCGGGACGAGACCGGTGCGGCCTGGCTGACCTGCCCGCCACCGACGCAGCGCCTGGATGCCGCCGACCTCCATCAGTCGAAGCTCCTCTCCGGTTCGGGGAAGGCCCCGGACTTCACTTCTTCGACATAGGTGCCGACCGCCTCGGTGAGCACGGAATGCAGGTCGGCGTAGCGCTTGACGAAACGCGGGGCGCGGCCCGTGCGCAGGCCCGCCATGTCCTGCCACACGAGGACCTGGGCGTCGCAGTCCGCACCGGCACCGATGCCCACGGTAGGGATCGTCAGCTCGGCGGTGACCTGGCCGGCCAGTCCGGAGGGCACCATCTCCATGACCACGGAGAAGGCTCCGGCCTCGGCCACGGCACGGGCGTCGTCGAGCAGCGCCTCCCCTGCTTCGCCGCGGCCCTGGACCTTGTAGCCGCCGAGGTTGTGCTCGGCCTGCGGAGTGAAGCCGATGTGCGCCATGACGGGGATGCCCGCCGTCGTGATCGCCTTGATCCGGGCGGCCATCCGTGCCCCGCCTTCGAGTTTGACCGCGTGGACTCCTGATTCCTTCATGAAGCGCACGGCCGTGGCCACAGCCTGCTCGTCGGAGACCTCGTAGCTGCCGAAGGGCAGGTCGGCGACGATGAGTGCGCGGCTCGTGGCTGAGGAGACAGCTCGAGCAAGAGGGATGAGCTCATCGACGGTGACCGGCAGGGTGGTCGCGTGGCCGTAGACGTTGTTCGCCGCCGAATCGCCGATAAGCAGGGCCTCGACGCCGGCCTGCTCGAACAGGGCCGCCGTGTACTGGTCGTAGCTGGTCAGCATCGCCCACCGCCGGCCTTCCGCCTTGGCCTTGATGAGGTCGAGGGTCCGGATTCGCCGGGGCGGCGCCGCGTGTGCCGAAACCGGACCGCCATACGGGGCCGGCTGTTCCGCCGAGGCGATACCCGCCGTGGCATTGCCGCCGCCAGTCGCGTTGTCGGCTGGGGTGGTACTGGAGGTAGACGTGAACTGGTTCGTTTGTGCCGCTTCGGGCATGAGAATCCTTCGGATATGCGATGTCGTCGGTGCCGGCGCGGGCGGGGCGAGATCGATGCTCCGGTCCGAAGCCTCGGTGTCTCTCACGGGGGCGCCCACCGCAGCGCGCATCGACTCGGATTGCGAGCCAGACCACAGCCTATTGCATCCTCCGGCGCAGAGCCATCGACAGCGATACGACCTGGGCTGCAGCACCGCCCTCCCACCGCTCGCAGTCTGCACATTGATCACTTCCGACGCCGCGCTCGCGTTAAGAGAGTTGTACATTGCCCGCCCACAGGATTAAGCTCAAATCTGCGCAAAGAAATAAACGCACGAATGCGCAAAAGATTTCGGGCGGCTCGCACCATCGGTGAAGCACCTCAGGAACGGGCGCCGCCCACCGAGCGAAGGACGATGATGACCACGACAGCTTCGATCGAACTCACCCTCAAAGACATCTCTGCCTCGGGCGCGAACGACGACATGTGCACGACGGAGCTGCTCGATGCCCCATGGGACGTCGACGAACGACCCGGCTACGGCCCCGGCTCCTCGATGGCCGACCCGATTCCGGTCGCCGCCCCACGTCAGGGCGACATTCCCGACGAATACAAGCAGGCATCGCCGGAGGAGCTCGATGCCCGCATCCGTGCCGCCAAGGCCACCCTCGGCGATCGCGTCGTCATGCTCGGCCACCACTACCAGCGGGTCGAGGTCGTCGAACACGCCGACTACATCGGCGACTCGTTCATGCTCGCCCGGGCCGCCCAGAACCATCCGGAGGCCGAGGCGATCGTCTTCTGCGGCGTCCACTTCATGGCAGAGACCGCCGACCTGCTGTCGAAACCGGAGCAGTCGGTCATTCTGCCCAACCTCGCCGCTGGCTGTTCGATGGCTGATATGGCCAGCATCGATCAGGTCGAGGACTGCTGGGAGCAGCTCGCGGAGATCTTCGGCACCGAACCCGACGCCGACGGTCGCGTCCCGGTCATCCCCGTCACGTACATGAATTCCTCGGCCGCGATCAAAGGCTTCTGCGGTCGCAACGGTGGAATCGTGTGCACCTCGTCGAACGCCGAGGTGGTCCTGGAATGGGCGTTCGAACGAGGGCAGCGGGTCCTGTTCTTTCCCGACCAGCACCTCGGTCGCAACACTGCGGTGAACATGGGCATCGGACTCGACGAAATGCCGTTGTGGAATCCCGCACGACCGCTAGGCAACAACGACGAGCAGACGCTGACCGATGCCCGTGTCATCCTGTGGCAGGGCTTCTGCTCCGTGCACAAACGCTTCACCCCCGCTCAGATCGACAAGGCCCGCGCCGACCACCCGGACGTGCGCGTCATCGTCCACCCCGAATGTCCGCGTAAGACCGTCGAAGCCGCCGATGAGTCCGGGTCGACCGCGTACATCACGAAGGCAATCGCCGAGGCCGCCGAACCGACCACGTTCGCCATCGGCACCGAGATCAACCTCGTCCAGCGGCTGGCTGCCGAGCACCCGCAGCACGAGATCTTCTGCCTCGATCCCGTCATCTGCCCGTGCTCGACGATGTACCGCATCCATCCCGGCTATATCGCATGGGTCCTCGAATCCCTCATCGACGGTCAGGTCGTCAACCAGATCTCAGTCGACGCCGAGGTGGCCGATCCCGCACGTGTGTCCCTGGAGCGGATGCTCACCGCAAGGCCGCGCACCTGATGAGCCGCGTCATCGTCGCAGGCTCCGGTATCGCGGGGCTGACCACGGCACTGCGCCTGTCCGGCCGCCACACGGTCACTCTCGTGACGAAGGACCGCCTCGGCGAGTCGAATACCGAATGGGCGCAGGGCGGCATCGCCGGTGTCATCGGCCCCGATGACACGGTCGCCTCCCATGTCTCCGATACGCTCACGGCAGGTGCCGGGCACTGTGACCCAGAGTCCGTGCGCATTCTGTGCGAGGCAAGTGGGGACGCGATCGTCTCCCTCGCCGAGGCGGGGGTGGACTTCGACACCGATGCGACCGGGGTCTGGGCCCGCGGAATGGAGGGGGCGCATTCATTTCCGCGCATCTTCCATTCCGGAGGCGATGCGACCGGTCGGGCGATCAGCACCGCGCTGGCGGAGAAGCTGCGCGCCGAAGTTGCCGCAGGTCGCGTCACTCTGCTCGAAGACACGATGTTCGTCGACATCCTCACCAGTGACGACGAATCCCGAGCGGTTCGAGCCACGGGAATCACTGTGCTCAGTAATGGAATTGCCAAGACCCTGAGCGCCGATGCGATAGTGCTGGCCACCGGCGGGGCCGGGCAGGTCTTCGCGCACACGACGAACCCGGCTGCCGCGACCGGAGACGGTCTGGCCGCCGCCATCCGCGCCGGTGCCGAAGTCGCTGATCTCGAGTTCTTCCAGTTCCATCCCACCACCCTTTCTGGTCACGGCTTCCTCATCTCCGAGGCCGTTCGCGGGGCCGGCGCACTGCTGCTCGATGAGCGGGGTCGCCGGTTCATGTGTGGGGTCGACGATCGTGCCGAGCTCGCCTCCCGAGATGTCGTAGCTCTTGCCCTGCATCGCCGCCAGGCAGCTCAGGACGGACGTCCCTGCTTCCTCGATGCGCGGGCCATCCCGGATGTGGCGGCCAGGTTCCCGAGCATCACCGCAGGACTGGCCGCGCATGGCCTCGATCTGTCCCGGGATCTCATTCCCGTCACTCCCGCCGCCCACTACTTCATGGGCGGGGTGGCTGCGGATCGCGATGGTCGCACGAACGTCGAAAGGCTCTTCGCCATCGGCGAGGTCGCGTGCACCGGAGTGCACGGCGCCAACCGGCTGGCCTCGAACTCCCTGCTCGAGGGCGCAGTCTTCGCCACCCGCGCCGTCGCAGCGATCGACGCACTGCCGGACCTCGACTTCGAGGATTCCGATTCCATGGACCATGAGCTCCCACTCCCCCAGTTCGGTTCATTCCATCAGACGGCACTGACACGGACCGAATTGCAGGCTCTGACCTGGGCTCATCTGGGGGTCGAGCGCACGGCCAAGGGTCTGCGGACCCTGCTCGACCGCCTCGGCGACGGTGCCCGCAACACCGCCCCTTCTGCGACCAACGTCGAGGCGTTCGAGACCGCGAACCTCGCGCTCATCGCCGAGCACATGGCTCGGCATGCGCTGGCCCGGGAGCACAGCCTCGGCGCACATACCCGCACCGACGCTCGCACCAACACGCGCACCGACACCACGCTCGCTAAGCCCACCGCTCTGCTTCAGGAGGCCACCGCATGCTGACCGCTGCGACCATCGATTCCGCGCTGCGCACTGCCCTCGACGAGGACGCTCCCTGGGGCGACATCACCGGCGAGGTGTTCATCCCCGCCACCGCCTCGGCGAAGGCCGATCTGCGTGCCCGCGAAGACGGAGTGCTCGCCGGGATCGAGGTCTTCGCCCGCGCCTTCACCCTCGTCGACCCGAGCGTCACGGTCGATCCCGTCGCCGCCGATGGTGCGGCTTTCACCGCAGGTCAGGTGCTGGCCACGGTTGCCGGTCCCGCTCGCGCGGTGCTGCAGGCCGAGCGGATCGCGTTGAACTTCTGCCAGCGGATGAGCGGAATCGCCACCCAGACCCGTGCCTTCGTCGATGCTGCGGCCGGGCGAGCGCGCATCGTCGACACTCGCAAGACGACTCCGGGCCTGCGGGCGTTTGAGAAGCACGCCGTGGTCTGCGGCGGCGGGCACAATCATCGCTTCGGACTCTCCGATGCCGCCATGGCCAAGGACAACCACCTGGCCGTGCTCACCGGCGAGGGGCTCAGCGTCGCCGAGGCGATCCGGTCCGCCCGTGCCCGACTGCCGCATACGACGATGATCGAGGTCGAGGTCGACCGGCTCGACCAGGTGCCCGCTGTGCTCGACGGCGGCGCCGATATCGTCATGCTCGACAACTTCACTCCGGCTCAGCTGCGCGAAGGGGTCGAACTCGTGGGCGGCCGCGCCGTCGTCGAAGCCAGCGGCAATGTCACGCTGGAGACGATCCCGGAGATCTCGGCCACCGGCGTCGACGTCATCTCATCCGGCGCGCTGACCCACAGTGTCCGTTCGATCGATCTCGGCCTCGATCTTTCCCTCGAGGCTTGAGATGACCGGTCGCCTCTACCTCGACACCGCGGCCGCGGCCCCCGTGCGCAGGGAGGCACTCGAGGCAGCCTGGCCATATCTGGCCGGTGCGTTCGGCAACCCGTCGAGCCATCACGAATTCGGGCGCGGACCAGCCGACGCCCTCGCCGACGCCCGCGCCCGGGTGGCGAAGGTGCTGGGCATGCGGGCCACCGACATCACGTTCACCAGCGGCGGCACCGAGGCGGACAACCTCGCGATCATCGGTATGGCCCTCGGGCGCCGGACTCAGGCTCGGGCCGGGAGCGCGGCGCCGCCTCAGCGACATATCGTCACCTCGCCCATCGAACACGAAGCTGTGCTCGCCGCGGTGGAATTCCTCACCCGCGTCCACGGATTCACCGTCACCGAGGTGGCCCCGACCTCCGATGGGACCGTGACCGGAGAGGCCCTGGCCGCGGCCGTGCGACCGGATACCGTGCTCGTGACCTTGGGTTATGCGAACAATGAGATCGGCACCGTTGCCGACATTCCGACCCTGGCCGGAATCGCCCATGAGGCCGGTGCCCTCTTCCACACGGATGCGGTGCAGGCGGCCGGGTGGCTGCCGCTGACAGGGCTGGGCGTCGATGCACTCAGCTTGGCCGGGCACAAGGTCGGAGCACCGAAGGGCATCGGCATCGCCGCGATCCGCGCCCGCGTCCCCGTCGAGCCCCTCATCCACGGCGGCGGTCAGGAGTCGGGACGGCGCTCGGGCACGGAGAATGTGGCCCTGGCCGTCGCGTTCGCCACGGCCCTCGAACTCGCCGAGGCGGAGCGGACCGGAGCCGCCGATCGTGTCCGGGCCATCCGCGATGAGTTCACCACCACAGTGCTCGAAGCCGTGCCCGGAGCGTTCCTCACCGGCAGCGCCGACGCACGGACTCCGAACCACGCGTCATTCTGCTTCTCGAACACCTCCGGTGAGGCGGTGCTGCTCGAACTCGAACACCGCGGAGTGACGGCTTCGAGCGGCTCGGCCTGCGCGGTCGGCTCCGACGAACCCTCGCATGTGCTCACGGCCCTGGGCATCGCCGACGAGATCGCGCAGACGAGTGTGCGCTTCACCTTCCCGTCCTCGATCACCCTCGAACAGGGAAGAGCGGCCGCGCAGTCAGTCATTGCTGCGGCCGAGAGTCTCGCCACAAGCTTCACCTGAGACCTCTCGAGCCTGCGAACGCGAGCTTCGTCTCACACCTAAGTTGATTTTGATCACCTTTGCGCTCACCAGATGGGATACCCCTTTCATTCTCCGTATTTTGGGGCGAGACTGAAAGAGAAGCATTCGCATCAGAGTGTGAGGGGGCCGCCATGGATCTGCTGATTCTGTTCATGATCGCAGTGATGTTCTCGACGATCGTTTTCTTCATCGGACGATACGCCTGCCCGAAGCATGATCGAGTGCCCCTCATCGAGGTCGACCACGTGCTCCTGTGGACCACCCTGCGCCGCGGCTGGCATGTGCTCGGATCCTTCGGTCCGCTCACTCACTACCCGGACGGTCCTGCGGGAGCCTCCCACGCCTGAAGCTGGACCGACGGCGCCGGACGGAGTCGGTTCGAGTCGAAACGCAGCGGGACCACTGCTGCTGACTGCCGCTGTTGTTAGAGTGGCAGGGTGACTTCCTCCGAACCTATTCGTCAAAGCCCTTTCGCGTCCTTCGCGGCGCTCGTGTTCGCAGTCCTGTCGATCCTTATTTTCATCGGCACTGCCGTGTGGTTTTGGATCCAGGCTCCAGACACTGTGGCCAGCCACTTCGATTCCTCGGGACAGCCCGATGACTGGTCCTCGAAGGCGGGCACGCTGGGCTGGCTTGTGCCGATCGGCGTGGGAATTCCCGTGCTCTTCTCGATCCGCTGGATCTGGGAGAAGCTGCCGATCAGCCTCATCAACATTCCGTTCAAGGACTATTGGCTCGAACGCGGGGAGCGCGCCTATCTCTTCGACTGCGTCATGGAATTCATGCGCATCGTCGGCGGGACTACGGCACTGCTGTTGACGTCAGTACTCGTGATGATCATGCGCGAGGGACGCGGAGCGACAATGCCGACGGGGATGACGTTCCTTCCCACAGGTGTATTCCTCATCATCACCGCCGCATCCCTGATCAACCTCGTCCGCCGCCTACGCCCGCCGAGGTGACCGCGCGGTCGGAGACGAATGCAGGGTCGGGAATGCTCCCGCCCTTTCACCGACGTGACCGACTCAAGGTCAGGGTCGCCTCGGCGAAGGAGATCTGATGATCCCTGGGATCAGACGGTGACGTTCTCGGGGAGGAACACGGAAACGTCCCAGTTCTGCATGGCGTGTGCCGAGGCCCAGAAGTGGAGCTCGAAGACGCAGGCCTGTTCGAAGGCGGCACGCATGCGGGCAGCTTCCTCACTCGGGGCCTTCGCGAGCTCCTGTTCGAGGACCTGCACGGCGTGGCGGGTCGATTCGTCGAAGTCCGGTGAGTCGTAGGTCTGCACCCAGGTGCGGTAGGGGTGGTCGTCGGCCATCTGGCCTGCCTGGTCGACAAGCACCTTGCCCATATGGGCGTAGACCCAGAAGCAGGGCAGGACGGAGGCAACTCCTTCGCCGTAGGAGCGGCTGGCGGCCGTGGCGACGAGGAATGACACATAGCCCAGCGTCGTCGGGGAGGCCTTGAAACGAGAACCTTCCGCGGTGAGTTCCTCGAGCGCCGAGGCGAGTCGGGTGTCGGCGAGCAGCTCTCCGTGCATCTCCTCTTCGACGGTGATCGCCTCGGCCGCGGATCCGGCCCAGAATCGGGATTCGTCACGGTCAACGGTCTTCGCGGCGAGGAACGACATCGCCTTGGCATAGCCGTTGAGGTACAGGCTGTCCTGCGAAATGTAGTTGACGAACGCCTTCGGGTCGAGGCTGCCGTCGGCGAGCTGGGCGAGGAAGGGCAGAGCCTCGATCTGCTTGACGATGGGGCGGACGCGGTCCCACAGCTGAGTGGTCAGAGGGCCTGCAGCGAAATTGACGGTCATGGGAACTCCTTTGTGCTCGTGTGATGTCGCGATTCGTGTGACGTTGCGGTGCGTGCGAAGCAGCGGTCAGGCTGGTCGGCCGCGGACGATGTCGACCTGGTGATCGACGGGCCCGTGGGCGCCTTCCGGATCCAGGCTCAGCTGCCAGTCCGCAGCCGAGTTGAGTGCGCGGGCGAGGAAGTCGAGGGCATTGCCGACGGCATCGCCGAGGAGGTCGGACCCGATCGCTGCGCGTTCGCGGGCGAGGACGGCCACCTCGGCGGTGACAGCGGCCGACAGGGTGCACCCGGTTCCGTGCGTATTCGTGGTGATCACGCGGGGGTGGGTGAACTCTCGGACCTGGCCGTCGGCGGTGGCGAGGATGTCGACGACCTCGTCCTCGCTGCCGTGTCCGCCCTTGAGCAGGACCGCGCCGGGGCCTCGTTCAAGGAGGCGTCCGGCCTGGTCACGCATGGCTTCAGCCGTCTGCGCTTCGGGTTCGTCATCGGAGATCAGCAGGGCCGCCTCGGGGAGGTTGGGGGTGATGAGATCGGCGACGGGCAGCAGCCGGTTGCGAACGGCGTCGATCGCCTCGGTCTCGAGGAGGCGGTGGCCGGAGGTCGCGATCATCACAGGGTCGACGGTATAGAAGCCGAGACGACCTTCGGCGGCACGGGCGACGACGAGTTCGACGAGTTCACGGCTGCCGAGCATCCCCGATTTCGACGCGTCGACGGGCAGATCGTCGAGTACGGAGTCGAATTGGTCGGAGACGAAGTCGACGTCGATCGGGTAGACGCGAGACACCCCATGTGTATTCTGTGCGACGAGGGCCGTGATGACGGTCGTGCCCATCGTCCCCCGCGCGGTGAAGGTCTTGAGATCGGCATGGATTCCGGCACCGCCGGAGGGGTCGGTGCCGGCGATGGACAGGGTGATCGGGGGCGGGCCGTCACTGATCGCTCCCGGTGAATGCGGTGAGCAGCTCCTCGGCTGCCGCCTGCGGGTCGTCGGCCATGCAGATCGCCGAGACGACACAGATCCCGATCAGCCCACGCCCTCGCAGGTCAGGGGCGCGCCCGGCGTTGATGCCGCCGATTGCGACCGCGGGGATGCCGGCTTCTTCGACCAACTCGCCGAGGCGGTCCGGTCCGATTCCGTCGGGTGCGTCGGCTTTCGTGGAGGTGTCATAGACGGGCCCGATGCCGACGACGTCGACGACTCCGGAGTCACGGGCGGCGGCGAATTCGTCGCTGTTCGCGGCTGAGAGCCCGATGAGCGGTGCCGCACCCAGGGCGGCACGCACCTCGGCGACGGTGGCGTCGGTCTGGCCGACGTGGATGTGCACGTTCTCGCCTTCGTCGATGAGGCGGCGGGCCACCTCGACGCGGTCGTTGAGGACGACGGGGACCGTGCGGTCGGTGCCGCGGGTGGCGGCGTCGACGGCGGCGATGACTTGGCGGGTGAGCGAGTAGAAGTCACCGTCGTCGATGTCCTTGTCGCGGACCTGGACGATGCCCACTCCCCCGGCGACGGCGGCCTGCGCAGTCTCGGCGACGCTGCGCCCGGCTGCTTCGCATTGGGCGGAGTCGGTGACGAGGTAGAGGCGCGTGTCGATTCCGGCGAAGCGGTCGGTCGCGCCGTCTCGGTCGTTCACGGTCGCGCCGTCGTCAGCCGGGTTGTCAGCGATGTGCGCGGATCCGGCGGTCATGCCTGGACGCCTTCGCCGAGAGGAAGGGTGTCGAGGCTGATCGCGGCCCGTGCGAGTCGGTCGCCGTCGACGGTGTGGAGTGCGTCGAGGAAGTTCACCGAGTAGCTGCCCGGTCCCTTCGCGCCGTCGGCCGCGAGTTCCCCCGCGACAGCGAAGTGGGCGTGGGCTGCGACGACGGCCTCGAACCTCGCCGAGGCGGCTCCACCGTTCGCGGACTGTTCAGTGGCGTTGACGGTTGAGGCATCGGCTGCGGGGTCGGCGAGGCCCGCGCGGACGGAGGCCAGGTAGGCGACGGTGACGGCGCCGAGTGAGCAGCCGGTCCCGATGACCAGCGGCATGAACTCGTGGCCGCCTGAGATGCGGGCGACGTGGTCGGTCCCGTCGATGTGGGCGACGACGGCGTCGGTGGGTCCGGACACGGCAACGATGGCGCCGGTTTCTCGTGCCAGCTTTGCTGCGGCGGGAAGGACGGCATCGACATCATCGGTGGAGTCGACTCCGCGTCCGCCGAGTCCGACTCCGGCGAGCGCGGCGACCTCGGAGGCGTTGCCGCGGACTGCGGTGGGGTGATCGGCTGCGGCGCGGCGGATGCGGGAGGTGCGGAAGTCGACGGCGCCGATGCTCACGGGGTCGAGGACCCAGGGTTTGCCGGCGGCATACGCGACGTCGATGGCGGCGTCGGCGGCGAGCAGCTGGTGGTTCGAGGCGGTTCCGAAGTTGACGAGGACTCCGCTGGCGATGCCGGCGAACTGTCCGGCGTCGGCTTCATGGTCGAGCATCGCCGGGGAGGCGCCGATGGCCAGGAGCACATTCGCGCTGAACTGCTGCACGACGGTGTTCGTGATGCATTGGATGAGTGGATTGCTGGCGCGCAGTCGCGCATTCGCAGAACGCAGGTCGAAGTCAACCATGACGATCCCTTCGCTAGTATGGCCCAGATCAGGTTCGATGGGTGTTCTCTCAGCCTCGCCGATCTCCGCCTGGGCGGATCCTCATGAGGCACCCCATGTCAATGGCTCCGACTGTATCAGCCCGCCCGGACACGGGCGACTCCTCCAACCTGCAGAACCGCCGAGCGGACCCCGTCGCGGTGAAACCACCTCCGGTTCACGGTGGTTTCACCGCGACGGGGTCCGCTGAGCGAAGAGTCACCGCTACCCCCGCCCGACGTACCTCTGGCCGCGGCGGCTGAGCGCATCGATGACGACGGCGGTGAGCAGGACGAGTGCGGTGATGATCTGCTGCGCATCGGAGTTGAAGCCGATGAGGTAGAGACCGTTGTTGATCGCGCCGACGACCAGAGCACCGAGCACAGCAGCCCAAGCGGTACCGCGACCGCCGAAGAGCGAGGTGCCGCCGATGACGGCTGCGGCGATCGCGTTGAGCAGATCCTGCGTGCTCACCAGCGTCGATCCCGCATTCGTCGTCACGCCGGTCTTGATGAATCCGAACAGCGCGGCCAGCACACCGGCGGCCATGAACACGCTGATGCGCACCCACGTGACGCGGATACCGGCACGCCGAGCGGCTTCGACCTTGCCGCCGACGGCGTAGATCGAACGGCCGTAGCGGGTCTTGCGCAGGACGAGGTCGATGATGATCGCGATGACGATCATGAGGAAGAACGGCATCGCCAGACCGAAGTCCTGGTTGACGAGGATGAGGAAGCCGAACACGATCGCGGCCAGCAGCACGATGCGCACGATCACGGAGGTCCAGCTCGGAGCGTTGAGACCCTCGCGGTGGCGGCGCATCTTCGAATAGATGATTCCGCCGCCGAAGCCGATGATCGCGATCGCTCCGAAGATATAGGCCCAGATCGCTGGGAAGTAGAAGCTCGCGAAGTCGAAGGCGAAAGTGTCCGACATCGACAGGTTCTTCTGCGTGCCCAGGGTCGTCAGCGTCAGACCGGTGAAGGCAAGCAGACCGGCTAGGGTGACGACGAAGGCGGGAATGCCGACGACTGCGAAGAACCAACCTTGGATCGCGCCGACGATCAGCCCGAGCAGCAGCATGATGATCAGAGCCATCACCGGTGGCACACCTTGCCGCACCACCAGGACACCGAGCAACGAGGCGGCCAGACCACCCAACTGCGCCAAGGACAGGTCGATCTCACCGAGGAGCAGGATGAGGTTGATGCCCAGTGCGAGGATCGCAAGGAACGCGACCTGGGTGGAGAGGTTGACGAGGTTGGCCGGTGAGATGAAGTTCGAGTCGGCCGATTGGAAGACGATGACGATGACGACGAGGGCGAGGATGACGGGGAACGAGCCCAGCTGCCCCTCTTTGACCCGTCGGACGAACGTCCCCACGATGCCTTCGGACGAGATCCGCTCATCGGTGATGAAGGAATTGCGGGTCATCGGCGCTCACCCCTCCGTGCGGCGCGTTTGGTCACGACATTGTCGCTGGCTCCGGTGATCGCGGCGACCAGCACATCGGTTCGTTCGTCTCCGGGGAAGTCACCGGCGTCCTTGCCCAGGCGCAGCACGTGCACCCGGTCGCACACGGCCTGCACATCGGCCATATTGTGGCTGACGAGCAGCACGCCGAGATCCCGTTCCTTCAGCCGTTCGATGAGGTTGAGCACCTCGGCCGTCTGGGCGACACCGAGGGCGGCCGTCGGCTCATCGAGCATGACCAAGGACGGTTCGCCGAGGAGGGACCGGGCGATGGCGACGGTCTGACGTTGGCCGCCGGACAGGGCCGCGATCGGTACGCGCACGCTCGGGATCTTCGCCGACAGACTCCGCAGCAGCTCCCATGATTTGGCTTCCATCGAGACTTCGTCGAGCACCCCGCCGCGAGTCTTCTCATGCCCGAGGAACAGGTTGGCCACGACGTCGAGGTTCTCGCACAGTGCCAGATCCTGGAACACGGTGGCCACTCCGGCCCTCTGCGCATCCTTCGGGGACGAGAATCTCTGCGCCGTCCCGTTCATGATGAGCTCGCCATCATCGGCGGCGTGGACTCCGGCGATGACCTTGATAAGTGTCGATTTGCCGGCGCCGTTGTCGCCGACGAGGCCGACGACTTCGCCGCGACCGACGCTGAGGTGGATGTCGGTCAGTGCTTGGACGGCGCCGAACCGTTTGTTGATTCCGCGCAGTTCGAGCACTGGCTCGCTGTCACTGCCCGGCGTCCGCGTCGCTGCGGATTCCGGGTCGGGTGTCTCTGATGTCATCTGTTCCTACTTGTCGCAGTCGTTGAACCCGGCAGCCGGCGACCGGTGAAGGTCGCCGGCTCAAGGTCGGTCACGTCAGATCATGAACGCGCATGCGCTCTACTTCACGCCGGCATCGGCACAGAGCTTCTCCACCTTGCCGGTGCAGATGTCCTCGGCCTTGATCTGATCGCCGACGATGTCCTTGATGGTGTCGGTGGTGACGACCTTGGCTTCGACGAAGTCCGTGGGGGTGTCTTTGTAGGTCGTTCCTGCATCGACCTCTTCACCCGCGGCCAGTGCCACGGCGGCCTTGGCTGCGAACTCGGCCTGCGGCGGAATCGACTTGTAGATCGTGGCGTACTGGTCACCCTTGAGGATGTTCTGCAGTCCGTCCACCTCGGCGTCCTGACCGGTCACGACGGGGTCGACCTTGGCCTTCTTCGTTGCGGCGATGACACCGCCGGCGGTGCCGTCGTTGGCCGAGTAGATCGCGATCGGCTTCTCACCCTTGCCCTGCAGCTGACCTTCGACCCACTGGCGGGCGTCGTCGGGGTTCCAGTCGAGGGTGTCATGGCTGGCGGCGATGTCGACGCCTGCACCCTTGAGCGTCTCTTCCGCGCCGGCCTTGAAGTCCGCGGCGTTCGGGTCCTTCGGATCGCCGTTGACCATCCAGACCGGTCCCGACTTCGGATCGACCCCGGCGTCCTTGAGACCGTCGAGGACCGCTTGGCCCTGGAGGTTGCCGATCTTCTTGTTGTCGAACGAGGTGTAGTAGTCGGCGCCTTCGAAGAAGCGGTCGTACGAGATGACCGGGATCTTCTTCGCTTCGGCCTTCGACAGCGCGGATGAGACGGCGGAGGCGTCGACGGGGTCGAGGACGATGGCATCGACGCCCTCGGTCACGGCTGCCTCGACCTGTTGCTGCTGTTGGGTCGCATCCTGATTCGCGTTGCGGTATTCGACCTTCGCATCCGGGTTGGCCTCTTTGACGTATTTCTCGAAGTTCGGTTTGTCGAGCGACTCGTACCGGGTGGTCTTCGACTCGGGCAGGAGCAGCGCGATGGTGACGTCCCCGTCGCCGCCGGATCCGCTGTCGGCCTCGTCGTTACCTTGGCCTTTCTGATTGCCGCAGCCGCTGAGCGCAAGAGCGCCGATCGCGACGGAGGCACCGAGGAGCGCCAGCTTCTTGTGGGACGTAAGGTTGTGCCTCATTGTGAACCTTTCACTCATTCTGACAACGTTGTCAGGCTGTTGAATATGATTCGCTGAACGTCGCCTGCTGTCAACTGTTTCGGCAAAAGTTTTCAACGGGTGTCTGGAGGCTCCTCACCGCTGCCACGAGCGATGACGCGCAGCTCATAGTCGAAATCGGACGCTCCCACTTCGATACGATCGCGCCCGCTCGGCCCCGCCGCGGTCGACCCCTTCCCCTCGCCGAGGCGGCCCCGCTTCTCCCGGAATTGCTGGGTTCCGCGCCGGCCCTCAGTCGTCGGACCGCCGCGGCGGCGAGGGATTCGACGTTGCGATCGACGACGGTGACGTCGAGGAGTTCGGCCGTGGGGAAATCGTCAATACCCACCAGGGCCGGCCATTCGCCGAGGCGGCGGCAGGCGTCGATGGCACCTTGGGTCACAGTGGACGACAAGGTGATGAGGGCGCCGGGAGCGTTGCGAGTTCCGAGCCAGGCGGCAACGACGTTCTTCGCGCTGGCTTCGTCGTGGGTGTCTTCGCGCATATAGGCGCGCCAGCCGACGCCGCGGCGACCGGCGATGGCGTCCTGGATTCCCTGCAGTCGGCGGGTGGTGATGAGGCTGGGCGAATGGTCGCCGATGACGCCGAGTGCCATGTGTCCGTGAGCGAGCAGCTGTTCGGCCGCGAGGCGTCCCGCTTCACGGTCGTCACCTGCAACGATGCTGATTCCGGGGCCGTCGACGGCGGGGTCGAGGGAGACGATCCGGGTACCCGGAGCCGAGGCGGCTCGGGCGTAGGTCTCGGCCGCCTCGGGGTGGGCGCGGATGACGATGAACCCGGTCAGGTCATTGGCGAGGCATTCGTCGAGGAAGGCTTCCTCCCGGTCGGGGTCGTCACCGACCACTGTCACCACCGGGCGCAGATCGAGGGCCGCAAGCTCGGCTTCCACGGCGGCGAAAGCACGCGCCTGGAAGGCGTCCCCCGCATCGGAGAGGACGACGCCGATATAGGGTGAGCGGCCCCCGGCACGCAGGCGCCGGGCCGTGGAATTGAGACGGAATCCGAGTTCCTCCGCGGCGGTTTCGACCTTCTCAGCGGTCGAAGCGGCCACGTGCTTTTCGCCGTTGAGGACGCGGGAGGCGGTCTTGATGCTCACACCGGCACGTTCGGCGACCGTGGCCAGGGTCGGCCGGTCGTTTCGCTTCGCCATGTGCGCACCTTTGAGTCTGAGAACCGGTCCGTGGGTCTGCGCCTCGACGCGCAGGCAACCGTTGGAATGATACTAACCGCTGAAGTGAGGGATGAACGCAGTCACCGAGGCGAGGTTCAGTTCCGCTGGCCCGTCACCGCCCGGTTGAAGTCACTTTCCGGTTGAAGTCCATCGCTGCCTCGACCCAGAACGCCAATGCCACTTCGTCCTCGATGGCCTCAGCGGAGGCCTCGATCCAGCCCGGTCCCATCTCACGCCCGGTTCCCATCTCGGCCTGACGCGCACCCGGTGACTCAAGAAGTTCATCGTGCCGATCTGCATCGACTCGCACCAGCAGATCGCCCGTCTTGCCCGCGCTGACGATCATCTTCCCGTTGACCATGACTGCTCGGCCGCCGAACATCGAGACCTCTCGGACACCTGGCTCGTCGGCAACGAGCGCACGAACGCGTTCGACGAGGTCAGACTGGGCAGGAGTCATTGCGTGCTCTTCTCTGGTCTGTGCTGCAGCAATGGTCGACTTCACTGTGAATAGTACTCGCCGAGGTGGGACATCCTTCCGGAGTCCCACCTCGGCGAGGTTGTTGTCAGTTCGGCTCAGCCGGCCACGGGGTTGGGCATGGTGCCCGCGTAGAGCAGAGATTCAGCTTGGTTGCCGATGTCGACCATCTGCTTCGTGTTCTTCAGCTGCAGCCGGTTGAGGCACGAATGAGCAAAGTGTTCGGCGTGCAGATCGACGTCGCCGCTGACCCCGCGTGCAGACTCCGGGTGCTCTGCTTCGTAGTCGTCGAGGCTCTCGGCGACGATCGCCCAGAACCGATCGACCGGCAGCAGTCCGTCGGTGTCGAGGATGCCCGACAGGTGGCGCAGCACCCCGTCGAACATGTCGGTGAAGACCGACAGCGCTTTCTCTTCCCCCGACACCACGGCGCGGATGCGTTCGACGTCGGCAGGCAGTTCGCGATGGCCGAGCACGGCGACCTCCTCACCGATGTCCTTCATGAATGCCCCGGTCACCGTGTGTTCGTCGAGGACGAGGATGAGGTTCTCCCCATGCGGCATGAACACTAGATCGTGCGCGAGCAGAGCATGTACAAGCGGCTTCAGATAGGCCCGCAGGTAGCTGCGCACCCACGCCGCGGCGCTCAACCCCGAGGCATTGATCAGCTCGGAGGCCAAGGACACGCCTTGGTGATCCCGATGCAGCAGCGCAGCCATTGTGATGAGCCTCTGGCCTGGAGCGATCTTCTCGACGGGGTTTTCCCGCCACAACGCAGCGAGCATCTTCCGGTGCGGGTTCGTCTCCTTCGTCCGGTGGTACACATCGCCGGTGTAGCCGAGTGCCGCACGCTCCCGCAGCACTCGGAAGCCGGCCGCGGTGAAGGTGTCGTCGGAGGCGATGAGGTCAGCGACCCAGTCGTTGATGGCCGGGGTGTCGCGCATGTACTTCGGCGACAGCCCGCGCAAGAATCCCATGTTCTGCACGGCGAGCGCAACCTTGACGTAGGGCGCCCCGGTCCGCGAATGATTGAAGAACGTGCGCAGGGACTGCTGCGCCTGGTGCTTGTCGAGCCCCTCACCGAGCGGCAGCAGATCACCGCGGGCGATGTCAGCGGCGAAGGTGATCGCCAGTCGGTGATCGGCCTGCCACGGGTGTATCGGCATGAGGTGGAAGTCCGCCGGGTCCTGCCCCGCCGCCCGGATCCGGGAACCGAAGAGGTCCCTTTCGGCTTCGCTGAGCGCCTCACCGAGGTGGCCCTCCTCGTCGAGTCCCGAACCTAAGGAGAGATGGCTGAGTTCGCGCCGCACCGCCACCCATTCGATGCGATTGAGTTCGCCGTTCTCCGGTGCCCACGTGCGGAAGTCGCTGAGGCCGAAGCCGATCCGACCGTTGTTCGCGAGGAACCCGGGGTGGCCTTCGGTCATGGCCGCCTCGGTGGTCTGGAAGTCCGCGTCAACGAGTGTCTGTGCATCCGGTCTGCGCCCGGCTCGGGCGTCTTCGAGTTTGAACGCGGCCCCGGCCAGGGTCGATGCGAGTTCCTCGAGGTAGGTGGAGATGAGGTCCTCTGGGATGGAGAGTGCGTCTTGGAGTTCGACGACGAGTTCCTGCGCGTCGAGCGGAATCTCGGATCCGTCGCGCCACCGGGTGATGCTGGCTTCGTCGATGACCCAATGTTCGAGCGGCAGCACACGCGCGGTGAAGCTGTATCGGCTGGCCCCGTCGATGCTCAGTTCCCAGGTCTGGTCTTCCTCATTCGCCGAGGCTGCTCCCCCGCCCGCATGTGCGTGGCCGTTCGCGCCGGCTCCCTCACTCGCGCCCACGCTCACCGGATGGATGAGTCGTTCGTGGGCGAATTCGGACAGGGCTTTGGCGACGAGGTGGCGCTGCACGACGGCGAACGCATCGGAGTTGAGATGGGCGTACGGTGCCGGTGGCGTTGCGGACTTCCGGCCCGGGCGCGGTCCGGTGGGCCCCTGGACACTGTCCGATTCCCCGGCCTCAGCGACGAACGGCGTCAGTGCGCTGGCCTCGAAATCCGCGCGGGTGCATACGCTGACGAGCGCGCGTTTCTCGATCTCGCCCATCATGATGGTCGCCTCGGTGATAGGAGTGAATCCAGCTGCCCGGTTCTTCTCAATGATCGCGTCATTTCGCGCATCGGGTTCGACGACAACGCACTCGGCACCTCGTCCTCCCTGGTCAACGGGCTTCAAGCAGAAGTCGATGACCTCTGCCATGATGCGGTCGGTGAGTCCGTGCACGGCAGGCCCTGCCGGTGGCGCGACGAGCAGGTGCATCCCGATGTCGCCGGGCCCGGTAGCCAGGACGTTCTGCGGGATGAGGCTGTCGGGAGTGTAGGTCTCGACGTAGAAGCAGTCGTCTCCGTCGACGGATCCGACCCAGCCGGCGTCGTCTGCGGAGTCTCGGATGCCTTCCAGGTAGGCTCGGATTTCGGCCTCGTCGAGCTCGGTCATCATCCAGTAGTGCGCACGCGGATGAGTCAGCCATTCGTGGATTCGGGCGGCGTCCCGGTCGACGTCGAGCGCGCGGATGGACACTGTCGCCGAGGCGGCCGTGAGCTTCACGTCGGTGCGCGATTCGGTGATGAGTTCGGTGGTCATGCGTGTGTCATCTCCTTGGAGTCGTCGAGTGCGAAGGCGGCGGAACCGGCCGCGGAATCATGGTCGATTGAACCAGCCGCGGAGCCGGCGTCAGTCGAGTCCGCGGCTGTCAGCGCGGAGGCGTCGGATTCGTCGGCAGGCACTCCGAAGGTCTGGAAAGCGATGGTCCGTTCGATCGGATAGGGTTCTCGACCGGTCACCGCGGCCAGCACCACCGAGGCCCTCCACGGCCCGAAGCCCAGGTCAGGGGCGGTGACGCCGTGGGTGTGCTCTTCGCCGCCCACGACGTGGATGGTGCCCTCGTCGTTGATCGTGTAGTGGCGGCTGACGTCGAGGCGGCCTCGGGAGTCCAGACGGATATCGTCGCCGAGGGGGCTGAGGAAGTCAGGCACCTGCGACTTAAACCCGGTGGCCGCGACGACCGATCCGGACCGCCTGGTGAAGGTCTTGTCCAGCGCCGTGTTGCGGAAGCCGAGCAGAAATTCGCCGCTGATCGGATCGATGTCGGCGGTTTCGAGTTCGGCTTCGGAGATGAGGTTCGTCAGCAGCCGCCGACCGCATCGGCTGAGTCGATAGAGAGTGTCGTGGATGTCGTCGACGAGGTCGGCCGAGATGCCTTTGTACAGGGTGCGCTGTTCCCGACCGACGCGTTCGCGCAGCTCATCGGGCAGGGCTCGGAAGTGGTCGGTATATTCCGGGGAGGTCATCTCCAGCGTGAGCTTCGTGTACTCCATCGGGAAGAACCGCGGCGAGCGGGTCACCCAGTCCAGCCGCACGCCTCTGTCTTCGGCATCGTCGATGAGGTCGCGGTAGATTTCGGCGGCGGACTGGCCGCTGCCGACGATCGTGATCGCCCCCGATTCGAGCAGCGCCTCTCGATTCTCGAGGTAGTCGGCGGTGTGGATGAGCGGGCCGGCCGTGTCAGCGTTGCCGTCTCCGCTCACCCCCTGCAGCGCGGGCGGCAGCACCGGCTGCGTTCCCACTCCGAGAACAAGGTGCCGGGCTCGGTAGGTCTCGGTCGTCACGATCGATCCGGAGTCGTCGGCCACCTCGGTGAGGGCGGTGAACACACCGTCCTCCTTGGTTACGGACACGACGCGGCGGTTCCATCGGAGCGAATCCAATTGGGCTGCGACCCACCGGCAGTACTCGTCGAATTCGGCGCGCAGGGGGTAGAACGATTCGCGGATGTAGAAGGGGTAGAGTCGCCGGCGTTCCTTGAGGAAGTTGAGGAATGAGTACGGCGAGGTGGGATCGGCCATGGTGACGAGGTCGGCGAGGAACGGCACTTGGATGGTCGAGCCTTCGATCATCATTCCCGGATGCCAGCGGAATTCCGGCCGCTGGTCGACGAAGATCGCGTCGACGTCGTTCAGCGGTTCCGACAGTGCAGCCAGGCCGAGGCCGAAGGGCCCGATGCCGACTCCGAGGATGTCGTGGATGTGCGTGGAATCTGCGCTCATGCTGCGCCTCCTTCTGTTGCTGCACACTCGACGTCCGCGGCGCCCTCGAGTTCTCGGCCGGCGAGGATGCCGTGACCGGTGGCGCGGACGAGGTCGAGCACGGCGGTGATGTCATCGATGCTGGTGTCGGGGTTGAGCAGAGTGAGTTTGAGCCATGGTCGGTCGTCGATGACGGTGCGGGCGATGGCGGCGCGGCCGGAGCGGAAGAGGACGCGGCGGATGAGTGGCACGAGTTCGTCGCAGGTGACCTGGTCCGCGGTCGCCGGGGTGAATCGGAAGAGCACCGTGGACAGGTCCGAGGCGCCGAGCACCTCGAAGTCCGGCTGGTCTTCGAGCAGCGCCCGGACGTCGGTCGCGAGATCGCAGACGGTGTCGATCATCGCTCCGATCTCGCGTGCGCCACGGGCCCGCAGCGTCGTCCAGAGCTTGAGCGCGTCGAAGCGCCGAGTGGTCTGCAGCGACTTGTCGACTTGGTTCGGTTCGGCGTCGGCGGTCTGCGCTTCGGCTTCGGGATTGAGGTAGTCGTGGTGGTGGATCGTCGGTGCGAACAGGCTCGCGTCCCTGATCAGAAGCGCTGAGGAGGACACGGGCTGGAAGAACGTCTTGTGGAAGTCGATGGTCACCGAGGTGGCTTCGGAGATCCCGTCGAGCAGGTGGGCTCGTTGTGGGGCCCAGAGCAGTCCGCCGCCGTATGCGGCGTCGATGTGCAGCCACACGTTCGCCGATGCGCAGACTTCGGCGATGGCCTTCAGCGGGTCGATGACTCCGAGGTCGGTGGTTCCGGCGGTGGCGACGACGGCCATGGGGATCTGGTCGTTCGCTTCGATGGCGAGCAGGCTCGCGTTGAGCGCTTCGGCGTCCATGCGGCCGGCCTGGTCGGTCGGGACGGTCACGACCGCCTCGACATCGAGGCCGAGGAGGAATGCTGCGCGGGACACGGAGAAGTGGGCCTGATCGGTCGCGAGGATCCGTAGCCGGGACAGTTGGTCACGGCGAGTGGGCCCGCCCAGGCCAGAGCCGCCTCGGCGAGGTTCGGAATCGTCGGGTTCGTTGGCGCGATCGGTCAGCCCGGCGAGGACGTTTTCGCGGGCGAGGAACAGCGCCTGGAGGTTCGACTGGGTGCCTCCAGAGGTGAAGATTCCGTCGCCGCCGGCGAAGCCGAGGTGCCCGCAGGTCCAGTCGATGAGGCGGCGTTCCATGAGGGTGGCGACTTCGGATTGGTCGTAGGTGTCGACCGAGGTGTTGATGGCGGCGAGCATCGCTTCAGCGGCGACAGCGGGCACGGCCACGGGGCAGTTGAGGTGGGCGACGTAGCTGGGGTGGTGGAACCACACGGCGTTCTCGGCGTAGAGGGCGTCGACTTCGCGCAGGGCTTCGGCGTTGCCGACTCCGGCGGTGTCGAGGTCGACGGCGTCGACTGCGGCCTGCAGTCCGGAGCGATCCTTCGCCGAGGCGGCGCGCTCAGTGGTGCGGAACCGTTCGCCGAGTGCGTCGACGACGTTGTGCATGAGCGACGTGTATTCGTCTGCGCTGTGCGCGCCGAGGAGCGCATCAGTGTGGGGAATTTCGGGGGCCTGAAGGGGTGCTGAGGTGGGTGTCTCTTCGGTGTCGTAGAGCAGAGAAGTCGTCACTGTGAGGTTTCCTCCTTCGATGATGCGCACCGCGAAGCGCGGCTCGCATTAGGGAAACCTACCCTAACTTTCTGCACTGACGAAGAGAGTATTCGCAGGCACAACGACTACGGGCATCGTGTCTTCACCGGGCCGGGCAGTGCCCGCGCCCAGGTTTCACGCGGCAAGGAGGCTGTTCGCACTACGGGTGTATCGGACCGAATAGCATCGAGTGGTCTTCGTCACATCGGGGCGTGTCATCCAGCATCGTGAGACAACCGAGGGCGATCGCCGCCCGAGCAAACATAGGTCACCTTCGGATACTTCTGTCGCCGGAAAGTATCCGATAGCGACCTATTCTCGGCTCCCCAGTGTCCGAAAACGACCGACTCTCCACACACTCCGCCACCCACACCACCGGCCAGAGACCTCCACAGCAAAGCCACACACCAGAAAAGCCGCAGCCTCCGCGCACTCGCGGAAACTGCGGCTTCTCACTGACTGGAGAACCTCCCTACGTCACTTCACGACGTAGTTCGGGGCCTCAACGGTCATCTGGATATCGTGCGGGTGGCTTTCCTTCAGCCCTGCCGTGGTCAGACGGACGAACTTGCCCTTGGCCTTGAGCTCATTGACGGTGCGTGCGCCGACGTAGAACATCGTCTGGCGCAGACCGCCGGTGAGCTGGTGGGCGACCTGCTTGAGGTGACCGCGGTAGGCGACGCGGCCTTCGATGCCCTCGGGAATGAGGTCCGTGTCGGTGGCGATATCGGCCTGGAAGTAGCGGTCTTTCGAGTACGACTTGCCCTTGCGCGGAGCCATGGCTCCCAGCGAGCCCATGCCACGGTAAGCCTTGTACTGCTTGCCGTTGACGAAGATGAGTTCGCCCGGTGATTCGTTGCAGCCGGCCAGCAGGGAGCCGAGCATGACGGTGTCGGCACCGGCGACCAAGGCCTTGCCGATGTCACCGGAGTACTGGAGTCCGCCATCGGCGATGACCGGAACTCCGGCGGCACGGGCGGCCTGAGCTGCAAGGTGGACGGCTGTGACCTGCGGGACGCCGACACCGGCGACGACGCGGGTGGTGCAGATCGATCCGGGTCCTACGCCGACCTTGACGGCGTCGACTCCGGCTTCGACGAGCGCCTGCGCGCCCTCCTTCGTAGCGACGTTTCCACCGATGATCTGCACGGCGGAAAACGCCGGGTCTGACTTGATCTTCTTGATCATGTCGGTGACTCCGCGGGCGTGACCGTTGGCGGTGTCGACGACGAGGACGTCGGCTCCCGCCTCGGCGAGCATTCCCGCACGCTCGTAGGCGTCACCGTAGAAACCGACGGCGGCGCCGACGCGCAGACGACCCTCGTCGTCCTTGGTGGCCAGCGGATATTCTTCGGTCTTGACGAAGTCCTTGACGGTGATGAGGCCCTGGATGACGTTGTTGTCGTCGACCAGGGGCAGCTTCTCGACCTTGTGTTCGGCGAGCAGTTCGAAGGCCTTCTCGGCGGCCACGCCGACGGGTGCGGTGACCAGCGGCATCTTCGTCATCGTCTCGGCGACGGTGCGAGTGGGGAATTCGCTGCGGGTGACGAAGCGCAGGTCGCGGTTCGTCACGATGCCGACGAGCACATTGTTCTCATCGACGACGGGCAGGCCGGAGATGCGGTACTTGCCGCAGATCTCGTCGAGTTCTTCGAGCGTCTTGTCCGCGGTGATCGTCAGCGGGTCGTTGATCATGCCCGATTCGGAGCGCTTGACGTAGTCGACCTGGTTCGCCTGATCTTCGGCGGAGAGGTTGCGGTGGATGATGCCCAGGCCGCCGATGCGGGCCATGGCGATCGCCATCCGGGATTCGGTCACGGTGTCCATCGCCGCGGAGACGAGCGGGATGTTGAGCTCGATCTCCTTGGTCAGTCGGGAGGCCGTGGAGGCTTCGGAAGGGATGACATCGGTGTCGCCTGGCAGGAGGAGGACATCGTCATACGTGAGTCCCGTCAGCGAGAACGGATCGTTTGCGGCCTGTGATTCCTGCTCGAGGTTTCCCATGAAGACAGCCTTTCGACGCGAAGATACGGTGGCTCAATGTTATCGGAGCGAGAGAGTCGACCGCTATGGGTTCAAGCACCGGGCACTGTGAGACTGGCTACACAGGACGTGCTGTCGGATTCGCCTTGGAGCAGGGCGTCAAGGCGCTTGGGGTTCGAAGCGAGATGGCGTCGACCGAAGCGCTTCAGCGCCCTTCCCCCACTGACCGTGCGAGGTCGAGCGTCGAGGCTTCGGAGTCGTCGAGGTGGATGCGCAGCAGTCCTTCGGCACCCTGGCGATCTCCGGACTTCATCTTCTCGAGGATGTCCCGATGCGGATTCGCCCAGTGCGAGTGGTACTTGCCGGGCTCGGGCGAGCGGGAGAACGTCGTCGACAGCCGGGCCATGAGGTTGAGGTAGAACTCGTCGAGCAGCGGGGAGCCCAGCAGTCCGACGATCGCCCGATGGAACGATGCCGAGTGCTCCTGGGCGTCGGCCCAGGTTTCGTTCTTCGGTGCGGTTTCGGCTCGGACCACGGAGGCTTCGACGGCGGCCATCGCCTCGTCGGTGGCGTCCTGCGATTCCTGGACGGCGCGGATCTCGAAGACTCGACGGGCACGGTAGAGGTCCTTGAGTTCGTCGATGCCGAAGGTGGAGACGAAGAAGCCTCGGTTGGGTTCCTGAGTCAGCAGCCCGGCGTGGCGCAGCAGGCTCAGCGATTCGCGGGCGGTGTTGCGCGAAACGTTGAACTCCTTGGCCAGGGCACCATCGCGGACCGGGCTTCCTGCCGGGTACTCACCGTCGGTGATGCGGGTGCGGACAAGGGCGACGATGGCCTCTGATGTGCATCCGGGGGCGTGTGGACTCATAACACCAGGCTACCGGGTTTCGCCTGGATCGGAGCTGACCGCGGCGGGATCGAGCTCGAGTCCGGTCTCGAATCGTCGGCTCAGCCCGGTGAGCGGATCGTCGAATGAGATCTCCGCGGCCAAGAGCTGCAGCGGTGATGTGAAGTCGTAGGGGTCCGGGGCGAGGTCGACCGGGTAGACCGGATCACCGAGGATGGGCAGCCCAAGCGCGTTCATGTGCACCCGCAGCTGGTGTGTCTTCCCTGTGACCGGCTCGAGCTCATATTCGGCAACCCCTCCCCGAGGCGGCGCCGTGGTATCTGTGTCACCGTGCGGTGGGGAGATGATCCGGAGGAGGCGGATCCGGCTGTTCGCGTTCGGTTCCCCTGCGACTTCGAGGACTTGGCGTCCGCCGACCGGCTTGACCAGACGTGATTCGCGGACGACGGGAAATTCCATGCCTGCAGGTGGTGCCGGGGCCAGAGCGCGGTAGGTTTTGTGCACTTTGCGGTCTTGGAACAGGCGCTGGTAGCGGCCGCGTGTCTCGGGCCGTTTCGACAGGACCAGCAGACCGGCGGTGATCCGGTCGAGGCGGTGGATTGCGACGAGATCGGGCTGGTCGAGGTCGACGCGCAGACGGGTGACGACGCATTCGCGGACGAAGCGTCCGTTCGGAGTGCTGGCGAGGAAATGGGGTTTGTCGACGACGAGGAGGTCCTCATCCTCGAACACGATGCCGACCTCGAACGGGATCCGCTCTTCGGGTGGGACGGGGCGATGGAAGAAGTAGAACCCGCCGGGGACGACCGGATCGCCCCAGGTCACCGGGCGCCCTGCCTCGTCGCGCAGGTCCCCGTCGGTCAGCAGCGCCCGTCGAGATTCGGGGGCCGCCTCGGGGAATTCGGATTCGAGCCACTGACCGATCGAGTCGGGAACGGGCAGGTGATTCTTCGCGTGGGTGGCCTTGCCGCCGGGGGCGCGCAGCGCGGTCGCCGAGATTCCCTCTCGAGGCGGAAGCGGACTGCGGGGCATGGGACCAAGTCTATGCGGTGCCGCTTTCGTCGCGGTCGCGAGAGGGCTGGCGCGGGACCGCACGAAGTCCGCCGGATACCGCAGGTCGGCCGCAGTTTCCGCAAAACTCCGAGACGCCTTCGAATTCCCGGCGGATGAGGACCTATGGTGGGAGTTATGAACCGCATCGAGCTCACGCAGGATGTCCTCTGCGAGAAGGTCGTCACGCCGATTGTTCTCGGAATGTTCGCCAACTACGAGTGGGAAAGCATAGCGATGCTTCGCGACACCGACGATGAGCGCCGACTCATCGCACGGATCGTCGTCGCCGGGGAGGCCATTGAAGTCCTCCTCGATTTCCCCGGCAATGATGAGAGCCTCTATGACATGCAGGAGCGACTGGTCGAGGAGTTCCGGGCATTCATCGAAACGTCCGAATTCGGAGCGCGCCGCACCCCGAGTGGGAGGCCGACTCGTTCGCCCTCGAGCAGAAACCGGCAGTCGTCACCCGCACTCCGCGACCGGACTTCGACGGCCCACCTGACTGCGTTCAGCGGCACCTGCGCAACCGCGGCCGGGTCATGCGCGTCGACCGCCGCCGCTGCGTCTCCGCCCACCGCCGCAGCTGAGTCCACAGGTATTCCGAGGACTGCCGCACTTCCCATCGCGCCCCAGCCGCCGGCCGGCCGACATTGGTATCGTCCTCTCTGAAATGCCCGCCTTCCTCGCTGTGTAATTCAGAGAAACCTATACCGAAACCTGGAACGAATGCGCTACGGTCAATGCGCTTCGCCGCGCGTTGCCGCTCACGCCCGGTTGATGAGGAAGTCGATGTCGACTCCATCCGGCAGGGCGCCGTATTCGCGGCCCCGGTCGGCACCGAGCCGGGCCGCGGCAAAGCTGGCCGCCACCTCGTCGGGGGCGGATTCGAAGAGGATCGCCGCCTGCATGAGCAGCGCCATCTTCTCCACCAGCACTCGTCCACGCACCTGCAACTTCGCCTGTGCGGCCGCATCCCCGGCATCCAGGTCCTGCACCGCATCCTGCAGAGACCGGGACAGCGACTCATAGGCCGCATCGAAGTCCGCGTGCTTGCCCAATCCGGTCTCGAGGAAGCCGAGGAACGTCTTGGCACTCCGCGGTTCGCGGCCAAGGGCGCGCAGCACATCGAGGACGATGACGTTGCCGGAGCCTTCCCACACCGCCATCACCGGCTGCTCCCGGTAGCGGCGGGCCAGGGGGAAGGACTCGGTGTAGCCGTTGCCGCCGAGGCATTCGAGCGCCTCGTAGGCATGCTCGGGTCCGCGTTTGCAGATCCAGTATTTGGCGACGGCCGTCGCCAGACGGCGGAAGTCGGCCGACTCGGCGCTGTCATCGTCGTACGTGGCAGCCAGGTGCAGCGCCGTATAGGCAGCCGCTTCGGCCTCGAGCTGGAGGTCGGCGATGACAGCACGCATGAGCGGCTGGTCGATGAGCGTGGCACCGAACGCCGCGCGCCCACGGGCATGCCAGGCCGCTTCGGCGACGCATTGGCGCATCCCCGCGGCCGAACCGAGAACACAGTCGAGGCGAGTCTGGGCCACCATCTCGATGATCGTGCGCACGCCCTTGCCCGGCTGACCGAGAAGCCATCCGTGTGTGGCGTCGAACTCGACCTCCGAGGAGGCATTGGACTTGTTCCCGAGCTTGTCCTTGAGCCGCTGGATCCGGAACGTATTCCGTTCTCCGCCAGGCAGAACACGGGGTACGACGAAGCAGCTCGGGCCCTCATCGAGTTGGGCGATGACGAGGAATGCGTCGGACTGCGGAGCCGAACAGAACCATTTGTGGCCGGTGATGAGGTAGTGGTCGCCGAACACAACCGCGTACGTGGTGTTCGCGCGGATGTCCGATCCACCTTGTTTCTCCGTCATGGCCATGCCGAAGGTCACGGCCGACTTCATCGCCGGGTCGATCCGCCGCGGATCGTAGCCGGCGGCGGCAGCACGCGGCTCCCAGAAGTCGGCAAGCGCGGGGTCGGCGCGCAGGGACGGCACGACCGCGTGCGTCATCGACACCGGGCAGGCGTGACCGGGTTCGATCTGGGAGAAGAGCATGAACCGCACGGCACGTTCGACATTGGCCCCCGGCCCGGGATGAGTCCAGGCGTACGAGTGCGCTTCCGCGTCGAGCGCGTCGCCGATGATCCGGTGGTAGGCCGGGTGGAATTCGATTTCGTCGATGCGGTTGCCCCAGTCGTCGTGGGTGCGCAGCACGGGTCCGTGGACGTTGGCCAGGCGGGCGTCGTTGATGAAGTCCGCACTGCCGACGAGCGCTCCGATACGTTCGAGTTCGTCGTGAGAGGCGCTCGGCGCATAGTGGGCGAGCGCATCCTTCAGTGCCGTATTCAGCGCGAATTCGTTGATATCACGCCGAGGCGGCGCTTGGTTGAACACCAAATGCGTCGTCCGCGGGGACGACGGTTCCGAAGCGGGCCCTGCGAAGTGAGTGACCGCAGTTTTCGCGGCGGTGTCGGGTGTCGTGGTCATGGTTCTCCTAATGCGGATCGGGTGAACGTGGTCAGTGCCTTGATGAGAGTCGCGATCTCCGTCGGACTCGGAATCGGGGTGGCCGGGTCGAGGATGTCGACGAGGTTCTCTCCGACGCTTCCGACGATCGACCGGGCGACCACCTCGGCGGGGATCTGCGTGCCGCCCACCCGGTCCAGGGCTGCCGCGATGGCGGCGACATAACCGCGACGCAGCCGCAGTCGCTCGCTCTGGACAGGTTCGGGAACCTCTTCGAACAGCAGGGCATGGGCGAGCCTGCGACCGGCCACGGCGCGCCGAACGAAGACTTCGACAGTCGACTCCGCGACCTCGGAGGCGGTGGCCGCCTCGGCGACGGTGCCGGCGATGACGTCCAATTCGTGACCGGCGGCCTGAGCGAAGACCAGCCGCAGCAGCTCGTCACGGTTGCTGAAATACGTGTAGATCGACCCGGCGCTGCAGTCGGCCTCGGCGGCGACCGCGGCCACACTCGCCGCGGCGAATCCCCCACGGGCGATGACATGACGGGTGGCACGCTCGATGCCGGCCCGGCGCGCCTCGGCGTTGGCCCGGGTTCGTCTCGTCTCGCGATAAGCCATTCTCACCTCGGTTCGTCGAATGGTCGCCCACGGATCGCCCGGAAACCGTCGGAACCCTCCGCTTGTCATCGCCTGTGGAGAAGTCACTTCCCCAAAGAAATGAATCGTGGTTCAATTGTTATCAGTATGACATCCGTCACAAGGAGAAGCAATGAAGCTTGGAACCATGCTCGACACCACTGCCCTGCGAACCCCGGACAAAGAGGCTGTGGTCTATGAGGATCAGCGCTTCACCTACGCCGAGCTGCGGCACCGGGCACTCAAGGCCGCACAGGTGCTCGCCGACAACGGAATCCGCCCCGGCGACGCCGTGGGCATCATGACATTGAACGTTCCGGGTTTCGTCTTCGCAGCGTTCGGCGCTTGGTATCACGGTGCCACGGTGGTGCCGGTCAACCACAAGTTCCAAGCTCCAGAGGTCAAGTACACGATCGAGCACTCGGGAGCGAAGCTCGGCATCGTCAGCACCGAACTCGCCGAGGTCGCGCGAGCCGGGGCACCGGACATCACCTGGCTGGAGACCGAACCCAGCGCTCCGGGCAGCTTCGACGCCCGGCTCGATGCCGCTGCCGAGGCCGAGCCCGGCAGCTTCACCGATGAGCACGTCGCGCAGATCCTTTACACCTCGGGCACCACGAGCTCGCCGAAAGGATGTGTGCATTCGCATCGCAGCATCTTCCAGGTCGGTACGCTCATCAATCTCAACATGGGCTACCAAAGCGATGACCGATACCTCATCTGCATGCCGATCTGGCACTCAGCGCCGCTGAATATCGCGCTCATCCCGACCATCCAGATGGGCGGAACCGTCGTCCTCCAGCGGGCGTATCACCCGGTAGAGTCGATGCAGATCATCGCGACGGAGCAGATCACGACATTCTTCGGACCCACCGTCGCCTATGTCGCTCCGATCATGACCGCGAAAAAGCTCGGCATCGACTTCTCCGACTTCGACTTCTCATCCATTCGGCGGTGGAACTACGGCGGCGCCCCATCGACCGCTCGACGGCCGCCATGCTCATCGAGGCCTATGGCACGAACCAGTTCTACAATCTCTTCGGCATGTCCGAAATGGGTCCGACCGGATGCCTCCTCGGTCCCGAGGATCAGCTGCGCAAAGCCGGATCCGTCGGCCGGCACGCCATGCTCGGCAATGCCATGCGCGTGGTCAAGGCCGACGGCACCGAGGCGGGCCCTGGGGAGACCGGAGAGATCTGGTTCGCTGGTGACACCCGGATGCGCGAATACCTCGGCAATTCCCAAGCCACCGAGGCGGCCTTCGAGGGAGAATGGTACAAGACCGGTGATCTCGCCCGGCTCGATGAGGACGGCTACCTCTATATCGTCGACCGGTCGAAGGACGTCATCATCGTCGGCGGCGAGAACGTATTCTCCCTCGAGGTCGAAGAGGCCATCATCGCCCACGAGCGGGTCGCCGACGTCGCAGTCGTTGCGAAGCCCGATCCGCAGTGGGGCGAACAGGTCGTCGCCTTCATCACGACCACCGATGGTGAGGACTTCGGTGTCGAAGAGCTGCGAGACTTCCTCGCCGACAAGCTGGCCCGCTATAAGCTGCCGCGCGAAGTCCTCACCATCAATGAACTGCCGCGCAACCCTTCGGGCAAACTGCTCAAGCACAAGCTCCGCAGCGAGTTGGCTGCCGGCTGACGACGGCCGAGGGCACTCCCTGGATTGCGGAAGTCATGGGCAGTCGCCGAGGACGCTCCCATCCCACCCGAACCTGTGGTGGACTGGTGACATGAGCGATGCCTCACTGAGCCTGCGTCACCGGATCATCAACGCGGCAATGCGCACCGTGTACTTCGGCCGCATCCGCGTGCTCGACCTCAGCAAGAACCCGGACTCCCAGTCGCCGAGGTCGGCATCATCTCCCGCCGAGGCGGCCCCCGCCTCAGGTGCCGACCATCCCGCCGCATCCGCTGACTCTCCTTCCGCGCCCGGTGGAGGTCCCGCCCGGCGCCCGCGCCTCATCATCGCCAGCCACCGCAACGGCGCGATCGACGGCCACCAGGTGCTCGCGGCGTTCCCGCACGCCCAGTTCCTCGTCTCGATCCAGCTGCTGCGCCACTGGTTCCTCCGCCTCTTCATAGCCGGCATCCCCGTCGTCCGCCCGAAAGACGTCGAGCGCTACGGACTCGATCCCGCCTCCGTGGCCAACCCCGTCGAGGCCGGACTCGCCCACCTGCGCCGAGGCGGCGACCTCGGCATCTTTCCCGAGGCCAGCAGCGAGTGGGGCCACAGTCCGCAGCCGTACAAGCCCGGTGCCGCCCGGATAGCGTGCGCCCTCATCGACGGCGGCATCAACGTCGAGGTCATCCCCCTGGGCCTGTTCTATTCGACCCCTGACCGGTTCCGCTCCCGCGCCGAGGTGGTCCGCGGTCCTGCAGTCACGGTTCCCGACCGCGATGGCCGGGAGGACAAGGAATGGGAGGCGGCGGTCGCCTCGGCAATGGGATCGGCCCTCGACGCGGTCTCAGTGAACTGCCCGGACGAGGCGACGTTCACCGCCGTCGAAGCCTGTGCCCTCGATCGGGCGCGGAAGACTTCGGGCGGCGAGGCGAGCTATGCGCGGGCGTTTCTGGATCTGCAGAACGCGGCCGGATCGGCAGTTCCCGACGGCGATCGGTCCGCAACGGCGGATCGCACGGACGGCGGCCCCACCTCGGCGAATGTGCCAGCGACGCCGCGGGCCTATCCGGTCATCCGGTGTCTCGGATTCTTGGCTCTGTGGCTCTTCGCGCCGATCCTCGTGGCCGCGGCGATCGCCGGGTCACGCGCGGACGGTCGCAATACTGTCACATTCTTTCGCATCCTCGTGGGCTTCGCAGCAGTTATGGTCTGGGTACCGGTGCTGATAATCGCGGCGTTCTTCTGGCCCGCGGTCATCGGCGCGGGTGTCGTCAGTGGGGTGCTCGGCTGGCTGCTGCTGGGAGTCCGCCGCATCCGGCTGTGAACCCCAGCCAGCCATCAACCGCACCGATCCCGCAATCGCACCACCCTCGACGATCCGCACCACACCCGCGGAACAGCGTCGTGAACCTCAGATCCGAAGGAGCCCCAATGAGCCTCACACTCCGCTTCACCGATCCCCTCGCCACCGAGCTGGCACGCAGCGGCGGCAAAGGCGCCAGCCTGGCGAAGTCCGCGCAGAACCTGCCCGTTCCCGGCGGCTTCATCGTCACCGCCGACGCCTATTCCCAGTTCATCGCGCCGCTCCAATCACGGATCACCGAGCTCATCGGCACCGACTCCCCCGCCGAGGCGATCGCCGACTTCATCCGCGCCACCCCGATTCCCGCAGCATGGCTGTCCGAATTCGACGAAGCCGTCGCCGAGGCGGGCCTGACCGGGCATGCCGTGGCCGTGCGGTCCTCGGGCACGATGGAAGACCTGCCGGGTGCCGCATTCGCCGGACAGCACGACACCTACCTCGGTGTGCGCGGGACCGCCGCCATCGCCGAGGCGGTGCGTGACTGCTATGCCTCCCTGTGGAACGAGCACGCCTTCCGCTACCGCCGGCAGCTCGGCGTCGATCAACTCGAGGCGAAGATGGCCGTGGTCGTTCAGCTCATGGTCTCCGTCGGCGCCGATGAAGCCGCTGGAGTCGCGTTCTCCGTCGATCCGGTGCGCGGCAACACCGATGAGGTGCTCATCAATGCGGCCTTCGGACTCGGCGAAACGGTCGTCGGCGGGGAGGACCCCGTCGACGAATTCCGGGTTCACCGCGATTCCGGCGATCAGGTCGCCGCAGAGATCGCCGAGAAGCCCACCGCACTGATCATGCGCGGCGCTGGCGACGGCCTCAGCACTGGCTTTGGCGACGGGGGCGACCGCCTCGGTGAGGGTGGCGACCGCCTCGGCGAGGGGGACGGTCGGGGTGACGGCCGCCTCGGCGTGGGGGATGACGCGCGGACGACGGTCGTCGATCTCGGCGAGGAACAGCGGACGCGCCCGGCTCTGACGGCAGAGCAGACGCGGGCGGTCGCCGAGCTTGCGGTGGCTGCGGAGAACCATTTCGGGTTCGCGCAGGACATCGAATGGGCTCTGCACGACGGTGATCTCTACCTGCTGCAGTCGCGGCCGATCACGCGGGTGGCTCCGCGATGGACCCGCGACGAATCCGCGGAGCGGTTCCCCACTCCGGTCACTCCGCTGACCTGGGACCTTGTGGAGGCCGGGTTCCATCATTCGCTCAACCACAGCTTCGACCTCATGGGGCTGCCGCCGTTCGACGACAAGTGGTTCGTCATGCGCGATTTCTACATCTACGGCAATCAGACCGCGGTCGACCTCTATGCCGGGCGACTGCCGACGGCCATGCTCTCCAGCGTCGAGGCGATCACCGAATCGCTGCCGCAGATCGCCCAGCAGTTCGGGTGGGTGCAGGAGCTGCCGGTGCAGTGGATGCGTGACCTCGACACTTATCTCATCGGGATCGGCAGGCTTTCGCACGAACCCCTGGAGGAGAAGACGCTGGGGCAGGTGTGGGATCACGTCATTGCGATCAGTGACCTCGGAACCGAGTACTTCCGACCGAACATCGCGATCTCGCTGACGCAGGGCACGCTTTATGCGGCCCTGCAGCACATGCTCTCGCTCGCTCTCGACGAGGATCAGGCACAGGTCGTGTTCGAACGCCTCATGGCGTCGACGGAGACGAAGACGTCCCAGGTCAACGCCGAACTGCGCGAACTGTCGCAGCTTGTGGCCGCCGATGCCGATCTGCTCGCCGCACTCGAGGCCCACCATGGAGAGGCCGGAGTCTCGGAGCTGGAGAGATTCCCGCAGTTCAAGGCTGTCTTCGACCGGTTCCTCGCACAGCATGGACACCGTGAACTCGACTTCGACGCCTATTATCCGACGTGGGTCGAGGCTCCGCACATCGTGCTCGACCAGATCCGACTCCTCGCCGCCCGGACCGTGGCCGAGGCAGAGGCGAAGGCGTCGGACGCCGAGGGCGGTCCGAACGGGGCAGGAGACGGCGCGCCGAAATCGGGCGCGGGCGCAGCGCCGATGACGGACATGGAGCGCAAGGTCATCCAGGCGGAAACCGAACTCGCCGTGGTCAACGCGGCGCCGGAGAAGCTGCGATACCTCGTCCAAGAAGTCATCCGCCTGGCCCGGACCTACACGGCACTCGATGACCTCGAGCACTATCAGACGACACGGCTGACTCTGCCAATGCGTCGGGCACTGCGGGAACTCGGCGGCAGGCTCGTCGACGCCGGTGTCCTCGACGAAGCCTCAGATGTGTACTTCATCGACTTCGAGCATCTCGACACGGCGATCCGAGCCGACGCCGCGAACCGCGAGGCGGACACCACCGACGCCGCCGCTGGCACCTCAACGAGCACGGCCACAGGCTCCACGGGAACAGGACATGCTCTGACGAGTCTCACCGAGATCGCCGCGCAGAACAAAGCAGCCTACCAGGCCGCGGTCGAACGCACGCCCGAGTGGGAGTACGGCAGAGCAACAGCTGCAGTCGACTCCGACACCGATCACATCAGCGGCACTGCGGGCAGCCCGGGGACCGTCGAAGGTGAGGTCTTCGTCGTCCACTCCCCCGCTGACTTCTCCTCGTTCCCCGATGGTGCGATCCTCGTCGCTCGCACCACGAACCCGGCATGGACGGCGCTGTTCTACCAGGCCGGCGGTGTGATCACCGAAAGCGGCGGGGCACTCTCGCACGGTGCGGTCACCGCTCGTGAACTCGGACTGCCCGCAGTCATGGCCGTTCGCGACGCGACGAGCCGCTTCACCTCCGGCCAGCGAGTCCGCGTCGACGGATCGAATGGAACCGTCGTCGAACTCGACTGAGTCTCGGAACCCGGTCCCGCCTCGGCGGGGATCGACGTCGGCCACCTCTGACCGGGGATAGGCGAACCACGGCGCCGCCTCGGCGAGGCGATCCGCCAAGTTACGGAACCGTCCTCGGTTCCCGAGCCTCACACGGCTTCGAGCGCCTCGACGGGGCTGATCGAGGTGGCCGCGCGGGCAGGTTCGCGGCTGGCGACGAACACGGCGATGAGGGTGCCGACGATGACGGCGATGACGACCGACCAGGGCACGCTCGGTGCGAAGAGGCCGAGCAGGGGCGAGAGCAGGGTCAGCGCGCCGACCCAGCCGAAGCCGATGCCCAGCGGGACGGCGACCGCGCAGGCGGTCAGGCTCAGCTGCAGGCCTTCGGCCGTGATCATCCGACGCACGCGCTTCGGGGTCTGGCCGAGCGCCATGAGCAGCCCGATCTCCTGAGTGCGCTGACGCACGGAGAGCATGAGTGTGTTCGCGACGCCGATGACGGCGATGATGACGGAGAAGAGGATGAGTGCCAACGCGAACAGCATCGACTTGTCGATGACGGTGGCCAGCGCGTCCTCGAGGCCACCCCACCCTTCCTCGCCGAGCGACCTGGCATACCGCAGCAGCTGATCGCGGAAGGTCGTCATGGCGGTGGCGAACATGACGATGAGCGTGATGCCGATGACGAGTCCGATGACCGTGCGCGCGTTCCGGGTGGGATGGCGGGCGATCGTCGAGGCGGCCAACCGGGACACTGCGGTGCGCCCGCACAGCCAGCCGATCGCCGCCTGCAGGGGCGGCAGGATCCACGGGTGGCCGATGATGACGCCGAGGAAGGTCAGGCTCGAGCCGAATGCGGTGAGCACCACGCTCATCAGGCTGATCCGATGATCGGCGGCCCCGATCACGGCGTTGACGAGGAACGTCAGCCCCATGGACAGCAGAATCAGCGAGGCGGTGAGCCCGCCGAGCGAGGCGCGGGCATCCTCGGGCCGGGCCTCCACCGCCTGCGAGGTCGCCTCAATCGGTGAGATCCCCGTGATGCGGCGCGCGCCCAGATATGCCGACAGCCAGGTCACGATGATTGTGGCGAGCGCGGGAACGGCCATGGTCGGGGTGAGGAGGGCGGCCTCCTCGGTGATGGCCTTGCCCAGGTAGTTCTGTGCCGCCCTCGCCAGACCGGTCGACGCCGCAAAGGCGAGCACCGCGGCGGGGACGGAGATGATCAGTCCCTCCACCGAGGCGGCCCTGCGCAACCGTTTCGACGACGCCCCGATGAGGCGCAGCAGAGCCAGCTGGCGGCTGCGACCGGCGATGATGATCGAGAACGTGTTCGCGATGACGATCGCGGAGACGAAGAGAGCGATGAGGAAGAAGGTGACACCGAGCATCGAGAGGAAGTTCTGCGCGGTCTCGGATTCGGCGATGATCTTCTCAGACGACAGCCACGCGGTCAGGATCGCGATGCCCTGCATGATCGCGGTGCCGAAGAGGGCGGCGATGAAGACGACGAGGATGCTGGGAAAGAACTGCCGCGGGTTGGTTCGGATCTCGCGCAGCGGGTTCATCGACTCACCGCGGATTCGGCGCGTTCGTCGATGTCGAGCATGGTCGAGGCGATCGCTTCGGCGGTGATGGTGTCGTTCAGTTCCGTCACCGGGGTGCCGTCGGCGATGAAGATCACGCGGTCGGCATGGGCGGCGACGATCGGGTCGTGGGTGACGAGCACGATCGATTGGCCGAAGTCGCGGACGGCTTCGACCATGATCGCCATGACTTCGCGACCGGACTTCGCATCGAGGTTGCCGGTCGGTTCGTCGGCGAAGAGGATGTCGGGGCGGGTTGCGAGCGCCCGGGCGATGGCGGTGCGCTGCTGTTGACCGCCGGAGAGCTCATTGGGTCGGTGTTTGAGTCTGTCTTCCAGTCCCAGTCGATGGACGACCGTGGTGATCCAGGCGCGTTCGTCGGCACCCGGCCGACGGTCGTCGAGTTCGAAGGGCAGGCGGATGTTCTCTTTGACGGTGAGCGTGGGCACGAGGTTGAACGCTTGGAAGACGAAACCGATCCGGCGTCGACGCAGGGCGGTGAGATCGTCGTCGCGCAACTTCGTGATCTCCTGTTCGCCGAGGTGGACCGTGCCTGAGGTGGGCCGGTCGAGTCCGGCGAGGATATGCATGAGTGTCGATTTCCCCGAGCCCGAGGGCCCCATCACCGCGGTCAGCTTGGCCGGTGCGATGTCGAGACTGACTCCGCTGAGAGCCGTGACCGCGGCCCCTTTCGGATCGAAGACCTTCGAAACGTCGCGGAGTCGGGCGATGGGCATCGCTGGGCCGGTGGTCATAGATTCCTCATGCGTCGGTGCAAGCTGTCATTTCCAGACTAACGAGGATCAGCGCTCAGCAACATGAAAAGCGACTGGCCAGTAGGTGTGAGCCAGCTGTATGCGGCGGGTGCTCTGGCCGCTTGCGCCCGGTTGTGATCCACTGGAGAGATGACCTATGACGCGCTCCACCTCTCGACGTCCATCGACGCCTCCCCCCCCCCGCCGAGGTGGTCTTCACCCTCTATCGTCTGCCGGGTGTCGATGATGCCGAGTTCGACCGCGACGCGGACATGGTCCGCGCCGACCTCGCCCGTCTCCGCACTCAGCTCGAGACCGACCGCGGGTGATCGTCGGGTCGGTCTGGCCGCCTCGGCGAGGGTGAATACAGCAGTGGCCCGGAACGTGATGTTCCGGGCCACTGGCGTTGGTCAGAGGTGACTGACGTCCGAGCGGGTCGCTCAGGCCTCGTCTTCCTCTTCCTTCTTCTCGACGACCAGAGTCTCGGTGGTGAGAACCAGGGCGGCGATCGAAGCGGCATTGCGCAGGGCCGAACGGGTGACCTTGACGGGGTCGATGATTCCGGCGCCGATGAGGTCGCCGTACTCGTCGATGGCGGCGTTGTAGCCCTGGCCGGACTCGAGGTCCTGGACCTTGGCGACGACGACGTAGCCGTCCTGGCCGGCGTTCTCGGCGATCCAGCGCAGCGGCTGGACGACTCCGCGCTTGACGATCTCGGCACCGGTGAGTGCGTCACCGGTCAGGCCGAGGTCATTGCCGTCGAGGACCTTCGCTGCGTGGATCAGAGCTGATCCGCCACCGGCGACGACGCCCTCTTCGATGGCGGCACGAGTAGCGGACACGGCGTCTTCGACGCGGTGCTTACGCTCCTTGAGCTCCACCTCGGTGGCGGCGCCGACCTTGATGACTGCGACTCCGCCGGAGAGCTTGGCCAAGCGCTCCTGCAGCTTCTCGCGGTCCCAGTCGGAGTCGGTGTTCTCGACCTCGGCACGGATCTGTGCGACACGACCGGCAACAGCATCGTCGGAACCTGCACCATCGATGATGGTGGTGTTGTCCTTGGTGACGGTGATGGTGCGGGCGTTGCCGAGCTCTTCCAGGGTGACCTGGTCGAGCTTCATGCCCATGTCCGGGGTGACGACCTGGCCACCGGTGAGGACGGCGAGGTCCTCGAGGATGGCCTTGCGGCGGTCACCGAAGCCGGGAGCCTTGACGGCGGCGACGTTGATGATTCCGCGCAGCTTGTTGACGACCAGGGTCGACAGAGCTTCGCCCTCGATGTCCTCGGCGATGATGAACAGCGGCTTGCCGGCCTGCTGCACCTTCTCGAGGACAGGCAGGAGCTCCTGGATGTTGGAGATCTTGCTCTGGTTGATGAGGATGAGAGCGTCGGAGAGCACAGCCTCCTGGCGATCGGCGTCGGTCACGAAGTGCGGCGACAGGAAGCCCTTGTCGAACTGCATTCCTTCGGTGATCTCGAGTTCGACGGACGCGGCCTGCGACTCATCGATCGTGATGACGCCGTCCTTGCCGACCTTGTCGAAGGCATCGGCGATGAGCTTGCCGATCTCAGGCGACTGAGCCGACAGACCAGCGACGTGTGCGATCTCCGAGGAGTCGGCGACGTCGCGGGCGATGGTGCCCAGCTGCTCGGAGACGGCCTCGACGGCAGTCTCGATGCCGCGCTTGAGCTGTCCGGGTGCGGCACCTGCGGCAACGTTGCGCAGTCCCTCGTTGACGAAGGCTTGAGCAAGCACGGTCGCGGTGGTGGTTCCGTCACCGGCGATGTCGTTGGTCTTGGTGGCGACTTCCTTGGCCAGCTGTGCGCCGAGGTTCTCGTAAGCGTCGTCGACCTCGACCTCACGGGCGATGGTCACACCATCGTTCGTGATCGTGGGAGCGCCCCACTTCTTGTCGAGCACGACGTTGCGGCCCTTGGGTCCCAGCGTCACCTTGACGGTGTCGGCCAGGGTGTTGACACCCTTTTCGAGTGCACGACGAGCTTCGTCGTTGAATTCCAATGATTTAGGCATTCGTCCTCCTGTCAGTGAAGTAGTTGTTCAGGGGATTCAGCCGATGACTGCGAGCACGTCGCGAGCCGAGAGCACGAGGAACTCTTCGCCTGCGTACTTGACTTCGGTGCCTCCGTACTTGGAGTAGATGACCTTGTCGCCGACGGCGACGTCGACCGGCACGCGGTTTCCGTTGTCAGCAACGCGGCCCGGGCCCACTGCGACAACTTCGCCTTCCTGAGGCTTTTCCTTGGCGGTTTCGGGAATGACCAGACCACTGGCGGTAGTCTGTTCTGCTTCGACCTGACGGATGACAATCCGATCTTCGAGTGGCTTGATGGAGACCGACATATCGGGCCCTCTCCCTTCGCTGGGTTCTATTTCATCGAGTCAGACGGCGGCTGCTGCCATGAACCTCTCGTCGTCGCGGGTGCCGAGCGATTCGACCGTCTCATGAAACTGGCACTCAATGAGTGCTAGTGCTAATTCGACTCTAGATCGCTCTTAGCACTCGGTCAACTTGAGTGCCAGAAATTCGTCATGCTCTGGGCGAAAGTTCAGATTGGGTGCCACGCGGGGATGGTGCCGGTGTCGAGTTCCGGACGATCCGTGCGGGAATCCGTAGCCCTTTCCAGCACGGATCGTCCGGAACTCGCCCCTCCACGCTGACCCCGACAGGCACCAAAAAGCGTGGGCCCCGAGGATCTCTCCTCGGGGCCCACGCTCCTTGCTGACCGCCTCAGCTCAGTTGTCGATATCTGTTGTCAATGGCGGCCAGAGTTCATTGCCTATCAGGTGCCCAAGCGGCGACTGCGGCTCTGATCTCGGATCAGGCGCAGGTCCACTGACCCCAGCCGGCTTCGGCCTGCAGCTTCTTGGCGCGCTGGAACTGCTCCTGCGGGCTGGCGTCGGCCGGGTTGCCGCTGCCTCCCATGTTGTGCCAGGTCTGCGGAAGGAACTGGAACAGGCCGAAGTGAGTGCCGTTCGACGCCTTGGGGTCGAAGTTCGACTCGCATTCGACGACCTGATACCACTTGGAGCCGGGTCCGCCGAGCATGTCCTTGATCTCCTGGGTGCTCATGGTGCCACCGCTGGAGCCGGAGCCGCCGCCGGCGCTCGAGCCACCGGAGTCGCCCGAACCGGAATCGCCGGAGTCACCCGAGTCGGAGCCGCCGGTGTCAGCCGGCTCTTCCTTCTTCTTGGTGCCCTGGATGACGACCTTGGCCTTGGGTTCGGAGAGGACCTTCTCGTCCTTCTTCTCCTTCTTGACCTCTTCACCGTTGATCGTCTTGACCTTGTAGGTGACCTGCTTCTCGCCGTCCCTGCCTTCAGCCTCGACCTTGGTCTCGCCCTCATAGAGCGAATCGGACTTCTTGGTCTGAACCTCGGCCTTGATGGCCTGCTTGTCCTTGACGGTGTCGTTCTTCACGCGGTTGACGGTCAGCACCTGGCCGTCGGAGACCTCCGCGGACATCGGCACGGACAGGAAGTCGTCCTTGTCGAGCTTGACGCCCGTGTCCTTGAGCGCTTCCTTCGCGGTGCCCACAGCGGCCGAGACCTTGTGGTCCTTGCCATCGGCGACGACGGTGAGGTCCTTCGCCGTGGTCACCTCGATGTCATTGCCCTTGTCCTTCAGACGCTGGCTGGCCTTCGCGTTGAGGTCGGCACCCTTCGCGTCCACCCCGAGGTCAGCCAGAGCCTGACCCACAGTGTTCGCGTTGGTCCATTCATTCGTCTTCTTGCCATCGACGGACAGCGCAACCTTCTTCGCCGTGTTGACGGTGATCGTCATATCACGGTCGACCTTGGTGCCCACACCGGGCTTGACCTGGTCGCGCTTATCGACTTCGATTTCGTGGCTGTCGAGGATGTCCCCGACCGTTCCACCGAAGGTTCGGATCTCTTCAGCCTGTCCGTTGACCTCCAAGGTCACAGGCTTGTTCATAGTCACAACTGCGCCCGTGCCACCGACGAGTCCGGTGATCACGACCGCCTGTGCAGCGATCTGAACCTTGCGGTTCTTCAGAAAATCAATCACAAAAATATCCCTGAGCAGATTTCATCGACCCGATCACTGTAACCGATTCGTTACACGGTTCGCAAAATATCACGGAAATGTAACGGTGTGAGTTTCCTGAGGGCGTGTCTGACCTGGAGTTCCCCGTGTTTCAGGGGCATTCCCGACCGTGATATTTCCCCGCCGAGGCGGCCCCACGTCCCGTTATCTCGCTCACCGAACGTGGGGCTGAGTCCAGCCCACCGGTCGCTGTGCGACACCTGCCGGAGCGTCGTTACCGGACCTCCACCGGCTGGGTCTCAGTCCCAGCTTCCGAGGGCGCGCTCCGCGTTGTTCCACACGGCAGCGCACAGGTCCTCTTCACTCATCCCGCGCACTTCGGCGAGTTTCCGCGCCGTGATCGCGGTGAGGTAGGGACCTCCCGGCTTGCCGCGATGCGGGTGCGGAGTGAGGAACGGTGCGTCGGTCTCGGTCAGCAGCAGCTCCAGCGGAGCGGCCGCCGCGGCCCGCCGCAGCTCGTCGGCGTTCTTGAACGTGAGGTTGCCGGCGAAGGACATGAAATAGCCTTCGGCCGCGCATTCGCGGGCCATCGCTTCGTCACCGGAGTAGCAGTGGAAGATCGTGACCTCGGGAGCGCCTTCCTCCTTGAGGATGCGCAGCACATCCGCGTGTGCTTCACGATCGTGGATCTGCAGGGCACGTCCGGTGCGCTTGGCGATCTCGATATGGGCGCGGAAGGAGCGCTGCTGTTCGGCGACGCCCTCCTCTGCCGTGCGGAAGTAGTCGAGCCCGGTCTCCCCCACCACACGCATACGATCGTGCGAACTCACGAGCGATTCGATCTCGGACAGCGCATCGTCGAGCAGGCCGCGCTCGGCCAGGCGCGGAGCCTCATTCGGATGCAGGGCCGCTCCGCCGATCATCCACGTCCGCCCACTGGAAGGAGGAGTCGGCACGGTGCGGGTGTCGGCCGCCTCGGCGGGAGAACCTGCCCCGGCGGCACCGGCATATTGCGAAGCCACGAGCGTCGTCGTCCATCGGGCCGCCGGAAGGTCGCAGCCGATCTGGACGATGCGACGGACCCCCGCCTCGGCAGCGGTGTCATGGAAGAAGTCCAACGACGGGAACTCTTCGTCTGAGTCCGGAGTCACCTCGGGTTCAGGTTCTCCGGCACCCAGCGGCAGGCGCACACCCGTACAGATGTCGAGGTGGGTGTGGGTGTCGACGACAGGATGAGCCAGCGGTTCGGGCACAGGTGGATAGGTTCCGGCGGCGCGCGAGGCCATTATTCGGTCTCCTCCACAAACTTCGGGAACACAGGTTCGGGCTTCGGCAGAGGTGTGCCCGGCTCGAGCGGGAACTCGACGGCCGCGAACGACCGGGGATCTGCCTCGGCGGCGGCCATGCCATCGGCAGCGGCCTCGGCGACATTCGGCGCCAGGGCGGCCGAAGCATAGGCGGCACCGGCGGCGACACCGATGGCCGCACTCGCGGATACGGCTCCCATCGCCTCGGCGCCGGACCCGGAATCGACGGCGGTCGGCAGAACCTTCGCACCGGCCTCACCGACGCCGGCGGGCACACCGAGGAGGTCGAGGATCTTGCCCGCGGAATCGGGCATGACCGGCTGGATGAGGATGGAGATGATGCGCACGACCTCGATCGTCACCCACAGCACAGTGGCCATGCGGTCCGGATCGGTCTTCTTCAGCTTCCACGGCTCCTGAGCGGAGAAGTAGCGGTTGGCCTCGGACAGCACCTTCCAGCAGGCCTCGACGTAGAGGTGGAGGGCCTGGGTGTCGACGTGGCGTCGGGCAGTGTCGGGTACGGCACGGGCGAGGGCGAGGAGCTTCTCGTCCGCCTCGGTGAGAACGCCTGGCTGCGGGACCTGGACGTCGCAGTTCTTCTGGATCATCGACAGCGAACGCTGGGCGAGGTTGCCGTATTCGTTGGCGAGGTCGGAGTTCTTGCGGGTGATGATCGAGTCCTTCGTGTACGAGCCGTCGTGGCCGTAGGAGAACTCGCGGAAGAGGAAGAAGCGCAGGGTGTCCAGGCCGAAGGCGTCGACGAGGTCGAGGGGGTCGACGACGTTGCCGACGGACTTCGACATCTTCTCACCGGAGTTGAAGAGGAAGCCGTGGGCGTGGACGCGCTTGGGCAGTTCGATGCCGGCGGACATGAGGAACGCGGGCCAGTAGACGCTGTGGAAGCGGATGATGTCCTTGCCGATGATGTGGACGTCGGCGGGCCACCACTTCGCGAACTTCTCTTCGTCGTCCGGGAAGCCGGCGGCGGTGATGTAGTTCGTCAGGGCGTCGATCCACACGTACATCACGTGCTTGTCGTTGCCGGGCACCGGCACACCCCAGTCGAAGGTGGTGCGGGAGACCGAGAGGTCCTTGAGCCCGGAGGCGACGAACGAGGCGATCTCGTTGCGGCGGGAGTCGGGGCCGATGAACTCGGGGTGGTTCTTGTACAGGTCGAGCAGCTTGTCCTGGTACTTCGAGAGGCGGAAGAAGTAGGACTCCTCTTCCGTCCAGGTCACCTCGGTGCGGGTCTCCTTGGACAGGCGGACACCATCGACGACTTCGGTTTCGTCGTCGGTGTAGAAGGCTTCGTCGCGCACGGAGTACCAGCCGGAGTACGTGTCGAGGTAGATGTCGCCGGCTTCTTCGAGCTTACGCCAGATGGCCTGCGAGGCAGTGTAGTGGTCTTCGTCCGTGGTGCGGATGAACCGGTCGAAGGTAGAACCGAGGGCGAGCTGGGTGTCGCGGAAGTTCTTCGCGTTGTCGTCAGCGAGCTCCTTGGGCGTGATGCCGAGTTTGTTCGCCGCCTGCAGCATCTTCAGTCCGTGCTCGTCCGTGCCGGTGCAGAAGAAGACATCATGATTGTCCAGTCGCTTGAACCGGGCGATCGTGTCGGCCGCAATGTACTCATAGGCATGCCCGATGTGAATGGCCCCGTTGGGGTAGGCAATCGCTGTCGTCAAGTAGTAACCCATAGGGAACTCAGTCTAAGGGACACCACCGCGCAGGCCCGCATGGGCGGGTGCGGGAGGGTTCACGGGGACACGTCGAGGCGGTGTACAAGGTCTGCCGGTGGCCGGTCCGGGGACTTTCAACCGTTGCGGCTTTTACACCCCGGTGGTGTCCGGTAAGTGTGTGGGAATACTGTCGGATAGGAATGTAGACACCACATTGGCTGGGTCCGGTTTTCACATATGTCGCGCGCCTGAAACAGTACTGTTGCCGCTCTTGGCTCTGATAAGAGGCATCGGCCTGGCACTGCGCAGCCCCAATAGACCACGTTCAAAGCCAATCTCCGTTTTGGTACGGATTTCTCTGAAAAGCTCCCTGAACAACAAATTGAGCAATTCAGAGTGGAGCGCACCATTCATTCCTTTCTGCACGAGCTATTAACCGCGCGACAAGCTACCCACCGGGCCGATCAACTGTTCAGACCTATCCCAGCGTCGGCTTGCCTCTGAATTCCAGCAGTTGCGGAGCCTGGCCGAACACCTTCATCTCAAACCGATTCAGATTGGTGACGTCACGGAATTGCAGATGCACGATTCTGAACCCCATATTCATCAGCTCGTTCTGCTGACGGCCTTCGTGTTTGAGTCTCTCACCGCCGAAGTCGGCATACTTCTGGCCTCCGTCGAATGCGAGAACCGTGTTTGTGGGCCTGTGCAGAAAGTCGAGCCGCGCGAGAAGCGAGCCGTCATAACCAACGTTCCACTGCTGAGTGAAGTCGTGCAGACCCATCTGGTGAAGGGCAAACGAAGTCCGACTCTCAGCGTAGCTCTCAGAGAGCGGACTGATGATCGTCAAGATGCGCAGAGCGCGTCCCCTCCCCCGACTCAGGCGCATTGCCGCGGGAACGAAGTCACGATCCACGATCTCGCGACCGATCGCGTGCATGCGCCGTGGATCGTTCATCCCGATCTTTGAGTCGCCGGATTCTCGTTCAACCTGGGCTCGCAGTCCCCCTTCCAGCGCGGCCATTCCGTCTGCAGGGCCCTTGTCTGCGATCAGATCCAGCCCGGCGCGGACAGACGTGAATGTTCTGACTCCATGGACCGTGCATAGGTCCTCGGCGCTGAATCGTCGTCTCCGCCTGATGACCTCGGGGCTGGACGAATATGCCGTCGGATTCGACACTATGATCTGCTCAAGCTCTGGTTTGAACAATGGCAATTCGTGGAGGATCGCCGCGGACACTCCGCTCACAGCGTCTTCCGTCCTGAAGTGGCGGTAGTGCACGATTCCCAGTCGGGCTAGGTGTTCACCGAACCGGTGGTCACCTGAGCGACTCGCAGCAGTCGTCGAACGGAAGTATTCGATCCAGTCTTCATCATTGATCAATACCATCGCCGACCGATGCTTCTTCAGGTTACAGACGCGAATGATCGAATAGATTCCGCGCGTGAGCTTCAGCATGCAGCAGTTCACTGCGCTGGCAATCGCTGCATGGGTCATCCCGACTGCTCTGAGAGTTCTGTAATCGACGACGTTGTACCTGTGCAGATATTCGAGGCTCATCTGCCGATCGTGCGACTTCACCGAGGTCATGTCACCGCGTGGGACCTCCCCTGTGGAAAACTTTGCTCTGCCCACAAGCAGTAATGTCGAAGTCATCAGCGCTGTGCACATGGGGCGGCTGTCGAGTCGCCCCGAACGGTGCGCCTCATATTCGCGGACTGATCCCGATTCCGGTATGGGATCTTCTGAGTTGCTCACTTTCCTCTGTGTGCATTTCAGAGGAAGGCGTACCGAAACTTTCAACATAGTCAGTGTGTAAGTGGATTCGTCTGTGCCCGCTCTTCCGGAACGCGGTTCACCTGCCATCGCTAGGTCGCTCACCTGCCAGGTGCTCCGTCCTGGCCCCGTCATTCGCGGCCAGCGACTCACGAGTCCGCCCGAGCGCTGGGACTCTGAGTCACTCGCGGTGGAGCCAGGCCTCGTAGACGTCGCGCTTCGACAGGCCGAACTTCTTCGCCACCTGCCCGGCCGCATCCTTGGCGCGCACACCGGTGTCGACCAGCGCACTGACCTCGCCGAGGTGGTCCCCCGGAGCTGTTTCGACCTCGGTGGCACCGGCGAGCACCAGAGTCAGTTCCCCGCGCAGTCCGTCGGCGGCCAGGTCGCGCAGGGATCCGACGGTCCCGCGCAGCGTCTCCTCGTACGTCTTCGTCAGTTCGCGGCTGATCGCCATCGGCCGGTTGATGCCGATGATCTCGGCGAAATCGTCCATCGCGTCGGCGATGCGGTGCGGGCTTTCGAAGAACACCATCGTCCGCTTCTCGGCCTTGAGCTCGGTCAGCAGGGTCTTGCGCTGCCCGGACTTGCGCGGCAGGAACCCTTCGAAGCTGAAGCGGTCACTGGGCAGCCCCGAGACCGCGAGGGCCATGAGCACCGCGGACGGACCCGGCGTCGACGTGATCGGAAGTTCCGCCTCGGCGCAGGCCCTGACCACGCGGTAGCCGGGATCGGAAACGGCGGGCATCCCCGCGTCGGAGAGCAGGACGACGGTCTCACCTGCGGCGATGTTGTCGACGAGTTCGGGCGCTCGGTGGCCTTCGTTGTGATCGAAGACGCTGATGACCCGCTTCGTATGCGTGAGATCGAGTCGTTGCGCCAGTGACAGGAACCGGCGCGTGTCCTCGGCGGCGATGACGTCGGCGGCTTCGATGGCCTCCCGCATCCGCGGGCTGGCATCACCGAGGTTGCCGATCGGGGTCCCGACCAGGATCAGTCGACCGCCGGTGACGTTCGGACCGGATCCCAGCACCGCGTCATCGGTCCGGTCGAATTCGTCGGACGGCGTCGCCTCGGTGAGGTTGTCGTCGGTTCGGGGATCGGCCGCCTCGGTGAGGTCCTCGTCCGAGGTGAACTCAGAGTTCGGATTCGAGGAATCCTCGGTCACGAAGCGCCTTCAGCCGCGAAGATCAACGCGAACATGCCGAGGTAGAGAAGGACGAAGAAGACCCAGAAGAGGATCCAGAGTGCGGTGCCGATGTAGCCCACCCACAGGGCTGCGATCGCCATGCCGTCGCCGCGTTCTCCGCGTTCACGGATCTGCTTTCGAGCGATGTGGCCCATGATGATGCCGGCGATGCCGCCGATGAAGACAGACGAGACGACACCGAAGATCGAGGCGCACATGCCGACGATGGCGAGCACATTCGTCGGCGGAAGCTGTTGGTACACGTAACCGGGTCCGCCGGCGTACTGCGCATTGGCTGCGTAGGCGCTGTTCTGACTGTAGGACTGGGCACCGTATGAGCCTCCCGAGTTCGACTGGGGCTGCTGGTAGTACATGTCCGGGTTGTTCCAGTTGTTCTGGCTGCTCATGGCGAAGTCTCCTTGTGGTTGCCTTCAACGGTACAGAGTCGTCGGTGGCGGCAAAAGGTGGGGCGGTTACAGGTCAATCACAGTTGGCGGGGCGGGCACCTTGCGGTGTGATGCCGGGGAGGGCTCCTCGACGTTGCGCCGTCTCAGCTGACAGTTGCGTTTCCGGCGGCGATGGACGTGCCGATCACGAGTGCGATGACTCCGAAGTAGATCAGCCAGAACACGACCCAGAAGAGCACGCTGAGGTATCCCAGCCACAGTCCAGCCACTGCCATTCCGTTGCCGCGTTCTCCTCGAGCTTTGATCTGCGACCGGGCGATGTGGCCGAAGATGATGCCGACGATGCCGAGGAAGAAGAACGAGGAGATGAACGAAATGAGGCCGAGCACCAGCGCGACGATCGACGAGGAATTCGTCGGCGCCACCTGCTGGTAGACGACGACCGGCGCCCGGTTTCCGTAGGTCATGGGCATCGATACCACTGCCGGCGCCTGGACCAAGGCGGGCGAACGAACCGGTGCGGACGTATGGAGCGCGCCGGGAGCGTGGACCGAACCGTTCGATGCCGTGTAGGTGTTCCCGAGGGGCAGTACGCGAGTGTTCATGTCCGTGTCCGTTCCGCTGGCTGTCGTTGATCGTCAGGGCTGTTCCGGGCCGTCCTCGACGGCTGTCCCGATGTCTGAGATCAACGCTACCCAGGTGCGGCGAGCGCGGTGGTCGAATCGTGTTGCAGTCCTGCACCACAGGTTGCAGAATCCCCTCGCCGAGGCGACCCGACCGTCTCGAAACCGCGTGACCTCGGCAGTCGTGTGAGGTCACCCGGGGCAGTGCCGATGTCACGCGGGGCAGCTCAGTAGCTGCTCATCATGCCCAAGAAGCCGATGCCGAGGAAGCCGATCACGACGATCGCCATGATGAGTCCCAGGGCGATGGTCACGTAGCCGATGATGAGGCCGGCGATCGCCTGTCCGCGGCCTTCTTCGCCGGTGCGTTTGATCTGGCCGAGGCCGACATGGCCGAATATGACGGCAAGGACCGGTGCGATCCACAGGAGCATCGCGATGATGCTGAAGATGACGCCGATGAACGGAATCATCGACAGCAGACCGCAGACGAATCCGCCGCCGATTCCGGCGATGCCCATCCACATCGACCACACGGCCATCTTGTTGGGTGCGGGCCGGACGAATACCGGCTGCGCGCCGTAGGTCATCGGCTGGCTGTACGCGCTCGGCTGGCTGTAGGCGTCGTAAGCGCCGGGCTGGCTGTAACCACCCGACTGGCTGTAGGCATCGTAGACGTTCGGCTGGCTGTACGCGCCGGGCTGGCTGTAACCGCCGGACTGTCCGTACGCGTTCTGCTGTCCGTACGACTGTCCCTGCGAATACTGCCCGGCACCCGCCCCGTACTGTCCTGCACCGGAACCGTACTGCCCGGCACCGGATCCATACTGACCAGCACCAGCCCCATACTGCCCAGCTCCTGATCCGGACTGGCCCGATTGTCCCTGTCCGTGCTGAGGCTGGGATCCATAGTTGTTGTTGAACTGCTGCGAGCCGACCTGGGGAGGATCGCTCGGGCGGTAGTTGGGGTTGTTCGACACGTTGCGCACCATTTTCGCTCGGACTCCGGATGTCTCCCACTACTCTAGTGATGCACGCTGCCGAATGCCCAAGAATCCTGCTCAAGGTGCCGAACCTCATGCAGAGTCGGCCATCCGACCGCCGCCAGCCTGCCCCGCAGCCGCCGCAAACCCACCCGGCACACCCTCGCTCCCCACCTCCCCTGCCAGTCCGCACCTCCACTACCGCTCCCTTCCCTGCGGGTCGCATGAGAGCCCCGCCCGCCGAGATCTCTAAACTGGACTTCGATGACACACACCGCAGACTCCCCGGCCCCCGCCAGGCGCATCACCCGCGAGCGCCTGGCGCGGAAACGCGAAAAAGTGCGAGCCGGCGCCGCTGCGATGCGTCGCGAGACCTTCCATGCCGGCATGTGGGCCACCCGTGCGCCAGTGTGGATGTGGCCCGCCCTACTCGTCATCACCGGAATCGGTGCGGCCCTGCGACTCTTCCGCCTCAACTTCCCGCACCGCCTGATCTTCGACGAAACCTATTACGTCAAGGACGGCTATTCGGTCTTCAACTTCGGCTACGAACGTTCCTGGCCAGATAAGGCCGACGACTCCTTCAACGCCGGCGACCCCAGCGTCATCGAACCCGCCCCCGAATACGTCGTCCACCCTCCCTTAGGCAAATGGCTCATCGGGTGGGGCATCGACTTCTTCGGTGCCGACGATTCGTTCGGGTGGCGCTTCACCGTGGCGATCATCGGCACCCTGACGATCTTCCTCCTCGGCGTCATCGCGTGGAAGCTCTTCCGCTCGGCGTTCTTCGCCTGTGTCGCGGCCGGTCTGCTCGCCGTCGACGGCGAGCACTTCGTCCACTCCCGCACGAGCCTGCTCGACATAGTCCTCATGGCCTTCGTCCTCCTCGCGTTCTACTTCATCCTCCTCGACCGCGAGCAGGTGACGAAGCGCCTGGCCACCTGGACCCGATCGACGACGAATCCCCCGTCCCCATCCACTCCCGCAGAGGCGGCTTCGACGACCACGTCTTCCCTCGCCGAGGCGACCGCCACCGCTCCCGCCGACCCCGACGAGGCCCCCGAACCTTCCCGACCGAACTCAGAGAGTCGTTGTCCTCCACCCCCGTCACCGAGGCGGCCCCACCCACCGCGGCAGCCCGACGTCGGCGTCGGACCAAGTCCAGGGACGTGATCAACTTCGGGCCCCGCCTCGGCGTGCGTCCCTGGATCTTCGCCGCGGGTATCAGCCTCGGCCTGGCTACGGGAGTGAAGTGGTCGGGTCTGTACGCGCTGGCGGCGTTCGGAATTCTGCTCGTCCTGTGGGATGTGCATTCGCGTCATCGGGCCGGGGTCGTGCATCCGTGGCTGGGCATGTTCATCCGCGACAGCATCCCTTCGTTCCTCAAGCTCGTGCCGATCGCACTCGTGACCTATGTGGCGTGCTGGACCGGATGGATCCGGTCGGACGGCGCGTGGGATCGGCAGTGGGCTGCGGAGAATTTCGGCTGGTGGCGTGCGCTGCCGGAGTGGTTGGACTGGCTGCCGTCGCTGGCGCACTACCATTACACGGCGTATTCGTTCCACGTCGGACTGGACTCGGAGCATCCGTACATGTCGAATCCGTGGGGTTGGATCGTGCAGTGGAGGCCGACCTCGTTCTACTACGAGTCCTTCGACAAGGGCGAGATGGGCTGCACGGTCGCGAAGTGCTCCTCGGCGATCACCTCGGTGGGCAACCCCGTGATCTGGGGCTTGGCCGCTGTGGCTGTGCTCGTCTGCCTCATCGTGTGGATCATCCGCCGGGACGTCCGCCCGGCCGTCATCCTCGCCGGCCTCGCAGCGACCTGGCTGCCGTGGTTCGCCTACCAGGAGCGGACGATCTTCACCTTCTACACGATCGTCATGGTGCCTTTCGTGGTGCTGGCAGTGACGTACTGCCTGACCCTCGTCTGGGGCCGGGTGCCCGATCGCGGTCGCTCGGTCAGCGGGGCCGGAGAGACTGTCAGCAACTTCGGCGGCAGTCGCGCTGCTGAAGGTGCGGCTTCTGTTGATACCGCCCCATCGGGTTCCTCAGGCTCAGGCGACTCCACTGCACTTGTCCGCTCGAGCAGGCAACGGTTCGCCCGGATCTCGGCCGCGCTGTTCGCCAGGCGGCTGAGCGTCGGCCTCGTCCTCGTCGCAGCGATCCTCGCTTTCGCCTACTTCTGGCCGATCTACACCGGCGAGGTCATCCCGTTCTCGGCCTGGAACAACCGCATGTGGAACATCACCTGGCGCTGACCGGCTTCACCAGCGGGCCGACCGCCGGGCGGCGTCGCTCGGTGAGTGACCACATTTCGTACACTCGCTGCCACTTTGCGTTCACTTGTGACCACTTCGCGTACAACCACGACCACTCTGCGTGCGACACATCAGGACGCGTCCTGATGATTTGAACCAAATGTGGTCCGGGAGCTGTCCGACCCGCCATCACTCGGGCTCACGGACTGCGTGCAGCCATCTACCGGACCGCCCCCGCCGGCCACCCATAACCCGCTCCCGCTCAGCCACCCACGGACCCCACCAGGGCATCCGTCACGGGTTCGCCATCGAAGGGTCGCTTCGGCGACATGGCGTGTTCACCTTGAGGTAACACCCCGTCGTTAGCGTCGAATCATTGTGAATGACCAATCGACGACCTACGAACCCAACGCAACCGAGTTTCAGTCAGAAATGAAGCCGGATGCGCGCAACACCGTGGCCGCGAATCAGGCGGCAGAAAGCCCCACCGCACCAACTGGTTCCACCCCAAGCACCACTTCCCACAACGCCTCCCCCACTCCCCACCGCACCGTCGCGATCATTCCCGCGCGCGGAGGATCCAAGGGCATCCCGCTGAAGAACCTGCAGAAGGTCGCCGGAATCTCCCTGCTCGCCCGCGCCATCAATGCCGCCCAGGCCAGCCCCAGCATCGACCGCGTGATCGTCTCGACCGACCACGACGGAATCGCAGCCGAAGCCCTGCGCGCCGGCGCCGAGGTGGCCCACCGCCCCGCCGAGATCGCCGGCGACACCGCCACCAGCGAATCCGCACTCATCCACACACTGTCGACCCTCGACGAGGACTTCGACATCACCGTGTTCATGCAGTGCACCTCCCCGTTCATCGACTCCGCCTCGATCGAGAACGCGGTGCGCACGGTCCGCGACGGCGACGCCGATGTCGTCTTCTCCGCCGTCGAAGACCACTCCTTCCTGTGGCGCCTCGACGACGACATCCACGCCGTGGCCGTCGGCCACGAAGCCAGCTTCCGCCCGCGCCGCCAGGACCGCGCCAAGCACTTCAACGAAACCGGCGCGTTCTACGTCATGCGCACCTCCGGCCTCATCGAACACGAGCACCGCTTCTTCGGCCGCATCGGCATCGAAGAGGTCCCGCCCGAGCACGCCCGCGAGATCGACGACATGTCCGACCTCACCCTCGTCCGCGCCATCGCCTCGACGCAGGAGACCGCGCAGGTCATCGACGTCGACGCCCTGGTCACCGACTTCGACGGCGTCCACACCGACGACGGCGCCTACGTCGACGAAGACGGAAACGAACAGGTCCGCGTCCACCGCGGCGACGGCATGGGCGTCTCCCGCCTCGTGAAGTCCGGGGTGCCCATGATGATCCTGTCGAAGGAACGCAACCCGGTCGTCACCCGCCGCGCGGAGAAGCTGGGCGTCGATGTCGCCCAGGGAATCGATAACAAGGCCAGCATCCTCGACGCGTGGATCACCGCCAACGACCTCGACCCGGCCCGCGTGGCCTACGTCGGCAACGACATCAACGACCTCGAGGCCTTCGACGTCGTCGGCTGGCCCATCGCCGTCGCCGATGCCCACCCGCGGGTCCTCGCTGCCGCCCGCGTCATCCTCGACCGGCCCGGCGGCCGGGGTGCGGTGCGAGAGGTCTGCGACCTCATCCCGATCCCCGCCGAGGCGGCCGAACCACTTCCGAATCCGACCCTGACCTCACTGCGGTCGCCCACCGGACACCCATCGACCTTGGCCGGCCACCAGTCGGCGGCCATGTCCGGCCACGCATCCGCCTTCCCCGACCAGCAACCGTCCATCCCGCGGCACCAGCCGCAGTTCACCAACCGCGCGGATGTTTCGCGTGCCAACCGAAAGCAGGTTTCATGACTGATCAACTCGCCCCCGTGGCCATCGGAGAACACCTCGTCGGCCCGAACCAGCCCGTGTACATGATCGGTGAGATCGGCATCAACCACAACGGCGACGTCGACATCGCCAAGCAGCTCATGGATGTCGCCGTCACCGCCGGTGCGCAGGCAGTGAAGTTCCAGAAGCGCAACCCCGAGGTGGCCGTCCCCGAACACCAGAAGTCGAAGATGCGCTCGACCCCATGGGGCGAGATGACCTACATCGACTACAAGCACCGCGTCGAGTTCGGCATCGAAGAGTATGCCGAGATCGACCGCTACGCCAAGGAAGTCGGACTCCAGTGGTTCGCCTCCCCGTGGGACACCGACTCCGTCGACTTCCTCGAGAACGAATTCGATGCACTGACTTATAAAGTGGCCTCGGCCTCGCTGACGGATCTCACACTGCTGCGCGCGATCGCCGCCACCGGCAAGCCCGTCCTCTGCTCCTCGGGTATGTCCGACTGGGAGACCCTGGATCGGGCCGTCGAGGTCTTCGATCCCGCCTTGCTCGTGCTCATGCACGCCACCTCCACGTACCCGCTGCCGCCCGAAGAGGTCAACCTCAAGGCGATCCCGGCCATGCGCGAACGCTACGGAGTCCCCGTCGGCTACTCCGGACACGAGCTCGGGCTCGAGATCTCGTTCGCCGCAGCCGCACTGGGCGCCGTGACCATCGAACGCCACATCACCCTCGATTCCTCCATGTGGGGATCCGACCAGTCCGCATCGATGGAACCGCGCGAGTTCGCCTCCCTCGTCAAGGGCGTCCGCGTCCTCGAAACCGCGTTCGGCGACGGACAGAAGCGCGTCATGCCGGGCGAGGAGTCGAAGATCGATTCCCTGCGCAAGGTCACTGCCTGATCCGCAGCAGACACCGGGCCCGACCCCGGACCTGAGCGCTGAGTCGGCGCCATCACCTCACCGAGGTGGTGGCGCCGTTTCGCTGTTCCCGCACCGAGGCGGCGCAACCCGACCGTATCCCCTCACCGAGGCGACCAGGTCGTCAACGTCGAAAATGACGTTTCAGCCGGCGGAGTCTCCACCGGATTCCGTGCCGAACCTTGTCGGCGAGCACACGTGCCTCCTCCCTCGCAGTGCGGCTGTTCGCGGCTTCGAGGTCCCGCGCGTTGCGTGCCGCTTCGTCGGACAGCTGGGCGATCCGCTTGTCCCGCTCTTCAGATTCACTGCGCTGCCGTTCGGCCTCGGCCAGTGCGTCATCGCGTTCTGATTCGAGGGCGTTCAGTCTTGTCTCCGTTCGTGCCTGGATCTCACCCATGGTTCGATCGTGGTCGCGGCGAGACCGGATGAGCTCCCGATCGGCTCGAGCCAGGGCACGGGTCTGCTGAGCCGCAACCTCCTCGGATTCGGCGATGGCCGCAACATGGAACTCTTCGGCCAGGATATCTTCGGCCAAGCGCAGTCGTGACTCCCCTGTCCGGCGCTCAATGGCGGTACCCCGTTGTGGCCCGTCATCGGACGGAGGATCCGAGGAGTCCGTGTCCGGGAGCTCACCCGAACCGGCCATCGGCGACCCGACTGAGCCCGCCCCTACATGCGAGCACACCGAGTCGCTGATCCCCTCGAGGTTGTCCGCGGTGATGTCGGCGAATCGGGCACGGGTCTCTGCCAGGTCGACTTGCAGATCGGGACCGCGAGAATACGCGTCCTCGAGTGCCGCGACCATCCTGTCCGCCAGGGCGTCCGCTGCTTCGACGCGGTCCCCGTCAGAGCTGACGCCCTCCGCCGCTTCAAAGCGGTCGCCGTCAGAATGGGCAGCCTCGGCAGCATCCGCACTCATCCCGTCCGCACCGACGGGCACCACGAACTCCGGGTGACCGATATCGGTGGCGAAGTAGCCGAGCTTCGCATGCAGATCCACGGAGATCGGAATGGACCCGACCCCGAACGGGATCATCTGCGCATGCCCACGCCCGCCGAGCACATACGGCACGGACGAGAAGAACTCGACGCCGGAGAAGAACCCGACATCATGACCGTACAGTCGCACCGCTTCGACACCGGCCACCTCGGCGACAATCCGGCGGGAGACCTGCGCATCATCGGGATGGAACGGAGTGCTCAGCACCCTCCACCCCTGGGCCACGAGGATTCGAGCGGCACGCACGGTCGCCTCGTGGATGGTGTCAGCGTCGAATCCGGCGGCGATCTGCCGCGGGTGGACGAGCATCTGGATGGCCACGGTCTTCTGCTTCGGGTCCGGTCGCCTGCCGGCCAAGGGCGCATACAGGTGGTCGAGGATCGTCGTCGGGCAGGGTTGGAAGGCGATGCGATCCTGCCTGCCCAGCAGTGCTCCGATCGTCGACATGCTCCCGGTGTTGCGCAGCCCGAAGAACGCCGACTGGTCGAGCACCTGGCTCACATGGGAGCGCATGAGGTCATCGAACTCCGGCTGCCCGGGGAACCTGTTGTCACCGAGCGCATAGACGATGAGGGGAACCTCGAGGGCACCGAGCGCCTCGGTCGAGATCTTCCACTGCCATCCGGACAGACGATTCGGATTCGTATCCTGGAGGAACAGCCCTCCCCCGCCGATGACAACGGCATCGGCGGTGGCGTTGATCCGGGCCACGGCCGCCTCGTCGACTTCGCGACGCAGCGCCGCCGCCGAGGCGAACGTGAAGTTCGGCTCCCCACTGACCCCGTCCGTACCGCCCAGGACGCGGAAGGCGTCCCTGACGACAGGGAAAAGGGCCTTATCGCCGAAGTTGCCCCAGGTCGGGATGTCGAAGTGGAAGAGTCTCAGGCTCCGCATCGGCCAAGACTAAAGGCGGCGGACGAACTCCGGATGAACGACGGTGAACATTCCCGGACACCTCTACGCAACTTTCTGTTCTCCTCTCACCCCTACGATCGATCGGACGCGCACAGCAACCGAGAACACGCGGAAGGACCACATGCCCCAACCAGTCGTCAGCGTCGTCATCGCGGCGAAGAACGCCGAGGAGACGATCGGCGGAAGTCTTACGAGTCTGGTCAACCAGAACTTCGCCGCCAGCGAACTCGAGGTCATCGTCGTCAACGACGGCTCGACCGATGACACGGCCGGGGTGATCGCCGACTATTCCGCTCGGCTCAATCTCATCGAGATCCACAACGCGGAATCACGCGGGGTCTCCACCGCCCGCAATGCGGCGCTCGAAGCCTCGACCGGTGCCAATATCACCTACCTCGACGCCGACGACTGGTACGCCCCGGGTCACCTGCGCTCGCTCACCGACGCCATCACCGGACTCGGCGTGGACTTCGTGAAGACGAACTACCTCATCGTCAACGGCTTCAACCGGAAGCTGCGCCGCGCACCGTGCGCTGAACACAACACGGCCCTGAACCCGCGGGATCACATCCTGCCCCACGACGCCTCGACGATGGTCGACTTCCCGGAATGCTGGACGGGCATCTACTCCCGGTCCATGGCCGATCGCGGACTGCTCGAATTCAACCCGTCACTGCGCACCTGCGAGGACCGTCCCTGGACGTGGCGCCACCACCTCGAAGCCGATTCCTTCGCCGTCGTCGACACGGCGGGGCTGTGCTACCGGAAGGGCAGCACCACCTCGTTGACGGCGATATTCGACGAACGTCAGCTCGACTTCATCCCCGCCTTCCGCTCGGTCTTCGCGATGCTCGAGGCCACCCCTGACAACCGCGACTTCGAACAGAAGGCCGTGCGCAACTTCCTCTCCATCCTCTACTTCCAGATCTTCAACCGGGGATCGTCGATGTCGCGGACCGTGCGCGAACAGCTCAACCTCGGCGCGGTGAACACCTTGAAGAACGTCGGCAACGACGTCATCGATCTCGCACTGACGAACTACGGTGAACGCCGACTGCCCGTGATCGAACCGATCGTCAGGAGGGCCCGCTGATGACGCAGATCATCGAGATCTCCACCCAGTACCAGCTCGCGAACATCTCCGCGCTCATCCGGGCGGGCCGCCTCGGCGAGGCGAATGAACGACGGATCCTCGTCGTGGCGAACAACTCCTTCGCCCCCGAGCTCACCCCGGCCGCCGATGCGATGCCCGGGTCGACCGGGCTGTTGGCCGACTTCGATGCAGTCGTGGATTGGAATGCCACGATCTGGCCCAACCATCCGAAGGCCTTCGGCATCTCAGGCGAGCGCGCCCCGATCATGGAACGCGCCCTGCTCCGGGAGTGGGACATCGACGATCCCGAAGAGCTTGAGCTCATCGTCGAATCCCTGCCCAGCCACCCCGCCGGCGCACTCACGCAGATCTTCGCTACGGCCGATATCAGCGTCCATTCCGACGGGCTGATGAGTTACGGGCCGATCCGCAATCCGCTCAGCCTGCCGCAGTGGCAGCGGCTGACAACGATCTACTACACGGATCTGCTGCCCGGCATCACCCCACGTCAGCTGGCCGAACACAACCCGAACCGGGTGGTGCTGCCGACCGCCGATCTCGCTGGGGTCATCGATGAGATGACCGCCGAGGTGGCCGATGAGCTGGCGAGCGCCCACCTCGATGCCCCGATCGAGGGCAGTGCGCTCGTGCTCGGGCAGTACCTCGCACAACTCGACCTCATCACGGCCGACGAAGAGCTCGATCTGCACATGCAGATGCTCGATGTGGTCAAGGCCGCGGGTCTGACCACGGTGATCTTCAAACCGCATCCCACCTCGGCGCGGACGACGACCGGTCCGCTGCGTCGACGCAGCGAGGAGCTCGGCCTCGACTTCGTCCTCGCCGATGTGCCCCTGCTGGCCGAAATCGTCGTCTCCGCCATCCGACCCGAACTCGTCGTCTCCTGCTTCTCGACAGGTCTGGCGACGGCGAAGGGCCTCTTCGGGTGTGAGACCGCGGCCGTCGGGACCACGCAGCTGCTGGACGCGCTCGCTCCGTATCAGAACAGCAACCGCATCCCGCTGACCATCATCGATGCCCTGCACTCTGGTCGGTATTCCCTGACGGACGACCTCGCCGAGGCGGGGGCGTCGTCCCGTGGGGCTGCCGGGTCAGGCGCGGCGGCCAGTGCGGGTACGCGAGCGGGCTCGGCGAAGGACCTCAATCCGCTCATCGATGCGGTCACCTACTGCATGCAGTCGGACTCGGCATCGTATCTGCGGCAGAACGCGGTCGACTTCCTCGTCGGCGCCGTGGGCGGTCCCGATATGAAGTACTTCAAGCGCAAACGACTGACCAAGCTCGATCTGCCTGGGCAGCAGGAGATCCCCCTGCACAGGAAGACCCTCAGTGCTGCCAAGCAGCGGCTGGTCTCGAAGGCGAAGCGCACCCAGCACGTGCTCAAGGACTACGGCATCACCGTCGATCCATCGAAGCTGAGAAAGAATGGCTGAATTGCTGATGGCTGAGAAGACGAAGTCGAACTCGAAGAAGGCCAAGAAGTCGAGTGACACGGCCGTCAAGAACGAGACGGCCGAGAACGGTGCCGACAAGAATGGAGCGGGCAAGAAGAGCACCCGAATGACCTCGGTGGCCTTCGTCGAATCCCCGCTGCAGTTCCTCTCCGCGCTCGAATCCCATGAGCCCACGGAGGACCTGCTCATTCGGGCTCGAGCGAGCGCGAAGGGCATGACGTCCTTCCTCGACGCCTTCGATCCGGCCTGGCTGCCGACGAACGTCCGACTCGAACGGGACGGGGCGAAACCCGGACTGCTGCGCAAGACAGCATTCGATCGGATCTACCTCGGCGATACCTGCTCCGGTCAGGTGCACAAGTCTCTGGCCCTGGCGTATCTGGAGCGTCGCATGCCGGAGGTCGTCATCCTCGACGACGGTCTGGCCACGTATTCGGCGATCGAGATCCTCACTGCCAAGCGCGGTCCCCTCGTCCGTCCCCGGCAGAAGCTCAAGGCTTCGCGCACGGTCATGGCCGCGCACGTCGCCGACCGGCTTCGCCACCTGGCGACGGTCGGCAAACTGCGTTGGCACACCGCTCTGCCGGTGGCGAAGCCGCTGCGCAAGGCGTTCCTCAAGTCCGGTGGCGAGATCACCCGCCACCGGTTCGAACACCTCCAGACCCTGCCCACCGGCGGCAGCCACCCGCGGGACAACCCGGTCATCGGTTCGTCCCTGGCCGCCGACGGACTCATCGACGCCTTCGCCTACAGGGCCTGGGTCGACGACATCATCGAAACCCACGGGTCGATCACGTACTACCCGCATCGGCGTGAGACCGAAGAGTTCCTCGCCGACCTCGGCCGAGATAAGCGGGTACGGATCAAGAACCTCGGGCTGCCGATCGAGCTGCGTCTGATCAACTTGCCGCCGGACTCGACGATCCGCAGCCTGCCGTCGACCGCGGCGGTGTCCCTCGCGGTGCTCAACCCAGATGTGACCATCGACGTCACCGAGATCCCCGCTAAGTGGTGGACCGGGGCCTCACCCGATAGTCTGCGAAAGTCCCTCAACGCCCAGTCGGTCAAGGCAGATGACGATTCCTGAACCAGGCGATCCCCACTACAGCGGGCCGATGCTGCCTCCGTCGCTATCAGTCGCCCCGCCTCGGCGATCGGCCGGGCTCGCCCCGATCCGCATCCTCTCGGTCTCCGACAGCGAGTCGTACCTCAAATGGGCGACGCAGATGTTGTCGTCGTTGCCGGATGTCGAAGGACGTGTGTTCCTCGTCGACAATCCGATCCTGCCGACGGACGAGCAGATCGCCAGCGCCGTCGCCGGCACCGATTGGGAGCACCGCGAGATCCCCGTCATCGCCCGGTCCGACCTCGCCCAGGTCATCGCCGACCACTCCCCCGATATCGTCCTCGGCGCCGCCACCGGTCCGATCGTCGCCCAGGTCTTCCTCACCGCGCACACCCGCACGAACCGGCCGGCGTTGGTCTCGGGGCTGCCCGGGATGGGCCTGCCGGCCAGCGGCAAGGGGATGAACTATCGCCGCCTGATGGATGCGTTCATCGCCCATTCCGCCGCCGAGGTGGCCGCCTACACCGAAGCGAGTACCAAGTCGCAGGTGCCGTGCGAGGTGATGTTGGCGCGACTGCCGATGCTGCGCTCGGAAGGCATTCCGCAGTTGAAGAGCACCACCCCCGAGGCGGCCCCGCACACTCTGGTATTCGCCCCGCAGGCGAAGGTCCCGGCCGAACGAGTCGACCGTGAGGCGATCATCGCTGCCCTGGCCAAGTTCGCCGACAGGAACCCGGACTCGACGGCAGTCGTCAAGATGCGGTCGCGTCCTGGCGAGTTCGAGACCCACCACGAGCAGCATTCCTACTTCGAGATCCTCGAAGACTTCCGCACTCGCAGAATCCCCAGTTCGTCACGCATCGAGCTCGGATACGGCCCCCTCAGCGACTTCCTCACAGAGGGTTCGGCTCTGGTCACAGTGTCCTCGACTGCGGCTCTTGAATCCATCGATCGCGGCATTCCGACCCTGCTCATCTCGGACTTCGGCTTCGACGACGAGCTGCTCAATGAGGTCTTCGAAGACTCGGGTGCCACCGGCACCTTGGCCGATGTCGCTGCCGGAGCGATCGGGTTCCCTGACCCGGAATGGCTGACCGAGAACTACTTCCACCCTGTCGACGGACAGCTGCGCCGTGACCTCGGGCTGGTGGCCACCCGGGCACGGGCCGGTCAGCTGCCGAACCGTCGGGCCGCGCTGCTCAAGCAGAAACGGATGCTGCTCCGTGCCGAGTTGCGCACCGTCACCCCAGCCCCCGTAGTCAGCGCCTACCGCAGGCTGCGCGGCACCCGCTGACACGAGATGCCGGTTGCTGACTCGACGGTGCGGATAGAGAGCGCAGGCAACAGAGCGGACCATTTTCTCCCGCCCAGCGCCACACCCTGACGGCTCGTCCAACAGCCGGCCCTGCCGAACCGATGTCGTGCCCGTCTCACGTCACTTCACGTCAGCCTCGGCATCAGGTTTCAATCCCTCTGCCGTCACGTTCCGTCCCCGCCGTCGGTCCGGGCGATGATGCTTAGTCCTATACCTGATGACGGGCCGGAACGTCATTCACCCGGCCGCCGATCCGTCGATCAGTCAGCGGCCGAGCAGTCTCCGTAGCCCATTCCGAGCCAGTCGAAGCCGATCTTCCATGTGTACCGCACCGGCTGCGAGGTCCACCCGCCCGGGCCCACGGATCGGACGACGACGTCTCCGTTCCATGTGTGATTCCATTCGCCGGTGATTCCCCAGGCGACGGCCGAGGTCGACGCGGGCACCCGTACCGGCTGAGCGTCGGAGATGAGTGGATATCCTTCGGGGGTCGTACCGGTGTCCCACGAGCCGACGGCCTCGTCGGAGGTCAGCGTGACGAGGTACTCGGTCACTTCGAGCCCCTCGCCCGGGGCCGCGAGATGGAGCAGATTCGGGGCGGCGTTGCGCCCTTCGCACCGGGTGTCGGGAATCTCGACGGTCTCGGCCGTCATCGCGATCGACCCGGATTCCTCGGTCATCCATGCGGCGTCAGTCATCCCCACGATGCACTGCTCACCGCCGCCGAATGCCGCGGCTGCGCCGAAGCCCGTGGCCATCGACAGAGCAAAGGCTGCGAGCAGCACCCGACGGAATCGCAGCGAGGCGCTCATCGTCCCTCACCCCGCTCCCTCTTCCGGGGCCACAGACCCCAGACAACGAATCCGGCGGCAGCGACTCCCAACGGAGCGAGCACCGTGGGGCGTCCCAGTGCGGCGATGGTTGAGGCGACACCCGGCACCGAGGTGACGACACGTCCGACCTGCGATACGGCATACGGCGTGGGATCGTTCTCCGCATTGGCATCGCCGCGCAGCGTGAGCAGCCGCTCCTCGGACACCGCCCCCGGTTCCACTGCGACGACTCGGTGAGTCACCGGCAAGGATCCTTCGCCCCGGTCGACCGTGACGACATCGCCGACCCGGACATCAGGGGCATCGACAAGGGCGACGAGTGCGGCAGAACCCGCGGGAATCGTCGGGCTCATCGAGCCGGTGGCGAAGAGCATCACTCGGAAGCCCATCAGCATCGTGAGGACCGCGAGCACTGCGAAGAGCACCCCCGCCGAGGCGGTCACCCACAGCAGCAGATCGCCGAGGATGTGCATCCGCCTGCGCAGCCGGGACCGAGCAGCCTTCGGGGCTTCGGCCGTCGCTTCCCGCCGAGTTCGCGGAGCGGCGTCGAGAGTCGACATCATCGGGTCCTTTCCGATCGTGGTGTGCTTTCCTGATTCAGTTCTGAGTGACAGCGACGGTGAGAACGGCCGTGGCCGCCGCGCCTTGGACATCGTCGCCGGAGTCGGTGCCGCTCGGAGCTGCGATGCGCAGGTCCAGGCACAGTTCGGCGGGATCGCTGCCATGTGCGCCGATCGTCACCTCGGTGTCGCTTCCCGCCGACGAGGATGCCGGCTGGTAACTCTGCGGTCCGCCGACGAGGAGCTCCGAGGCGGGGTCGTCGGCGGCAACCTCACAGTCGCGTCCGTCTCCGACGACGACCCTGTATTCGAGGGCCCGGGCCAGCGCCCCATCGATGTTCACCGCGCTGACTCGGACCGTTCCGCCGCGACTGCTGTCCTCCGAGGTCCGGATGCGGAATGCGCTGTAGTGCGACTGTCCCGCAGCCGGTTCCGAGGCCGTACCGCCCGGCGCGAGACCGGTGATCTCGGCCCCGAGCGAAGCGGGGGAAGCCGCCTCGTGGTGGGTCCATCCGTCACCGGTCCCCTGTGACTGAGTGTCGAAGGTGCCGGCGGCGAAGCTCGCTACGGTGGACTCCTCGTCCTGCCAGGCCGCAAGAGTCGTGCCGGTGATCGCACCGAAGGCGCACCCGCCGATGACGATCGACACAACCGCTGCGGCGGCCCGCGCGTTCGAGCTTCGCCGACCGGTCATAGCGAGTCGACCGACGTGCCGGTGAGGTTCCATGTGACATCGGCGCTCTCACCTTGACCGAGGTCGGAGTCGGCCTTGACCGTCACCTTGAGGAAGACGACGTCACCGAGGGAGCTGACGGAGAACATGTCCTCATGCACATTCGTCGATGTCACCGGCTCGGCGCTGACGAGAGCGCCGCCGACGGGGGTGCCGCCGGAGATGTCGGAGACCCTCTGCACCGAATAGCTGAGATTGTCCGCCGCGCTTCCGGTGGCCTCGACCGCGCCCGACACGGAGGCCGAGTAGGTCGAGGACCGGTCGAGACGGATCGCATAGACCGAGCTCGCCGTATCGGTCGGAGACAGATTCTCAGCCATATCGTCGAACGTGAGGACGAGTGCATCGCCCGCTCCCGAGGTGTCGGTGAAGTTCGCGCCGTCCAGGCTGCTTTCGAGGGCGAAGGACCCGGAGGCGAAGTCACCCTTCGCCGCTTCTCTGTCCGTCCACGCGGCGAGAGTGACGGCCGCGCCGATGCCGAGCACGATTCCGCCGGAGGTGATCGCCAGCAGCTTGCGCCGGCGCCTGCGCGGAGCGGAGGTTCCGTCGGCGGTCATGGTCTGGTCTGTGGTGGGGTACTTCTCGGACATCTCTGCTCCTCGCTCTGACTCTGCTCGCCGGCTGCCTGCCGGTGATTCAAGTGAACCTCCGCGCGCACCGCCCGCCCGCACAATCTGCGTGGAAACTCGTAGAATGACTGGTGGCAGCGTCCGTGTTCAGGGCCGAGACGAGCTGTCGACGGATGCACCGAGACACCGATGGAGGGAATCGCGGATCGATGACTGCCACAACGATCGCTTCGAAGCGCCCGCGCCCCATCCGCGTCAGCATCGTCGAGGACGAGGCATTCATGCGCTCGATGCTCGTCAGGACGGTCGACGAAGCCGAAGATCTGCGAGTTGTCCATGCCGTCGACAGCGTTTCCGCAGCCAGACTCGCGATCAGCGCGCACAGCACCGATGTCGCCCTGCTCGACGTCAACCTCGGCGACGGCAACGGGGTGGCACTGGGACTCGAGCTGCAGCGCAGGGACCCGCGGATCGCGGTGATGCTGCTCTCGAGCCTCGACGTCATGGGACTCTTCCTCTCCGTCCAGGACGAGACGAGCGAACCCTGGAGCTATCTGTCCAAACGGTCGTCGTTCACGAGCAGCGTCCTCGTCGGAGCGATCGCGGCCGCCGCCGACGGTGACGTCGTCATCGATCCGTCGCTCGTCCAGCGATCGACGCCGCGGGCCGGAACCGAGGTCGCCGGGCTGACGAAGGCCCAATTCGAGGTCCTCCGGCTGGTCGCGGAGGGCCTGTCGAACGAAGCAGTGGCGGGGCGCCTCCACATCTCCGAGAGATCGGTCGAAAGTCACCTGCTCTCGATCTACCGCCGTCTCGGGATCGAGAAGGCGGGCACCAACCGTCGGGTCCACGCGGTGCTGGCGTTCCTCGAGCAGACGGGTCGCTCATGGCGCAGATGACGACAGGCTCGCCTGGGATGACGACTGGGTTGTCGCGGAGGCTGCGGCTGCGCTGGCCCCGGTCGAGGGTCGCAGGCATCGTCGCCCTCGCCAACGTCTTCGCATTCTCCATCCTCGTCGCCGAGCAGGCGACCGAGTGGAGCAGCAGGTGGGAGCCGGCCGCCCTGCTGTGGTGGGTCGGCGGCCTCACCGTCGTCATCGGAGTCGTGCTCGTCGTCGTGACGATCGTCGTCAGCGCTCTCGCCCGGTCCTGGTGGGCACGCGCGGTCATCGCCGTCGTCGTCACTGCGATCCAAGCGTCTGTGCGGACGGTGTTTCTGCTCCCGTCGACGATCCTCGACGGGGATTCCCGCGGCGGCCTCATCATCTGGGTGACAGGGGCTAGCGGGTATCTCATGGCGATCGCCACCGGGTTCCTCGTCGCTGCACTGATCGAGCGTGAAGACCGGGAGAGAGCCCGCCGCCGGGCCGAAGAGGAACGCACACGAGACGCCGTCGCCGAACTCGAGCGAGAAGAGCTGCGTGTGCGCCGCCTCGTGGCCGATCGGCTCCACGGCACGGTCCAGCATCGCCTCGTCGTCGTCGCCAGCGGCCTCGACCAGATCGCAGATCGGCTCACGGCCGGGGACGAGGATCCCGCCCGATGGGCACCCACTCTGCGCGACTGGGCACTCGACCTCGACGAGTTGCGCGAGGAGCATGTGCGCGCACTCAGTCACAGTCTCTTCCCTTCGGGTGCGGATCTCGGCACGTATGAGGCGATCCGGGCGCTGCTCGATCGTCTTCCTCCCACCGTGGCGACGACCGTCGAACTCGGGCCGACGATGAAGGAGCTGGTCCGGAGACTGCATGCTCCGCTGCCGCTGCGTGATCGCCTCGTCGTCGTTTACACCACCGAAGAGGCGGTGACGAACGCAATCAAGCACGGCAGCGCCGACCGTGTCACCGTGTGGGTCGAGGCTCGCAACCACGGCGGGAGTTGGGAGCTCGAGGTCTGCGTCGACGACAACGGGACAGGGCCCGTCTCCGATACTCCGCCGCTCTCCGGCCTTGCACGCCACCGGGCCCGTGCAGAAGCGCGCGGCGGCTCACTGCATCTTGAGCGCAACGAGGACGGCGGAGGTCGTCTGCGCCTGCTGCTTCCATTCGTCCCGGAGGAGTCACATCAGGGCGAGGGAGGTCGGCAGGCGTCGGACGCACTCCGCGACTGAATCGCTGCGCAATCAGCACCTGCCCTCGATATTCACTCAGCCGCGGTCGCCGGGGACTCGGCTCGACTCTTCCAAGGGAACGACCACCTCGGCGTGGGGTGACTCGTCTTTGAACACCCAAGTGCGGTAGGCGTAGAAGCGGAAGATCATTGCCAGCCCGATGCCGATGACATTCGTCGAGATGTTGTAGGTGAGCTGGTCGCGCATATCGAGCAGATACCAGGTCACGCCGAGCGGGATGACGGTGATGACCATGCCGGCGAGGTTGACCGCGACGAACAGGACGATGCCGCGCATATTCGAGTTCGTGGTCCGGTCGCCGTAGGTCCAGAGTCTGTTGCCGATCCATACGACGACCATCGATAGAATCGTCGAGATGATCTTCGACTTGATCGGGCTGCCCTCAAGAAGGGCGGGGATCGGACCGAATCCGTAGGCCAGCAGGTTCGACAGGCCGACATCGACGATATAGCCGAGCCCGCCGACGGTGAGGAACTTGAAGGCTTCCACCGCCAGGCGCCGGAGACGGTCCGAGAATGACTCTTTCATAACTGCTACCAGTCTATGGCCCTAGGATTCGGACTTGCTGGAAGCCGCGCTCGACGACGTCGCCGCGTCCCGGTCCGGACCTCGCCGCCACATGGCGATCGCGAGCACGACGGCCATGGTCAGTCCCAGGGCCGGCCAGAACGTGTACCGGAAATGGTTCGCCGGCACGATCGGAAAATAGCCGAAGATATAGCACAGCGCCGAGGCGGCCAGCGTCGTGATCTCGGGCCAGAAGGATCGCCGATGAGCCGGTCCCCCGCGCTCCCACGGGTGCGCCCGATGGGCCAGGCCGAGCAGAACGACAGCTGCCAGCGTCCAGAACCAGGGAGTGAACAGCATCGGGAATGTGCCGAGAGCGAAGTCCTCCACATATGGACGGACGATGAAGTCGGCCTTGGGGTCCCCCTGCTCGATGCCTGCCTTCGTCGCTTCGCCATGCCATTCAGCCGGCCAGTACTCGACACCGGAGGTGAAGAAGTAGTAGGAGAACACCGCGGCCCGGTATTCGACGTAGCGCAGCGGGTGAGTGATGACATGGTCGAGCCACAGTTGCTTGAGCGCGTCCTGATGAGCGATCGGGGAGAAGTCCTCTCCGCTCTTTCCCTTGCCGAAGCAGTTCCAGTACGCATCCCAGATCTCGCCCTTGTCCAGGCACTCCTCGCGCGCGGAGCTGATGTGGTCGGTGAGTTCCTTCGGGGCTCCTGATTCCCTGAGCTCGGCGTCGGGGACGGAGAACATCACATCGTCGAGGAAGATCTGTGAGATCTGGCCGGTCTTCGTCACTCCCATCTGCGAGTCGATGACCGCATCGGTGACCTTGACGCCTCCGCCGATGAGCACGAGTACGATGAGTGACGAGGCTGCCGCAAGCAGAATCGGGCGTCCTCGGCGTTTCCGCCACAGCTGCACCAGGCACCATCCGCCGTACACGGCGATCGGCACGACCGCGAACACCGCGTTCTTCCGGACTCCCACCGCGTAGACGAGGAGGACCAGCGCCGGAAGCCACAGCAGCCACGTCTTCGGGACGAAGCGGGTGATCATGATGAGGACGACTGCCAGCAGGAGGGCTACGGCCATCTGGGTGTCCTTCCACAGCGTCGTCATCTGAGACACGACCCAGGGCGTGACCATGATGCTCGGGCCCAGAAGCGACACCCACCTCGGAGCCCCGGACCTGTGGACGAGCACACCGATCCCCCACCCGGCGGCGGCCAGCAGACCGACCTGCAGCAGGAGCAGGCTTCCCGGATCTCCCGTGATGCCGATGAGAATTCGCCATACCGCGCTCATCACCGGCGGATGCCAATCGGAGTACGGAATCTTCCCGGTGGCCTGCAGGTACTGGTTGGCGATATCGACATTGACCCGACCGGGCCAGAACAGACGCAGGAAGATCGCCGACCAGGCCGCGGTGAGAGCTCCGAGCAGCAGATCCCACAGCAGGGGCCGCTTCAGCAGGGAACGCACTGACGAGCCGGAGAGTCGTGGGGATGTCGTCGGCGTCGTCGCGCTCGGCTTCGGTGAGTCTCTGTGACGTGGATCCGGGTCGGTCGGCGGTTGTGGGTCGGTCATGAAGCGAAGCGTGCCCGCACCTGCCGACTCGGCTCCAACCGTGCGGCCTCGGCGAAGAGCCCTGCCTCCGGAGCTGAGAACTCGTCGTCCGCGGGACCGGTCTGTCTCGGGTCCCGGTCCTGCGTGAGGTCCCGGCGCTGTGTGAGGGGTCGACCGCTGACGGCGGGCAGGCTGAGGTAGACCAGGCGCGAGGTCTCGCGGCGGGCCCTGCGCAGACCGTCCAAGGTCAGGCCGACGCTGCCGAGCAGGAACGCCAGCCCCATGAGCGCGGCGGCAAGGATCGCGGTGGGGAACCTGGGCACGAGCCCGGTCTGCCAGAACTCCCACACCACGGGAAGGCCGAGGGCCAGCGACAGGGCAGCGAGCACGGTGGTGAGCGTGCCGTAGAACAGGCGGGGTCGTTCGTGCCGGACGAGGGCGGAGATCAGCCCGAGGATGCGGAACCCATCCTTGAAGGTCGAGAGCTTCGACTCGCTTCCGGCGGGTCGGTCACGGAAGTCCACGGCCACCTCGGTGGTGGGAAGGCGGAGGGACATCGTGTGCACGGTCAGCTCGGTTTCGATCTCGAACCGGCGGCTGATGGCGGGGAACGACTTGACGAAGCGGCGGGAGAAGACGCGGTAGCCCGAAAGCATGTCGGACACGTGCGAACCGAAGAGCCACCCGGTCAGCCGGTTGAACATCTTGTTCCCGGCTTCGTGGCCCGGCCGGTAGGACGTGGTCTCCTGGTTGTCCTGGCGAACGCCGAGCACATGGTCGTACGGGCCGGAGAGCAGGGTGTCGATCATCTCGGGAAGGTGGGCCGCCTCGTAGGTGTCGTCGCCGTCGATCATCACGTAGATGTCGGCGTCGATGTCGGCGAAGGCGCGGCGGACGACATTGCCCTTGCCGGGAACGTTCTCCTTGCGCACGATGGCACCGGCTTCGGCAGCACGCTGCGAGGTGCGATCACTCGAGCAGTTGTCGTAGACGTAGACCGTGATGCCCGGGACGGCGGCCTTGAGGTCGCCGACGACCTTGGCGACGGTGATCTCCTCGTTGTGGCAGGGAACGATCGCCGCGATCCTGCTCGACTCTTCGTACATTCACCGGTCCCGTCGTGGAGCTCGTCCGCCCGCCGGATACACCGGACACGCGAATCTGTCGATCATCCACAGCTACGCCCCGGACATGGACATCGGGTTACGTCGGAGGAAAATGCTGCTGGATTCTGCCCCGACTTCGACCGGCGTTCACCGTCTCGTCATCTCTGTCGCAGTGAGTTCTCCGTCACGATGGACCGCCAATGCGTCCTTTTATGACATTCCATGACGACGCCGAGGCGATACCTTGTCATCCTGAATCGTCGGCCCTACTGGACCGTAGACCGGCCCATCCCTGATTCTCTGCCGTCCACCACCGTGTGCGGCATTCGTCAACCACACGAGGAGGCGCCTGTGATCGAACTGCGCGCACTGCGGAAGGTGTTCGGAGGCACCGTCGCCCTGGAGGAGATCGACCTCTCGGTCCCTGCTGGAGAGATCCACGGCATCGTCGGCCGCTCCGGTGCCGGAAAGTCCACGCTCATCCGCTGCCTGACCGGACTCGAGTCCCCCACCTCCGGGACGGTGTCGATCGACGGCGTCGACCTCACGAACCAGTCCGGTGCCGGACTGCGCGAGGCCCGTCGCAGCATCGGCATGGTCTTCCAGCACGTCAACCTCCTCGATTCGAGCACGGCGCTGAAGAACGTCGCTCACCCGCTCAAGATCGCCGAAGTGCCGAAGGCCGAACGTCTGGCCAAGGCCCGTGAACTCCTCGATTTCGTCGGCCTCGGCGACCGCGTCGACAACTACCCTGCTCAGCTTTCAGGCGGACAGAAACAGCGCGTCGGCATCGCCCGGGCGCTGGCCGCAGAGCCGAAGGTGCTGCTGTGCGATGAGCCCACCTCGGCGCTGGATTCGACGACGACGGATCAGATCCTCGGCCTCATCCGCTCTCTGCGCGACCGTCTGGGCATCACCGTCCTCATCATCACCCACGAGATGTCCGTCATCCGCGAGATCTGCGACTCCGTGACACTCCTCGCCGACGGCCGCGTGGCCAAGACCGGGAAGCTCGCCGAGGTCATCGCCGAACCCGGATCGGTTCTGGCCAAGGATCTCGTCCCCCTGCCTCCGGTCAGCCTCGATGACGGGGCCGGCAGCCTCGTCGAGGTGTCCCTGGCCGACACCGACCTGCCCACAGTGCTCGCCGCCGCACGGAATGCCGGAGCGAGCGCTGAGGCGATCCTCGCCGGTGCCGTGGAGACGATCGAGGGCCGTCAGGTCGGTCGTCTGCGCTTCTCCGTCGACTCGGCCGAACAGGCGCAAGACCTGATCGGCGCCCTGAAAGCCGATGGAATCCATGCGGAGGAGGCTGCCTGATGAACGATCCCACATGGTTCGACAACCCGGCGATCACCGATCAGATGTGGCCGGCAACCATCGAGACCCTGTTGATGACGGCCTGGTCGACCGGACTGGCCGTGCTCTTCGGACTGCCCTTGGGCATCTGGCTGTTCACCGCGTCGAAGGGCGGGCTGAAATCGAACCCGGTCGTCTATCGGGTGCTGTCCTTCATCGTCGACATCACTCGCTCGATCCCCTTCATCATCCTCATCATCGCCCTCATCCCCTTCGCCCGATTCGTCGTCGGCTCGGCGCTGGGCTGGCAGGCGACCGTGGTGTCGCTGACGATCGGCGCAATCCCCTTCTACGCCCGTCTGGTCGAGAACTCGCTGCGCGAGGTCTCCGAGGGCAAGATCGAAGCAGCACTGATGATGGGCGCCTCAGACGGCCAGGTCGTCCGCCAGGTCTACGTTCCCGAAGCTCTGCCCGGTCTCATCGGAGCCGCCACGGTCACCTCGGTGACCCTGGTCTCCTACACCGCGATGGCCGGTGCCGTCGGCGGCGGCGGTCTCGGCGCGCTGGCGATCTCCTACGGCTACCAGCGCTACCAGGCGGACACGATGATCGCCTGCATCATCGTCCTCGTCCTCATCGTCACGCTCATCCAGTTCATCGGCGACCGGCTGGCCCGCGCGGTCGACCACCGCTGAGCCACCTCGGCGAAGGCGATCGCGTCCGGCCCAGCGGCGAAACGTCGAGTCGAGTGGGTTCAGATTGTCCGAATCGGCGAACGAATCCGACAATCTGAACCCACTCAAAGGCCCCCACTGTCCACCCCACTGCGCACCACACAACACACATCGAGGAGAACCATGAAGACCAAGCTCATTGCGATCGCGGCCAGCGCGACCCTGCTGCTCTCGGGCTGCGGGCTCGTCGGCGGCGGCACCGATTCCGTCGGTGAGAAGGACGGCGACATCACGAAGCTCACCGTGGGTGCGACCCCGGTGCCGCAGGGCGACATACTGCGCTACGTGGATGAGAACCTCGCCGAGGATGCCGGCCTCGACATCGAGGTCACCGAGTACACGGACTACACGCTGCCGAACAAGGCGCTCAACGACGGCGACATCGACGCGAACTACTTCCAGCACAAGCCGTACCTCGATTCCGAGGTCGAGGGCCAGGGCTACGAGATCACCGGCTTCAAGCCCATCAACCTCGAGCCCTTCGCACTGTTCTCGAAGGACATCAAGGACGTGGGTGACATCCCGAAGAACGCGAAGATCGGCATCAACAACGATCCGTCGAACCAGGGTCGCGCGCTGAAGATGCTCGAAGACGCAGAGCTCATCACTCTCAAGGACGGCGTGGACGCGGTCGACGCGAAGCTCTCCGACGTCGAGGACAACCCGAAGAACGTGAAGTTCGTCGAGGCCGACGCCGCACAGCTGGCTCGCACCCTCGAAGACGTCGATGCTTCGGTGATCAACGGCAACAACGCCTTGGAAGCCGGACTGAGCCCGGCCAAGGACGGCATCCTGCTGGAGAAGGCCGAGGACAACCCGTACGGCAACTTCCTTGCCGTACGCACGGAGAACAAGAATGACGAGAACATCAAGAAGCTCGACGAGCTGCTCCACTCCCCCGAAGTGAAGAAGTTCATCGAGAAGAAGTGGGCCGACGGCTCCGTCCTCCCCAGCTTCTGACCCCAATTACTACCCGACGGCGGCCCAGCAACCTTGCGCGAGGTTGCTGGGCCGCCGTCGGGTAGTTCTGGAGGGAAAGAGTGTCTGCGGACCGACGTTCCCCTCACCTCAGCAGATCGTGAAGGGCACGGGCGGCGGCACCCAGAGCAGCCTCCGCGGCGGGCTGAACCGAGGCGGGATTGCTCGATTCGCTGAGCACGACGATGGCGATCGACTGACCGTCGGCGTGGTCGACGACACCGATCTCGTGCCTGAGATGGAGCAAGGTGCCCGTCTTCGACGACCACCGAGCCGAATCGGACATCAGGTCGGGCGCAAGTCGGTGGCGAACGACGTTCCCGGACATCAGCTCCCGCAGCCGGGCGGCAACGCCGTGGTCGAGCCTCGCGGGGCGCCAGACCTCGGAGAGGAGGCCCATCAGCCCACGAGCAGTGGCGGAGTTGGCGCGGGAGACGTCGAGCTGCCAGATCCGATGCCCGTCGCCCTGGGACGTTCGAGTCTGTGCGAGGTCGTAGGCCAGGTGCGCTTCGGCTCTGTCAAGGCTCTCCAGCGGTGTCATCGTCAGCGCGTCGAGCCGGTGGCGGATATCGATGGTCCGCAGCCCGAGAGCATTGAGATCCCTCTGCACTTCGGCTGGCGGAACAAGGTCAAGCAGTGTATCGGCGGCAGTGTTGTCGCTGAAGCACACGGCCAAGGTGAGAAGATCCTCGACCGCGATCCGCGCCGGGTGCCGAAAGCGTGCAGCACTTGTCGGACTCGCAGATCCGGCAGCTGCCGGCTCGACTCGGACCTGCTCGCCGGCGGCAAGGTCCCCCGCCACAATCCGACTGAGCACTGCCAGTGCGATCGGCACTTTGACCAGCGACGCCAGCGGCAGAGCTCCGTCGGGCGCGAGTGCAACCTCGGCGTTCGTATCGAGATCACGGGCGATGATTCTGGCGCTCAGGCCCGCCTGTTCAAGCTCTGCTTCGGCCGCCCTGATGACTCTCTTCCGTTCGATCATGGCGCTTCGCGCCTCGACCGCGTGGTCCGCGGAACGAGCGCCGAGGCGGCACTGCTGGACAGCGATCGTCGCCTCCCCGATCTCGATGTCCGCCTGTTCGCCTCGGAGGCGACCGATCCGCCGAGGCAATCAGCGACCTCCTCGGCGAAGTCGGCAAGCAGCATTATGTCCTCATCCGCGGCGGCCGCCAATTCATAGCCCCGAGAAATCGTCGGGTCGATGAGCGGCGCCCAAGGAAGATCCAAGTCCGCGGCTTCGGCCTCGCTGCACAGCAGCAGATCACCGTCACCGAGCACCGCCGCGACCGCGTCAGGATCTGAGGTGTCCACAATGACTTGGTAGGGAAGCAGGCCCGCGGTCTCGGCGGATCGTCGGACCCGGTCGCGAATATGCGGAACGTTGTCCTCGCTCATCACTCGCAGGCGTCGACCTGCAAGTTCGAGATCATCGCCGGGGACCCGCGCCCGAGATCTCCGCAGGTCGGCGATCCGCACCGGTGCCGACAGCGGAGAGCGATGAGCACACCCCAACGCGACAGCCCATGTGCCTTCGTCTGCGGGAACGGTCTGCACCGAAGCGCGCACTCGTCTCCCAGCGAGATCGTCGGATCGCCTGCCCGGCGGACTCGAGTGGAAGTCGACCCGAAGCCCCCGGCCCTTCATCGATGCCGCCAGCACTGCAAGATTCCGTGTCGAACAGGAAGTCGGGACTGCCAGAGAGATGGGCCGCAACTTTGCCCGGTCGGCACCGATCAGAAGCTCGTCTGCCAGCTCGACCAGGCGCGTTGCCGGGACCAGCATGTCGCGACCGAACGGTGTGAGACTCACTCCCCGTCCGGTCCGTTCGAGAAGCCGCGCACCGAGCTGCTTTTCAAGCCCGGCGATACGCCGACTGGCCACCGGCTGCGGGATTCCGTCGGCGGCAGCACCGAGTGTCATGCTGCCGAGTTCGCTGACAGCGGTGAATGTCCGACAAGCGTCAACCAGGTCCATGACCTCATGGTATGCGTTCTCGATATGACAACGAGGATTTCAGTCTTCGACCGCATGGCAGCAGTGGAGAAAGATGTTCAGCAGCGAGCATCGCAAACACATCGCACTCGAGACAGTGCTCGGCACGCAGATCCACCTCAAATCGACTCCTGTAGGGGAGAGAACGGAACGAATCGATGAACGCCCGTATCCTGCCGCGTATCGCCGCGTCGACACTGGCAGCCATAGCATTGGCCGGCTGCACTCCGAGTGAGGCTCAGTCGCCGGACCCGTCCAACACACAGACCGAAACCTCAAACAGCCCGGCTGGCGACAACGACCACCAGCGACTCGACGAGCAGCTTACGAACCTCGAAGATCGCTACGACGCGCGGGTCGGAGTCAGCGCACTCGATACCGAAACCGGTGAGGCGGTCGACCATCGTGCCGACGAGCGCTTCGGTTTCGCCTCCACGCTCAAAGTGTTCGCCGTCGCCGAACTCCTGGACCGCACGAAGCCGGACGATCTCGAGAAGAACGTGACGTGGACACAGGCCGATGTCGACGAGGCCGGCTGGACACCCGTGACGGAGAAGCACGTCGACGACGGACTGCCGCTCGACGACGTCGCCGAAAGCGCACTGAGAGTCAGCGACAACCTGGCGATGAACATCGTGCTCGATGAGCTCGGCGGACCCGAAGCCCTCGATGATGCACTGGAGAAGGCCGGAGACACGACCACCGAAGTCACAGACGAAGAGCCGGCCCTCAACGACGTCGAAGATGGCAGTACGGACAACACCACCACCCCGGCCGCTTTCTCCGCAGGACTCCGGGACCTCCTCGACCCGCAGCGGCTCTCGGACGAGGATCGCGAAGTGCTCCTCAACTGGATGTCGGCGAACGAGACCGGTGACTCGCTCATCCGCGCAGGTGCACCCGACGGCTGGGTGGTCAGAGACAAATCGGGGCATTCGGATGCGATTCAGAACGACATCGCAGTGGTCACGCCTCCCGATCGCCAACCCATCGTCATCTCCGTCATGACAGAAACCGACGACCCCGAATCGGAGGACGGACCTGCCTTGGTCGCCGCCGTCGCCGAGGTTGTGCTCGACAGCTTCCAATGAGGACGAATGACCCCGCCTCCCTCACACGACAGTCGGCAGCACTCCCCCATCCGCGCGCAAGGCTGCACCGTTCGTCGCCGAGGACAGCGGGCTGGCCAGATAGGCCACGAGGTTGGCAATCTCGTCAGGTTCGATGAAACGCTGCAGCAGTGAGGTATCGCGGACGAGTGAGTCCCTCAGGTCCGCAGCGGGCATCGATTCCGCGGCAGCGATCTGCTCGACGGCAGCCGCGACGCCGTCCGAATACGTCGGCCCACCGAGCACGGTATTCACCGTCACCTCAGTACCGAGGGTGAGTTTCGCCAGGCCATTGCTCAACGCCAGAGCGGCGGCCTTCGTCACGCCATAGTGGATCATGTTCTCTGGCACATCGACGGCCGACTCCGTACCGATGAAGACGATTCGCCCCCACCCGTTCTCGAGCATCTGCGGGAGCAGCGTCCGGGACAGGCGAACCGCGCCCATGAGGTTGATCTCCAAGTATCGCGTCCACTCCGCGTCGCCTATCTCGGTGAACGCCGCCACATCGAAGAGGCCGACATTGTTGATGAGGACGTCCACGTCGCCGAGGCAGTCGAGCAGTCCGTCGACCTGCCCGACGTCGCCGAAGTCCGCCGCGATTCCCCTCGCCGAGGCGGCCGGATTCTGTTCGCGCAGACGTGCGACAGCCGCATCGACTCCTTCTTTGCGGCGACCGTTGATGATGACCGTCGCTCCTTCGTGCGCGCACAGAGCGGCAATCGCCAAGCCGATCCCTTTCGTTGAGCCCGAGATGAAGACGGTCTTGCCCGCCAGTTGAAGATCCATGTGATTCCCGTCCTTATGTCTCAGATCCATATTCACTTGCTCAGGAAAGTCAACACTAGGTTAATTGAGTTTCCCGGGCAAGTAATCGACTAGACTGTTCTGCATGCAAAGTCCCTCGAGCAGTGCCACAGAACGAAACTCTCCGCTCTCTGATCCGCCTGCCTTCACCGCGGACGAGCTCGAGACCTGGTCGTCGGTCGCGACCTTGCTGGAGTGGCTTCCGGCCGCACTCGATGCGCAGATGCAGCGCGATTCGCAGATCAGCCATTTCGAATACGGGATCCTCTTCGCGCTCTCGCACGCGAACGAAGACACCTTGGCAATGAAGGAACTGGCAGGCTTCGCCAACAGCACTCTCTCCCGACTGTCACGCGCAGTCGGACGGCTCGAGCGCCAGGGGTGGGTGACTCGACATCCCGACCCCGATGACGGGCGTACGACGATCGCTTCCCTCACCGATTCCGGTCTCTCAGCCTTGCACGCGGCCACTCCGAAACACGTGGCCTTCGTGCGACGCGTGATCTTCGAATCCCTGACGCCCGACCAGGCTCGTGAGCTCGGTTCGGCCAGTCGCCGAATCACCTCGGCGATCAGAGACGAGGGCAGCTGGCGCCCGCATTAGGCGACATCACGGTCGTCTGTTTTCACCATCATCACCAGTGGACTCCTCAGCCGATGACAGAATACGAACAGGTACACACCACTCGAGGAGGAGCACATGACACGCATCGGTTTCATCGGAGTCGGAGAGATCGCCTCGGCGATGGTCGAGGGCCTTGCCGCCAGCGAAGCGAAAACCGACCTCGAGATCTTCCTCTCCCCGCGCAATGCCGCACGTGCATCGAGACTCGCCGATTCCCTCGAGTCCGCCACGATCTGCCAGAGCAATCAGGACGTCGTCGACCGCAGTGACCTCATCGTTCTCGCGGTGCTGCCGCAGCAGACGGATTCAGTCCTGGACGTTCTCGACATTCCCGTCGCGAAGACCCTGGTCAGCGCGGTCGCCGGCGTCGCAACGGACCGACTCGCCGATCACCTTCCGCACTCCCCGACGATCGTGCGCATCATCCCGCTACCCGCCGTCCGCGAGCGCAAGGGCGTCACCGCCGTATTCCCAGCCGATGACGCGGTCGAAGAGCTCCTGAGCCACCTCGGCGGATCGGTGACCGCTGAGGATGAGACGATGTTCTCCACGCTCTCGGCGGTAACGGCGACGATGTCGGCGCACTTCGCGTTCCTGCAGACGATCACCGCGTGGCTCGTCGACCGCGGCTGGAACGAGGCAGACGCCGATCACTTCATCCGCGGCCAGTTCGTCGGCCTTGGCACCACACTCGCCCAGACGGATGATCCCATCCACGACCTCGTCGCCGCCCATGAAACCCCGGGCGGTCTCAACGAGATGTTCAATCACGAGTGGATGGACGAGGCCAACCGCAACTCACTGACCGAGTCCCTCGACCACGTGTTCGCCCGCGTCACCGGTCCCACCGAAGACTGACCCTGACCGGTCATATGCCGGCCCGACCGCGGCTTGAGAGGTCTCTCGCGCGGGCCCGAAGATCACTATGATGACCGGCATGACTGAGTCTCTCACCTTCGCAGATTCCATCCACATCGACGCCGACCCGATGACGGTCTACCGGACCGTTGCGGACGTGACCAGAACCGGAGAATGGTCGCCGGTCTGCCGAGAGTGCTGGTGGGACGACGGCGACGGCCCACGGGCAGGTGCCTGGTTCACCGGGCGCAACGTCACCCCTGGCCGAGAATGGCAGACCCGCAGCCGCGTCGTCGTCGCCGACGAAGGACGGAGGTTCGGATGGAGCGTGGGACCCGGCCGAGTCATCTGGACCTACAGTGTGCAGGAGGCAGACGGAGGCACGCTGCTCACCGAATCGTGGGAGTTCCTGCCGGAGGGGCAGGAGTTCTTCGCAGAGAAGTACGGTGAACGAGCGTCCGAGGAGATTGCCGCACGGACGGCCTCTGCGCACACCGGCATTCCCCAGACCCTCGCTGCGATCAAGCAGGTCATCGAAGCGCGCTAGGGCATCCGAGGAATCTGCTGCGGCAGACGGTCACATAGGATTTCCACCATGCCTCAACATACTGCCATCACTGTCTCGATCGCCCGCACGGTCCGCCCGGACAGCCACCGGCGTTTCAACGCCTGGGTGCAGGCTGGCCAGGAGCTGGCCCGTGAACGCGACGGCTACCTGGGATCGGGGTGGGTGCGAACCTCACCGGACTCCAACGAATGGCACGTGCTGTATCGGTTCTCCGATGCGACATCGCTGCGGGCGTGGGACGAATCCGAAGACCGTCGGTGGTGGATCGAAAGCGCAGCCGAAATCGTCGAGACCACTCGGGTCGAGCACAGAACCGGCATCGAAGGCTGGTTCGAACCGCACGGGGAGGGGTCCATCACCATCCCGGAGACGAACGTCCCGCCGAGGTGGAAGCAGGCTGTGAGCATCTTCCTGCCGTTCTTCCCGCTCAGCCTGCTCTCGGCTTTCCTCCTTATGCCTCATCTGGAGAGCTGGCCGAAAGTGCTCGCCGTCCTCCTCAACATCTGCATTCTCACGCCGCTGATGACCTACATCTTCCTGCCGGTGAGCACTCGACTGCTGCGCTCCTGGTTGCACAGACCTCGCTGACACGCCGCCAACACCCCAATTACTACCTGACGGCGGCTCAGCAACCTCGCGCGAGGTTGCTGAGCCGCCGTCAGGTAGTAAGGGAGGGGTCAGAAGAGGCCGGTGATGTTGCCGTCCGCGGTGACGTCGATCTTCAGCGCTGAGGGTTCGCGCGGCAGGCCCGGCATCGTCATGATGTCGCCGGCGATGACGACGATGAACCCGGCTCCGGCCGAGAGCCGCACATCCTTGACCTCGATGATGTGGTCGGTAGGCGCCCCGCGCAGGCTCGCATCCGTCGACAGCGAATACTGTGTCTTCGCTATGCACACGGGAGCATCGCCGTAGCCCTCTTCGGTGAACTGACGCAGCTTCCGCTTGACCTTCGCCGGCAGATCGACATCTTTCGCCTGATAGATCCGCTGCGCAATGGTTCGGATCTTGTCTTCGAGCGGCAGGTCGAGGTCGTAGCTGTAACGCGCACGCGACGCAGGATCGACAACAGGAGCCTCGGCATCCCCGGAGGCGGTGCCGGCGACGAAGACCGAACCGTCGTCGACGGCAGGTCCGGCCGTACCATCGCCACCGCCGTCGCCGGCGCGTCCGACCGCGGCCTCGACGACCGCCTCGGCCAGGGCAAGTGCACCCTTGCCGCCATCGGCCCAGTGCGTCGACTCGACGGCCGCAACCCCGATCCCGTTCAAATGCGAGATCGCCGCGGACATCTCCTCGTCGGTGTCCGTGGGGAACCGGTTGAAGCACACGACCGGTGTCAGTCCGTAGATCTCGCGCAGGTTCCGACAGTGCAGCTCGAGGTTGCTCATTCCGCCCAGCACCGCTGACACATTCGTTGAGTTCACATCGGCAACGTCGACTCCCCCGTGGTACTTCAGTGCTCGCAGCGTCGCGACGACGACCACGGCGGAGGGCCAGATCCCGGCGGTACGGCACTTGATGTCGAGGAACTTCTCGGCCCCGAGGTCGGCACCGAAGCCGGCCTCCGTGACGACCCAGTCGCCCAGCGCCAGCCCGGCCTTCGTCGCAAGGAGGCTGTTGCATCCGTGAGCGATGTTCGCGAACGGCCCGCCGTGGATGAATGCCGGCGAATGCTCCAGGGTCTGCACGAGGTTCGGCGCCAGAGCATTGCGCAGCAGTGCGGTCATCGCACCCGCTGCCCCGATGTCGGCCACGGTGATGGGTTCGCGCGATCGGCTGTGAGCGAGCACGATCCGTCCCAACCGTTCCTTGAGGTCAGCCAACGAGGTGGCCAGGCAGAACACCGCCATGACCTCGCTGGCCACGACGATGTCGAAGGCATCCTCGCGGGGCACGCCCCCGTTGAGTCCGCCGAGTCCGACGACGACTCCGCGCAGCGCCCGGTCGTTGAGGTCGACGACGCGGCGGAGGTGGATCCGCCGTGGGTCGACATCGAGGCTGTTGCCGAAGTGGATGTGGTTATCGAGCATCGTCGCGGCGAGGTTGTTCGCCGCCGCGATGGCTGCGAAGTCGCCGGTGAAGTGGAGGTTGATGTCCTCCATCGGCACAACTTGGGCGTATCCGCCGCCGGCTGCCCCGCCCTTCATCCCGAAGACCGGGCCCATGCTCGGTTCCCGCAGCGCCAGCACGGCCTTGCCGACCTCGGGTTTCGACCGTGCGAGCTCGTTGAGTCCGTCGGCCAAGCCGATACTCGTCGTGGTCTTTCCTTCGCCGGCCGGAGTCGGGCTCATGGCCGTGACGAGGATGAGTCGACCGTCGGTGGCGGACTCGGCCGCCCGGTCGAGGACGTCGATGGGCACCTTCGCCTTCGTCCATCCGTGGGGAATGATGTCCTGCGCGTCGAGACCCAGCCCAGCGGCGATGTCGACGATGGGATCGAGCTCGGCGCTGAGCGCAATATCCATATCTGTGGTCATAAGGCCATCATGCCCGTTCTATGCGATTTTGTGACCATCACCGACCCGAGAATTCGTGCAATGTGCACTGAGTTCCGCCCACCGCAACATCGACCCCGCCGAGGCGGCCCCCATATCGTCTCTTCACGTACGGCCCCAGCGTGGCTCGACGAGTGAGAGACGTGTGCGCGAGGATGGGAACATGCGCGCATTCGACGAGCTCGTCACCGAAGCACAATCCGCCGATGTCACCGGCTGGGGATTCGACTGGCTCGATGGACGCGCCACCGAGGAGCGTCCGCCGTGGAGGTACTCGGCGCTGCTCGCCGGGCGGCTGTCGACGGCGACCGCGGCACTCGACATCGACACCGGCGGCGGTGAGGTCGTCGATGAGGCGCCGGTGCTGCCGCCGCGCATGGCTGTGACCGAATCGCACCGCCCCAACGTCGCCGCGGCTCGGCACCGGCTCGGTCCGCGAGGCGTCGATGTAGTCGAGGCCGAACCGCGCCGACTGCCCTTCGCCAACGGCAGCTTCGATCTCGTCACCTCGCGGCATCCCGTGAGCCCCGCATGGTCGGAGATCAGCCGTGTGCTCGTCCCCGGCGGCACCTACCTCGCCCAGCATGTCGGACCGGCCTCGGCATTCGAACTCATCGAGTTCTTCCTCGGGCCGCTGCCGGAGAATCGCAGAGCGCGGCATCCGCGTACCGAATCGGACGCCGCCGAGGCGGCCGGACTCACGGTCGAGACGCTGCGCACCGTGCGTTGCCGCATGGAGTTCTTCGACATCGGCGCGATCGTGTGGATCCTGCGCAAATGCCCATGGTGGGTGCCCGATTTCGCGGTCGCCGACTACCTTCCGCAGCTGCGTGAGCTCGACGCTGCAATGCGCAGCGGCGAACCGTTCGTCGCCCATTCGACGCGGCACCTCATCATCGCCTCCAAGCGCTGAGCTTCCTCATCGCGCCTCACGAACTCACCCCTGACACTCGGAACCGATCCGGAACTTCGCCGGCCCCCATGGCGAGGTCGGCTGCGAACTCGCCGAGCAGCGGAGCGAACTTCGCCCCGTGCCCCGAACAGGCTGAGACGATGACGAGACCATTGACCTCGTCGATGACGAAATCCTCGTTCGGTGTGTTCGTGAACAGGCACGTAGTCTCCGCGTACGGTTCAGGAATGAGGCCCGGCAGGTTCCGCTTCGCATAGTCGATCATCCGGGCCCGCATCTGCCCGGTGATCTGCCCGTCCTGGTCGAGCGCCGAACGAATCACTTCCCCACCGTTGAATTGTGCGAGCTTCTGCCCGGCGAAACCGGCATCCCGGCCGCCGGGCAGTCCGTAGGTGAACATCTCACCGGATTTATGGATGAACGTCGGCCAGGGCGTGGTCAGCCGCCCGACCTCACCGGCGTCACGGTAGGGCATGTGGAAGGCCTGCTCCTGCCGCACTTCGAACCTCGGCAGCGCATCCAGGAAGCCTTCCGGAAGCCCAAGATCGCCGAGGAGGTCGGGCAGCCACCCACCCGCTGCGACGATGACGCGGTCGCCTTCGACAATGTCCCCCTTTCCCGAGGTGACACGGAAGCCGCCCGCGGATCGTCGGGTCACCTCGGCGACCGTCCAATCGCTGAGGATCCGCGCCCGCCCAGTGTCCACCGCACGCTCAAGCATGGTCGTCACCGTGGTTTCAGCATCGATGACCCCGGCGTCAGGGTGCCACAGCACGTCGGTGTCGAAGGCGAACTGCGGCCACCGTTCGACGGCACGTTCCGGGTCGAGAACCTCGTACTCGACTCCGACGTCCTCGAAGATCTCAGCGAGCAGATCCACGTGTCGGGCGTCGCCGAAGTCGACGGCTCCGGTGGGAGTGATCAACTCGGCTCCAGACTTCGCCTCGAGGTCGTCCCACAGCTCACGAGCGCGCACAACGAGTTCGGTGTAGAGACGGTCGGGGTAGGCGTATCGGAAGATGCGGGCCGAACCGTGGGAGCTGCCGCGATCGTTGGCCGGAGTATGCCGCTCGACCACGGTGACGTCCTCGTCGCGCGCGGTCAGGGAGTACGCGGCTGCGGCGCCGGCCAGCCCTGCTCCGATGACGATGTGGTGGGACATAGTCGCACTCCTATCGAATTGGCGAAGTTGGTCGGCCTCGCCTTGACGTGACTACTTCAGCTTGAGGTCGGTCACACAGGTGGGCCCATCGCTTCTCGTCGAGAATTCGGTCGCACCGGTCTTGCCTGCGGCGGTGACTTCGATGGTGCCGGTGACGTCGGATGGCACCCAGAAGCCCACGAATCCGTTGTCGAAGGTCGTCGTCGACTCATCCACCACTGTTTCACCAGTCGCTGAGTCGGTGATCACCACGTCCACGTCCTCCCCGCTCATCTCGCCGAGACAGGTCGTGAGGCTGTGGTAGAAGCAGTCGTGCGTCGCATCGACGAAGGGAGCGATGGACACGTAGCTCCTCCCTTCCGGCAATGCCATCGTCGCCTCCCGCTGACCGTCGGTGAGGACGAGTTCGTCCGGCTGCACCGAGGCCATGAGGTCGGCAGGCCTCTCCTCGACCGGCAGACGATCGAGGCGGTCGATCACTTCGGTGACGTCTTCATCGCCCAGATCGAGATCCGCCAGCAGCGCTTCTGCCGAACCCGGCTGCGCTGCCGCAGATTCTTCTGAATCCGCGGATGGTCCGCTGCCCGGCCCGGGAGCGGAACACCCACTCAGTGTTAGCGCAAGGGCCGCGGCACCCAACGCGAATTTCGTCGTCTTCATATATATCTCCATGTCACTACGGGTGCGGAGCACCAATGCCGTCTTGGCCATCATACCCTTAAGGGGTATAGGCTGAACGTGGCGGACCCAGGGGATGGGATGTCACGGAATGCTCCCGTCTCCACTGCCGAGCGAATCCGACACGGCCGTCTCACAGAACCAGGAGACCACTCATGAAGAAGTTCACACCGACCATCCGATTCACCGCAGTCGCCGCAGCGCTCGGACTGGCACTGGCAGGCTGCTCAACTGCGAACGATGACTCCCAGGGATCCGGTGGAGATGGCAGTCACGGCAGCCACAAATCCTCATCGGACGAAACCAGCGGATCCGATCACGAAGACATGAAGACCAGCGAGTCAGAACGCGAGTCGGGCGGCCACGAAGGGCACGCCGCCGATGGCGGCGACCCACCGGAGGGAATCAAGAAGGCAGAAGACCCGACGTTCGCCGTCGGCGACACCGTCGTCCTCTCAGCTGATCACATGCCGGGAATGAAAGACGCTGAGGCAACCGTTTCCGGCGCCTTCGACACGACAACCTACTCGATCAGCTACACGCCCACTGACGGCGGAGATCCGGTCAAGGATCACAAGTGGGTCGTCCACGAAGAGCTCGAGACCCCGGGGAAGGCGCCCCTGAAGAAAGGAGCGAAGGCCACCGTCAATGCCGATCATATGCCCGGAATGAAGGGCGCCGAGGCGACCATCGATTCAGCGACCGGCGAGACCGTCTATATGGTCGACATCAAGACCGATGAGATGGAGATGACGAATCACAAATGGGTCGTCGAAAGCGAGATGAAACCCGCGGAGTGACGCCCGGCCTCACCAAGCCCGTCCGAATCGCGCGAGGCAGTGCCAGACCTTCTTCAGTTGCTGTCCGTCGAGATCCCACACCCGGCGGGCGCGTGCGATATGGATGGGTCTCAGCTGCGCTGAATTCCCCATAGCCTGCGCGATCCGTCGTGCGAGATCGACCACGTCCTGCCCCCGATACTCCGGATGCGCGGCGATCTCGGCAACCTCGGCGACATAGCCCGGATGAGTCTCGACGGCAAGACCACAGCGGTCGGCCGTCTCGAGCACCGTATGATCGTCGAAGCTGGGATCGATCACCAGCACTTCGACGTCTTCGGGCACCCTGACCCCACCGTGGATATGAGCCTCGATGTAGTGGTCGAGACGATCGCGGACGATCCCACATAGCTGGGCAGCCGCCTGGTCGGTCGCCCGCTCGTCACGACGATAGTTCGCAATGAGCCCCATCCGGTCCGCAACCCCGAAAAGTTCCGGACCGAAAGTGCTATCGGGATAGGCAAAGGTCGCTCTCACCAGAGTCTCCGGGCGAAGCCTCAGGTAGGCCGACCCGAATCGCGGTGCCGGACCATAGGGGTCGCCGTCGAGGTCAAGAGCTCCATAGACCAGTCGGTGGCGCACTTCCGCATGGTCATAGGCTCCACCGAAGATCCTCTGTTCCCAGTGCCATCGGTCGCCACCGGGAAAAGCAGTCAGACCGCCATTGCTCGTGCCTGTGACGAATTGGGACACGTACTGCCCGTGATCGAGAATCGACGCGAGCACTCCGGTCTCCGAGGCACCATCCTCAAGGTTGAAATGCAGTGCCACCCGCGCCAGGAAGGGCAAGTGCTGTCCTGTGACGGAACGTGATCGGACCCAACGCAGCGCCGCGGCGGCTGGATCCGATTGCGTCATCGCTTTTGGTCCGGCAGCATTTCCGCGGCCTCGACGGCGCTGCGAACGATCTCCTCAAGCCCGAACTCGGCCTTCCAGCTGAGCAGGGCGGAGATACGGGTGACGTCGGCGACCAGTGCCGGCGGGTCACCTGCACGACGCTCGCCCATGTCGGGGACGATGTCACGGCCGGTCACCTCGGCGATAGTGTCGATGACTTCCTTCACCGAGGCGCCGGTCCCGGTGCCGACGTTGAACACGGTCTCCGTGGTGCCGCCGACCTTCATGTAGTCGAGGGCGGCGATATGCGCCTCGGCGAGGTCCTTGACGTGGACGTAATCACGGATGCATGTGCCGTCGGGCGTGTCATAATCGTCGCCGAAGATTATCGGCGCCTTGCCGTCCTTCAACCGCTCGAGCACGATCGGGATGAGGTTCATGACGGCGGTGTCGGCGAGTTCGTTCCAGCCGGCACCGGCGACGTTGAAGTAACGCAGCTTCACAGCGTTGAACGTGGCTCCCCGCATCTGGGAGGCGGCGATCTGGTTGTCGATCATCCACTCACCGATGAGCTTCGTCTGGCCGTAGGGGTTGATGGGACGGCAGCCGAGGTCCTCGGCGACCATGTCGACATCGGGCATACCGTAGGTCGCCGCCGAGGAGGAGAAGACGAGCGATTCGATGCCGGTCGCTTCAACTGCGGCGAGGATGTTCGTCAGCGCGCCGATGTTCTGCCGAAAGTACATGACCGGCTCTTCGACGGACTCACCGACTTGCTTCTTCGCGGCGAAGTGGATGATCGAGTCCACGCTGTGTTCCTTGATCGCGGACACCAGACGTTCCTCGGCGTCGGAGGCAGCCAGGTCGAGGTTGACCACCGGAAGACCCTCGACGCGAGCGCCGATGCCGGTGGAGAAGTCATCAACGACGAGCACATCGTCTCCGCGCTCGGCGAGCAGCCGCACCACGTGCGAACCGATATATCCTGCCCCTCCGGTCACCAGAACTGCCATTGACCGCGTCCTCCTTCGTCTCGTCGACACGTCCGTATCAGAATACGCGTTCAGGTCTCCGAGTTCAGATTCGGCCTGAAAGCCCCGTGAGGAAATCTTCGGAATTCGCCGCCGCCCTGGCCAGGAGCAGACAGCCCTGCCACAGTGAGAAAATGCACATCCTCCTGATCTGCGATCCCGGGCCACCGAGCCGCCGTGTGGCCTCGTTCAAGGACGAGTTTGCCGAACTCCTCCGGCAGGATTTCGAGTCGGATGTGACTGTCGATGTGTGCACAGAGGCACTCCGGGTCCAGGCCGACCACCGACTGGAGCTGTCGACTCTCGACGCGATCGTCGACCGCTATGCTGCAGCGGACCTCGTCATCATGCTCACGGACATTCCGCGCCATACCCAGGGCAAACCACTGATCGCCGAGGTGCTGCCGGCACGCAACATCGCCGTGATCTCCTGCCCTACCCTCGGCGCGCTGACGACGAAACGTCGTCTGCTGAAGATCTATATGAGCTGCGTCAATCAGCTCCTACCCGACGGTCACCTGCCGGCGAAGACCCACCGTCTCCCCCGCTGGGGCCGATGGTCAAGCCGCTCCGAGTCGGGCCGCCGCACACTTCACGCTCATACGTTCACCGGCGGGCCTCGCCTCGTCCTGGGTATGACCATGGCCAATGAGCCGCTGCGGATGGCCCGAAGACTCTCACGAGCCATGGCCGCGGCCGCTGCCACAGGAGCATTCGGCATCTTCTACAGCTCCATCTGGCAGATGTCCCACCATCTCTCCACTGCTCGCCTCATCTCGATCGGCGCCATTGCCATCGCGGTCATGGTCGGCTGGCTGATCACGATCAATCGCCTCTGGGACCGTCCGCTCAACGAACGCCTGGCTCAGGTCGTCTTCTACTACAACCTGTCCACTGTGCTCACACTGGTCATCTGCGTGACGGGCCTCTACGCTGTGCTGGTCATCGGCATCCTCGCCGGAGGGCTCATCGTCATCGACCCCGAGTTCATGGCGCAGACGATCCACCGGCCGGAAGCCCGGCTGACGAACTACCTCGACATCGCGTGGTTGAGCGCAGCGATGGGCGTCGTCGCCGGCGCACTCGGCTCAAGCTTCGACAGCGACATCGACCTGAAGAATCTCACTCACGCCCAGCGGCTGCGCTCCCGTGTCTACATCGCCCAGGACGACGAGTCCGGCACAGGCTGACGGCGGTTACGTCCCAATGGCGGCGTCGTTATGGTGGCCACATGCCGAACACGGCTTCATCGCCTCCGACGCCGTCGATCACATGGTCATCTCGACCGAGGCGACCGTGGCGTCGATGCGCAGCACGCATCACGAGGTCGACTCAGCGGACTCATCGATCGCCGACATCGACCACAGCTGCATCGCCCGATTCGAGCAGCAGGCCTGGTTCATCAGCGCCGAGACTCGCGCACCCAGGTGAGTCGCTGCGGCTGAGCAGGCGCTCGGGACCATCGAGCTGGTCGGCCCCGCCCGGAGCCGAAAGTGAGACCATCTACGTCCGTTCAGATTCGCACGTCCATCGAGTCGGGCGACGTCGGTGCCATGGTGCCCCATCCCCACCACGGAGATCGTGATGTTGCTGATCACTGAATGGTCACAGCTTGCCGATGGCTGCATCTCTAACCGTGACAATCGAGCACGATCGCAATAGTCTAACTATGGCTGTAACGCTTTCGAACAGAAGGACTCGCGCGGGACCTGCAGATGCCCCACCTGCGCATTCATCGGCTAACGCAATCACGATGCCCACTTCGGCAGACACCCACGTCGCCATCCCGAACTTACCTGAATGTAACTATAACGACGCTGTAACTTTTCTTGTGATTTGCTGGTTACTTTTTGATTACTCCGTAATGTTGTGAGGGATCTGCCAGGAAACTGCCCGTTTCCGTCCAGGCCACGCTTGGAAATGATCAGGATCCGAACGATGTGGAGAACCATGAAAAAATTGAGAGGCCGGTCCGGAACCGGTCGGAAGATCGCGGTGGGGTCTGTCGCCGCGGCGACAGCAGTGGGTCTGACACTGCTGACGACCTCGCCCGGTACCGCTGATGAACAGAATCCGAACGAAGATTCAGAAGCCTATGGGCAGCTGATCGATGCCGACATTCTGACGGCTGATGCGATTGATGCCCTCTCCGCCTACAGCAGCTCTCCGTCCAGCACGGAGGAGGACAGCACTCCGATCAACGCCGAAGTGCTCCAAGCCATCGGAGTCGAACTCCCCGGAATCGGCATCCCGCTCATCAGCAACGAGGGCGGCGACGGTCTGCTCGAACTCGGCGAAGCTGGAGCGCTCAATGCTTATGGGCACGCTCCTGCCTACAATGACGCCACGGCCAGTGCCGGCGCAGTCGGAGCAGACGGCGGGCTCAATCTCGATGACATCAACAACGGTGAGTACGGCAATGCCAAGGTCGACCTGACCTCGGTCCTCGGCCAGCTCAACCTCGATGGCGTCACCGACCAGATCGTCGATGAACTCAGCCTCGAACTCGGCGCGATCGCCTCGACTGCCAACAGCAACGGCGAAGCCGATGACTCCGAGTACGCCGTCGCCGATGGCATCCTCACGGTCTCGAGCCCTGCAGTGGGCGACCTCTCGGGTGCTCTCAATGAGGTCGTCGATGGCGCAGGCGGCACCCTCGAAGAGGTCATCGGTAAAGAAGGTCTGGCCAATGACCTGGCCGGTATCGGGCTGAATCTGGACGTCGGGCTCGCCTCGGTCAATATCGGTGGAGACAACACCCAGGTGTCCGTCGAAGTCCGAGATGCGCTCAACAGCGTCGTCGAGAACGTCGTCAACGAGGCACTTGAAGACCAAGCTGGGATCGTTTCGATCGACCTCGCCAATGGCGACATCAAGATCGACCTCGCGAAGATCGTCAAGGGCGGCGACGCCTCTGACCTCAACGGCCTCGACCCGAACACCCAGGTACTCACCTCGGACACGATCTCGAAGATCACCGATGCCGTGGCCGATGCCCTCGGCGCTCTCTCCGGAAAGGTCAACGAGACCCTCACGGACGCACTCAATAACGTGCACCTCGTCATCGAGCTCCCAGCGAGCATTTCTGCCCTCGGCATCCCTGCCGTCGACGGCAAGGTCACTGTGGACGCAACACTCGGTCAGCTGGCCGGCACGGATGACACCGACCCGACAGTGACCACCGATCTCTCGATCGCTGGGGTCCCTGTCGGCAATGTGCTCAATGCCATCACTCAGCCGGTAATCAACGCTGTCCTCGGCATCACCAAGCCGCTCATCGGCGGAATCCTCGATTCCACGGCCGACGAAGTCGCTGGTGCTGTGACCGGTATCGTTGATCCGGTCCTGACCTCTCTCGACCCAGTCTTCAACGCGCTCAACCAGGTTGTCGATCTCACGATCAATGAGCAGCCGACCGCGAAGGATCCGGCAGAGGAGAGCCAGGTCAAGGGCAACAACGGACCCGGCTTCACCGTCAGCGCCGTGAGCCTGGAACTGCTTCCCGCAGCCGAGGCTATCGACATCAACCTCGCGTCGTCCTCGGTGCGTGCCACCGCTGAGGCTCCAGAGGAACCGGGCGATGACGATGTGAACACCAACGCAGCAGCTTCTGCCGCCGCATCGGCGACCGCTGATGACGACAGCAATGCCGGCGCCGAAGCCGCCGCAGAGGAGGCAGCACTCGCCGACGCAACGACGACGGCTTCCGCTGCCGCAGACGTCGACGCGACCGCAGCCGCCGAAACAGCAGCTGAGGCCGACGCTTCGGCAACCGCTTCAGCCGATGCGACGACCGAAACCAATGCTTCGGCAACGACCGCCGCTCAGGCAGCTGCCAACGCGGACAATACAGATGACACCAACGCTGAAGCATCAGCGGCTGCGGATGCAGACCCTGCCGCTTCAGCATCGGCCGCTTCGACGGCTGATTCGTCGGCGGCAGCATCTGAGAATGCCGCAGCAGATGCCGACGCTGATCCGACAGCAGAGGCAGCGGCGGACACCACCGCTGAGGCAGACGCGAACGTCAACGCAGCGGCATCGGCGACGGCCTCCGCCCGTGCCGACGAAGACGGAAACGCCGCAGCCGAAGCCGCAGCGCAGGAAGCGGCGCTGGCAGACGCGACGACAACCGCATCTGCCGCTGCTGATGCTTCCGCCGAAGCCGCAGCGGAATCCGCCGCGACCGAGGAAGCCACTGCAGATACATCCGCAGATGCGAGCTCGGATCCGAATGCGTCGGCCGAAACCGCTGCACAGGCTGCAGCCAACGCGGACAACTCGGATGACACCAATGGCGAGGCATCGGCAGCAGCCAATGCGAATGCCGGTGCGGCCGCCTCGGCAGCCTCGACCGCTGACTCGTCCTCCGAAGCATCGGCCGCAGCTGCCGCAGATGGCGACGAAGCCAACGCTTCGACCGACGGCGCCGGGGCGGAAGCCTCAGCATCCGAGGAAGCAAACGCTTCAGCCGACGGAGGCGCAGCCAGCGCCTCGGCAGACGGCGACGAAGCAGAAGCCAGCGCTTCGAGCGATTCCGAGAAGGCCGCCTCGGCGAACTCCTCGGCATCGTCGGACGCCGGATCGTCTGCCGACAGCGGATCGCATGCCGGTTCGAGCACTTCGGCTGGTTCGAGCACCAACGCCTCGGGCAATGCCGGTGGCGACCTGCCGCGGACGGGTGCCGAAGGCGTCCCGGCCATGGCCGGATTCGCCGCGCTGCTCATTGCCGGAGGTGCCGCAGCAGTGTGGGCAACCCGCCGCTACCGCGCCGGCAAGCACTGAAGGTGACCCGGCTCATTTACTGAGCTGACGCCACGATGGCGGGGTCGGAGCGAGAACTCCGACCCCGCCATTCGTCATTCATTCAGCCGACGACAGCTCGCTCAAGGCCATCGGACGCTCTCGCTACCGACGACACTGGTCCGCTACCGAATGCGCTCCTCAGACATTCGTTACCTATCGGTAATAAAGCAAAGCCCTATTGTCACATTTCCGTCATATTCTGTAATGTGATGAACCTCACACCTCAGTAAGATCTCCGGAGTGGTCGCGCACAGCCTTTCGCATACTGAGACCACAGCCGATCGACATGAACTCCCAGATCACGGAACTTCCGCTACGGCAAGCGAAAGCAAGCGATCCGCTTCCCGCTGTCCGCATGAACTGCAGTCCACTTACAATTCACCCTCTGCCAGCAGAATTCATGTCGTTATCTTTCCGTTATATTTTTGATTACTCTCGCATTATTCGTTCATGACTTTGTATGGTGTGTGACGTTCGACCAAAACAGCATGGGTACTTGCTGTGCGGACCGAACAGTCGACCGTCACGAACGAAAGTTGAGAAGTATGAATAAGCTCCGCAAAGGGCACATTCCCGTGCGCAGAGCCGCTATCGGCACCGCAGCAGCGGTAACTGCTCTGGGACTGACCGTTATGGCCACCTCGCCCGGTGCCGCAGCAGTCAACCCCGATCCGAACGAAGATGCCGAGGCACTGGGTCAGCTCGTACAGTCCGACCTCCTCGACGAGCAGCTAGTCGATGCAGCGGGCGCGTACAGCAGCTCACCCAGCAACCCCGAAGAAGCGAAGACTCCGCTCAACGCCGAGGCCCTCAACGCCATTGACCTCGATCTCGGCGATGGAGTCTCCCTGCCGGTCGTCAGCCAGCCCGGTGGTGCAGGCCTCCTCGAACTCGGCGAAGCCGGTGCCCTCAATGCCTACGGCAATGCTCCGTCCGCAGACAACGCGAAGGCCAGCGCAGGTGCCGTCGGCGAGGACGGCGCACTCAACCTCGATGACATCAACAAAGGTGCTTACGGCAACGCCAAGGTCGACCTCACACAGGTCCTCTCGCAGGCCGGAATCGACGGCGCCACCGATAAGATCGTCGACGAGCTCTCGCTCGAGCTCGGCGCTGTCGCCTCAACCGCAGAAGCCAAGGGCTCCGACGAACCGACGTCCGAATACGCCGTGGCTGACGGCATTCTGACCGTTTCCAGTCCTGCAGTCGGTGACCTCTCCGACTCCCTCAACGAGGCTGTCGACGGCACCGGCGGAACGCTCGAAGACGTCATCGCCAAGGAAGGCCTGGCCGACAAGCTGGGTAAGGCCGGCATCAACGTCAAGACCGGCCTCGCCGACATCGAACTCGGCGGCGAGAACACCACCGTCAATGTCGAGGCGCAGGACGCGCTCAACAGCGTCGTCGAGAACGTCGTCAACGAGAAGCTTGCGGACAAGTCAGGCATCGTCTCGATCGATCTGAAGAACGGTGACGTCAAGATCGATCTCGCCAAGATCGTCAAGGGCGAGAACGGCGAGGACCTCAACGGTCTCGACCCCAACACCCAGGTGCTGACCTCCGAGACCATCGGAAAGATCACCGACGCGGTTGCCGATGCTCTCGGCAGCCTCTCCGGCAAGGTCAACGAGACCCTCAAGGACGCCCTCAACGATGTCCGCGTCGAGGTCTCCCTGCCCGCCAAGGCCACGGCAGCGGGAATTCCCGCCGCCGACGGCACCGTCAACATCGACGCCACCCTGGGCCAGCTCGCTGGCACCGGTGAAGGCGACCCGAAGGTCACCACCGACCTCAAGCTCGCAGGAATCGACGTCGGAGACTTGCTCAACTCAATCACCGGACCGCTGCTCGAGCAGCTGACCGCAGTGACCAAGCCCCTGATCGGCTCGATCCTCGATGCCACGGCCGACGAGGTCTCCGGCAAGGTGACCGAGATCGTCGATCCGCTGCTGTCTGACCTCGACCCGGTCTTCGAAGGGCTCAACCAGGTTGTCGATCTGACGATCAATGAGCAGCCGACGAAGAAGGACCCCGCTGAGGACAGCAATGTCAAGGGAACCGACGCCGACGGCTTCACCGTCAACGCGGTCAGCCTCGAGCTCCTCCCGAATGCCGGTGGCGCGCAGGCACAGGCTTCGAATGCCGTTGCCGATATCAACTTGGCTTCTTCCTCGGTCCGGGCGACTGCAGCGGACGAAGCTCCCGGCGACGACTCAGCGTCCGCTGATGCTGATGACTCCGCTTCCGCAACGGCCGACGCTGACGATTCGGCCTCGGCGACCGCCGATGCCGACGATTCGGCATCAGCCACCGCAGAAGCGAACGATTCCGCCTCGACAACGGCTGATGCCAACGACGCGGCGTCCGCAACCGCCGATGCCGATGATGCCGCTTCCGCAACGGCGAATGCTGATGACTCGGCTTCGGCCAACGACGCGGCCAACGCGACCGCCGACGCCGACGATTCCGCTTCGGTGACCGCTGATGCCGACGACTCGGCATCTGCGACGAACGACGCCGACTCCTCCGCTGCCAGCAACGATGAGGCCTCCGCCTCGGCGAATGCCAGCACGAACGCGAACGCCAGCAGCAATGCACAGGCTGACAGCACAGCTGATGCCGGAGCTGCCGCTGACGCGGGCGGCGACCTGCCTCGCACCGGTGCCAACGGCACCATGGCGATCGGAGGGCTTGCCGCGCTCCTCATCGCCGGTGGCGCAGTTGCGATCTACCTGACGCGACGTCACCGTGCAGGTCTCTGAGACCTGAGCGCGTGAACGCCGAAACGGCGGGGTCGGAGTGAGAACTCCGTCCCCGCCGTTTGCATGCCTGCCGTTGGCATTGCCGTCGACTTCGCGGCGAAGGTCGATTTCGCGTCAACGGTGGCTGGAGACGTTCGCGCCCTACAGCCCGCGCCCGGCCTCCCACGGCTCGTCGGAGGCGCCGGTGATCAATGCATTGACCGACATGGCCTGCGCATCGGTGAACGAGGCTACGTAATCGACCACTGCACGTGCCCGACCACGCCGCACGATGCCAGCCGCGCCTTCCTCCCCCAACGCAGCAGGGTTACGCGCGTACAGGTCTGAGTACTCCTGCGTGGCCGCTTCGACGGAGTCGACGAGTCGCCGGGGAATCCGCGTCGCCTCATCCGGATCGAGCAGCCACTCGTGGAAGCCTTCGACGAGCGACGCGATGATCCGCGTCTGCCCACGCTGATACACGGCCAGGTCAGACCGTTCGAGGACGAATCGCGAATGCACGAATTTGAGCACCACGACGTCGTGCCACGCCTCCTGGCTCAGTCGCACATGACCGCTGCGGATATGGGGATCCGGGTCGACGACGATCGAGGCCTGCAATCGGTCGATCCACCGCCGGGTGAACCCCGTGACCGCCCGGTCGGCTTCCAGTCCCCCGTCGTAGGGAACCGCGAGCAGTCCCTCGACGAGATCCCGGTTCACCCGCTCCACCGCCTCCCGGAACGCCTCCTCGGACGCGATCCACGGGTCCTTCTCCCGCGTATGCCGCCGGATCGCCTCGAGCGCATGCCCGGGCCGCCGCCGATCCAATTCCGTGGAATCGAGTGCCGCCAACTCCCGATGATCGCGCAGCCAACGACCGAGCTCGGCGGACACAGCCGTGTACTGCAGCACGTTCGACCGATAGAAATCGTCCAGGTCGTGCACCGCGTAGGCAATATCGTCGGCGACGTCCATGACCGCGCACTCGAGCGTCTGCTGATATTTTCCTATCGCCGGGAACGCCGAGAGGACGTCCGCCATCTCTTCGACCTCGGTGGCGTAGGCGGAGAACTTCATCGCTCCCTCACTGACATCATCACCGACCCCGCGCGGCATCCGTGCCGCCGACGATGCCCGATCGCCGGACCATTCCCCGCGCTCCCACGGATACTTGAGCACCGCGGCCCGAATCGCCCGGGTGAGGTTGAGCCCCCGCGCCGTAGCCTCGCAGCTGTCGAGGGCGGTGAGAATCCGAAACGTCTGAGCGTTGCCCTCGAACCCGTCGTTGAGGCGCAGCATCGTCCGCGACACCCGGTCGAGTTCTTTCTCGCCGAGGTGGCCGAACGGTGGGTGCCCCAGATCGTGGGCGGCCGCGGCCGCCTGCACGACAACAGGATCACACCCGCCGAGGCGGCTGACCGTGTCCCGGGTCGCTTCGTCCGCGTTGTTCAACGTGATAGCGATCGACCGGGCCACCGCGGAGACCTTGAGCGAATGGGTCAGCCGGTTGTGGATGACGGTGCCGGACCCGGCCTGCGGAATGACCTGGGTGACCGAGGCCAGGCGGGAGAAGAACGGGGAGAACCGGATCCGTTCGATATCGACGCGGAACTCGTCCTCTCCGGGGCGGGCCTCCTCGGCGACATTGCGATCGCGACCTCCGGTGGTGTGAAATCTCTGGCGTTCCATGAACTCAGACTACCGATTCCGGCCCCCACAGATCCCCCTTGCTACCTGACGGGGGCCCAGCAACCTGGCGTGGAGTGGTCCCCAATAGTTGGACTGCTGTGGGGTCAGCATAGAGCGGTTACGGCCTCTGTGGCATTGGCGGTCTTGGTCCGATACTCCATCGGAGCAAGACCGCCAAGTCGTGTCGAGATCCTCTCAAAGTTATACCAGTGAATGTACTCATCGATCGCGGTCTTGAGGTCCTCGACAGTGTCGAACTTCTGCAGATAGAACATTTCAGACTTCAATTGCCCGAAGAAGTTCTCCGCGACCGCGTTATCCCAACAATTTCCCTTCCGCGACATCGACGGGCGTGCACCATACTCGGCCAAGATCGCCGCCCACGACACGTGCTGGTACTGAAACCCCTGGTCCGTGTGCACCAACGGTGCCTGACCCGGCCGAAGCCCCTGGCATGCCCTGATCAGTGACTCGTTCGTCAACGCCGTGTTCGGTGACGTCGACATCGAGTACGACACCACACTGGTATCGAAGAGATCAATGACCGGTGACAGATACAGTTTCTGATCCGCCACAGCGAATTCCGTGACGTCAGAGACCCATTTCTCATTCGGTTCCTCAGCAGTGAAGTCCCGGTTGAGGACATTGCCAGCCACACGGCCGACCGTGCCGCGGTGGGAGTTGTACCGCTTCCGGCGCACCTTGGTCTTGATCCCCATGTCCTGCATCAACCGCAGCACGGTCTTCTTCGCAATCGACAGGCCCTCTTTGACCAAGACAGTCATAATCTTGCGGTGCCCGTAGCGTTCGTTGCTGTCGGTGAAGATCTCCCGGATCCGGGCCCTCACCTGCACATACGGGTCAGGTCTCTGACCGAAGCGTTTCTGGTGATAGAAAAACGTCGACCGCGCCAACCCCGCAATGCTCAGCAGCAGTGACAGTGGGTAGTCCGCCTTGAGACTGGCAACAATGCGTGCTTTTACAGCTGCCCGTTCTGCCTCAAGGCCTTCAGTTTTTTTAAGTACGCGTTCTCCGCTTCCGCCCGCAGCAGCCGGTCTTGTAACTGCCGGTACTCGGCCAGGCTGATGTCCTCGACCCGAGTCTTCTTCGCCATCACATCCGGCTTCGACGGTGCCGGGTCGGCATCCGGGTCCTGCCCGTGATCGATCGCGCGCATGCGAGCTGTTTTGCCCTTCCCCGATGCTTTGCGTGGGGTGAAAGCGTCCTCGCCCTTGTCTCGGTATTCCTTGACCCAGTCGAGGATCGGTCGCGATGATGCCAGGCCGAGTTCCTTGGCGAGTTCGACTTTGTGTTCACCGTCGAGGTATCGCTTCGCGGTCGCGATCTTCTGCTCTGCTGGTATGCGCCGGGGCTGGTGGGGTTCCATGACCGATATTGTTCCACGCACTAACCACCGGTCGTGGAGGAGTTTGAGTGTGGGTTTGTGGACGTCGAGCTTCGTGGCTGTCGCAGCGTATCCGTAGCCGTGGTCGAACAGTTCGATCGCGGCACGGGCTTGGACGTTGGTGATCAGACAGTCCTTGCGCATGGAGTAGTCCCTTCAAGTTGGTTTGTGTTGATCACAGTCCAACTTTCGGGGACCACTCCAGCGCGAGGTTGCTGGGCCCCCGTCAGGTAGCAAGGGGGATCGTTGAGACTCTTGTCGCACTGACGTATGGTCAGAATACCTATAGGAGGTGGTCACAATGACCGGAGTCAATGAAGATTTCTACCAGCCCCAAACCAATCCCGGCGACATCATCGAAGTCGAGGACGAAGAGACCGGTGAGATGGTCAAACACATGATCTACCTCGACGAGTTCGGCAACGGGACGAAGACGCGTCCGTTGACTGAAGAGGAACTCAAGGACCTCGACGAGGCCTGACTCGCCCTCACCAGCGGGCGCGGACGGTCTCCGTAGGTCCGTCGACTTCGGTGAAGCCGGCGTCGACGACGCTGATCTGCTGTTCGTTCGCTGCCCACGATTTCCGGCTCGCCGTGATCACGCGCAGGCTGAACCCCGACTCACGCCAACGGTTCCGCACATCGTCGGGCATCTGCTCGAATGCCAGCTGCGCGGCATGACCGCATTGCGCGGCGGCCTTTCCGGTCGTCAGTGTCAACTCGGGTGAGAGTTCGATCGCCACGACCGCCTCGGCGGCGGGCACGGAGCCCTCCCCCTCATCAGGGAATTCGGTGCCACCGACCTGGAGCTTCTTCAGCTCGTGCGGCAGAGGCTCGACGGGGCCCGGAGCGAAGACGAGCGCCTCGGCGGGAGCGAAATCATCCGTGCCGCCGAAGGTCACGCTCACGCATCCAAGGGCGCGTGCGTCTTCGAGCTTCTTGCCGTCCCCTCGGCGCACGACCTTGCGGATGGCTCCGTCACGCCAGTATTCGACAGCTTCATTCCATTCCCCACCCGGCTGAGAGCGCGGATCGTCGAGGAAGGTGACGACGGCGCGGGCAGTGGCTTCGAGAACGTCGATGTGGCGGGCAATGGCGGTCTTGGACCGGCGCACGACAATCGGCAGAGACCACGGGATATCGTGGTCGGTTTCGTGTCGGCGCATGTGTTCGGTGCGCAGATTCTCTGTCGGCACATCGTCTGGCTGCGGAGTCACGGGCTGCGTGCTGTCGGTCAAGGTTTCGCTCCTGCAATGTCTGTGGCCATGAGGTCCATGAGTGCTTGCCCCTCGGGGGTACGGGGCCGCCGTTGCCGCAGTCCCATAGTCATAACAGTCGTGACCGTCGGATATTCCGCGAGACCCCAGGCTGATATCGGTCGAACCGCGAGCCGCACCTCAACAACCACCGTCCCCGCCGCGCTCCGGCCAGGTGGCCTCGCTACGCTTGGAAGCATTGCCGACAACCAAGAATGAGGCCGATGATTCCCAACGTCACTGTCGATCCCGAACTCACCGAGGCGCTGCTCGCCACCATTCATGCCGACATCGTGACCGCGATGTCGCCCCAGATGCGCGAAGTCATGGCCATTCAGGCCACCCGGGCCGACGAGTGCCGCCGAGCCGGTGAGGATTTCGCCGCTGCCTTAGGTGGCCTCTCCCCTGCCGCTCGTACCCTGGCAGCCAAACGCGCCGAATACCGGGCCGAACGCGCACTGTGGAATGAGGGCGGCCCGACCATGGCCCACACAGATGATCACCACATCCGTGCCGCCGGAGTCGACGTCCCGATTCGCATCCATCGCCCCACCGCCGAGGCGGTTCTTCCCGGTCTCGTGTTCCTCCACGGCGGCGGGTTCACCGTCGGTGACCTCGACACCCATGATCGGATCATGCGGGTTATCGCATCCGTCGGAGGGTTCGCCGTCATCGGCGTCGACTATTCGCTGTCCCCGGAAGTGAAGTTCCCGCAGGCTCTGCACGAATGCGCCGGAATCGTCGACCACCTCACCCGCCACGGTCGCGACTTCGACATCGACGGTTCACGGCTTGCCATCGCCGGGGATTCAGCCGGTGCCGCGCTCACCCTGGGTGCGGCACTCCTGCTGCGAGATGAGCCGCAGACGATCGACGCACACCCAGACGCATTCGATTCCCTCCGTGCACTCCTGCCCATCTACGGTGCGCACGGACTGGCCGACTCCGCCAGCCGCCGCCTCTTCGGCGGAGACTGGGACGGCATGGGAGCCAACGACCTCAACAACTTCATGGGCGGCTACTTCCCCACCCCCGCAGACGAGCAGTCCCCGTACGCCGCACATCTGACCGCCGACCTCTCCGGTCTGCCACCGGTGTTCGTCGCGGCCGCCGGACTCGACCCACTGCGCGATGACAGCCGGGCGCTGGCCAGGATGCTCCAGCGCGCAGGCAACGACGTCCGCTTTGAGGAATACCCACATGTGCTCCACTCGTTCCTCCACTTCGGCCGCATCCTCGACGACGCGAACACAGCGCTTCACAATGCCGCCGAGTTCGCGGCACGCCGTTTGAACTGATTTCGACACTCGCCTGCCGCGCCAGCGCGGACGAGGCGCGCTTCCGGTCAGCCGGCTCCTAGGAAAATCCGAAGATGTGCTAAAAGTGAATTACTACGGTGTTCCGATGACCAGATTGCGACGTTGGCCCTACACCTTTGCCCTGGCGCTCGCCCTCCTCATCGGAGCGGTCGCCATGTTCTCCTCCGTCTACCTCGATCTCCCGCTGCGGGACCCTGATGGATTCCTCGGTCCCTCGTACATCCGCCTGCCCTTGCTGGCTCTCGGATTCATCGGCGGAGGTCTGGTCGTGGAAGCGGTGAGGCGCAATGGGTGGCGGAACCTGCCGACGACCATCGCCGACACCGCCCGGAAGGAGTGGAACACCCACCGGCTTCTGTGCATCGGCGCCGGACTGCTGAGCTTCTACATCTGCTACGTCGCCTACCGCAATCTCAAGAGCGTCCTGCCGGTGTACCGCGAAGGCACTCTCTTCGACCGGCAGCTGTTCCAACTCGACAACTGGCTCAGCGGCGGACACACACCGTCGGTGTTCCTGCACGATCTCCTCGGCACCGGCATTGCGGCGAACATTCTCTCCATCGCCTACCTCGCCTACCTTCCGGCCATCCCGATCACCCTCGGCGCGTTCCTCGTTCTCAATCGCAACCACCGAATCGGCGCCTGGTTCGCGACCATGCTGAGCCTCAATTGGGTTCTCGGCACGATCAGCTACTACTTCCTGCCCTCGGTCGGACCGGTATTCAGCCACCCCGACGCCTTCCGTGCGCTTCCGGACACCGGAGTCAGTCAACTCCAGGAGTCCCTCATCGATACACGGCTCGACTACCTCAGCAACCCCATCGGCAGTGACTCCATCCAGGGCGTCGCCGCGTTCGCTTCGCTCCACGTCTCGGTGACCTTTGCCGCCGCTCTCTTCATGACACTGACGAAGCAGAAGCGCGTCGTCCAGACGATCACGTGGGTCTTCTTCGGCGTGACCGTCGTCGCCACGCTCTACTTCGGATGGCACTACATCCTCGACGACATCGCCGGGATCGGCATCGGATGGGCCTCGGTGACGATCGGTGCATGGGCCACCGGGCAGCGCAGACCACGCCGTAGGCCGACCGTGCCCGTACTTGCACATACGGATTCGACAGTGGCCGACACCGTGCCGAGCTCTGTGCCCGACACCGAGGCGACCACCCTCGGATCGCTCGACGCTGTCCCGGACACCCCTTCGGAGCTGTCAGCTGACGAGCACCTCGAGCGTCCGGCATAGGCCTGTCGGGGTCGGGCACCCCAGCTGCGGATTCTGCTCGCGAGACTGCCGACGTTATACTGAAAGCACTTGCGAACCCGTTTTCGGGTTCCCTGCGTCGTCAGGACGCCTCGTCTCTGCAGCTGGGTGAACAACCCGCGCATGTTTTGCGAAGCCGTTTTCTCTCGGCGATCGAGAGCGCCGACAGCGCTCATTCCATGACCGGAAACGGCTGCCTGCCACCTATTCACGGCACCGGCACGCCCACCGGCACGTCGAAGGGCCACCCCATCAGTACTTCACAGACACGCTCCAATCCCCGCAGCAACCGCAACCGCGGCAGCAGCAACCGAAACTCCGGCAACACCAACTCAAACAGCACCGGCGGCAATCGCGCGAAGAAAGCCGCCTCGGCACCGACGTCGTTCGCCGAGCTTGGTGTTCCCGCTAAAATCGTCGACTCCCTCGACCGCGAAGGCAAGACCCAGGCCTTCCCCATCCAGCAGGACACACTGCCCGACACCCTGGCCGGTCGCGATGTGCTCGGCCGCGGAAAGACCGGGTCGGGCAAGACCCTCGCTTTCTCCATCCCGCTCGTCGCCCGCCTGGCCGAATCCGGCCAGCGCTCCCAGAAGTTCCGTCACCCGCGCGGACTCGTGCTCGCTCCCACCCGTGAGCTCGCCACACAGATCACCGAGGTCATCGACCCGTTGGCCAAGGCCGTGGGCTTGAGGACGACGACGATCTTCGGCGGCGTCAAGCAGCGCCGACAGGAGAACGCACTCGACTCCGGCGTCGACATCGTCGTGGCCTGCCCCGGCCGCCTCGAGGACCTGCTCCAGCAGGACATCCTCACGCTCGAGAACATCGAAGTCACCATCCTCGACGAGGCCGATCACATGGCTGACCTGGGCTTCCTGCCCGGTGTCACCCGCATCCTCAAGCAGACGCCGTCCGAAGGGCAGCGGATGTTCTTCTCCGCCACTTTGGACAACGACGTCGACAAGCTCGTCCGTCGCTTCCTCCACAACGAGATCCTGCACTCCGTCGATGAGGCGACCTCCCACGTGTCCGCGATGACTCACCACGTGTTCGAGGTGTCGAACGACGACAAGAACGAACTCGTGCACACGCTCGCCTCCGGCACAGGACGGCGCATCCTCTTCACCCGCACAAAGCATCGGGCCAAGCGGTTCGCCCGCCAGCTCACCGCTGCCGGCATCCCAGCCGTCGACCTGCACGGCAACCTGTCCCAAGGTGCCCGCGACCGCAACCTCGCCGCGTTCACCAACGGTGAGGCGAAGGTGCTCGTCGCCACGGACATCGCGGCCCGCGGCGTCCACGTCGACTCCGTCGAACTCGTCGTCCACGTCGATCCCCCGACCGAGCACAAGGCCTACCTGCACCGCTCAGGCCGAACCGCGCGCGCAGGAAGTGCCGGCGACGTTGTCACGATCATGACCCCTGACCAGCGCAAAGACACTCAGGTCCTGTTCCGCAAGGCCGCCATCAAGGCCACCCCGAAGAAGGTCACCGCCGAATCCCCCGAGGTGACCGAGCTCGTCGGTGAGATCGCCGAGTATGTCGCCCCACAGCCGAAAGAACCCGTTCAGCCGCGGAAGAAGACCGAACCGGCGAAGTCCGGTGGTCGCCCGTCCCGTCGCCGAGGCGGTCGTGGCCGACGCGGCGGAGGCACGGGACGCAGCGTTTCAGGCTCCGACGCGTCCGGTCAGGGCCGTGCGAACTCCCGCGGAAACGGCGGCGAGCGCAGCGCCGGTTCGGCCTCCAACGCCCGAGGCAATGGTTCCGGCCGCAGCGTGGCAGGCAACCACCGCCGCGAGTCCGCTCGCGGCAGCCGCTCCGGCGGTCAGGGTTCCGCGGCACGCTCCGGTCAGCCGGCCAATCGCCGGTCGTCGGATTCGCGCGGCACGAGCCCGGAGACCCGCCGTCGCAATCGCGTGCGCACCGGAGGTTCCGAACAGGTCTACTCGACCAGCAGCTGACATCCGCACAAGCAATGACTCTCCGCGGATAGTACACCCGGGTGTACTATCCGCGGAGAGTTATACTTCTACGTTCGACGGGCGGGGACCAGTAGGATTGCGGCATGGAGCCAGCGGATGCTGCGGGTCCTCACGATCCGATCACAGAGAATATGTACACCGGATCGCAGAACAGCTTTCCCGGCGACCTCATCGACTCCTCAGATCTCTCGAAGGCCGACCGCGAGCAGATCACCCAGCTGATAAACGCGCTTGCCCGACTCCGCGAGGTCGAACGCGCCCTGTCCGAAGCTTCACGCAGATACATGGAACTCAGCGAACAGGACATGCGTGCTCTGCACTATCTCATCGCAGCGATCGCCGGGCATACGCCATCGAAGTCGCCGAGGAGACGGCGCTCTCGGCACGAGAGACCGTGGGACGCGCCCAGTCCAGGCGCATCTATGCCGCCGCCCACCTCACCAGCCGAGAACGCGATGCCGTCATCCGCTTCCTCGACGGCATGTCCGAAGAGCTGTCTTTGAGCAGCGCCGACTGGGCGAAGAAACTGTGACCGGAGGTCCCCGATGAACCACGACGGTGAACACCTCACCCTCGTCTGGTTCCGCGACGACCTGCGCGTCGACGATCACGAGGCTCTGACCGCCGCCCGCACCGAGGGTCGAGCGATCGGTCTCTGGATCAGGGAATCCCGCGGCGAGAACGGCCTCGGCCCACGCCAGTTGGGCGGGGCGGCCCGCTGGTGGACGCACGAGTCGCTGCGCGTCCTGGAGACCGAACTTGCACGACTCGGCATCCCGCTGCTCTTCGCAGCAGGCTCCGCTGCCGACATCGTCCCGCAGGCGGCCGCGGACCTGAAAGTCGATGCCGTTCGCTGGTCGCGCCGCTATGCTCCGGCCGCACGTCGCCTCGACGAGCAGATCAAGACGGACCTGGCTGAGGCCGGGCGTGAAGTGCACTCCCATACCGGAGCGCTGCTCGTCGAACCCTGGACGGTCAGCCCGCAGGGCGGAGACTTCTACAAGGTGTTCACTCCGTACTTCAACGCCGTGCGCGATCGCAGCGTCGGCGACGTCCTCCCTGCACCGCAGAAACAGAACTCCCTGACCAAGGCCGACCGACAGACCCTCGACTGGCACTCCTGGGTGCGCGATCTTAACGGCCTCGGCCTCCTCGACGGTACCGACACGGGCTCGGACAGCTTCGCCTCAGCGAGGACCCCTCAGTGGTGGCGGACGACCGTGGCCGAGCACTGGAACCCCGGGTGCCGAGAGGCGGCCCGTGAGCTCGCAGATCTGAGCGAAGGGGTCGACGGCTACGCCGATTCGCATGATGTCCCCGCCGATCCTGACAGCACGTCCGGGCTGTCGCCGCGACTGCGCTTCGGCGAACTCTCCCCACGGCAGCTGCTGGCCGCGGCCCTCAACCTACCGGAGTTGAGTGATGATGACCGGCATGCCTGGATCCGGCAGCTCTATTGGCGGGAGTTCTCCTGGCACCTGACCTACCATCTGCCGCACGTCGAGTCCGAGCCGGTGCGACCGGAGTTCGCACGTTTCCCCTACGAGGACGACCCCGAGGCGCTCAGGCATTGGCACGACGGTACGACCGGTATTCCGCTCGTCGATGCGGGCATGGCTCAGCTGTGGCAGACAGGGTGGATGCACAATCGGGTGCGGATGGCCGCCGCGAGCTTCCTGACGAAGAATCTCCTCATCCCCTGGTGGCACGGCGAGCAGTGGTTCTGGGACACGCTCGTCGATGCCGATGAAGCCAACAATCCCGTGTCGTGGCAATGGGTGGCCGGGTGCGGCGCCGATGCGGCCCCGTATTTCCGGATCTTCAACCCCGAACGTCAGCGTGAGCGCTTCGACCCGAACAGCGAATACGTGAGCAGGTGGCTCGGTCACGGACCGGGCGGGGTCTCTCAGGCGGAACGTTCACACGGGGTATGTGAGCCGATCGTCGATCTCAAGGCATCACGTGAGGCGGCATTGGCCGCCTATGACCGGATGAAAAGCGAGGCGGAATGAGCACGATGAGGGTACGAAGGGTTCTCCTCGCCGGGTGCGGCGACCTGGGCACGCGGCTGGGCCTGAGACTGGACGACCAGGGACACGAAGTGATCGGACTGCGCCGCCGGATCGACGGACTGCCCGACGTCTTCGAGACCATCAGAATAGACCTCTCCCCGACCGGAGCCCCCGGACGCAGACGCGCAGAGTACCCGGCCGACGGGGATCCGCGATTGGCGGATCTCGACGCCGTCGTCATCACCCTCACTCCTGACGAGCCGAGTCGGGCCGGATACGAACGGTCCTACCTCGACGGGCTGCAGGGGCTTGCCCGTGTTCACCGAGACGACCTCGTTCACGGCCTCGAGCGCTTGGCCCTTGACCCGGAACCGCCGGACCTCGTCCACGCCGTCGATTCCCAGCCTGTCAGCTTCGCGGACCGGCTGGAGGACCGCCTAAGAAGGCCGTCAGCACTGGACCGACGATGCAGGCGGCGACAATGAGGACGACACCCCATTTATACTCCTTCCGGAACAGAGCGAGGATGCCTGACAGCGCCAGAATTCCGGCAATCACCCATAGGACGATGAGCATGATCCCCTCCTTCGCTCCCTGAGGTCGTACGCGTCGCTCGTCGACTCGTCCGACCTCGCGGTTATTCTCATCGTGGCACGGCCGACTACCCCTGACAACGGATGAAGACGAGTGCGGGATGTCTGAAACTCACCTCCCGCCACCGCCCGCACCACTGGCCTGCGCCGACATGGCAGAATCGAAGCATGCCGATCGTCAACCGTGGGCCGACACTGACTCAACAGACCACAGAACGGCTGCGTCAGGCCATCGTCGATGGCGAATTGCCCCCTGGGAGCCTCCACTCGGCCGCTGCACTCGGCGAGTGGCTCGGCGTCTCGCGCACTCCGGTGCGAGAAGCAACAGCCGAGCTTGCCCGTCTCGGCCTGGTGAGCATCGAGCCCAATCGCGGCATTCGCATCCTCGAGACCGACATCGACTCCCTCATCGACGGCTTCGAACTGCGGATGATCATCGAAGTCCCGCTTGCCCGCAAAGCCGCACTGAGCGACGACTCCGAGGCGCGGAAGAACCTCGACGACCAATTCGGCCGGTTCAGAAACGCCGCCGACACCGATGACACCGAGGCGACGCTCAGAGCCGACCGCGACTTCCATTCCGCAGTGCTGCAGATGGCCGGCAACGCCCGCGCCGCCGAGGTTCTCCACGAGCAGCGCAACATCGTCCTCCAAACCGGGGTGGGCACTGTCCCGTCGTCCCGCTCGTGCCAGGAGTGCTTCGCCGATCACGTCGACATCTTCGAGGCGATCATGCAGCGAGAACCCGACGCGGCCGCAGCGGCCATGCGTCGCCACATCTTCAACACCGCCGAGATCCTCATCAGCCAGGAGACCCGCCGGCGGCCCGAATTTGGTACCCGCGATCTGCACACCAGGCTCGCCTGGATCATCGGCTGAATGCCTCGCACCCGCAGGCGACTTCAGATTCGCGGGCATTTCCGCTCGGCCACCTACGACAGATAGACGTCGGAGCATAGCCATCCACTGAGTTGCATGCTACATGCAAGCTGTTAAGCTACACGTGATGCTCATGTGGTGCGGCTCTCCCCGCACTGCCCCACAATGCGAACGGATTGGCAATGTCTCAACACAATCAGCGCACAGGTCGGTCGTTCGCGGTCATCGGCGCGGGGATCAACGGGGCCGCGGTCGCCCGCGAGATCACCCGGCGCCACCCCGACGCTGCAGTGACCATCTTCGAGAAAGCCGATCGGGTGGCCGCGCACCAGTCCGGCCACAATTCCGGCGTCGTCCACGCCGGCCTCTACTATGAGCCCGGCAGCCTCAAAGCACGACTGTGTCGCCGCGGAGTCACACTTCTGCGTGACTACGCCGAAGCCAATGACCTCCCTTTTGACGAATGCGGCAAGATCGTCGTCGCACTTCAGCAGGACGAGGAAGAGCGGCTGCGCGCCATCTTCGAACGAGCAGTCGCCAACGGGGTGCCGGACGTCGAGCTCATCGGTCCCGAGCAGATCCGGGAGATCGAACCCAATTCCGTCGGTCGTCTCGCCCTGTATTCGCCGCACACGGCGATCACCGATTATGCAGCGATCGCCCGCTCGTTCGTCGAAGATGTCCGCAACAGCGGTGGCACGGTCCGCCTTAATTCCGAAGTGGTCGACATCAAGGTCCGGCCCCACGGGTGCACTATCACCTCGACCGACAACTCGGACCGCCGAGGCGGCACCTCGGAACGGGAGGAATCGTTCGATTTCGTCATAGCCTGTGCTGGGCTGCAGTCCGATCGGGTCGCGAAGTTGGCCGGCGGCGCCTCCCACCCGACGATTGTGCCGTTCTTCGGGCAATACTCACAGTTGGCCCCTGAGCACCGCACCATTCTCAACGGCCTCGTCTACCCCGTGCCCGATCCGGCCTACCCCTTCTTGGGCGTGCACCTGACCAAACGCGTCGATGGGGAGATGCTCGTCGGCCCTAACGCATTCCTCTCTTTCGGACGAGAGAACTACGCGGGTTGGAAGTTCGGGGTGAAAGACAGCCTCCGGGTAGCCGCCACTCCTGCCTTCTGGAAGTTCGCCGCTGGAAACGTGAAAGCGGCCGTGCATGAGTTCGCCGCTGTGCTCTCACGGAAGAAGTTCCTCTCCGGGGCGGCCGAATACGTACCCTCTCTGCGAGGCGCCGTCTCGAAGCCCATCACCCGAGGCATCCGCGCCCAGGCCATGGACGCCGACGGTGGGCTCATCGACGACTTCGTCATCGAACAGCAGGGCCGCGCCACACTTATCCGAAATGCACCGTCGCCGGGGGCCACCTCATCGATGGCGATCGCCGAGCACATCCTCGACGTCGTCACCGACGCCCACGGCCTCGATTCCTCATCACAGACCACCGCACAGAAGGACGATTGACCCTCATGACCACTCTTCGCAACGAGGCGAACAGCAATCCGCGCCGCTTCCTCAGCGAAAGCCCTCAGGACGAGAAGAAGCGTCTGCGAAAAGTCGCCGTAGCCACGATCGTCGGCACCACAGTCGAATGGTTCGACTTCTACCTTTACGCCACGATGGCATCGATCGTATTCGGCACGATCTTCTTCCCTGAAGGGGACAGCCAAGTTGCCACTCTCTCGGCTTTCGCCACTTTCGCCGTCGGATTCATCGCTCGCCCCATCGGAGGCATCGTCTTCGGCCACCTCGGAGACCGCCTGGGCCGGAAGAAGGTGCTTGTCATCACCTTCGCCCTCATGGGTATTTCGACCTTCTGCATCGGCCTTCTCCCCACCTACGCAGCCATCGGCACGTGGGCGCCGATCCTTCTCGTCACACTGCGGGTGTTCCAAGGCATGGGAGCCGGAGCCGAATACGCCTCCGCTGCTGTCAATTCCTACGAGCACGCTCAGGCCGGTCGTCGAGGACGTCAGGGGGCCTGGCCGGCGCTGGGCCTCAACATCGGCCTCGTGCTGTCCTCAGCCACGATCTTCCTCCTCACACTCAACGGAGACGAGTTCCTCATGAACGGTGGTTGGCGGATTCCGTTCATCATCTCCGTCTCCCTCGTGGGCGTCGGCATGTGGATCCGCTCCTCGTTGCCCGAGTCCCCGGAGTTCGAGCAGAAAGTCGAGAACGAGGAGAAGGCGAAGCCGAAATTCTCCGATGTCTTCGTCCATCATTGGCGGCCGCTGCTCGTGGTCTTCGTCATCGCCATCGGATACAACGCACTCAGTTACATCTTCAAGACGTTCTCACTGGCCTACCTCGACGAATTTCAGGACGTGTCCGCCAATGTCACTTCCGGGGCCGTGATGGTCGCAGGTCTCGTGGCCATCGTCACCGTCCCGCTGTTCGGTGAGGCCTGCGATCGGTTCGGCTCGAAGTTGGTGATCATGGGCGGCGGTGCGCTGTCGATGGTGTTCGCCTTCGTCTTCCTCGCCCTATTGCAGAACTCGAGCACGCTCCTGGTCTATGTGGCAATCGCGATCGGAACCGGCGTGCTGGCCCCGATGATGTTCTCTGCCCAGGGTTCGTTCCTCTCACGGCAGTTCCCACCGGAATCGCGGTCGGCCGGAGTCGGCACAGCGCGTGAGATCGGTACGGCCGTCGCAGGTGGGCTGGCACCGCTCGGTGCCCTGTCGCTGGTTGTGTCATCGCCGACGAACTCCACTGTCGGAGTCGGCTGGGTGCTCGTGACTGCGGGTCTGCTGGTCGTCATCGGAGCACTGTTCGATCAGGGCAAGCACTACACCACAGAAAGAAACTAGCAGCACCGCAGGTGAACACCTCACGGACGCGGACGTCGAATTCTCGAGGTCCGCGTCTGCTGCCTGTGAGTCGCTTCCGGTCGCCGTGGAGCAGAATCTCCGGTTGTCCTCGAGGATCACAGTGATGTTCAGGCAGATCGCGCGCTGGGAACGCTTCCTCCTCTCACTCACCCACCAGTTCATTCTCGTGTTGCCGCGACGCGTAATTCGTGCCCGATTTTTCGGCAGCATCCTCTTCAGCTGCCTCGGTGACCTTGGTCGGATCCTTCTCTTAGTCACTGTCAACGCTCATGGCGGAGTTCCTTTCTCCAAGTGTCAGGAATCTATGCCGTCTCTGTTTCAGACGACTCGAAAGGGGTGCCACTAAGCAGCGGGTACCGCATAGACTGATCATCCATCAGCGTTCTCCAGCGAAAGGTGACCACCGTGTCGACCGAAGACAACAGCACCGACGGCAGCTCGGCAGGCAATATGCGCAAGGCCACGGAGAATCTCGACCACGAGGCCGGAGGCGCACCGTCATCCGAGTACCTCGATAAGGTCAATCCTGACGACTTCGGCCGCAAGGACGGGACCGGCGAGGACGAGGACCGCGACGAGGATGCCGCCTCCGACGATGAGGCATCGGCGAAGGGTTCTCCCTCGACTGATCACTGACTGCCTGCAGAGCCTGTTCCGCTCACGACACAGTGTGGGGCGGATAGCACCAGTTCGAACTGGTGCTATCCGCCCCACACTGTACCCCCGGCCCTCAGAACTTCGGCACGTCGGCGATCAGCGCCCGCGTGTATTCGTGCGACGGGTCCTCCAGCACCGAGGCCGTCGGACCGTAGTCCACGATCTTGCCCTTGTTGAGCACCGCGAGGTTATCAGCGATATGCCGTGACAGCGCGATATTGTGCGTGACGAATAGCATCGCCAGCTGCCGTTCCTCCCGCAGTCTCCGCAGCAACGCGACGATCGAGGCCTGCACACTGACGTCGAGCGCCGAGGTGATCTCATCACAGACCATCACGGACGGTGCATTGACCAGCGCACGCGCGATCGCCGCCCTCTGCCGCTCACCACCGGAGAGGTCACCGGGACGGCGATGATAGAACGTCCGTCCCAGCCGCACGGAATCCAGCGCCTCCTCGACGGTGGCTTTCCGGCTCGCGGCCGTTCCCTGACCGCTCATCTCCAAGGGCACCGTCAGCGACTGACCGATGGACCGCCGCGGGTTGAGAGATGAGAACGGCGACTGGAACACGTACTGGATGCCCACGCGCTGTTCGTTCGTGCGTTTGCGCGTCGACCGTGCCAGCTCCGTCCCACGCAGCTTCACCGAGCCCTTGTAGTCGTCATTGAGCCCGGCCACGCACTGCGACAGGGTCGTCTTGCCCGACCCGGATTCACCGAGCAGCATCGTGCACTCCCCCGGCTCCAGGATCAGGTTGATCCCGTCGAGGATCTGCGCCTTCCCGTAGGCGAGTGCCACGTCCTTGACCTCGAGCAGAGGCACGTTCGCCGAGGCGGCCCGGCCGTCCCCGTCCCCCGCCAAGGCGGCTGCCCCGTCGGTTCCGGTCCGATCTGAGTCCGCATCGCCAGGCTTCTCCCCCGCCGACTCGAGGATATGTGTCTTCTCATCGACATCGGCAACGGCTTTCGCCTCCGCGGCCCCGTCACCGATCGTCTTCCGTCCGGCAAGATCGGGCACGGCGGCCATGAGCATCTTCGTGTACTCATGCTGCGGACATTCGAGCACTGCCGACACCGGCCCCTCTTCGACGAGGTCGCCGCGCAGCATCACAGCCACCCGGTCGGAGATGTCTTTGATCACCGCGAGGTCGTGAGTGATGTAGAGACCGGCGACGTTGTTCGCCACTGTCATCTGCCGGATCGTGTCGAGCACGACCGACTGCGTGGACACGTCCAGGCCGGTCGTCGGTTCGTCGAGGATGAGCACATCGGGGTACATGGCGAAGGCCATGGCAATGCCGATGCGCTGCTGCTGACCGCCGGAGAGCTGGTGCGGCCAGCGCTTCTGATACGTCTTGTCCCCGGGCAGTCCGACGTCGACGAGCACCTCGGCGACGCGATCGGCCCGCTCATTCTCCGAGGAGCCGAAGCCGTGGATGTCGAGGACCTCCCGGATCTGCTCGCCTACGCGCATGGCCGGGTTGAGCGAGAGCGCGGGGTCCTGGGGATGTACGCGATCCGGGATCCGCGCAGATCGCGCAGGGCCACCTCGTCGAGGTCGCCGACCTCGAGGTGGGTGGCATCCCCGCGCGGCCAGATGCTCACGGATCCGGACCCGAACTTCAGGCCCTCCCGGAAGTGCCCCATGCAGGCCAGGCCGGCCGTCGTCTTTCCGGAACCGGACTCGCCGACGAGTCCGAGGATCTCTCCCCGGGCCAGGGCGAAGTCGACTCCGTGGAGGATCTCGTCCCCGGCGTTCGTCAGCACACGCAGGTCGCTGACACGCAGGACGATCTTCTCGTTCGGTTCATTCGCATCATCATGGCGAACGGTCTGTGTCTTCGGGCTCATCATGCCTCCACGGATGTTGATGCGGTGGCTCGGGCGAAAGAGTCCGCGAGCAGATTGGTGCCGATGGTCAGCAGCGCGATCGCGATGACCGGCAGCAGCACACCCCAGGGCTGGATGGACAGGGCGATGCGGTTCTCGTTGATCATCAGGCCCCAGTCGGACGCTGGGGGCTGGAGTCCGAGTCCGAGGAACGACAGCGACGCAATGTACCCGATCGAGTAGGTCAGGCGCAGGCCCGCCTCCACGCTCAGCGGCCCGGTGATGTTGGGCAGCAGCTCACGGATGAGCACCTTCCACCTGGGCATCGCATACATCTCCGCGGCCTTGATGTAGTCCTCGGTGATGACGCCCAGAGTCGCGGACCTCGCGACGCGGGCGATGCGTGGCGCGTGGGTGAGGCCGATGACGGTCACGAGCACCCACCCTTGCGGTCCGAGCACGGTGATCGCCAGGAGGGCGAACACGAGCTGTGGGATGGCGAGGAAGACATCGTTGATACGCATGATGACGGCGTCGAACGTGCCGCCGACGTAAGCGGCGAGCATGCCGATGATCGCACCGACGACCATGCCGAGCGCCGTGGCGAGCGCCGCGTAGACGATGAGCGTCAGTCCCCCGGCCAGGAACCGGGAGAGCACATCGCGGCCGAGGTTGTCCGAACCGAACAGACCATAGGGACTGAATGGTTTTGTGACGAACTCGGTGGAGGTGTTGCCGGTTGCCCAGGGCAGCAGCAGAGGACCGCACAGGGCCAGGACGACGATGATCAGCGTGATCGCCAGACCGATCTTGCCCTGCTTCTGGGCGAGCACACGCTTGTAGAAGGGAACATAGGTGGTGGCGGATTCCTTGGGCACCTCAGCGGCATCGGTGGCCGCGGACTTGAGGTCATCAAGGCTGTTGGCGTCGGTGCTCATGCTGCGCTCCTGAGTTTCGGGTTGGTGAGGATGCCGACGACATCGGCCGCCAGATTCACCACGACGTAGACTGCGGCGACGAGCATGGAGATCGCCTGGACGACCTGCACGTCACGGTAGGTCACCGCGTCGATGAGAGCTTGGCCGAGTCCTGGGTAGCGGAACAGGAACTCGACGACGACCACGCCGCCGGCCAACCAGGCCAGCTGGATCGCGACGACCTGGGCGACCGGTCCGAGAGCGTGGGGCACGGCGTGACGCATGATCACGCGCTTCTCCGGGACACCCTTGAGCCTAGCCATCTCAACGAATCCGGAATCGAGGACTTCGATCATCGTCGTCCGCATCATCCGCACGATGTAGGGGGTGACGACGAGGACGAGGGTCAGCGTCGGCAGGATGAGCTGCTCGGGCCGTTTCCACACCGGATCTCCCGGCGGGGCCAGGGTGACTGCCGGCAGAATCTGGAACACCGAGGTGGCGAAGAGAGCGACGAGGCCGATGCCGATGACGAACTCCGGCATCGACGCCAGCACCAGGGAGATTCCGGTCATTGTCTGATCGCGGCGCTTCCCGCGGTGAAGGGCCTGGTAGACGCCGAGCCCGATCCCCAAGGGCACGGAGATGATAGCCGCGATCGCCATGAGAATGAACGACGCCCCGAGGCGGTCCCCGAGCAGTTCGGAGACGGGGCCTCCCGACGCCGAGGAGGTTCCGAAGTCGCCCACGAAGAGTCCACCCAGCCAGTGAAGGTAGCGCAGCCAAGCCGGGTCGTTGAGTCCCAGCTGCTCGTTCAGGGCCGCGATGCGCTCCGGGGTGGCTTGCTGGCCGAGGATTGCCCGGGCGGCATCGCCGGGCAGCAGCAGGGTGGCGCCGAAGACCAGCAGGGACACGGCGAGGAGAATGAATGCGGAAAAGATCAGCCGCTTACCGATGACTTTGCCGAACATGTCACACCTCTCCGATCCATACGCGGTCAAGTCGCCAGCCGCCCAGTGGTCTGCCGGTGGCGTTCTCCTTCAGACCGCCGACGTACTTCTGATAGGCGTCCACCTGATTGGCGAAACCCCAGATGATGTAACCGCCTTCGTCGTAGAGCATCTTCTGCGCTTCGTGTTCGAGGTTCTTCCGCTTGCTGCTCTCGGAAAATCCGCGGGCCTTCTGCACGATGGAGGAGAACTCCTTGTCGACCCAGTGAGTTTCGTTGAACGGGGAGATATCCATCGCGCACGAGACGCACTGCGGGAGGAAGTCGCGGGTATACCAGAAGTCTTGAGCAAAATCCCACTTGAGGTATTCGTCGCCGAAGAACGTCGTCGCATCCACCTTGCGGATCTTCACCGTGATTCCTGCGGCCGCAGCCTGTTGAGCGAAGACCTGGGCCGCTTCGACAGTCCCGGATTGAATGGGCGCGGTGACGAGTTCGACTTCGAGTCCATCGGGGTAGCCTGCTTCAGCCAGAAGCTTCTTGGCTTTGGGAATGTCCTGCTTGCGCTGTGGGAAGTTCGGGTAATTCTCGCTGAGCGGCCCGAACATGTCGTTGCCGATGGTTCCGTAGCCGGACAGCACCTGTTCGATCATCTGTTCTCGATCGACGACGAGGCGGAAGGCTTGGCGTACGCGGACATCGTCGAAGGGCTTCTTGTCCACGCGCATGGTGAACGGCAGCCACATGCCCGTCTTCGAGTTGAGGATGGCCATTCTTTCGTCGGCGTCGATGACCTCGACAAGGGCCAGCGGTATCTGCGCGATCGCATCGACCTGTGAGGACAGGAGTGCGTTGATGAGGGCGTCGGAGTCGTTGAAGTTGAGGATGGAGACGTCGTCGAGGTAGGTCGAGTTCCTCCAGTAGTACTCGTTGCGTTCGAGCACCGTCGACTGCCCCGGACTGTGGGACTTGAGTTTGAATGGCCCCGAGCACACCGGGTTCTTCGGATCGTAGTCGGACGGGACTATCCCAGTCGTGTATTCGGATACCGAATCGTTGAGCAGGCCGTTGGGTTCAGAGAGCCTGAACTCGACGGTCCTGTCACCGGTGGCGACGACCTTGTCGAGCATCGTAAAGCTCGACGACGCAGTCTTCGGATCGTCGGGGTCGTTGATCCTTTCGAAGCTGAAGACAACGTCTTCAGGGGTGATGTCGCGTCCATCGGAGAACTTGATGCCCTGGCGTAGGGTGGCTGTCCACACGGTCGAATCGGAATTCGGTTCGAACGACTCTGCCAGCTCGGGCTGGATCTTGTAGTCATCGGTCCGCGACAGCAGACAGTTGTAGAGGTTGACGGTACGGGCGATATCTCCGCTGTTGACCGGGATGTGGGCGTCGACGGTGTCCGCGGAGTTGCCGCCGGTGACCCCGACGCGCAGGGTCCCGCCCTTGACGGGGTCTCCGGCGTCGGCGGCGCCGACTTCCGCACCGCCACAGGCGCTCAAGCCCGCTGCGCCGGCCACGGCAAGGCCCGCGCCCAGCGCTTGTCTTCGGTTCGGTGTTCTCATGTGCCTTCTTCCTAAGACGTCGGTTCGGGCCGACCGACTACGGCGGCCCGGTCTGACTTCGGGGTTCGGGTGTCGTCGGTGGACGCGTCGCTGTTGAGGATGTGAGCCCTCAAGTAGTTCTCAAGCATGGCCAGCGCCTCGTCGTCCGTGATGGGCATGTGTTCGGTGGTGCGGGCCACGCCCAGGCCGTCGATGAAGATCGACAGGGATTTGACCATGAGCGCGGTGTCGCCGGTCCGGATCGTTCCGGCTCTCTGACCGCCGTCGATGACCGTGGTGATCATGTCCATCCACTCGCCGTAGACGGCGGTGACGTTCGCCCGGGCGCTTTCGTCGGTGGCTGCACGGGCCCAGCACTGGAGCCAGATCGACCACACACTCCGGATCTTCCGGTCGACTCCGGCATGAATGCGGGCGAAGTGACGGAGCACGCCCATGGGGTCGGCGGAGTCGTTGAGGTGACGCGTCTCGGCGATGACGTCGAGCGAATAGCGCAGGGCTGCCTGCAGCAGCTGGTCTTTCGTCCGGAAGTGATAGTTCACCGTCGAGGAGGTCACTCCGGCCGAGTCCGCGACATCCTCGGTGCGGACCTTGTCGATGCCGAGATCGGCATAGAGCCGCCAGGCCGCAGCGATGATCTTCAGCCGATTGCGGGTGCCTTTCGACATCCAGTCCTGTTCGGACGCCGGTCCGAGGGCCGCTCCCTCATCGGCTTGCGCCGTGCGCGCATCACCTGCGAGGTCATCTGCGGAATCGTCGGCGGGTGATTCGCTGAGAGCGGGAGCAACGTCGGCGACCATTGTTCGCCGAGGTGGCCGTGCCGTTCGCCCTGTCGTCAGCCAATCCGTGGTGACCCCGGTGAGTTCGGCGATGTGAGAGATCTCCTCGACCCGGAATTTTCGTGTTCCAGCTAGGGATTTCGACATTTTGCTCGCGTCGAGACCGATGCGTCGGGCAACCTCGCTGTGGTTGATCCTCGCGTCTTTGATTGCGATGCGGACACGGCTGACCAGTGATTCCGGTGCGCTCTGGGCGCCTTCGTTCGTCGTGACCACCCATACAGTCTGCACACTAGTTGCGATTTTGGCAATACTTACTGGGGTTTTGAGTAGTTGAGCGTTGTCGAGCGACGAGGGCGAGCGGACGCACTATGCCTCACAAACCGTCTATTGCAGGAGTAGCATGCGGTTGAGAGCCCCTCTTCATCCCCACAAATCTCCGCCGGAGGTTTCAATGTCCCCTTCCCCGCCGCGCCAGCCCCCGAATACTTCGCGAGCCGACGCTGTCATCGATGTCAGCGTCATCATTCCTGTATACAACTGTGAGAAGTTCATCGTGGAAACCATCGATTCCGTCCGCCAACAGACGCTCGAGGAGGGCCGTTACGAGATCATCGCCGTCGATGACGGATCGACGGACTCATCGCTGTCGATTCTGTCCGACCTCGCTGAGAACAAGACCGACCTTCGAGTCTTCTCAATCCCCAACAGCGGCTCTGCTGCCGCACCACGCAATCGCGGCGTCGATGAGGCGGTCGGACGATACCTCTTCTTTCTTGATGCGGACGACAAACTCGACCGAGACACCCTCAAACGACTAGTCCACATGGCAGATACAACAGGTTCCGGAGTAGTTCTCTGCAAACTGGGTTCGTTCGGTGACGGTCCCCCTCGCCCGGTACCGTCAAAACCATTCTCGTCGAACCAATACGCGGTTGACTTCATAGAGTCAAAAGCCAACTCCACTCTCAGCGTTCAGAAGCTGTTTCGCCGAACGATCGTAGACGAGCACAACATACGATTCCCCGCGGGATTTGCCATCGGCGAAGATCAACCGTTTGCGTTGAAAGCTTTTCTGCACAGCCCTCACATCTCCATCCTTGCCGACAAACCGTACTACTGGCTGCGCCATCGAGGCGACGGAACGAACGTGACCAGCAGGGGGCAGACTCCGCGGAAGCATCTTGAACGGATCTTGTCGTTGGTCGACACAATCGAAGAGAACACAGAGCCCGGACTTCGACGCGACGTGCTGCTCAGAAGACCCCTCGTCGGCAAAGCAGGGACCTTGGCCGTGTTCGGCAGGAAGCTGATCCCGGCTCATGGTCGCGCTGAGCGCGAAGAGATGCTGACCACTTTCAGCGACCGGATCACGCACCTGTGGAACCCTCGAGTTAGAAAATACGGATCGGTGAGCTCACAAATCCTCGTCGACCTCGTGGTTCGCAACGACTTAGATGAGATAGAACGAGTCAGTGCATCTCTTCGCACAAGAGGCTTCCCCTCACTCGAATTCGATTGGGAACTTTCTCAATTCTTCTATCGGCCACTGAGTGGCGGCCCCGTCTCGGACCTCAACGTCAAGATGAGAACTCACCTCACGAGGATCAAGTACACCCAAGGCACAGCCGCACTTTCAGGAGAAATCGGCATTCAGGGAGTCAACGAAGCACCGTACTCCGCCGAACTTGTCGCCAAACACCGTCAGTCAGGAGCCGAAGACCCAGTCCAGCTCGACGTGTCACAAACAAACAAGGGCATTTACGGAATCAGGTCCAGATTCCAAGCGCAGTTGGATCTTCGAAGCCTTCCGGAACCGGGCACCTGGGACGTACTCGTCCATGCTCGCTGGGGCGAACTGGAACTCTCTGAGCATCTCGGCCATTCCAAACCTAAAGGCATTGACACGCGACCGGTCCTCCACGGAAACCCTACACACACTGCAGCCTTCTTCACCCCAGCGGGGAACTTCGCCATCGATGTCGGACCGACTGCCGTGCATCTGGACAGTGTCCATCAAATTCGACCGGTGCAGATCGGCCGTTTCACGGTCGGCAGGAACGAGATCATCGAGGTCGATGCGGTTCCCTCTGATCTGATATCAGCGTCTGCGAAGACGAAACGGACCAAGAAATCCACTGAAGTCAAACTCGTCAGACATTGCGGGACGCGCGCCGCCGTCATCGTTCCGCGATCCGTCACCAGAAAGGGCCCGATTGACATCGTCATGTTCGACGCGCATGGAAGATCCGTGACAGTGACGTCGAAACAGCAAGATGAACTGCTTGGATCCCAATGAGCGAATGGCCATCAGGAATCATTTCGAACGCCGGCGTCCTGCTTGTCGGCTCAGACATGCCTAGCCTTACAAATGGGGCAACGGCACTTGAACATTGGGCTAGACTCTGGGAAGACTACAAAGTCAGTGCGAGTACGACTTCACTGACCAGCTAAGCGAGGTTGCAATGGTAAACATCCGATCAGTGGCGGTGGCTGACAACGACGAAGGCGTCTATGTCTCAGCCCAGATCACTATGCCCGGGGCCGAAGGAGAAGCATGGATTCAACTTCCACCCGAAACTGAGACCGACAGCGAGGGAGCCGCTGACGCCTTCTTCATCATCGGCCTGATTCTCGCAATCGGCAGTGACGGCGTACTTGAGATGGACGACGCAGTTTCCCGCCGCCTCATCTACAACTCGCAGGCCGCGCAGGACATCCTCCGCACCTGGTATCCGAAGCAGCTCGTCGCGGCCCGCCTGGACGTGCCGCAGCGGCCGGAAGACAAGACTCCGCGTCTGGACAGGACCGTTTCCTGTTTCACCGGCGGTGTCGACTCGTTCGACACTCTCATCCGAAACGAGTCTGACATCGACGCCCTGGTGTACATGCATGGCTTCGACATTCCCCTGTCGAGGACCGATGTTCGCGAGCCGACGTCGGCTCACCTTCGCGAAGTGGCCTCGTTCACGGGCAAACAGCTCATCGAGGGATCGACGAATATCCGCAGATTCCTCAACCGCGCCGGCAAATGGCCGACTCTGACACATGGAGCGGCGCTGTCCTCGATCGGACACCTTCTGAGCGGACAGTTCGGGCGGCAGATGATTCCTGCGTCGCACACATATTCCGACACGTTCGCTTGGGGTTCTCATCCCTTACTTGACCACCTGTGGTCGAGCAACAGGCTTTCGATCGTGCACGATGGTGCCGGTTCCACGAGAGTCGACAAGACTAAACGGGTAGCCAAATATCCGGCGGCCAAAGAACACCTTCGGGTGTGCTGGCAGAACACTGGAAAGTACAACTGCGGTGTCTGCGACAAGTGCGTACGAACGATGGTTGCTCTTTCGCTGAGTGGAGATCTTCCCGAGTTCAAGACCTTTGACTCCGAGATCTCGACAGACGCAATCCGCAACCTCAAGATATCCGGGATGAACAGTCTTTCATTCGTTCAGGAGAACCTCGACTTCGCCAGGGAACAGGGGGCTACCGAGATCGAAGCTGCCTTGAACGCTCTGGTCGCCGATTTCGAGGCTCGAAGGAAGACCAAGAATGCGTCCGGATCCGTAGCTGCTTTGGAGCGGAAGATTGCTCCTCTCGAACGCAGACTCGCTCGCGTGGAGACGAACATGAAGGCCACCAAGACTCGGGCAGTTGCCGCCGAAAAGTCCGTCAAAAGCCTGCAGAAGCTTCTTCCGATCCGCACGTGGACCAAGATCTCCAACGCTCGTTACGGCAAGTAGGAAGCTCGCATCTGAGCAGTCACGGAATCAGCTGACGACCTGTGCTTCAGCCTCCAAGTGCGAACTTGCAGGCAATCCGAAAGCGGCCCGTTTCCCACAGCTCACTGGCAGGGAAACGGGCCGCTTTCACGATCAACTGTTCAATCTCTTTATTCTCAACGTGCCTCGCGTGACTCCGAACGTCTCGCCCTCGAAGCCGACGATGACGCATTCAGACTCTGAGCTCAGGGCAGGCGATTGCGCAGCTTCTTGAGACCACGTTTGACGGTTGAGCCGACGGTCGATGGCTTTGACTCCTGGGCAGGAACCTTGGCAACGTCCATGCTGATCCGCTGTTGAAAGTATTCGTAGGAGCGACGCAGTTTGCGCCGCATCTTCTCCTGGTATTGCTTTCGAGTCGTTCCCGCATAGCGAGGCATCTTCTCTTGCAGTTCAGCAAGTGTGAAGGCCTCAGCCGCAGAATCGGGAGCGATGATGCCCTTCAGCCCGGAGAACAGGGTCCTGTAGACAGACATCAGCGTATCCGCGTCCTTTTCGACGCCTTCGCTCATCGCAGTATCCAGCGCCCGCAGAACCGTCCGCGAATTCCAATCAGTATGGTCAAGTGCGCGCTCCGGGTAGCCCATCGAACGATAGAAATCGGGCACCTTGAAGTTCCAGTTCAGTCCGATCGATGGGATGCCGAGCGCGAAGGACGTGATGCTTGCGTGCAGCCGGTAGGCGACAACGCCATCGCACTGCTTGAGTTCATCGATGAGTTCTTCGGGACAGTTCAGCGTGACTGCAGCCTTCTTGTTCGACACCCCATGGTGGCGGACGAGAGAATCGAGGAACATCTCGTCGGAGAAGTGGCCCGTGGTGAAGATCCGGTAGTCGTCTCCCCGGCTCTCCAAGTCGTCGATGACGTCCAACCAGAACTTCCTCTGGTCGGCCTCACTGAATGTGATCCCGTTGTCTTTGAAGATGCCTGCGCGGGTCACCACCAGGCCGATGCAACGAGGGGCTGAGGTGGCGGGCACTGGCGCAGAGCGGGCTTTCACTCCGAAAACAGAGTCAGCGAACACTGCGGGATCGGCGACCAGGGCCGTAGGGATATCGGTTTCCTCGACATACTTTCGGGTCGATTCGATATCGTCGCGGGTCGTAATCTGCCGCACAACGGGGAGTGTGAGAGCGTCTTTCAACTGCTGCGAACGACTGTCGGTCGCAGAGTACGGCTCCACACCGATGCTCGAGAAGAGAACCGGCACGTCATATTCCTGAGCCAGCTCCAGAGTTCTGATGGTGCGGAGATAGAAGCTTTGGTACCGGTAGTTGAACAGCGGGGCGCCCCCGAAAATCAGGACGTCGGCGCGAGAGATCGCACGCCGCGCCGGCTCGAGAAGCGACTCGTCTCGAGTCGACATGTACTTACGGCTGATCAGGCTCGCAGCTCGGCTTCGAACCTTGAGGTTCTCTGTATCCAGTCCGAGGTTACCGACGGCGGCCTTGATGAGACTGATGACAGAGGCTTCGATGATCTGGTCGCCGATGTTGTCAGAGTCTCGGTTCGTGAGCAGCAGGACTTCAGTGGGTGCCAAAATAGATACTTTCTCTAGCCCGCACGATCAATCCATTGATTGTGCTTTGTCGTATAGCTTCTGGTAGTTCTCGTAGGTACGACGCAACTTCCGATTGACTTTCTCGCGGTACCCCTTGGGACCGGTGGCCAGTTGCCGCGGCATCCCTTCCCACAGCTCTTCAAGCGAATATGGATCCGCAGAATTATCCGGAGCGAAAACGTCTCTGATCCCTGTGAAGAGTGTGTCGTAGACGGATTTGAGGAATGCGCTGTCTTTGACGACGCCTTCTTCCATGGCGAGTTTAATCGCCGGCACGACATCCTCAGCACGCCAGTTCTCCGGGCTCAGCGCCCGATGACCATAGCCGACTGATTCGTAGAAGTATGGGACCTTGAAGTTCCAGGACAGACCGATCGAAGGGATGCCGAGCGCAAATGAGGTGATGCTCGCATGCAGCCGGTAGGCAATGACTCCGTCACAGCCGCGCAGCTCTCGAATCAGTTCGTCCGGAGAGTTCACCGTGACAGCGGCCTTCTTAGCCGGAACTCCCGAGGTCTTGATGAGACTGTCCAAGAAGACTTCATCGGAGAAATGCCCGGTGGTGAAGAGCCGGTAGTCGTATCCCTTCTCTTCGAGCGCGGCGATCGTCTCGAGCCAGAATCTCCTCTGGTCGCCTTCGGTGAAATCGATGCGATTGTCAGCGAAGATTCCGGCCCTGGTGACAACCAGACCGATGCGCTGGACCTTCGGCTGCGCCGGAACCGGTGGCTGTGCCGCTGGTTGAGCCGGTGCTGGTGCTGCTGCTGGTTGCGAACCACCCGGCTTAGTCGCCTTCGTGATGACCCGCTTGACTATTCGTTTGAGTTTCCGCTTCGCTCGGACCGGTACGGACGGTACTGGTTTGGGGGCAGGCGCCGGCTCCGGCTTCTTCCGATAGACGATATCGGCCAGAACTGCCGGGTCGGCGACATGAGCAACTGGAATGTCTGTGCCTTCAGCGTATTGACGCAATGACTCGATGTCGTCACGCGTCGTGATCTGCTTGACCACTGGGAGCTCGAGCGCCTTCTTGAGAGCCTGGCTCTTCTTGTTCGCCGCATCGAACTTCTCCACACCGATGCTCGAGAAGATGACCGGCACGTCGTATTCCTGCGCCAGTTCGAGCGTGACGATAGTTCGACGGTAGAAGTTCTGATAGGCATAGTTGAAGAGTGGTGCTCCACCGAAGATGATGAGGTCTGCCTTCGAGATCTCCTCGCGAGCCGCGGTCAACAGCTCAGGGTCCTTGGTGGCCATGTATCTCTTTGAGATGATGCCCGCGGCTCGGCTGGAGATGACGAAATCATCGGCACCGAAGTCGAGGTTCTTCATCACACCTCTGATGATGGAGAGAACGGTCGCCTCGATGATCTGGTCACCGACATTGTCCGAATCTCGGTTCGTGAGCAGAAGGATTCTCAAGGGGGTCATGCGGGTTCAGATCTCCTCATCAATGTGGCGCACCTCGCCAATTCAGATTGTGGCACGAGAATCGGCCGATTGCTGTCAGCGGCCCTGCTGCACTCACGCAATAATAGGTGGCCCTTCTTCGAAGGATCGGATACATCGTGAGACACCAGCCGACAGCTTCGTATCAGCTGACCACCCGAGAGCCGCCAGTCTGCTCGCGTCCAACCCCAGAGACGCGACCGGCGAGAAGGATCGTCCATCTTCCGGATTGACGAAGTCCAGCTTGAGGTCCTTCTCCGGTCGCGCAGCCGCAAAGGCTTCGGCAAGCTGACGGATGCTGATATTGCCGGCCGGATCCGCCACGTTGTAGACCTGTTCGTCGCCCCTGAGGTGGGCAACGAACAGACCCAGTACGGCGTCCGCGACGTAGGTGTATGTGCGTGTGGCCGCACCGGCGCTCATCATCCGCACATTGCGGTTGCGAACAACGTCTGCGAGGAAATCTGCCTGTACCCGCCCGTCATCCAGCGCCATTCCGGGTCCGTAGATGTGGCCGAATCGCAGGCTGAGTGATCGGATTCCGAACTCATCTGCATAGGCTGCCAATGCAGTCTCAGCGATTCGCTTTCCCTCTGAGTAGCTGGCTCGCGGCGCAAAATGCTGCAGAGTTCCGACGTCGTCTTCGGCGATCAGTTCGCGCTCTGACACCGAACCGTATACCTCCGAGGAAGAGAGAAGGACGAAAGACTGCCCGTCCGATTCGACGAGAGCGTCAAGCAGGTTGATGGTTCCGAGCGTATTCGCCTTCAGCGTCGTGACCGGCGACGACTTGTGCAGGCTCGGTCGAGCAGGTGATGCGCCGTGGAACACGGTTGCGAACTTCGTGTCGAGACGCGGCAAGTCGATGACATCGCCGGCGACAAGGCTGAAATCCCTGCGCTCAAGGGCACTGCCGAAGCGCTTCGTCGCTTTATCGAGGTTGCGGACCATTCCCGTGACCTTGATGCCCAAATCGTGGTCATCGTTCGCCGCCAGCAGCGCCCCGACGATATACATCGGGATCATGCCCGATGCTCCTGTGACGAGGACTTCGGTGTTGCGGTAGTGCTCCCAGGGGAGGTCGGCCGACGCGATGTGGGCGACGTCTTCTGAGAAGACCGGCGTATCGAATACGACGACGTCTGTGGCGTTCCCCGCAGAAGCGGACGCAGGGCCCTCATTCGCCACCGAAGGCCTCCCGATCTTCGATGAGGGTGAGGAAGGTGCGGCACACATAGTAGTCCGACGCGGTGGTGATCTTGATGTTCGTACGCGGTCCCTCAACTCGGTGGACGTCGTAGCCGAATCCGTTCATGAGCGTGCATGTGTCGATCGAATCGTTCTCCCCTTCGGCGACCGCACGATCGTATCCGGCGAGGACGTCCTTGAGCGGGAACGTCTGCGGAGCCTGCGCAGTCCACAGCGGGTCGCGGGGAATGACTTCCTTGATTCCCGATCCTTCTTCGACGACCACGGTCTCCGTCATCTTGGTGCAGGTCACTGCCGATCCGAATTCACGTGCACTCTCGATGTTGCGAGAAACGAGGTCGGCATCGATCAGCGGTCGGACTCCATCATGGATGAGGACGATGCTGTCCGGATCGTTGTGTTCGGCAACGACCTTGAGTGCGTTGTGCCGCGATTCCTGACCGGTCGATCCTCCGTCGACGATCCACTGCACTTTATCGAGCTCGTAGCGTTTGACCAGACGTTCCAGGTGATCCCGATACCGCGGGAGGATGGCCACGGCGATCGAGTCGATGTCCGGGTGCTGCTGAAAGATGTCGAGCGTGTGCACGATCACTGGCCGGCCATGGATCTCAAGGAACTGCTTCGGACGGGAGCTGTGCGCCATTCGAGCGCCGACGCCTCCCGCGAAGACTACTGCGATGTTTGCCATTGGTTCTCCTCGTCCTCTTCCTCAGTCTTGTAGCTGCTCTCGGAGTCATTGTCAGTCGGCTCGTTCAGCTGATCCTCTTGGCCAGGAGAACCCGGGTCCTCTTCACCGACCTGTTGGGCGATCTCATGTTCTTCGCCTTCGGTGGGCACCTGTGGTTCCGAGGCAGGCTCACTGAGGATCAGGGAGTCGATCACTCGATCGGAATTGTGGGTGTCTACGTAGTCGAAATTCTCTTTGACGAATTCCTTCGTCTCCTTGTTGCTCAGTTCAGGCTCGCGGATGAGCTCGGCCAGTTCTTCGAAGGTAGTGGCAATCTGGCCGGGAGCCGCTTCGCGATAGTCTTTGTGCATCCCTCGGGTCGCCGAGTAGGTGTCGAGGTCGTATGCGAAGAAGATCATCGGACGCTCAAGCAGCGAGTACTCATAGATGACAGAGGAATAGTCTGTGATGAGCACGTCTGAGATCAGCATGAGGTCATTCGTATCCGGGTATGCAGCGACGTCGATCAGCCGATCACCGAACTCGTCCGGAATTGGTGCAGGATCTGGCAGAAAATGGTGCTGGCGGAACAAGACGACTGTATCCTCCCCGCAAGCATTGTAGAGTTCGCGGAAATCGATTTGGTCATAGTCGTAGTGAGCATCGCCCGAGCCACGACCCCGGAATGTGGGAGCGAAGAGGACCTTTCGTTTGTCCTTCGCTGCCGGGAACTCAGTCTCGAATTCGACGAGGACTTCCTCTGCGCGACCTTCGCGCAGGAATCCGTCGATCCTTGGGAGCCCGGTTGCGATGACAGACTCCCGCTCGATTCCGAAAGCTTCGCTGTAGACGTCGCGCAGATGCTGGGATCCGCAGATCGCGTAGGAGTAGAGACGATGAGCGTTCCTCAGGTTCGGCGAACCATATTGCCCGAATCGACTGTATCCCACTGACTTGAACCCGCTGCCGGCGTGCCAGAGCTGGATGATTTTCTGCTCGTCTCGATTCCCCAAATCTTTGAGAATGGCGAAGTAGTCGTCGATGAGGATTGTGTTGGCCTTGCCCATTTCCCAAGCAAGAGCGAAAGCGCTCTGGCGGCTGCTGGTACGCCCAGTGCGGAACGAGTAGCCGAAGTTGAATTGGGAGTCGAGACCTCGCTCGAGCATGCGGTCGTGTACGGCTTTGAGGTTGCCCTGCATGTTTGGACGAGCCTCGGACGCGAACAGGACGTTGCTTCCGTCAGACGGCCGCTTGCGGGCCGAAATGGCGAATACGGTCCGAAGAGCCTTCCGTTTGGTCTTCGTCCACTTCTTCCGAGCCTTCGACTTCAACCGTGCCACGGTAGAAGACGGCTTCTTTCCGGAACGGCCGAATGAGTAAGTACGCATGAGGAAGTAGGGAGCTGCCTCATCGTCTGAGATGCCGAACGTGATGGTGTAGGCAGAGAAATTCTTGTTGTAGACGAAAGCTCGGGACACGTCACCGAGTTCTTCGGCTCTCCGCAGCGGATACGCCGCAGGAATGTTGTCCTCACCTCGTCGCGCAATGAGGTAGTAAGTGCCATTGGGAACTTGGCCTCTGCGATTGAACTGAGTGACGTTGATGGTCAGTCGATAGCGCCCCTCCCCCATCGGCTCCGACCTCACCGGAAGTTCCACCTCATAGGGACGCGAATTGGGTGTCAGGAAGAAAGAGTCGGGGGTCTCCCCGGGGATACTGACGACAAAAGTCAGAATCACACGTTCCCACGAGATTCTTTCAATTGTCAGATCATCAATCACGCATGCCCCTTACCACGGACGGTTTTTGCACTACCGACGTGTTCCATTTACTACTAGTTAATGTTGGTAGCCTAGCAGTCGGCACAGTGACCTCAGAACTTGCCGACACGCCCGACGGGTATCGGCGATCATCTGTTGAGGAGTTCTCTCTAGCGGACGGAAGACGATACTCTTGGTCAGGCTGTCTCCAACCTCTTCGAGGTTGCGACAGCACCTCCGATGCACCGAAATCACGAGGAGTTCACACCGTGACGAACCCTATCCGTTCTGTTGCTAGAGATGCCGTTCGCTCACGCGCGTGGAAGGCTACAAGCCGATGGATTCGCGGCACCGAAAGGTGGAACCGACTTGAAGACGAGTTCGACGGCAGCTACGTCAAGGCTGAGGTGGTCGTCTATTTCGGTGATCGGAGCTCGAAGTTCTATCAGCTTGAGCAATGGATTCCCGTTCTCGAAGAGCTCCACAAGACGCATAGGGTCGTCTTGGTCATGCGCAAAGGCTCTGCCCTGCTTCGCACGCTTGAAACCACTCACCTCCCTGTGGTGTTCAAACGGAAATTCGACCCGTTGCATACCTTTTATCATGCCAACAACTTCAAATTGGCGCTCTACGTCAACAACGGGATGACGAACTTCCAGTCGCTGGCCTTCGCCCCGATGGTGCATGTGCACGTCAACCACGGTGAGTCAGACAAACTGAGCATGGTCTCCAATCAGTCGAAATCATATGACAAGGTCTTCGTAGCCGGCGATGCCGCAATCGAACGGCACCGCAGGGCACTCATCGATTTCGACGAGTCCGCTCTTGTCAAGGTCGGGCGGCCTCAGCTCGACATCGAGCGACCTGTGGAACTGGAGCCTTCTAATGCGCGAACCATCATGTATGCGCCCACGTGGGAGGGCGAGAATGAATCCAACAACTACACGTCGGTCGATCTGTTCGGGCCGCAGATCATCGAAGCCGCATTGCAGATTCCCAATGCCCGGGTGATCTACAAGCCGCATCCTCGCGTTGAGAAGTCCAAGGACCCAGCGATGACTGAAGCGAATGCTCGGATCCTTGACCTCCTCGAGGCGGCAAATGAATCGATCTCGGACGAGTCCAAGCAGCATCAGGTGCTTATGCAGGGCGACATTCTCGCGATGTTCAACGCGGTCGATCTGCTTATCACCGACATCTCCAGTGTCGGGCTCGACTTCCTCTACCTGCACCCCGAGAAGCCTCTCGCACTGACCGATCGCCGCGATGACACGGTTGTGCTCAATGCAGAAGCACCCATCAGTCGTGCCACTCCGATCATCGACAGGTCGACTGTCGACCGCTTGAATCAGATGTTCCAAGCGATGCTGTCAGAGGATTCGGCTGCGGAGGCTCGTCGCGATCTACGTCGACACTACTTCGGCGACGGAGGAAAGGGGACGTCAACAGTCCTCTTTACCGAAGCGGTGTCGAAGCTGATCTCCGCTCGTTCAGCAGTTCTGGAGCACTTCCACACCGATGACAGCATCAACGCCGAGTCCGAAGACGAGGCCAGCGGAGAATAGATGTCGGCGGTGGGCAAGGCCACCCACCGATGATTCCTCAGATCTGGGTAATTATTCCTACGTCGATTTCAGCGGAGTGGGCGCACAGAGAGGTTGCCATGCTTCGTGGAGTACCATTTCCACTGTCCTGTCCTCATTGCATGGTGCGTTCTGGGGAGCCGGATCCTCCGCTTCGATGCCCACAGGTCGCGGGGCCTCCGCAGATAGACGTCAAAGGTCTGATTTATCGATTCGGAGAAGTTTTCGAAGGCCACATCGAATGTCACTACTTGCCGTCGGCCCATCCGACGAGTAGCGATCGAAGTGCTTCCACAGACGAAGAACGTATTGACCTCGCGCGCAGCAACGACCATCTCCAGGCTTTCGAGGACATCGCGGCGGAGATGGGCGAATTCCAGTTCGATTCTGCATCCTTCACCGAACTCTTCGCACGTGGCTCTCTTCACCGCGATGGGGGACCCCGACGCGTCGATACGGTCGTCAGGCAAACGCGCTGCCACAGGCAGTCTTTCGATGACCGACGTCCAGCGCCTGTACCCGGCCTCGGGTAGGTAGCGCTCGGCAGTGTGCATGGCGGAATTGCGCATCGCCGAAACGGATTCTGTGCTCAGAGAGAGAAATTCCGCGATCTGGTCAGCCAGGGCGTCAACATCATTCCTCGGAGTGATGAATCCATTAAGGCCCTGCTCGACCAGGTCACGCGGACCATAGGTGATGTCATAGACGATCGGAATGCAACCGGCCCCCATCGATTCCATCATCGACAGCGGCAGCCCTTCGCTGGTGCTCGTCAGCATGGAAAATGAGGCCGACTTCAACCTCTCCGAGACATCATTGACATATCCAGGAAGCTCCACTCGATCGCGAACGTCGAGAGCATCGATGAGCTTCTCAAGTTTGAGCCGTTCCGGCCCCTCCCCCAGGACCGTCAGCGACACGTCGACACCCCGGTCACGCAATTTGGCCACCGCCCGAATCGGATGGTCGATCCGCTTGAGTTCGATGAGGTTGGCGATCATCACGGCCTGACTCATCGTCCGCTCTTTCGGAACCTCGGTCAGCACCGATCCCGCCGGCAGTTCTCCGGTCAGAAGTCTGATATTGTCTTCGGTGAATCCGAGAGCTCGGACGGCATCCGCCTGCTGCCGAGTCTGCACTCCGACCACGTCGAAGCGGTCGAAGTTGCGCACGGTATCAACTCTGCGTGGCAGCGCCTGGCCGTGGTTGCCATTCCACGGATGTCGAAGGTGAGTTCCATGGAGGAACAGGACCAGTGCGAAGTTCCGATCTTCGATCTCGTGGATGAACTCGCTGACCTTCTTGTCATCGACGATGACGACAGCGGGTTCCTTGGCCACAACTGCCTTGATCCAGGCATTGTAGAAATCTCGCGGACGGCGCCATTCCGCCATCGGCGTTCCATTCGGAGAATGGAGAATGAACCTTCGGCCGAACTTCGGATCGCGGATGTCCGCGACCAGCAGGCTTCCGTCTGCCCTGAAGTAGTTGCGACGAATGATCGTGCCGCTGCGCGCATTGCGGACCACATCGTAGAAAGCGGTGATGTTCTCTATTTCACCATCGGTGTCTGGGATCGGTTTCCGAGGCTGTTCGCCTTCGAGTTGCGCGAGTTCATGCTCGGACCGGCCCCGAAGGTCCTGCCAAATGTTCACCAGCTCGACGTCGTCACGCATGCGTCCCGACGCGACCAGTCGATCTCGAATCTCATCGGTGTCCATTCGAGGGCCGAACGTCAGAATTGTCTGCGACAGCGACTTCCCGAAGCTCTGAAAGCTCCGAATTCGACGCAGGGCCGCGGTTGTCATCCCGCCCATCGTTTCGGGGATCCACCACAGGACGTTGTAGACGTGCACTTCGTCGGTTCCGAACTCAGGCATGGGTTGGCCGTTGCCCCCTTCTATGTCGGTGACGCCATGGACTTGACGAGCAATGAGACTCACTGGTGGTACCTTTCGTCAGCTCTGATCGGTGGCGACGACGATGTCAGGGACTGTGATCAATGTGTCAGTGCCATTCGACCGAAGTGGCTTGTCTGGCGCCTCCAGTTGACGACTTTGGGACTGTCGGAAGTCTCCCACTGGGCTCGGATGTTCCACTCGTCGCCGATGTCCGTGTACCGTCCCCCGATGACCATCTGCGCCGCATCGACATAGTTGAGCTTGACTTCGTCCATCAGGCCGATAGCTCGCTCCGAGAAGCCTTCGCTGCGCAGTCCGCTGAGGTTGAGGACAGCGATCTGAGGGTCGAAGGGAGCAAAGTCTTCTGTCAGGCCCGCGTGGCTCGCGAAGACGAAGTTGAGCGCGCCGACATAGTCATCGCCGAACGAGCTCGCGATCCTCCTCATCAGAGTCAGACCGCTTGCCCGATTCTTCCGGACGTCATGTTTCGCTGCGAGCAGCGCATCTCCGAGGTCGACAGAGGAGAGAACTGTGATGTCTGATGACACCTCGGCCGCAGCCGGCAGGACAATGATCCGGTCGTGGTCCGGGAACAGCACCGGCAGGAGTGCCTGTTGGAGATCGGAGCGGTTCACGACTCCGGCGACCGATACTGCCGGGAGCAGTTCGATCGACCCGTGTGACACTTTTGCGCGCAGCTCATCAATTTCGGTCTGGCTCAGCACATCGGAGGGGAGCCAGACACGGTAGCTCGCAGATGCGTGAGCGTCGATGGTTTCGACTGCCTTCGGAATCATCTGCTCCTCGCCCTTGTCCACAGTCATCACAATGTCAGTGATCTGCGGATCGGGAATCGGCAGCTCAGATCCGTCCACGACTCCGGCGATCGTCTGGCCGTCGGCAACGGGCAGCTCTGCATCGGCGAGGAATTCGTCGGCAAACGCCATATCATCCGCTGTGATCTCGGCCCACTTGGAGTAGATCTCGTCCTCGGACGCTCCTGAGGCGATGAGAGGCAGCAGCACCGAAAGTTTGTCGAGAATGCCGTCGCGAATGGCGTCGAACGCTGATTCGTTGATGCCGATCAGCCCGCCGAAGCGTGAGTCCGACTTGTTCTTGGGCTCAAACTCGACATGTGCTCCAACAGAACGTGCAGGCAGATTCGCGTGGAGTCGAGAGGTGAGGACCTGCTTGTATTTGTAGGCGTAGTCGGCAACCCAGTTTCGAGCGAGTTCGAGGTTCTCCGAGAACGACTTGTCGCGGATAGCAGTGACAGTCTGCTTCTTCTTCGGCCCCTTGTTGTCCTTCTGCCAGTCGATTCGCAGGGTGCCGGAGCGACGGTCTGCCGTGGGCGTGGGGAAAAGGGTGTCGACGGTAGTCGTCAGGCAACCGGAGAAGAACGCCGGAACACCGACGGCCCGCAGGACTGCGACCGACTGCCAATCGCGGCATCCGACCGGACCGTACTTCTTCAGGTAGGCGATTGCGTCGGGGGTGAGCATCTCCGGGTACCGCACGAAGACGGACAGCAGAACCGGCCGGAGATTCGGGTGGAATGGAATATTGAATGACTTGCCGAAGATGTCATGCATGTACCAACCGAAGGCGATGTACCAGGTGTCCTCCGGGATGTCCTGGTAGACGTTGCCATCACGGTAGACCTCGACGAGGTTGAGTTTGCCTTCGGGCCCCGCATACTTCCGTTCCGCCTTGACCGACTTTCGGAATTTCGCGAACAGCTCTGTCAGCCCCCGGTCACCGGTGAAGCTGAGGTTCTCGTAGCGAAGCAGGTGACCGATGGAGGCAATCGTCTGGATATAATCTCCGACGTTGCGGGACCGGATTCCCGGCTGGTCATAGCTGAGCACGCCGAAATTGCGTGTGCCGTCGGTCGTGGGGAGAGGCTCAAGGTGCTTTCCTCCGGGAAGCCAATCGAGCATTCGGTTGAGTTCGTATCGTACGGCTGAGTCCACCTGGTCCGGCGCCTTGTCGAGGCGCGCGTCGACAAGGGTGCGTACGTGTTCGAACGCTCCGATGCAGAATGCCGACTCAGCCGTGCGCAGCACTGCCTTGTCGCTCCACCGGGCGGTTTCGCCGGCTTCATTCGACCGATCCAGCAGCGACAGTGCTTCATCACCGAGGGTGTCGATCGCAGTCGGGTAGTATTCTTCGGCTGCGGAGACGATGATCTCTCGGTCCGCGATCTTCGCGAATTCGGCCCACGCAACTTCCGGGGCTGACGACCTCTGATAGGCCATTCCGAGGAGCACACGGCCGGCCTCCTCCGAGGAACCCCTCTGGCGAAGGTTCAAACCGACGGACACAGCCTCTGTCAGGTATCCCTCAGCGACGAGCTCCCGTCCCGCGTCGACTGCCGCTTTTCCGAGCGACGCCCCTTTGGCGAGCGCCTCGGACAGCGCCGAGTGGGCCCGCAGCCGCGCCAATTGGCGTGATTTGGCGTCGACCTCCCGAGCAGACGGGGCTGTGGTCCATCCGTCCGTGTCATCCGCAGTCTTGCCTTTGAGACCCGAGGCCAGCTTCCGATAGGCCCGAGCTGTGTCCGCGGCATTCTTCTTCGCGGAGCCTGCCGCCTTGCCAGCACCGGTGCTGCCCGCTGCGCGCTCTCGCACATACTTCGTCCCGGAAGCTCGTTCCACCACCGGCAGAGCTCGGCGGGCGATTCCGTGGACGACCGGTTTCACCAGTTCTCGTCCCTTGCTGAAGTATCGGTCGGCGGCGTTTCGTCCAGTGGTCACTCGTTCAGTCCTTTGCAGAGGTTTCGGTGATCGTTCGTTGGTAACAGTCGACGGGCAAGGGCAATCAGGCACACGCTATCCGACTTGACTGTCAGTTCGATGAACTGCAGCGGCAGCGGTTTCACTTGAATGTGCCGAGCCCTGTTCGGCGGAGGCTTGCGTCGAATTGCGGGGCAAGAGTCTGCGCATAGGTCGCGGTGATATGGGCGGTATCGAAGTAGGTGATGACTCCACCGATGACCGGCTCGCATCGCCCGTCTGGGCAGAACCAGTCCTGAGGGTAGATGATCGACAGCTTCTTCGAATCGATGGTCCTCGCCGAGACGGCAAGCGGATCCATCCAGTGCCATGACTCCGGGGTTCCAGAGCACTGTTCGAGGTCGTCTTCATGCTTGGCAACGCAATCCGGCACCGTGATATCAGCCCCGCCCGGGTACGGAGTGTCCCGAACTACTACAACATCTAAATCTGCATCGACCCAGCTCTGCAGGATATCGCGGTGCCCTTCGGGCGCCTTCTTCTCGGTTTCATCCCAGTTCATGCCTTCCAGCGGCGTGGATTGCCGCTCCGACGTGATCACTGCGTCGAAGCCGCCTTCGGTCGTTCTCTTCGAAACCCAGTCGGCGTAGTCCTGACAACCCTTGGTTTCGTCCGGCGTCGACAGGTCCTGAGGCAGGGTCGAAATGCTGCAGTTCGAAGCGAGGAACGTCGTGATCGTCAGGTCATGTTTGTCAGCCAAACGCTCGAGCGTCGGCAGCCAATGCCCGGCATGCGAATTTCCGACGAGCGCGACATGCTTCGACCCGTCGCCATAGGTGCATTCCGGTTTGCTCCTATAGGGTGCACTAGCCCAACAGCCATCGGCATAGGCCTTTGACTTATCCTTCTTCGCCGCAGCAGGTTCCATCTGCAGAGTGTCCTTGTCCTCACAGTTGGGATTGTCCTTTGCATCAGGAAGGAGGATCCCTGCACCAAGGCAGGAACCGGGGTCGTCCAGCTGGGCCTGCAGCTTGTCTTCATTCTCTTCGACGATGGTGTTGGCAACGACCATTTGGCTGAACCCGAGCGCGGCGACGAGAGCCATAGCAATTGCTGCGAAGGCGAAGGTCTTCTTCGAACTGCTGAAGAACGAAGATTTGCGGAATCGGTTCTCTACCCATGTCGTCGAAGCCCATGCGGCAATGATCGAGACTGAGATGATGGCAATGTTGTCCAGTACTCCAAGGCTCTCCGAGCGTCCGAGCTTGGCAGAGAGGTATGGCACAAGGACGATGAGCGGCCAGTGCCAGAGGTAGACGGAGTACGAGATGTCGCCGAGGAACCGAATCGGCCGCAGTGACAGCAGCGGAAGCGCAGATGCCCGGCCCCGGGAATCGGCGAGGATGACGAGTGCCGTCGACACCACCGGAACCAGCGCGATGTATCCGGGGAACGGCATGTCTGCGCGGATGAGGAAGGTCGCTGCCACAATTCCGGCGAGGCCGATCCACCCGAGCACAGAGCTGAAGGGGAGCCGCTCCGGTCGAACGTAGAGAACGAACACGGCAACAAGACCGCCCGTTGCCAGCTCCCACATTCTGGTCGGGGTGATGAAGTATGCCATCGCTGGTTCGGCCGCCGTGTACCAGACAGAGAAGACGAACGAGGCAAGAAAGATTCCGAGGACAGTGAGACCGACGATCTTCTTGGACTTGCCGAATTTCGTCCCGACGAGGAACGCCAAACCGATGATCATCGGCCAGACGAAATAGAATTGTTCTTCGACGGACAGCGACCAGAAATGCTGGACCGGCGACGGAGCATTGTCCGCGGCCAGATAGTCGACGCTGGATACGGCGAAATCCCAGTTGACAACGTACAGCCCTGCAGAGAGGATCTGCCGTCCGGTGTCTGCCCAGATCGATTGTGGAGCCACCAAGAAGGTTGCGATGCCAACGAGGAAGAGGACGAGCAGCGATGCCGGCAGCAGCCGTCGGACCCGCCGTGCCCAGAACTTTGCCACGTCTCCCCAACTCTGCGGAGGGGATTTGATGAGGTGGCTGGTGATCAGGAAGCCAGAGATGACGAAGAATACGTCGACACCGACGAATCCGCCGACGAATCGATCGGGCCACAGGTGATAGAGCAGAACGATTCCCACGGCCAGGGCTCGCAGCCCTTGGATATCGGAACGGAATCCCGAGGGTTTGAACTCGCTCGCCCTCTGTGGGGAGTTTTCAGCGACGGGGGTTGTCGACTGCATCAATCGGCTCCACTCAGTTTCTCAGCCGGTTGGTTCGGACCCGACTGCGGTCCCTGTCATTACTCGCTTGTGTCGTACGCGGCAGACAGTAGGCTCTCCGGAGACTCTCCCGGTTTGATCACTGCTGCAACGACGCGCACCGTTTCGCCATGGCGGCGCGTAGTCACACGATGGGCGGCCGTCCGTACCGGGACATTCGAAGAACGCCCCTCCTCGACAGCTTCTGCCTGTCTTCGTCCTGACCCCACGGGTCGAGACGCCATCCGGCACGCCAACCCTCCATCCATGCTTTGAGCTGGTGCGGCTTGTTGGCCCACTTGATGAATTGCATCAAAGTCCAGGAACCCACGTAGGCCCAACTGAACGGCCACGGCAGATTGCGACGGGCCAACCAGACTCGGTTCCTCGCGTTCATGTAGAAGTACTCGTCGTGACGCCTCGGGTCGATCACCGGGTGCGCGACAGCGAGGTCGCCCATGTACCAGACGATGTAGCCGGCGTCCCAGACCCGCCATGCAAGTTCGATGCCTTCGTGCGCGTACCAGAATGGTGCCGGCCATCCGCCGCACTCGTCGAATGCTCGACGCTGCATGCAGACTGCGCCTTCCCATACCGAGAACACATTCGAAGAATGGTCGGCACTTCCCTTCTTCAGCCTGGGAATCCAGCGTTTCGGTGCGTCCGGCCCTCCAGGCTCCTCGACTCTCGGCTGGATCAATCCGATTCGCGGTTTTGTTCGCATCAGTTGGGCCATGCGCACCAGCGAAGTGTCGTCTGGCAACCATGCGTCATCATCGAGGAAGAACAGGAACTCGCCATCGACGTGGGGGACGCCTGCATTGCGTCCTGCAGGAATTCCGAGGTTCTCCGGCAGTCCCAATTTCTTGACCTGGTCGGGAATGCCTTCCGGTTCCCATCCGTTTCCAACGCAGACGATATCGAGGTCGACGCCCTTCTGTGCCAGCAGCGACTCGAATCCACGATTGAGGTCGTCCAGCCGCTTGCCTTGGCTGAGCACGACGACACCGAATGTGTAACGTCGATTGTCTTCGAATCGCTGGGAGAGGTTCTTCGTTGACTCGCTCATGACAGCCTCCTTGATGCCATGATCGACATGAAGTGACCAATCACGGAGAGCAGGCAAAGCGGAGCCATGATGAGGACAAGCCAACGTTCACCGAACAGGGGCTCAGCTCCTGCCGATACTGCTACTGCGGTGACGATGCTCGAGGCCAAGGCCATCAGAGACATCTCAACGGAGTGGAAGATGCGGTGGAAAGGCACGAATCGAGCGATTCGTTTGAGTGTGGACACGACTCCCGGGTTAAGCGCGGTGGCTTCCTTCGAGTCCGCGAGCTTATCGAGCCCGTTGAACGCGCGGGAGACATGAACCATGTCGTTGAGAGCTTTATTGAGAAGCACCAAGCCGGCCAGGACCGTTCCAGCGAGCAGCAGCGGATAGGAGCCTGCGGGATCGTCGACGAGGTTGTTCCATTCACCCACCGCCCGCAGTCCGAGTGCGACCGCGACCAGGCCTTCGGTGGTGTAATGGCCGACTTTGTCGAGGAACACGCCTTTGGCTCCGCTGGTTCCTCGCCACCGGGCGACCTCACCGTCACAGCAGTCGATGTACATCTGCACCTGCGAAAAGAACACAGCCAGAAATGCTCCCCAGACGCCGGGGATCAGAAGGCTGAAGGCGATGCACCACCCGGCCAGGATCATCAGGCCGGTGACGCCATTGGCGCTGATCTTCGTGCGCACCAGCAGCATCGTGAAATAGATCGAGATATGGCGGAGGTAAAGCTGCGCCGTCCAATGCTCGGCGTTCTTCCGACTGCGGACTTCCGGAGGCTGTGCCTTGGCCCGAAGCTCCGACAGCGTCGGATGTTTCGCCGAAGACTTTTCGGGCACGTCCGTTCCTCTCATATCTATGATGGTGTCCAGTCACGATAGCGCGAAGTCCGCGCCGTCACGGTCAGGACTTGCCCAGCTCGCTCTTGATCCGCGTCGTCGAGATCTCAGGGGTGCGCGGCAAGTAGACGACCTCGCACTTGCCCTTGAGGAAGTCGAACTCCCCTTCCCAATCGTCGCCCATGACAAAGGTGTCGATATGGTATTTCTCGACGTCGGTCGACTTCTGTTCCCAACTGTCTTCAGGAATGACGAGGTCGACATAGCGGATGGCTTCGAGCATGTGCTTGCGCTCTTCGTAGGAGAAGTACGACTTCTTTCCCTTGCCGGCGTTGAACTCATCGCTCGACAGTGCAACGACCAGGTAGTCTCCCTGCTCTTTGCACCGTTGGAGCAGTCGAATGTGCCCGTAATGGAGCAGGTCGAATGTTCCGTAAGTGATGACTCGTTTCATGGCTGATTCCGTTCAGAGGTCAAAGCTCACCTCGTGAGCCGCAGATTTAGTTCCGCGTTAGTTTATCATTCTGTTACTTAAAGTTTAGAAAACGTCACACGGGTCACTCAGCACGCTTCACGCGACGTTCGTCCGTCCGAATCCTGATCACCCGTTCGCTCGACTGAATGAAGCGAGCGGTCTGCTCACCAACCGCGGTATCACCTAAGTAGAACTGCGCCAGTTCAGAGACCAAGCCGCGTCGCGAGATGGCTTCGCCAATGAGGTCGACGACACTTTCCCCGCTCATCGAGTCGACGGCAGGACAACGATCGAGGAGTCCTCCTTCGAGCACTTCGGCGTCTGGTCCGTGCGGCTTGACCATCACGAGGGGTTTTCCAGAAGCAAGCCAGTCGAAGGCGACCGACGTCATCTCGACCACGGCGAGGTCGGCCTCGTCCAATTGCCACGACACGTCTGGACTCTTGTCGAGGAATCCCCGCGGATCGGATTCGACGATCTCCGCCACGTCTTCGACAGCCTTCTCAAATTCGTGGCACATCACCCCGGTGCGCGGGTGCGGGCGGAAGATCACTCGGTATCCGGCTTCCAGCAGCGAAGTGACGATCTCTGTTCCGTTGTAGGCGATGGTGCCGTACGCCATCGACGGGGAATCACCCTCCCATGTCGGGGCGTAGAAGACCGCCTTGCCGTCAGGGTGTTCGGCTTCGAACTCTTTCCATTCAGGCGGGATCGATCGCGGACGATCCAGCTGGGGCCGACCCACATCGAACATGCGATCATCGCTCATGCCGTACAGAGTCTGCTCGATACGCTCTCGGGCCGCCTGACCGGCGGTGAATACATAGTCGTAGCCCTTGAGTTGATTGGAGATCATCGAGATCTTCTCGCTCTCACCGTGGCTGAGGTGCACATGAGCCGGTTCGGGATAGCGGAGGGCCTGAAAGTTGCTTGTCCCCTGATTGACATAGAACACTGCCCGCAGGCTCGGTGCCTGCATGAACTCGTCCAGTCCCTTCGTCAGGCGTGAGAAGCGGACAGGAAACGAGGTGACGCCTTTGAGATGTCTGGCGACGAGTGAATTCCGGACGATGATGCCGAAGGGACGATCCCCGAAGCCGAGGTCTTTCAGTCGGGTCTCGAGCTGTTCGAACGGCCACAGCCACTGTTCGAGCTGGTAGACAGAGCTGAGGTCCCCGGCAAAGTACGCTGCCGCAACGAATGCGTCATCATCCTGAGGGTGAAACTCGTCAGGAAGTCGGGACTCGCGAACACGCTCACGCAGTCTCAACGCTGCGAGTTTTACCGCTGATTGGGCAAATGCGGCACCACGGACTGCGGTATTCGGCAATTCTGCCGGTAGGAAGGTCATGAAAACTATTGTGCATGCCTATCTGTGTCCGACCTGAACTCGACCTCCGTTCCAGGTGAACCACTTTCCGATCGGCAATCGACTCGACCTGGGACAATCGGCTGGTTTTGGGTGAGATCCTGCGAAAGAGAGCACATGTCACCTGAAAGTCGGCAGCGGTTCGAACGGTCGTCTATGCGGAAGCGTCCTTCGACCACGCCCCACGACAACGTCGCTCGGGAGGCCACGCCCCACGACAACGTCGCTCGGGAGGCCACGCTGTTCAGCCGGCAGATCATCAACAGCGAACCCCAGGAGCTGACGACCGCGTCGACGTTCAGCGACGCATTGGCCGTGCACACTTCGGAGGGCACACCGACAGGAACGACCGGGTCGATCACTCAAGTGGTCATTCCGCGCTCGACTCGCGAGCTCCTCACCGAGATCGCCTCTGCTTGGGATCTCCATCCGGTCCTCATCGACGACCTCTTTCATGCGAATCATTGGGCAAAGGTCGAACGCTACGACGATGTCCTCTTCGTCGTTCTGAAATCAGCAGTCTATATCGACGCGAAAGAAGAACTGCGCGATGCCCTGTCGCAGGTCCTCAACGTCAATTCCACGCTGGTCGCCCAAAGACAGAACGAGGACATGAAGAAGATCTCCGGATGGGCCGCGATCCTCTTCGCCCCCCACCCTCGTCGGAGCGATCTACGGAATGAACTTCGACGATATGCCCGAACTCCATTGGGCGTTCGGCTACCCGATAGCGCTGGGGCTCATGTTCGGACTAGGTGTTGTGCTCTACGTCGTCTTCCGAGTCAAGAAGTGGATGTGAGTCCGGTTCGGATGAAGCGACCGCTGAGATTTCCGTGCTTGGTCGAATAGAGATGCAGCGCAGCCGACGATGAAAGAGCTGAGTCCTCGCTGCAGGCTAAGCGCACTCTTTCGAACCCTCGCCCGAAGACGAGGTCGAGGGAGAAGTCGACATACTCGTCTGTGATGGGTTCAATCCGAGAGAGCGGAATATCGGCCGTGACCAGCTCCTTGCTGCCGTGGGCTTCGACTCGCCCATAGAAGGTCCCAGTTCGCGACTTCCACGAGATGAACATCTGCTCGGGCGAGCTTCCTCCGAGATCAGAGACGCTCAAAGTGACAGAGACTCCATCGGCAGTCACTTCGGCAGTTCGAACCTCTGCCCGCGCGTTCTCGGCACGGATGATCGGAACAAACGACCGAGCGGCCAGCACCTCTCCCCACCGTCCGACGATGGGATCGTGGAAGAAGTCAGCGGCCCGGGCGACGGCGTTTCGGCGCATCCTCGAGACCTCGTCCTCGGGCAGAGACAGGAAGGTCGAGATCGCGGCGGCCAGTCCGTCGACGTCGCCGGGTGCGACGAGGAATCCATCGATCCCGTGCTCGATGATGTCTGCGGGTCCATAGTCCACCGCGTAGCAGATGGGGATGCACCCCGCTGACATGCTTTCCAACACCACGAGCCCTTGACCTTCGAAGCGGCTAGTCAGGAGGCTGAATGAGCTGGAGAGGAAGTTCGACTTCGCTCCATCCACGTGGCCGTGGAGCGTGACTCGGCCGGCTGCGTTCCCGCTCTCGATGAGCTCGCTGAGCATCGGCCGGTCGTCGCCGTCCCCGTACACGTCAAGCGTCAGCTGCTGACCATCGTCCACAACGCTTGCAACGGCGGCGATTGCGTCCTCCACTCGTTTCTGCGGTGACAGACGAGCAACCATGGAACCTCTGCTGCGAGGCCGCGGGCGGTCCGGATCTCCATGCAGATCGTCCGTCAGATTCGACACAGTCGCAAGCTTTCCGCTCGATAGGTCCAGTCCTTCCATGGCGACTCGCTGCGAATCGGTGAGCGTCGTCGCCAGATCGAACCCGTCCAGTTGACGGAGGTAGCCGAACTTGTCTTCAGCCAACGCACCGGTGGGCGCATCATTGGCATCAGCAAGAAAGTGATTGTGATTGACCATGCAGAGAATGACGTTGTCGCGCCGGTACTCATGAATGAAATTGCCGACGAAGGCAGAGTCGCAGATGAGGTAGGAGGGCTTGTCTCCGATGACGACGTCGAGCCACGCCTGATAGAACTCCCGCGCCGTTGACCATTGTGCGATGACAGTCTGTTCGCGGTCGAACAGTGTGATCCGACGACCGCCTCGGCGACCGGGCTTCTTCATGTCCTGGCGATCAATGACAAGCAGATGCCCTCGATCGTGGTATCTGTCGGCCTGGAGCAGACTGTCCTCGGAATCGTTCCTCTGTTCAGTCCATTCCTGACCGGTCCGCTTGATGACATCATCGGCTGCTGTCGGATCGGGATCGACCGTGCCGACCATCCTGCGCAGCTTTCGGTCAGACCAGGAGGTGAGGTCCTGCCAGAGATTGCGGACTTTCACCTTACGGTCGATCGACCCCGCGGCCCGAAGCTCGCGTTCTCGATCCAGGCCTTTCATCTCCGGGCTCAGAGTCAGAATCTCAACGCGCCGATTGTCGAGCCGAGCGAAGGCGGAGCTCCGTTCCAGCGCAACCGTGGTCATGCCGCCGTAGTCGTAGCCGATGGTCCACGTCAGAGTGAAGTAGCTGCCTTCGGGCAGGCGACCGCGATGAGGGAATCGGTGGGGATGGGACTGTCTTGGGGATGTTTCGGGGATGCTGTTCACTACAGAAATATAGGCCGACCGCGGAGCAGCCGACCGCCGACACACCACAACCGAAAGGTGATGTGCATTTCACGAGGGACCTTTGCGGAATCGAACTCACGGGGCCGTTCATTTCCCACCCGTTCGCCCACTCGGCCGATGACGTTCACGGCGGCTTCGCCACACGATCACCTGCGCTTCGTAGCGTCGCGAACGTGAATACACAGAGAGAAACATCCACACACACCCGCCCGTACACGATTCTCGCCGCTGCAGTCCTCACTGCCTCGGCCGCCTTCGGCGCCGGCCTCGCCCCCGCAGCAGCCACCGGCCTCGGCTCCGCCGGAGACACACCGGAACTCGACTCCCCCAGCGACTACACCGCCCCCGACAAGGTCGCCGACCTCGAATTCCCGACCACGATCTCCCACCGAGGCGGCGCCGCTGTCTATCCGGAAGAATCCATGGAAGGATTCACCGCCTCGGCGAAGGACGGATTCCTCCCCGAAATGGACATCCAGTTCCTCGCAGACGGCACCCCCGTCCTCATCCACGACGACACTGCCGATCGCACCCTCAACGGCGCGACCGGACCCATCCGGGACCTCAGCCGCGAGGAATGGGACTCCGCCACGATCAAGCACCCGGCCGGCGGAGAAGAAGCCGCCACCGTCACCCTCGACGAACTCCTCGACGAAATGGGAGGCGAAGTCGTCCTCGTGCCCGAGATCAAACCCAGAGCCACCCCCGAGGAGGTCAATCGGGTCCTCGACGAATTCGACGAACGAGGATTGAAGGATTCCCTCGTCGTCCAGTCCTTCGACTTCGACGCTGCGAAGACGATCGCCGACCGCGGATACACCTCGCTCTACCTCATGGGTTCGACCATGCCGAAGGAATCACCGGCCGAGATCAAGGACGCCGGCATCGAATGGGTAGGACCAAGCAAGAACCTGCCGACGAACAAGATGCGCGAACTCGACAAAGCCGGCTTCCACGTCGCCCCCTACACACTGGCGACCGCGAAAGACGGACAGCGCCTGCCCGGATTCATCGACGGCTACTTCACCGACGACGCCTGGACGGGCTGAGTAGACTGCCTGGATGGAGCCTCTCGAACGCGGCACCCCTATCCCGGACCCGCTGACACCCTATCTCGAGGTCAATCGCTCCCAGCCGCGGCACGAATGCTGGGTCACCGGTCACATGGTCGCCGGCCTCGACGGAACCGCCGCCATCCACGGGCGCGTCGGCGCCCTGTCGACAGAACCCGATCAGGACCTCTTCCGACGGATGCGGCAGATCGCCGATGTCGTCATGGTGGGCGCTCAGACCATCCGCAGCGAAGGCTACGCTCCGATGCGGCTGAGCGAGTCCGCCCGAGCCCAGCGACAAGCACGGGGACAGTCCGAGATGCCGCCGGTGGCGGTCGTCAGTCGCAGCCTCGACCTCGACTGGTCCTCACAGGTCTTCGCCGCGGCACCCGAGCACGCGCGCACCATCGTCATCACGTGCGCCCGGGCCGATCCGAAACGGCTGGCAGCCGCCGAACAGGCGGCCACGGTCGTCATCGCCGGTGACGACCGGGTCGAACCGGCGAAGGCTCTTCAGGCCCTTGCCGGTTTCGGTTACCAGGTCGTCCTCTGCGAAGGCGGACCGCGCTGGCTCGGTGAGCTCGTCGCCGCCGATCGACTCGACGAACTGTGCCTGTCGATCTCACCGATGATGGGCGGTGATCCGCTGCCCGTCAGCGTTGCGCCTCCGGGAGCCGACATCGCACAGTTCTCTCTGAAATCGACGATGGTCGCCGATGACACCCTCTTCCTCCGCTACGAATCGAAGACGGCTGACGAGGGACGATCATGAGTGCCCCCGGGCTCGACGACCTCATGGGATCGGTCGATTCCCCGCTCATCGTCGTCACCACCTCGGCGGAGGGCGAACAGGCCGGATGCTTGGTCGGATTCCATTCGCAGGCGAGCATCGATCCTGAGCACTACTGCTTCTGGCTGTCGAAGGCCAACCACACCTACCGGGTGGCACTGCGTTCGGATCATTTCGCCGTCCATTTCCTCACCACTGCCGACCGCGAGTTGGCCCGTCATTTCGGGTCGCTCTCCGGATCGGACACGGACAAGTTCGCCGGTCTTGACTTCGCCCTCACCGAGGATGGGGTCCCGCTGCTTGCGGACCTGCCCAACCGCCTCCTTGTCGAACGCATCGCGATGCTTGACGACGGAGGCGATCACGTCTGCCTCACTGGGCGTGTCGATTCGGTCGAGGTCGCGGGCGGCTTCACAGCTCTGCGTCTGTCTCAGCTGGGGGACCTCACTCCAGGGCACAACGCCGAGGAACGGGCGATCCGCCTGCAGCGGCCCACGGACTGATCCGCCCGACTGTCGATGGTGACGGCAGACACACAGACTTTCCCCTCACGTCGCCGCCGCTTCCCAAGCACCGGTCGGAGGTCCACGATGGAATGTACGAGCGGGGCGGCTCAGTCTCGGCTCGGATTCCAGTCTGAGGAGGACTCATGGGACGGTTCCTGATGATCACGTCGACACTCATCGCGCTCGTTGCGGCGGCTTGGGCCGCCTCGGCAGGACCGTGGGCGTGGTGGGTCCTCGCTGCGGTGGTGCTCGTCATCGTCGGTGTGGCCGTGTACGACCTGCTGCAGCGCAAACACTCGATTCTGCGCAACTACCCGGTCGTCGGTCATCTGCGATTCCTGTTGGAGACCCTCCGACCCGAACTCCAGCAGTACTTCATCGAACGCAACTGGGACGGACGGCCATTCGACCGGGACATCCGCTCCCTCGTCTACGAACGGGCGAAGGGAATCCACGGAGAGTTGGCTTTCGGTACCGAACGGGACGTCAACTCCCTCGGCTATGAGTTCCTCATCCACTCCACCGCACCTGTCGCAGTTCCGGAACGGCCGCCTCGCGTGCAGGTGGGCGGACCCGATTGTGCGAAGCCGTACGACATGGCTCTGCTCAACGTCTCAGCCATGAGTTTCGGCTCTTTGTCGCCGAATGCCGTCAGGGCGCTCAACCGCGGCGCCGACCTCGGCGGCTTCGCCCATGACACCGGTGAGGGCGGGATCTCCGACTACCACCTCGAAAACGGAGGTGACCTCGTCTGGGAGATCGGGGCGGGCTATTTCGGTGCCAGGACCGATATCGGCGACTTCGACCCCGCCCAGTTCGCCGACCAGAGCTCCCGCGACCAGGTCAGATGCGTCTCGCTCAAACTGAGTCAGGGCGCGAAGCCCGGTATCGGAGGCGTCCTGCCCGCTGCCAAGGTCAATGCTGAGATCGCCCGGACTCGAGGCGTCCCGCAAGGAGAGAAATGCGTGAGCCCAGCCGCCCACAGCGTCTTCAGCACCCCGGTCGAACTCATCGAGTTCATCGCCCGGATGCGCGAGCTCTCAGGCGGCAAACCCACGGGGTTCAAACTCTGCGTAGGATCCCGCACGGATGTGCTCGCTATCTGCAAGGCAATGCTCGAAGTCGGTACCGCACCCGACTTCATCATCGTCGACGGTTCCGAAGGCGGCACGGGTGCTGCTCCGTTGGAATACGAGGATCATGTGGGCACTCCTCTCACCGACGGCCTGCTCACCGTCCATAATGCGCTGGTGGGAACAGACCTGCGAGATCGGATCCGCATCGGCGCCAGCGGTAAGGTCGCTGCGGGCAATGACATCGTCAAACGACTCATCCAGGGAGCAGACTATACGAACTCAGCCCGCGCCATGATGATGGCAGTCGGCTGCATTCAGGCTCAGATCTGCCATACCGGGAAGTGCCCGGTCGGTGTCACCACCCAGGACCCCAAGCGGCAGAGGGCCCTGCATGTGGATGACAAGAGTGAGCGGGTGCGGAATTATCAGGAGGCAACCGTGCAGCAGGCCGTGGAGATCATGGCGTCCATGGGCGTCAGCGATCCTTCCGAGCTGTCCCCACAGCAGCTCCATCGCAATACCGGCCGCAACGAACACCTTTCATACGCCGAACTCTACGATTGGCTCGAGCCGGGAGAGCTGCTGGCACAGCCTCCCCAGTCCTGGAGCCGAGACTGGGCTGCGGCCGATGCGGGAACGTTCCGTTCGGTCTGAGAGGACTGCATGGTGTTCAGACCCGCACATCCTCCGCGTCGATGTCGGAGCGCAGGCCGCGCCATACAGGGTGCCGCAGGCGACCGGCCTCGGTCAGGCCCGAGAACCGGACCTCCCCGACGAGGTCGGGGCGCACCCAGTGGGCATCTCGCGATTCGGCGGCAGGCACCGTGAGCGCCGGCGTCTTCCGTGACCGGCGATCGAGTCGGGCCCGCAGACTCTGCAATGCCTCGCCGTCGAACCCGGTACCCACGCGGCCCAGGTAGTGGAGTCCGTCGTCGTGGGCGGCGACCAGCAGTGAGGCAAAGCTGTCAGCGCGTTCGCCTTCTCCGGTGCGCCAGCCGACGATGATGACATCGCGCGTCGAGGCGTGCTTGAGCTTGGCCCAGGTGCGGGTGCGTTTTCCGGGGAGGTAGACGCTGTCGGTCCGTTTTGCCATCACTCCTTCGAGTCGGAGCTTCCGGCTGGACTCGAAGGCGGCGTCGACGCTTCCCTCGAACGTGTCGGGAATTTGGATGTGCTCGCTCTCGGTCACGAGGTCGAACAGACGTTCGCGCCGTTGCGTATAGGGGGCGCGCAGCAGCGAGGTTCCGTCCGCGTGGAGGACGTCGAAGAGCATGAGGTAGACGGGTGTGCGTCGCTGCTCCCGTTCGACATCGCTGTCCCGGCTCAACCCCATTCTGCGCTGGAGGCCCCCGAAGTCCGGTCGGCTGCCCCGCCCGAGGGCGACGATCTCCCCGTCGAGGATGCAGTCGACATCAACACACTCGGCCAGTTCGCGAAGCTCCGGGTAGGTGTTCGTCATGTCTCGACCGTTGCGGCTGGTCAGCTCGACGCTGCTGCGGTCCGCGTCGCCCGGCTGCACCCTTGCCAGGGCACGGATGCCGTCCCACTTCATCTCGAACGCCCAGTCCTCTGCCTCCCGCCGGACGGAGTCGATGTCTCCGACGCTCGCGAGCATCGGAGACAGATCCGCAGGCAGGGCCGCCCGCTTGCGACCGGCGGAGGGGGCCGCCTTCTTCGGCTCGTCCTCCATGAGATGGATCATCCAGTTCTTCTCGGGATCCTTGTTCGGGCCGTGGCTCCCGGTGTTGAACAGCGCGAACCGCTGCACTCCCCCGAGGCCGCCGTCGTCACGTCCATAGAGGACCGCGATGACTTCCCTGCCTTCGTTCCACTTCTCGATGTCGCAGGTTCCCGAGTCCCAGATCTCGACGTCGCCGGCACCGTACTCCCCCTTCGGGATCGTGCCTTCGAAGCTGCCGTATTCGAGGGGGTGGTCCTCGGTCTGGACCGCCAGGTGGTTCTTCCCCGGGTCGGTCGGCGGTCCCTTCGGCAGCGCCCAGGAAACCAATACCCCATCGTGTTCGAGTCGGAAGTCCCAGTGGAGGCTCCTCGCGTGGTGTTCTTGGATGACGAAACTCAGTTCGTCTCCGCTCGTTCCCTGTTTCGCTGGGACGGGTTCGCTCGTGCGCTTCGGATCCCGTTTGGACCGGTAGATTTCCAACCGGTCGCGCTCGGCTTCCGGGGTCTCTTCTGACTTCGAGTTCGCGTGGGACTCCGGATCCGCTTCGGACTCCGGCGCCGAGGCGATTCCTCCGACCGCCTCGACGAGGGTTTCGAGGAGGTCGCCCACATCGTCGATCCGGTCGAGGACCTCCTCGAAGCGCACCTGCTCGACGGTTGCCGGGTCGTCGAATTCGTCCCAACTGCGGGGAGCGGCGACAGTCGGGGTGAAGCGTCCGCGCAGGGAATACGGAGCCACGGTGGTCTTGGACGCCGAGTTCTGCGACCAATCGATGAGCACCTTGTTCTCCCGCAGCGTCTTCTTCATCGCTGAGACGATGAGCTTCCGGTGATCGGCTTCGAGGCTGCGGGCGAGTTCATGGGCGACACCGGAGACCTCCTGCGAGCTTGCCGACCCGTCCAGCGGTGCATAGAGGTGGATGCCTTTGGACCCGCTGGTCACCGGGTATGCGTCGAGTCCCATGCCCTCGAGCAGTTCGCGGACGAGCTGAGCCACATCGATGCAGTCGGCCAAATCGCGTCCTGGGCCCGGGTCGAGGTCGAAGACCATCCGGTCAGGGTACCTGCTCTCGGAATCGATCGTGCCGGGATCCTTCGCCCCCGCACTCACCGTCCACTGGGGGACATGGATCTCGAGCGCGGCCATCTGCGTGAGATACGTCAGCGTCGCAAGATCGTTGACCAGGGGATATCGTTTGGTGCCGGTGGAATGTCGGATCGCGCGTGTTCGGATCCACGACGGAGCGGATTCGGGCAGGTTCTTCTCGAAGAACACATCCCCGGGGTCATCGGGAGTGCCGACTCCGTCGACCCAGCGTTTGCGTGTAGCGATCCGGTCCCGGGAATGGCGGATGAGGTGCGGGGCGATCTTGGCACAATAGTCGAGGATCTCGCCCTTGGTCGTGCCGGTCTCCGGGTAGAGGACCTTGTCCAGATTGCTCAATGTCAGCCGATGGCGCTCGACCGTCACCTTCTGCTCGCGGCGTGCCATTGGGCACCTCCTCCTGCACAGTGTTCGTGCCTCTGCCCACGCATCTTCTCTCACGGTACTGGGCAGAACAGGTCTGCGACAGAGGTGCGGAAGCGCTCCGCCGCGTCTGCGCGGTCTTGGCTCTCTTCCGGCCGGCTGGCTCTTCAGGCCGGGTGGGGAGCGGCGTTCCTCACAGCCAGGGGCGCATTGGCACGAGCGCCCGTTCGGCGAGCTTGACCAGCTGATGCCGGTCGAGCCAATCCGTGCCGAGCTCCACACAGTGCACGGAATCTCTGCCGAACACCTTCTCCATCTCAGCGGCGAAGGCGCTGTCGATGACTTCGACATTGGTCTCGTAGTTGAATGTCAACGACAGTCGGTCGATATTCGCCGTGCCCACCGTCGACCAATCACCGTCGACGGTGGCGACCTTCGAATGGATCATGCTCGCGGTGTAGAGCAGGACCGTGACCTTCGAGTTGATCATCTGTTCGAAGAATCCCCGGGAGAGCCAGTCCCCGAGGATGTGATTGGATTCCTGCGGAACCATCACCCGCACATCGACTCCCCTGTCAGCCGCCTCGATCAGCGCCTGCAGAAGCTGTTGGTCAGGGATGAAGTAGGGAGTCGTCAGCCAGATTCGCTTCTGTGCGCGAGCGAAGGCGTTGAGGTACATGCTCCGGATCGGGTAGACGAGGTGGATGGGCAGGTTGGCAGCGACTCGCAGCTTCGACTCCCACACTTCGGGCGGGACCCAGGCGATCTGTTCGTCGGTGTCGTGGAACTCATTCCACACCTGCGCGATCGTCTGTCGCAGCCCCCATGCTCCCGGACCGACCGAGCGCAGATGGGTATCGCGCCAGTGACGGGCATAGAGGGAGCCGATGTTGAATCCGCCGACGAAGGCCACATCATCGTCGATGACGAGGATCTTCGAATGGTTGAATCCCGAATGGCGCAGGGGCCCCCGCCAGAACTGCCGCGCCACTGTCGGCAGGCGCAGGACATGGATAAGTTCCGACAGCTGCTGGTAGAAGGACGACGGGATCGTGAGGTTCGCAAACCCGTCGTAGATGAGGTGGATCTCCACTCCGCGATCCGCCGCCGCATTGAATGCGTCGATGAACCTCTGGCCCACCTCGTCGTTCTTCCAGATGAATGTCTCCATGAGGATCGAATCACGCGCCGAATCGATCGCATCGATCATGGCCTCGTACAGGGTGGAACCATCGGTGTAGATGTTGAGCTCTGACTCTTCGACCGTTGAGCTGAAGGTTCCCGGACGCGGAGCGGTGCGCGTTTTGCGTCCCCGTTTCTGGATCAGGTCGATGACCATCGAAGCTGCGATGGTCGCCGGCACGGCACTGGCCAGTCCGGCGACCGCCCAGGGCACGATTCGACGGCTGATGTGACTGGCAGGAGAAACTCTCAAAGGAGACATCCGCTCACTCTATCGCCTCCGAATCGGAGTGCCCTCGCAGGGAGAGTCTGCACACCCATCCGGGACCGCTCCCGCAGGAGGGCGACGACCCCTAGACTGCTTTCCTGAGTTGAATGCGTCTCAGCGGAACATCGATCCAAAGGAGCCGACGATGCCCCACCAACGCTCAGTGGCGGAATACCTCCGGCAACCGGAGTTCGCCACCGACCTGCTGCAGATCGCCAAGGGAGTGATCGCGGCCACGGGCGCATGGTGGTTCTCCGACGCCGTGCTCGAGAGCCAGATGCCCTTCCTCGCTCCGTGGACTGCTTTGCTGACAGTCCACGCCACCGTCTACAGGTCGTTCTCTCGAGGAGTGCAGACGACGATCGCGTCGACGATCGGAGTTGGCGTGTCCTTCCTCATCGGCAACTACCTCGGTGTCGGTATCTGGACTTTCGCTCTGGCGATGTTCGTCGGTCTGGCCGGTGCCCGCCTCTCGTGGATCCGTGACGAAGGTGTGGCGATTGCGACGACCGCGATCTTCATCCTCGGCTCCGGATTCGATTCTCAGCAGCCGCTGCTCGTCGATCGACTCCTCGAACTCGCCCTCGGGGTGGCCTTCGGCCTCGCCGTCAACCTCCTCATGATCCCACCGCTGCGGGATCGACAAGCGGCCCGCTATATCGACAGCGTCAACCGGCAGATGGGCGAAGTGCTCACCGACATGTCGAATCAGTTCTCCCACACATGGGACTCTGATTCCGCACAGGAATGGTTCGAGCGCACGGAGGCCATGAGCCGAGAGCTTGAGTCGGCGTGGCAGACCGTGCGATTCGCCCGCGAGAGCAGACGCATCAACCCCCGCACAGCCATGCGTATCGGCAGCTCTCACGGCCGACCTGCCGCACCGGAAAGTGCCCCGCACGACGAGGAGGAAGGCTATGAGAGCATCTTGCTCAGAGTCGACGAAGGCATCTCACACCTGCGGAACCTTGCCCGTACTCTCCGAGAGGCATCGTCGTCGGAAACGGAATGGAACACGCAGTTCCGTGAGGAGTGGGCATCGATCGTGGCCGATGCCGGACGGGCCATCGCCGATCCCGACAGTGAGGTCGAACCGGTCTTCGACAGGCTCGAGCAGCTCTCAGCCGATATCTCACAGGATCAGACGCTCCCGAAGACCACCTGGCCGCTCTACGGCTCCCTCATCACGAGCTTGCGCCACATCGTCGTCATCGTCGACGACGTCGCCTCAGCACGCAGAGCCCGAGAGTCCGACTGAAGCCCGGGGCCAGACGCTCTGAGCTCGTCGATGGGGGTAGCCAGTGCCCGAATCCTGCGTTTCAATGGGGGCATGAGAGCTATCTGGACCGGATCCATCGCCTTCGGCCTCGTGAATGTGCCCGTGAAGCTGTACTCGGCCACGGAGAACCACGACGTCAGGATGCACCAGGTCCAGGTGAAGGACGGAGGGCGGATCCGCAATCAGCATCGCTGCGAGGAATGCGGTCAGACCGTCGACTACGACGACATCGACGTCCTCCAATTCGTGCCCAGCGACGAAATCGACCCCATCATGCTCGAGAAGTCCTACTTCCTCGAGCCGACGTCGAAGACTCCGAAGGCCTACCTCTTGCTGCGTCAGACGCTCGAGAAGACAGAGCGGACGAAGAAGCGCACCGGCTGAGGCGGCGACGAGAGTGGCCGTCCTCCGACCTGAACACAAGCCGACCCCAATGCAGCTGACGACGCTGACACGATAGGAGCTGTTCACACCATGCCGAAGACGACGAAGACGGGAAAGCCGAAGGACGGCGAACTGCCCTCGACCTTGGAGAAGTCGAGCCAGAAAGCCCAACGAACCTTCGCAAAGGCCTACGACTCGGCCTTCGACCACTACGGGGATGAGAAGCGAGCTCATCAGGTCGCCTACGACGCCCTCAAACACAGTTTCGAGAAGGTCGGCGACAGATGGGTGGCGAAAGATTCGCCTGGACCCTCGGACGCGCAGAGCTCAGGCGGGAAGAACACCAATCGCGCAACGGCCGGCGGAGTCGATGCGAACGCGTCGAAGGAGCACCTCTACGCGCAGGCGAAATCGCTGAACATCTCTGGAAGGTCGACGATGACGAAGAAGGAACTTGTCGATGCACTGGAGAAAGAGAGCAAGCGGAAGACGAAACAGAATTCCTGAGACCGGCCTGATTGCCGCCCAGGTGCCTCCTATGTGCAAGGAAGAAGACGATGATCGACCAACTGACCTTCCAGGACCCCGCCACTCGATATCCTGACATCACACCTCCGAAGCAGGACCAGCCGGAACCGGGACTCGACGCCGATCTCATTCCCGGCACAGATCGCGGTGAGGACAGCTACACCGGCACAGGCAGGCTCCGCGGGCGCAGGGCGCTCATCACCGGCTCGGACTCGGGAATCGGATCCGCCGTCGCGATCGCCTTCGCCCGAGAGGGTGCCGATGTCGCCCTGGCGTATCTGCCCGCCGAGGAGGAGGACGCCCAACACGTCTGCGAGGTCATCCGCCGTGCCGGTCGCAAGGCCGTACCTCTGCCCGGAGACCTGTCCGATCCTGACTACTGCCGGGAGGTCGTCCGCCAGGCGGCCGAAGAGCTGGGCGGACTAGACGCCTTGGTCAACAACGCCGGGCGGCAGATCGCCGTCGAAGACATCGCCGACCTCACGGATGAGCAGTGGGAAGACACTTTCCGGACGAACATCCACGCGATGTTCAGGGTCTCCCAGTCCGCGCTCGAGCATCTCGAGCCCGGGTCGACGATCGTCAACAGCACCTCCGTACAGGCATATTCGCCTTCCGCCCGCCTCATCGACTATGCGTCGACGAAAGCGGCAATCAACAATTTCACCAAGGGACTGGCCACTCAACTCGCACCGAGGGGAATCCGAGTGAACTCTGTGGCCCCGGGACCGATCTGGACTCCGTTGCAGGTCTCCGACGGCCAGCCGAAGGACGCCCTGCCGCACTTCGGGAAGAACACTCCGCTCGGAAGGGCGGGGCAGCCGACGGAGCTGGCTCCCGCCTACGTCTTCCTCACCTCGTCGGAGTCGAGCTACGTCATCGGTGAGACCCTCAACGTCAATGGCGGCCAACCGAGTCCCTGAACGAACCGGCGCGAACGCGTGACCACAGGAGATACATGGAGGCGCGCTCACTCAGCCGTTTCAGTCAGATCGCTCAGCCTTGCTCACCGTGCCGTAGACGCCGGAACAACGTCTTCAGCGCCCACGCTATGGTGCCGGAGATCATGGAGCACCGCTTGCGGTGCTGCCAGACACGCGGGCCCCGCAATTGCGATGAGAGGCAGGCCGAGCCGGTGCCGCTGTCTGGTGGGGCCGAGTCGGGTCGACGTGGAAGAGAACCGCTCGTCCGCAGAGTTCTGTTGATGAGGCATGGTGGGTGTCCTGTTTCATGAGGACAATCGCATGTCCTCGCCGTCGTTGACACTCTCCACGTTAGGAACCGGCGCACGGATCCGCATCGGCCCCGAAGCGACACTCGAGTCGCTTCTCGTCAGCCCTGCCTACATCGGGAAGCGACTCAGGCAGGCACGCTGCCCAGCATGCTGGCGATGAGCCCGAGCACCGCCAAGGCCGCCACGACGAACACGATCACACGTTTGCGCATGCTCGGATTCTACCGGTTCCGTCTGTCACCACGGGTTGGCCTCCTGCCAGCGGGTGAACCAAAAGCGGTCGCCCTGATAGTGCGACTTCTCCGGCCGACACCCCTTGAGGTCCGAATGCTCCCCCAGCCACGCCCGCACCAGGGGACGCACCTCGTCCATCCGCCCGACCCAGTCGTCGAGAGGCAGCAGCAGAACCGCCTCGTCGACGGAGGTCAGGCGGCACGAGTAGTTCGGCAGACCCTCGGTGATCTGAGAATGCGTGTAGCTGATCTGATCGCAGCCGGTGGTGAGATAGAAGCGGATGAACTCACCACAGACATAGGAACACAGAGTTTTGAAGTTTCGGTAGCGGATCATCCACGCCGGAGGCTGGTACTCGCTGTCCTGCACCGCGCCGTCATATTCGCACATGCATTCTATTGTGCATTTCTTTTGTGCCAACACACAATGGCCACACTCCGGGCACCGAAGAGAGAACTGAAGCCTTCCTCAGTGACCGGACATCAACAACGCCGCTGCCTACAGATGACCGGCGAGTCCAACGGCACTACCGTCACTGAGAGCCGTTCCATCTGTAGTCAGGCCAGGGCAGGTCAACAGGTGCCGCGAAGTCGTCGGGCAGCAGGGGCGGCATCGGCTCGGCCCCGACCCGCCGGTCGAATTCCGATTTCGCGTCGGACAGCAGCTTGGGCCGCTGCAGCAGGTCGAGGAACGTTCCCGCAATCGTCTTTCCGGCAGTCTCGATCGTCGGTGTGATCGTCGAGGGGATACCGCCGAGGGCGTTCATCGCCCACGGCGGATACGGGCGACCATCGCCGCTGGGAGCAAGTGTCGGCCGGGCGATGTAGAAGCGCACCAGCGGAGCGTAATGCGACATCTCGACGTAGTCGTCGCTGGTCCAGTTCCTCTGCCACGCCGGCATCTGCTCACGCAGGATGCGTTCGGCTTCCTGCGGTTCGATGAGCTCTTCGGTGGCGGCCAGGAACGGCTTCTCCATCGGCTCGACTCCGAGAGCGGTCTGTATCGCCTGCCCCGTCTCCACGGCCTCCGGCCCGTATTCGGGCGGTCCGATCTGTTCAAGGTTGGAATAGAGCACCTCGGCGAGCACATGGTTCGCCCGGCCGGGCCGGCTTCGGGCCACCCATCGTTCTTCGACCTCGCAGTGGGCGATGGAGGCGGCGGCCGCGGCATTGCGGTCGAGGACGGCGAGGACGTGCTCGGCCATCTCGACATCGGGGGTTCGCCATGAATACTGCAGCCTGGCCACCCGCTGCGGCAGGTTGTCGGCGGTGGCCTGCCCCTCGGTGAGGATGGCGTCGGAGAAGCTCCACCCGCCGGTGGCCGGCAGCATCGAGTCGAGCATCATCCGACTGGACGTGTACATCTGCGACAGCGCCACATTGGCTCCCGGTGCCCGGGCGGCGGAGTGCGAGGCGGGGATCGGCGAGTTCGGGTCGGCGCTCGAGAGCTGCCAGGTCTCCGGGTGGTCGCAGACGAAGCTGTACACCTTGGAATAGTAGGCACCGCAGTGGGTGTCCCAACGGGCGGTGTTGCAAAGCGGCAGCATGTAGAAGGGATGGAAGGACACGATCGCGTCCGCATCGTCGTAGTAGCCGCGCAGTCCGTGGACGACCTTCGAGCCGTGCATCTTCTCCGCCGGCTCACCCGTGTACTTCAGCCGCCCGCCGAGGTTGTGCACCTCCATCGCATGCTTCGTGGCCAACAGGCCGGCGAGGGTCGAGAGCCCCAGCGCCGAGTGCGGGTCGGTGTGTCCTGGGGCGAAGCGGCTGAGTCCGGCTCGCGGCTGCTCATGCGTCGTCGCGGCCTGACTGTTTCCGGGCACTGCATCGTATTCGGCGTAGGTCAGCAGCGTCGGCCCCTCGCCATTGGACCACTCGGCGCAGAACGCGGTGGGCATCCCGGCCGAGCCGTCCTCGACGATGAAGCCGGATTCGCGCAGCCTCTTCACATACCAGGCTTGGGACCGGTATTCGCGCCAGGCCGGTTCGGCAAGCTCCCAGATGTGGGTGTGCCACTCGGCCAGCTCATCGAGGTGGGCGTCGATCCATTCCCTGGCGGTCGTCTTGGCGTCGCCGGGGAGGGCGTCTTCGGGAAACGGGGTCGAGTCATCAGGAGAGGTCATGCGTGCCTTCGGGTCGGTCTGCAGGAGTGTTCACGGGCGAATCCGGGCGTCCGGTCTCGAACAGGGTGATGGCATTCTGCGCCTGGATGCGCACGTACTCGACCGCGGTGCGATCGGAGTAGTAGGCGATGTGCGGAGTGAGCAGGACTTCATCTCGCCCCAGCAGCGGGTGGTCCGGAGTCGGCGGTTCCACGTCGAGGACGTCGAGGCAGGCCCCTGCGAGTCGGCCGGAGTCGAGTGCGCTCGCTAAGTCAGCGTGATCGATGACGCCTCCGCGGGAGACGTTGACGATCAGCGATCCCTCGGCCATTCTGGCGAGGAACTCCGCGTCGACCATGTTCTCCGTGTCGTCGGTCAGCGGCAGATGCAGCGAGAGCACATCGGCGCTCACGCGCACTTCGTCGAGGTCGACTCGTCGCACACCCAGTGCGTCGAGATCGGCGCGAACTTCCTCGGTGTCTGGCAGGTACGGATCGGAGCCGATGACGGATCCGAACAGCGCCGAGGACTGTCGCGCGAGCTCCCGTCCGATGCGGCCGAGACCGATGATGCCCAGAGTCAGCTCGCTCACTCGCCGGGGGGCGAGCGCCGACCGTGCGTTCCAGTCGGTGGGGTTCGCCGAGGCGGTGTAGAAGGGAAGGCGGCGCAGGTGGGCGAGCACGGTCGTCAGAGCATGGGTGGCGACTTCCTCGGTGGCGGCTCCGGGGACGTTCGTCACCCAGATTCCGTGTTCACTCGCAGCTTCAATGTCGACACTGTCCGTCCCCATGGACATAAGAGAGATGATTCTCAGCTCAGGCAGCGCCTCGATGACTTCTCGAGTGATCGGCGAGTAGCCCGGCAGAAGCGCCTGCGCCCCTTCGGCCCCGCGATGATCTTGTGAGAGTCGCGTGTTCGAAGCACTCGAGTTTCGAAACCAGCATTCTCAAGCATCGTGATAGCAGGTCTGATGTCGGTGTCGTCGACGTCGGTGAAAACTGCGATCGGGTGATCTGTCATTTGTTCTCCTCAGACGTGTATTCGGTGGGGTCGAGGTGGATGAGTTGGAGTCCACCCATGGAGAGAGCAGTGTCAACGGCGGCGGCTAATTCGACGGTCGAGTTCACATGTCTGCCGTTGCCTCCGAACGCCTGCGCGAGGGCTGGCCAGTCCGGTTGGACGAGGTCGACTCCGATGGGCGCGATGCTGATATCGGCTTCATTGGCTCGGATCTCTCCATAGCCGCCATTGTCCAGAACGATGACGGTGACATCTTCGTCCTGTTCGACGACGGTGATGAATTCCTGCACGGAGAACATCAGCGCACCGTCGCCGATGACGACGAAGCTCGGACGGTGTGGGGCACCGATGCGCGCACCCAAAGCTGCTGGCAGCCCATAGCCCAGTGTTGCGAAGGTGCCCATGTACGGCGTCGAATTTGCCCTCACGACCTTGAGCGTATTCAACAGTCCTCCATAGGCGATCTGCGAGGAATCGGTGGCGACGATCGCGTCGGCGGGCAATGCGGAGGCGATATCGGCAGAGATTGCGGTATTGACCGGTGAGAGTTCTGCACATTCGTTCTGTGCCGCCGCCAGCAGCTCAACTACCAATTCCTCGACGTCAGAATTCGGAGATTCTACGAGTGTTGGTGCCGCTCCGATTGACTCGACGATCGCGGTGACTACCGCATTAGCATCACCGACGAGACCGAGATCGGCAGTCTGGTTCTTGTCGATCTGCGTGTCGAGGATATCGATCCGGATGACTGTGCCCTGCGCATCGAGACGATCGACCCAGAGTTCGGCATCGCCGAGCTTCGCTCCGATGACGAGCAGCACGTCCGCGTTCCTGGCATGCTCGCGGACGCTGTTCAGCCGCAGGTTCGACCCCAGCGACAGCGGGTGATGCTCATCGAGGACGCCCTTGCCGTTGAGGCTCGTGACCACGGGGGCAGCCAACTGTTCGGCAAGCTTCCGGATCGGGCCCGCGGCACCGCGTGCACCGCCGCCGGCGAGGATCACCGGCCTGTGGGCGGCGCTCAGGAGTTTCGCCGCCTCGGCGATGCTCTGCTCCGGCGGCAGGGGCACGGGGTCGGCGGTGCGGGCCGTGACGAGGTGCTCGTCGAGGTCGGTGACCTCGACGAGCAGGTCGAGCGGGATCTCGATGTAGACCGGGCGCGGCCGCGAGGAGGAGAAGAGCGCGAAGGCGTCGTGGACGGCGGTCACCGCCTCGGCGGCGGTGCTCACCCGGCGTCCCCATTCGACGATCGCCGAGGCGGCCGCGAGCTGGTCCTTCGTCTCATGCAGGGTGCCCGCGTCGGCGAACTCCGCACCCCTGGCCGGGCCCGGGGCGAGGATGATCATGGGCCGGGACTCGCAGAAGGCGGTCCCGGCCGCCGAGAGTGCGTTGAGCAGCCCGGGCCCGCTGGTGGTGAGCACGACTCCCGGCAGCCCTGTCTGCAGCGACCACCCGTCTGCGGCATATCCGGCGCCCTGTTCGTGTCGGGCCGTGACGGCACGGATTCCCAGCGCCTCGAGCGGACGGTAGAACTCGAGGTTGTGGGTTCCGGGGATCCCGAAGACCGTGTCGACACCAAAGGAGCGCAGCGCCTCCATGACCACCCACCCTGTGGTTCTGCGCTTCTCCGTCTTCGTCAGCTGTTCGTGCATGGCTCAGACCTCTTCCATCGGACGATGATGATCACTGGAGGTGGGGCCTTCGGCGAAGTGACGGCTGATGCCGTCGACCCAGGTCTCACGGACCCTGATGCCGGCGATCTCTGCCGGGTCGACAGCCAGTGGGTCGGCGTCGAGGACGACGAAGTCCGCACGTTTGCCGACACTCAGCGAGCCGAACTCGTTGTCTCGACCCAGCGAAGTCGCTCCTTCCAGGGTGTGGGCTTTCAGCGCCTCGGCGGCGGTGATCCGCAGGCTGTCGGGTCCGAGCTTGGCGCCGCGCCGCGTCACCCGGGTCACCGCAGCCTGGATCGCTTCGAGCGGTCGCGGTTCGGCGACGGGGGCATCGGAGGAGATGGTGGAGGGGACACCCGCGGCGAGGAATTCGCCGAGAGGGTTGAACCGCTCTCCCGGGGTGCCGATGGCCTGTTCGACGCCTTCGCCCCAGTTGAAGTAGTGCTGTGTCTGGTTGACCGGCCGGATGCCGAGCTCCGCCATCCGCGCGATGTCTGCCTCGGTCGGCAGTCCGCAGTGCTCGATCCGGTGACGGGCATCGGCATCCGGCCGCTCTTCCAGGGCCTTTTCAACGGCGTCGACGACCATGGCGATGGCGGTCGGGGACTGAGCATGCGTGGCCGTCTGCAGTCCATTCGCATGGGCTCGGGAGAGCAGTTCGGTGTATTCCCTCGGGTCGTGGTAGAGCTGGCCGGTGCGGCAGGGATCGCCCACATAGCCTTCGGGGAAGTAGGCGGTCCAGCCGCCCAGGGTGCCGTCAGCATAGAGTTTGATCCCAGCCGCAGAGAGGAAGGCATTGCCGAAGGGACCGGTCAGGCCGAGGTCGATGACCTGGTCGAGGAGGTGGGAGAGGAAGTACATAGACACCCGCATGTCCAGCGCTCCCCGGTCGACCATCGTCAGGTAGGCGGCGAATTCGCGCTTCGACACCTGCGCATCGCCGAGGGCGGTGACGCCGCCCGCCAGGAATTCTCGCTGGACGAGGTCGAGCTGGTGCTGGTGCTCGGCCGCCTCGTCGCCGAGGTGGAAGTTCGGTCCGTGATGGCCGATCTTGACTCCGTGGAGTCCGGTGAGGACATTGCAGGCGGCATCGGAGAGTTCGCCGGTGAGCTTACCGTCGGCGTCGCGGAAGAATTCTCCGCCTTCGGGATTCGGCGTCTCCTTCGTGATGCCGAACTTCTCGAAGGTGAAGGAGTTGACCACTCCCCCGTGTCCGGAAGAGTTCATGATGTAGACTTCGCGGTCAGTGGCGATCTCGTCGAGCTCCTCCTTGCGCGGGTGTCTCCGCTCAGCGAGGTTGCGCTGCTCGTAGCCGTACCCGCGGATGGGTGTTCCTGCGGGCAACCTCTTCGCGCCCTCGCGCATGAGTTCGACGATCTCCGGGATCGTGCCTGCCTTCTCCGGGGAGACGTCGATCCAGGTGAGCATCTGCCCGTACATCAGCGGGTGGGCGTGGGCGTCGACGAAGCCGGGCACGATCGTGGCCCCGGGCCGGTCGATGCGCACAGGGTCGGTCCCGGATGCGGCCGCCTCCACCTCGGCACGGGAGCCGATGGCCCTGATCATTCCCCCGGCGATGAACATCGCCTCTGCGCCCGGATTCGCGTCATCGACGGTGTGGATGTGATCGGCGGTGACGATCGTCGGCTGCGAATCGCGGTCGTCGAAGGTGGCTAGTCTGCGCATCAGTGATCTCCTAGGGGTTGGTGGGTCGAATCGGTGGTCGGTGCTGCCGCGTCGACGGCATCCCGGTGCTGTGGGGCGAAGGCCGTGCCGAGCCAGGCGACGACCGAGAGCAGTCCGAAGAAGGCGACGACCGACCAGATGCTGCCCGTCCAGGCCATGAGGCCGCTGGCGATCGCCGGCGAGAGTCCGCCCCAGATGGCAGCGCCGAGACCGTAGGACAGAGACATCGAGGTGTAGCGGGCCTGCGGGCGGAACATGTGGGCCATGAGGGCCGAGAGCGGAGCCCAGGCACCCGAGAGCGTCAGTCGGATGACGGAGACGAGGACGAACATCACGGCGACGTCTCCTGCCTCGATGGAGAGGATGAGCGGGATCATGGTGGCGAAGGACAATCCGATGCCGAGGTACATGAGCATCTTGCCTCCCCACTTGTCGCCGAGCGCCGCCAACGGCAGGGTGACGACCGCCTCGACGAAGGAGGCAACGGTCATGGCCGCCAGGACGGTGTCGGCTCCGATGGCGACATCTGGGCCGGTGGCATAGTTCTGGATGAAGGTCGTGGCGATGACGTAGCCGCCCGAGGACATGGCGATGATTCCCATCCCCATGAGGATGGGCAGCCAATTGAACTTGAGCGCGTAGAGGATCGGTGTCGAATCCTTCTCTCGCGTGGCTTCCTGCTCGAATACCGGTGTCTCCTCGATGCGCAGTCGCACCCAGATGCCGACGCCGATGAGGATGACGGAGAACAGGAATGGGATCCTCCATCCCCAGGTCATGAGCACATCGTCACCGGCCGCGGCCAGGGCCCAGAAGGCCGCTGAGGACAGCAGGGCGCCGAGCGGATTTCCCAGTTGGGTGAACCCGCCGTAGAAGGTCTTCCACTTCTCGGGCGCGGATTCGACCGACATGAGGCTCGCTCCGCCCCACTCGCCTCCCACGGCCAGCCCCTGGAACATCCGGAGAACGATGAGGAGGACGGGGCCGAGCATGCCGGCTGTGGCGTAGTCGGGCAGACAGCCGACGAGGACAGTGGCCACACCCATGATGAGCAGGGTGATCGTCAGCGCGGGCTTGCGACCGAGACGGTCGCCGACGTGGCCGAAGATGATTCCGCCCAGAGGACGCATGAAGAAGGCCACGGCGTAGGTGCCGAAGGAGGCGAGAGTTCCCAGCGATCTGTCGACCTCGGGGAAGAACACCTGGGGGAAGACGATGGCCGCGGCGGTGGCGTAGACGTAGAAGTCGTACCATTCGACGGTGGTGCCGACGGCGGCCGCGAAGCCCGATTTCAATGCTTTGCGATGTGTCTTGGCCTGGCCCGGGTGCGTGGAAGGCATGCGGAGCTCCCTTGCTCGAATGTGATTCGCAGGCATGTTGTGTGCCTTCGCCGAATATAGGTGCTTTTGCATATGTTCGACAGGGATGCGACCGACCCAGGGGTCCATTTGCCCGCGCTTCTGACGATGGAATTCGACATTTCGCTCATTTCCTCTGTTCAAGACGGACCGCAACCGAATTTCTGCGAGATAGAATCGACCGAATCATGGTTTCGGAATTGTTCCGAGCCGCCGCGGACGACCGAGGGAGATTCCTGCCGATGACGACTCCGGAGGGCGCTGATGCTCAGCGGGACTTCGGTGACCTCGATGCTGCTCTCGTGCGAGCGCTGCAGTCCGACGGTCGCGCAAGCATCCTCGATCTTGCCCGCATGCTCGGAATCTCACGTGATCTCGCCTCACAGCGGGTGCGTCGCCTCATCGACGAAGAGGGTGTCAAAGTCGTGGCGGCGGTGGATCCCGGATTCGCCGGCCACGAGGTGCTCGTCCATGCGATGCTCGACGTCGAGGGGGCAGCGGCATCGATCGCACACCGGATCGCCGACTACTCCGACGCTGTGCTGGTCTCACTGGTCAGCGGCATGCGCCCGATCGTCGTCGAGTTCCGACACGGCGATCTCGGAGAACTCGACGAGATGCTCGCCGCCGTGCGCGCGATCCCCGGTGTTCGCTCGATCCGTTTGACCACTTATGTCGAGGTGCTCAAAGGCTTCTTCGTCTCAAACGCGCGCAAGGACGTCTCTCCGGATCCAATCGACATCGCCATCATCGCGATGCTCCAGCGCGATGGTCGCACGAGCTTCAAGACTCTGTCCGAGGAGGTCCATCTGTCTCCCTCGTCGGTCAGAGAGCGGGTGGCGAAGCTCCTCGACGCAGGTGTCATCCGCATCTCGGCGATCCGACCCGGCGGAATCTCACGCAGCCGGTTCTCCATCGGTCTGGGGATCTCGGCCCGTGGTGACCTCGACGCAATCCGAGAGCTCATCCTGGCCACACCGGCCATCGACTTCGCCGCTCGCACCCACGGCAGCTTCGACTTCATCGCCACCGTCCACGGCCATGTCTCCGGCGAAGTGCTCGCCGCCGTCGAGTCACTGCGCAGCCTGGCCGAGGTCGCTTCCCTCGATTCGTGGACCCACCTCGACCTCGTCAAAGAGGGGTATGCCCGCAGCGTCGGCCAGGAGCTGCAACTGTGAGAGTGCGGAAGGAAAACAGAATCCTGCTTGTCCGCGCCCCCATGGCTTCCGAACCGTCAAGGCAGGGTGCAGCCGGTGAGCAGAACGCCGATGTAGGTGGCGATGACCGAGGAGAAGAGGACACAGAAGGCGGTCAGCGCACTGCTCAGAGCCGCAGTCGGCAGCAGCCCCGGTGACATCCTGACGGGCGCGACGAGCTGCCGGACCCGGTCAGGCCCGGCGATATTCAGCGCATACGAACCGCCGAGGTGACTACCCTCCCCCACATGTGGCCCGATCTTGAGCAGAGCGCCGGCCAGCGCGGGAGTCCCTGCGACCTTCCGCGCACGATCATCGGCCGCGATCTCGAGGTAGAGCGGGACCGAGGCAGCAACCTCGGCGAAGAGCGGAATGAACCGCAGCGGCCGCACGAAGGTCTCCACCAGGGCCATGATCCCGTGATGACCCTGGTCGACATGGGCCCTCTCGTGCTCGAGCACTGCCGTCAGCTCACTGGGCTCCAGCGCCGAACACAGATTCTCAGACACCACCACTCCCCCGTACCTGCGCGGCAGGGAGAAGGCCAGATGTCGGTGGCCGCTGATCATCCTGACGGTCCGCCCGGCCAGTTCGACGTCTACGGCTTCCTGGCCGAGGATTCGAGCCGTCGCAACGTTCTCACGGTGCCGCCGTCTGGCCAGCAGCCCACCGCGGATGAGGAATCCGACGGTGACGAGCAGAGGCAGGAGGAGGAAGAGCACAACGGGGATGAGCGTGTCGATCTGAGCACCGCCGAACGGGCTCGCCGCGATAAGACAGCGCTGACACACATCACCGATGCGCACCGGCAGCACATCGGGGCCTTTGAGCAGCCAAGCCGCCATGAGGCTGAGCGCGGTCACCACAGCCCAGGACAGCAGCGGCAGGGACAGGAGAGCGAACACCGCCACGCGCGGCACACGCATGAGAACCGGCGCGGCAGAGCGAACGAGGGCGGGACCGGCCCAAGCGAGGACGAAGGCGAGCGCGGCGACGCATGCACCGCCGATCAGCAGGCTCATTCGGCGGCATCTTTCGAGTCGAGATAGTTGCGCAGCAGCCGGACGTCGGCGGCATCGATGCCCTCAACGAAGTGGAGGATCGAGGCAGCACGGTCTCCGCCGTCGATCAGCGCCGCCTGCATCGTCCGCGCCGTGTGCTGCTCGCGGCTGACGAGCGGAGCATGGAGGACCGAGCGACCACGACGCTCGCGGCTGACGAGCCCTTTGCGCTCGAGGTTCGTCAGCACGGTGGCGATGGTCGTGTACGCGGGTTCGGTCTGCGAGAGTTCGATGATCTGGCGAACCGTGAGCGGCTCATGGTCCCACAGCAGGCCCATCACCTGTTTCTCGAGGGCACCGAGGCGAATCGGCGCGGAGGCCCGACCCCGATCGTCATCGTGAGTCATGAGCGGACGCTCCTTTCGGGCGAGGGAAGTGGGCACGAGTATTGGCCCTTGAGGCGGATGATCACCGCCACCAGCAGGAGGACGACCGAAGCGGCAGCTAGGATCGGCTGGAGCGGTGCGAAGTAGGTCAAGGCGCCAGTGTAGCCCAGGGCGAGCAGCGCGATCTTGTTGCACACCGGGCATCCGACGGCGAACCATCCGAGCACTCCGCCCACGCCGCCGAGGACACCCGACCGCGGCTCGGAGCCGGAATCCGGACCACTCGACCGACCATCAGGCGCGGAATCGCGACCGCCCGCTTCCGCCTCGGAGGCAGATTCAGGAGTGCGCACATAGGTGGCGATGAGCATTCCGAGCAGCACCGCGGTGAGGATCCACACCGGGTAGTCCCACCATACAGGCGGGATATCGCGAGCGAAGAGGGAGTTGGGAATAAGCACCGTCGCGAGGCCGATGACCACAGCGGACCCTGCCGCTGCGGCCGCTGCCGAAGCGATGCGCCTGCGGTCCCAGAGCAGGAGGCCCCGGAAAGCGTCCTTGACAGCACTGACGAACATGAGGGCCCTCCTCCGATGCGGCAACCGATACGAGTCTACTATGCACATTAGTATACTATGAGTCATAGTAAATAGATCGACGCCGACTCGACCACACCCCAACGACTTCACCCTAAGGAGGCTTTTGTGCTTCGCACCGAACGCGGCCCCATGTTCTGGCTCGTCCCTCTGACCGTCATCATCCTCGCGACCGTGATCATCGGAATCGTCATCGCCAACCAAGGCGGGTCGGATGCCGACGCCCAAGAAGAGAGTTCGAGTTCGCAGAACGGTTCTGCCGAAGACGACGTCGACCTGTCCTTCGTCGAGCACAGAGATCCTGCGGAGACGAATGCGGTCGGGGACGTCGACGCTCCGGTCACCCTCGTCATGTACTCCGACTACCAGTGCCCCTACTGCGCAGCATGGAACGAGGACACCCTGCCGGCAATGATGGACTACGTCGACTCCGGCGATCTGCGCATCGAGATGCGCGATCTCGCCGTCTTCGGCGAGGAGTCCGAGCGGGCCGCACGTGCCGTCTTCGCCGCAGGCGAGCAGGATGAGTACTGGGACTATCACAACGCCCTGTTCGAAGGCGGCGAACACCGCCCGAAGTCTCAGCTCGACGATGACTCGCTCGTCAGCCTCGGCGAGGACCTCGGCCTCGACCCGCTGCAGTTCAAACAGGATATGAATTCGACGGAAGCCCACGACCAGTTCGAGACCGTCGCCGCCGAGGGACAGTCGATCGGCGTTTCGAGCACCCCGGCCTTCATCATCGGAGGCAAACCGCTGCTCGGAGCACAGCCCACCCAGCAGTTCACCGACGCAGTCGATGAGGCGCTTGCCCGAGCCGAGAGCTGAGACATGAACCGCCCCGCGGCATTCGCCATGATCCTGCCCGCCTGCCTGCTCACCCTGGGCTCGCTGTCCGCATGCTCGGCCCTCGACGCGAACGGCGAATCGACAGAGCCCCGGCCGGTGCACTCGTCGGCCGAGACACTCGATCCGGACGAGATCAACGGTTCAGGGACTGCCGGCGCCGGGGAGCGCAGCACCGGAGTCGTCGATCCCGGCTGGGACGCAGCCGCCCAGGAGGCCGAAGGCGTTTTCCTATCACTGCACGAGGCCGAGACGGACCTCGAGTTCCGTGCCGTCGATTCAGACGGCACGATCCTGTGGTCGGCCCAGCGTCCGCGTGTGTGTTCCGGGTTCCTCGTCACCGCCTCCGCAGACGGACCGGTGGCCGTACTCATGGACCAGCAGTCCGGACCGAGAGGCTCACTGGCGACGACAGCTTCAGGATTCGATCTCCACACCGGCGAGAAGCTCTGGGGTCCCGTCGAGGTGCCCGGACCTCTGCTCGGCAGCGGGCTCGTCTTCGCCGGCCCGCCGAAGGACTTCATCGGCCCCGGCGGCCCCCGCACCGCCCTCGATCCCGCAAACGGAGGCGTACTGGCCGTCGAGGACGGCGACTCCCCGCGGATCCTCGCGCTCCTCGAGCGCCACCTCGTTCTCGCTGACGGTGAGGAGCTCATCGGCGAAGATCTCGAGGGTCGACGACTGTGGACTCGCCCTGTCGCGGACCTCGGACTCACGGCCGCTGAGGCTCGCGAGACCCCCTGGCAGACCATCGGAGGCTCCCACGCACTCATCGGCAGCGGCGGCGGGCAGCGCACGCTGATCGACTTGCGCTCGGGAGACACCGTCGCCCGCGATATCGACGGCGCCGGCTTCGACTCACACAGCCGCACACTGGTGACCAGCGACTCGAAGCTGCACGGCTTCGACCTCGACGGAACGAAGCGTTGGGATGCACCGTTGGACGGAGGTGACGGGCTCTCCGCCGTCGGAGCCGGACTCGTCGTCACCGAATCGAGCACCAGGGATGCGGACGACGATGGCACCCAGACACGGTCGGCCGACGACGGGAAGCTCATCGATTCCGACGAGGAGCTGCCCGAGCACGAAGACTTCGGCGCGCCGCACCACATCGCCGACTCCGGCGCCCGGCTCGTCGGCGATCCCGGAAGCCCCCTGCTCGTCCCGCCCGTGAACCGAACAGCGAAGAAATGACCGGCCGTCGACACCGGCGAAAGCCGATCCGCGGCTTTCGGCCCACGAGATCGATGATCTATAGTTTACTAAGCATCTTAGTAATTCAGGAGTGAGAACATGGCCAGACATGCGGCCCCGCGCCCGCAATACCGCTGGTGGATCCCCGCCACGGTAGGCGTCATCGCCGTGGCGCTCGTGCTCATGATCGTCGTGATCGACCGCAGCGGCGAAGACGAGTCGACGCCCACGGCCGGTGGTGCAAGCTCCGAAACCGAGGTCGTCGTCACCGAGGTCGCCGACCCCGAGCAGTCCGATCTCGGCGATGTCGACTCCGGTGAAGAATCGGATCCGATGTCCGACGGTCCCGTCGACGCACCGGTCAAGCTCGTCGTCTTCTCCGACTACCAGTGTCCCTACTGCGCCGCCTGGTCGCAGGACACGCTGCCGAAGATGCTCGACTACGTCGACTCCGGTGATCTGCGCATCGAGTGGCGTGAGGTCAATGTGTTCGGCTCCGCATCCGAGCAGGCCGCGAAGGCCGCCTATGCCGCGGCCCTGCAGGACAAACACTGGGAATTCCACAATGCGATGTTCGCCGGCGGCAAGCCCCGCTCCCCCGATGAACTCACCCCCGAAGCTCTGACCACCACAGCCGAAGAGATCGGCCTCGACACCGACGAATTCACCGCGGACATGAACTCCCAGAAGACCGCCGAGGCGGTCGCGGACAATGCCGCCATGGGCACCGACCTCGGTGCGTTCTCCACCCCGACGTTCATCCTCGATGGGCAGCCGTACGTCGGCGCTCAGCCCACGGATGTCTTCGTCGATGCCGTCGAGACGGCGAAGAAAGGACAGAACTGATGGATATCAGCCTGATCAGCGCCTTCATCGGGGGCATCCTCGCCCTGCTCAGCCCCTGCGCCGCACTCCTGCTGCCGGCCTTCTTCGGCTCCACCGTCGGGGCGGGCTCGCGCCTGATCCTCCACGGCCTCATCTTCTATGTGGGCATGCTGGTCGTGCTCATCCCCTTAGGGATGGGCGCCGGCACTCTCGGGGCCCTGTTCACCTCCCACCGCGGCGCGATCGTCCTCGTCGCCTCGGTGATCCTCATCGTCTTAGGCATCGTCCAATTCTTCGGCTTCGGCTTCGACCCGGCCAAGATGCTGCCGGGAGCCGATGCCGCCCGGCAGCGCTCCGCGCAGGCGACCGGGTGGACGAAGACCTTCCTCCTCGGCGCCACGAGCGGGATCGCCGGTGTCTGTGCCGGGCCCATCCTCGGCGCTGTGCTCACCCTGGCCGCAACCAAGGGCAGCTCCGTCCTCGGCGGCATCATGCTCGCCGTCTATGGGGCAGGGATGGTCGTGCCGCTGTTCGTCATCGCGGCCCTGTGGACCCGCGTGGGCACCCGGACCCGAACGATTCTCCGCGGGGGTTCGGTCACCTTCTTCGGTCTCAGACTGCCCATCATGTCGATGGTCACCGGTGTCCTGATGATCGTTGTGGGCATCGTGTTCTGGACGACGAACGGCCTCGTCTCGGCACCGTCGCTGGTGCCGACGACCGCTCTGGCCCATGCTCAGGAATGGGTGAGTTCGTGGTCGTCGACGACGACCGACATCATCGTCGTCTGCGTGCTGGCGGTACTCGCGATCGCTCTGTGGTTCCGCCATGAGCGTCGCCGCGCCCGGCGAGCCGCTGCCGCGGATCAGGGCGCGGCCTCCGATCAGGGCATCGCAGCTTCCGGTCAGGGTGGCTTGGCATCCGGTCAGGGTGGCACCGCCTCCGCCGAGGAGTCGTCGAAGCCGTCACAGTCACCGGGAACGAAGCACTGAACCATGCGCGCCCGCAGACACTTCACATACCTTGCCGGAGCGCTCATCGGAGCCTTCGTCCTCGCAGGCTGTTCCCAGGCCCCGGATGACTTCGACCGAACGCCCGAGCAGGTCACCACCGACCTCGATGCCGTCGACGCCTCCGATCTGCAGCTGCCGCTGATCATCGAGCCCCTCGAACTCGTCGAGCCCGGATGGGACCTGCCGCCCAAGCACCTCGGCGAAGCATTCCTCTCTGCGAGCATCGACGACGAGACCCTCCAGTTCTCCGCCGTCGACATCCACGGCTCCGCGCTGTGGCAGGCAGAACGGCCGAGCGGATGCACCGGATTCACCGTGAGCGTCGATGCCGACGGCGCACCCCTGGCCGTGCTCACCGATTCCGATTCGTCGACCGACTGCAACGAGGACGTCACTGCGAGCGCCTACAGCCTGGAAACCGGCGAGCAGAAATGGGGCCCCGTCGACGTGCCCGGTCCGATGCGCGGACCGGGCACCGTCTTCGCCGCCGAGGATGACGATCCCACCGAGGCTCTCGCTCTCGATCCGGCCACCGGCGAGGTGGCACAGGGCGGGTCCTCGGACGTGCGCCCCCTCGGCGAGTATCGGGGCACAGTGCTGAGCGTCGACGGTGAGAAGATGCGTGCCACCGGTGAGCAGTCATGGGAGCTGTCGCTGCCGGACAACGGCTGGAACGCCGATGAGCTGCGTGCCGTCCCCGAGGCGGACCCGGGAGCGGACGTCATCGCCCTCGACGCCGGAGACGGAATCGGCCCGGTGCTCGACCTGGAGACCGGCGAGCTGCTCGATGACGATGCCCGCGGGGTCGCCCAAGATGCGAACACCGGGGCCATCGTCACGCTCGGCAAGCAGGGGCTGACGGTCATCGACGACACGGGCAAGAACGAACTTCCGGTGTCGGTGCCGCAGTCGGTCGAGCTCGAGGCGGCCGTCGGGGGTCTGATCTATCTGCGCGAGGGTGGCACATTGCGCGTCCACAATGCCGCGACCGGCAGCCTTGCCCGCGGCTATCCGGCCGACGGTTCAGGTGTGGTCGCGGTGCCGGGAGCGTTCACCCCCGAGGGCCTGGGCATAGTGCAGGCAGGAGATCGGATGCTGCTGGCCACCGACCGCGTCGCCGAGGGCTCCGAACAGTCCTGAGGCACGATCGGACGGATTCGCCTGAGGAGCCCGACAGGACCAGCCGGGGTTCCCCGAGAAGCCTCGCCCCGCTCATGCGCAAGGCGAGCTGTTCTCAGTCGCCCGCTCCGCCGACGGCTTCTCGGACCGCCGCGGTGACGAGCGCACCGAGTTCCGAGAATCTCTCGTCGGGGATCCTCTCCTGCGGCCCCCAGATGCTGATGACCCCGATGGGGTTGCGACGGGGCGCACAGATCGCAGCCGAGACACCGCACACACCATGTTCCAGCTCTCCGGCAGCGACGCTGTAGCCCACTGTACGGATCTCAGCGAGGTCGGCTTCGAGCTCATCCATCCGCGTGTGCGTGGACTCGGTATGACCGGTGAGAGGCGCGGCGAGCACTGCGCGTGTATCGCTCTCGGGAAGCCATGCCAGCATCGCCTTGCCGGCCGAGGTCGCATGCAATGAGACCCTGCGCCCTATCCAACGCACGGTCATCAGGCTAGGCGGGACGACCTCATCGACATACATCAGGCCGAGCTCACGAGGGACTGCCAGGCTGGCGGTCTCCCCCGTCTCCTCGCACAGACGCTTGAGAATCGGATGGCAGCGATTGATGAGATGGTCGACGCCTGCACTGCGGGCCAGCCGGTTGACTGCGAATCCGATCGTGTAGCGACTGGAGTATGGATCCTTCTCCACATAGTGGCGATCCTCCAGCGTAGCCAGCAGCCTCCAGGCGGTCGCCCGATTGATACCGCAGGCGTCGGCCGCCTCGGCCAGGGTCGACCCCTGCTCCGGACCATCGGCAATGGATTCCATGAGACCGATCGCTCTTTCCACGGACTGGATCCGGCTGCTGGACGGCGAGCTCTCGGCACCTGACTTCTCGGACATTGGCACTCCCTTGCTTGAACGCGCGGTGCGCGCCTCTGCACCGTATCAGGGCCTGCCCCTGCCTCGGGTGTATTGACAAGATATGCGCCTCTTTTGCATAATGCGTACAGTAATTGCAGTATATGCGAGGGAGCGAATGCATCATGCCCGAAGACGAGGCGAGGATCAGAACCCCATTCGAGGGCACAAGACGGATGGAGTGGCAAGAGAGCGGCGAGCTTCCCGCACCTCTCGTGCTCTATCGCTCAGAAGTTCCCCAAGCGTGGGTCGACTACAACGACCATATGAGCGAATCGAGCTACCTCCTGGCGTTCGGCCACAGCGCCGATGCGTTCTTCCGTTTCGTGGGGATCGATGAGGACTACCGTGCGGCCGGGCACTCCCTCTTCACTGTCGAGACCCATATCCACAACATCTCGCAGGCGCGCAAAGGCGATTCGTTCGAGCTGGCACTGGCCGTGCTCGACGTCGACGCCAAGCGAGTGCACATTATGCACATGATGCGCAATGTCAACACTGACGAGATCGTCGCCGCGGGTGAGCAGCTGCTCGTTCACGTCGACACTGAGATCGGCCGCTCCGCAACGATGGGCGATCAGCTCTTCGAGCGCATCAGCCAGCTGCAACAGGCCCATGCCGGCCTCGAACGTCCCGCCTTCATCGGCCGCCCACTCGGCATCCGCCGCCGCTGAGCCGACACCGTCCCACACACCAATCCAGGAGAATCGCACAATGGACTTCTCACTCGACATCGAACAGCAGGCAGTGGCCGACACCGTCCGGCAATTCGTCGAACGTGAACTCATGCCCTACGAGGATGAGGTCGAGCGCCTCGACGAACTGCCCGAGGGCCTGGCCGACCAGATCCGCGAGCGAGCCCTCAACGCCGGTCTCTACGCGGCGAACATGCCCGAGGACATCGGCGGCGGCGGCCTCGATCCCATCAGTCTGACCTTGGCCGAGCGCGAGTTCGGCAAGACGAGCTTCGCACTGCAGATGCTCGTCGCCCGTCCGAGCAACATCCTCGAAGCCTGCGAGGGAGAGCAGCGCGAGAGGTACCTGCTGCCCACCGTCCGCGGCGAACGCCACGACTGCCTGGCGATGACCGAACCCGGTGCCGGTTCCGACGTGCGCTCGATGACCACCCGAGCCGTTCGCGACGGCGACGACTACGTCATCAACGGCACCAAGCACTTCATCAGCCACGCCGATGCCGCCGACTTCGTCGTACTCTTCGCCGCTACCGGCGTCGAAGAGACACCGCGCGGGCCCCGTAATCTCATCACGGCGTTCCTCGTCGACAAGGGCACGCCCGGCTTCGAGGTCACCCGCGGTTCGGCGAGCGTGTCCCACCGCGGCTACCATCAGTGCGAGCTGTCCTTCGTCGACTGCCGGGTCCCGGCCTCCCAGCGCCTCGGCGAAGAGGGACGCGGCTTCGACCTCATGGATGAGTGGCTCGGCGCCAGCCGTCTGAGCGTGGCCGCCACCAGCGTCGGCCGCAGTCGTCGCGTCCTCGACATGGCCACCAAGTGGGCGGCCGAACGCGAGCAGTTCGGCCAGACCATCGGACGTTTCCAGGGCGTCGGGTTCAAACTCGCGGACATGGCCACCGACCTCGAGGCCGCAGAACTGCTGACGCTGCAGGCCGCCAGCCGCCTGCAGAACGGTCGTATGAGCAACCGGGACGCGGCTATGGCCAAACTCTTCGCCTCCGAAGCCCTCGGCCGGATCACCGATGACGCGGTGCAGATCTTCGGCGGGATGGGACTGATGAGCGAACTGCCCATCGAACGCTTCTGGCGCGATGCCCGTGTCGAGCGGATCTGGGACGGCACCAGTGAGATCCAGCGTCACATCATCTCCCGCTCGCTGCTGCGGCCGCTGGGAGCATAATGTTCGACCATCGCAGACTTCGGCGCTGCCTCAAGCCCGCAAGCATCGCAGTCATCGGGGGAACGACGGCCGCCAAAGCGATCGAGCAGACCCGTGGGATCGGGTTCGACGGCCCCGTCTGGGCGGTCAATCCCGGCCGGAACACCCTGGCCGGAGTGCCCTGCTACCCATCGATCTCAGATCTGCCGGCAACCCCCGATGCCGCTCTCGTCGCAGTGCCCGCCGAGGCATCTCCCGCAGTCGTGCGGGAGCTCGCCGCCGCCGGTGTCGGAGGTGCGATCTGCCACGCCTCGGGATTCGCCGAGGACAATGCGGCGGGAGCAGAACTGCAGGACGAGCTCGTCGCGGCCGCCGGTGATATGCCGCTCATCGGACCCAACTGCATCGGCATCATCGACTACCTCGACGGGGCGGCCCTGTGGCCCGACGAAAACGGCGGCCGTCGGGTAGAATCCGGCGTCGCAGTGATCACGCAGAGCGGAAACATCGCCCAGAACATCAGCATGCAGCGTCGGGGCATGCCCTTGGCGTTCCTGGCCACGCTGGGCAACAGCGCGGCCATGTCCGGGGCGGATCTCGCCTCGGGCCTGCTCGACGACTCGCGCATCACCGCCATCGGCCTCCACCTCGAGGCGCTCGGCGACGTGTACGCGCTCGAGGCCCTGGCCGCCAAGGCCCGGGAGGCCAATGTCCCGATCGTGGCCCTGAAATCCGGAACCTCGGCTCTGGGCGAGCAGGCCAACCTCAGCCACACGAACTCCTTCGGCAGCCCCGAAGTCCTCGTCGATGCTCTCTTCACCCGTTTGGGCATCGGTCGAGCACACGATCTGCCGACGTTCGTCGAAACGCTGTCGCTGCTGCACGTCCACGGCGCCCTGAGGGCGCCGACAGTGACCTCGGCCAGCTGTTCGGGAGGCGAGGCCGCCCTGCTGGCCGATGCGGCAGAGGCCGCCGGTGTCGAGATGCCTGAGCTGCCGGCGGCAGCTGCGGCCGGGCTGCGCGAGGCCTTGGGACCGCGCATCCATGTGCGCAATCCACTGGACTATCAGACCTACATCTGGGGCGATGTTCCTGCCCAGCAGAAATGCTTTTCGCAGCTGCTCACCGCCGGAAGCCAGCTGCACCTACTGGCTCTCGACATCCCTCGTCACGACCGGGCTGACCGCAGCATCTGGATGGGCACCCTCGAAGCCTTCGTCGGAGCCCATGCCGAGCAACCCGCTCCGGCCGGTGTCGTCACCTCGATGTCGGAGAACCTGCCCGAGGACGTCGCCATCGACCTCATCGGCCGTGGGATCGTACCGCTGCACGGAGTGCGCGAGGCTATGGCGGCCATCCGCATCGCCGCCGACATATCGGCGGCCCGGGCCGTACCGCCACTGCCTCTGGCGCCGACCGCCGACCGTTCGGGCCAGACAACCCGGGCCGGAGATCTGGTACTCGCCGATGAAGACAGTGCGAAGACAACACTGTCGGCACACAAGTTGTCGGTGCCGGTCGGTCATGTGGTGTCCACCCCGCTCGAGGCCGCAGCGGCCGCCGGGCAGCTGGGCTTCCCCGTGGTTGCGAAGGTCATCGAACCGGTCATGGCGCACAAATCCGACCGTGGAGGAGTGCGTATCGGGCTGATGAGCGAAGACGAGGTCATCGAGGCCGTCGATGCCCTGGAATCCGTCGGCACGCGGTTTCTCATCGAACAGATGGTCTCAGACGGGGTCGCCGAACTCGTCGTGGGCCTGCGCACGGATCCCACTTTCGGATCGATCCTCACGCTCGGGGTCGGAGGCACCCTCGTCGAGGTCGTCCGCGACTTCGCCACCCTCCTGCTGCCGGTCCGCCGCGAGGATATCCTCAGGGCGCTGCGTTCACTCAAGCTGTGGCCGGTGCTCGACGGTGCTCGCGGCCGAGCACGCGCCGATGTCGGTGCCGCAGTCGAGGCGATCACCGCGATCGTCGACTGGGCCATGGCCGACGGCACGGTCACCGAGCTCGAAGTCAACCCGCTCATCCTGCGACGGGCCCCGAGCTCGGGCGAGACCGCTGTCGAATGCGACCAAATGATCGGTCATGAGCTCGAAGCCGTCGAAATCCGGCAGGGGGCAGTGGCGGTCGATGTGCTTCTGCGCTGCGCCGCTGAGTCATTGACGAGATCGAATACACCCATGAAAGGACTGAAATGACAGCACCAGTGACAGTTGAAACAATCGGCACAACGGCTCTGATCACCCTCGATCGGCCGAAGGCCAACGCAGTGGACGTTCCGACCAGCCTGGCCCTCTACGCGGCGTTCTCCGAGTTCGAGGCCGATCCGCAGCTGCGGGTGGCAGTGCTCACCGGTGGCGGAACGCGTTTTTTCAGCGCTGGCTGGGATCTCAAGGCCGCGGCCGAAGGTGAGGCCGTCGATGCCGATCACGGCCCCGGCGGCTTCGCCGGACTCACCGAGTACTTCACCCGGACGAAGCCGATCATCGCCGCCGTCAACGGCCTGGCCTTCGGTGGGGGTTTCGAACTCGCCCTGGCTGCCGACCTCATCGTCGCGTCCTCGGAAGCGGAGTTCGCGCTGACCGAAGTGCAGCTGGGCATGATCGCCGACTCCGGTGGGGTGCTGCGTCTGCCCAAGCTCCTGCCCATGGCCGTGGCGTTGGAGATGCTCATGACCGGACGTCGGATGGGCGCGGCGGAAGCCGAACGGTGGGGCCTGACGAATCGGACGGTCGAACCCTCCGAGGTCGTCAGCAGCGCACTCGAACTCGCGGAGGACGTCGGCAACGGAGCACCTCTGGCGCTGCAGGCGATCAGAGAAGTGGTCTCGGCCACCCAGACGCTCGACGTGGAGGAGGGCTTCGCCCTCATGCGTTCGGGCCGACTAGACCGCTACCAGAAGATGCTGAGCTCGGCCGATTCCCGCGAAGGGTCGCAGGCCTTCGCAGAGAAGCGCGAGCCTGTCTGGCAGGGTCGCTGAACCCCTATGTTGAGTCCCAGGGGTGGTCGCTGTTCAGTGCCTACGGTGAACCGCGTGGATGAGAATGAGCGCGAGGATCATGCACAGCACATAGGTGATGCCGACGGTGATCCAGCCGAGGACGAACCCGCCGGGTGAGCCCACGATGATGCCCATGAGCAGCGGGCCCAAGGCGAAGCCGAAGAACATTCCGGCCGTGACCATGCCGCTGGCCGAGACCATCGAGGATGCGGGGATCGCTCGCATGAGTGCTGCCATGAGCACGACCGAGACGCCGAGCGCGGAGATGCCGTGGAAGGCCACTGCCACCCAGACGAGCAGACTCCACCCGGCTGCGTCGGCAACGAGGAACAACACCGCTCCGGCCAGGGCGATGAGAGCGAGGACCAATAGCAGGCGGGGGCCCGAAGCGCCCTTGGCCATGCGTCTGGCCCAGGTGACGCGGGCGATGACGCTGATGACGCCGGCCAGTGCGGCCGCGGCGCCGCCGAGGACGAGGCTGAAGCCCATCTCGCGCACGGCGAAGAGCGGTATGTACACGTTCGTCGCCTGCACGCCGATGCCGTTGATGAGCCCGAACAGCGCCAATGCCCACACCATGCCGGGGTGCCTGGCCGGACGGGTGGATGCAAGTTCAGGGTCGGGGTGAGACGCCTCGGCGGCGGTGTCGGCTGAGGTGTCAGGGTTGGGGTCGGCTGCCTTGGCAGCGGTGTCGACTGGGGATTTCGGAGCCGTCAGCAGCGGGGTGGTGCGCAGGGAAGACCAGGTCATCGCAAGCAGGATGAGCGGGATGATCGCGACAGTCAGTGCGGCGCCGCGCCACCCGATACCGAGCGCCAGAACAGGGAAGGCGAGACTGGCGACGAGCTGGCTGACCTGGACTCCGGACTGTTTGATGCCGACCCAGCTGATGCGCTTGGAGTCGGGAACACGCTCGAGGAGGATCCGGTTGGTCACACCGTTGGGAAACGATTGGGCGATTCCGGACAGCGCGGCGGCCAGAAGCAGCATCCCGAAACCGTCAGGCACGGCCACCAGCAGGAGTGCCAGCGCGGAGAGGACGAAGATGAACGCCATGAGCGAGAGATCGGAATGTCGATCGGCGAGGCGGCCCAGGGTGGCGTTGCCGATCGCGGCGGCACCGAAACAAGTGGTGGCGAGCAGGCCGAAGCGGGCTTCGGAGATGCCGAGCTCGGCAATGATCGAATCGCTCGTAGCACTGAGGCCGTAGAGCATGATCGGCCCAGCGGCGACGGCGCCGAGGAGGACGGTGAGCAGTCCGATGCCAGCGGGATTCTGGTCCGGTGTCCGGCCGTGGTCGGCCATCGCTCACCTCCTGTCGACGGCATGCTTCAACTCAGCATGCTAGCCGGAGGTCGACGGCGGGTGTGGAGGTGTCTCAGGCGCGGAGTGACTGCGGTGACACGGCACTGCGAGGGGCAGAACGAGGCGGGTCGTGTTCACCCTTTCGACCGGCGCACCACAGCCCGGTAAGCCAATGCGATGTCGATGGCGAGGATTCCGGCACCGCCGACGAGAACGGCGAGCGCCACCGCCACCGGGTGCGGTTCATTCCATGCCAGCAGTCCACACAGCACGGAGGCGAAGATGACGATGAGGGCTCCGGTGCGGAGCCGCCTGATCAGGCTGGCCTTCTCAGCCGAGTTCTCAACGGCCTGCAGTGTGTAGGTCATCGTCACTCCATCTCGTCGTCGGTATCGCCGCAAGCTGCGGTCGGAATGCGCAGGGTCTATCAGTCGCGCCCATTCCAGCCGCACCGGACAGGCACCGACAGCAAGGTTAACCTGCGAGTTCGGGCTTGGTAGGCCACATGAAGAAATTGTTGAATGTTTCAGTATTTTCATAAAAGCGGTATTACCGCGACCGGCTGGGCTGGACGACTGTTCGCCGTCGGCAAACGACCGGTCGATCGTTATGGCTGTGTTACCGACTTCCTCGGGGCTCAGCGCCGAGACAGGTCGGGCTCGATGATGCGACCTCGGAGGCCATTGCGGGGATCCTCGATCACGCCGCCGAGGCGACCCGCAGAGCGACCAGCAGCCAGGGGCAGCTAACAGCTCCTGTCAGGAAGTCACGGTGTCCGTCACTGCGTTGAGCGCCGGAGCCGTACCGACCCACGAATTCCAAGCCGGTGAGATGTCGAAGGCGCGTGCACCCTCGGCCAAGCGCATCGGCATTCCGTAACTGGCCGCTCCCCCGGCTGCGAACCAGCCCGCCGCCAGAGGCTTGAGCCGGTCGAAGAACGAGGCGCGGTCCGGACGGTCATTGTCTGCTGAGGCTGCCAACTGCCACGGCATAGTGAGGAACGCCGTCCCGCGTGGGGCGCACAGCCATTTGTAGGCGGCAACGGCGAGGAAGTCGACCTCGGCGGCGTTGAGCGGCAGCCATCCGACCGCCTGCGTGCCATCGAGGACGGTGAGTGCTCCGACCTCCCGCGCACGGCGGGTGATCGCCGGGATATCGGCGACTTCCCCGGTGGCCGACTGTGCGGCGGAGAAGGACACGAGCGTCGTGGACTCGTCGACCGCGTCCCATCGGCTCGATCAGCCGCCGTACTCTGTCCGGAGATCGATGAGCCCATCGGAACGACCGATGCGCACTGTTCCGCGTGTTCCGAAGAAGGACGCGTCGCCCCTGGCAACAGGAGCAGAAGGACGATGTCCGCAGATCCACGAACCCTATTTTGTTGTGGTCTTTCGGCATAGGAATCCGTTGCCACTGAGCCGGCGGCCATCATAGGGTCCCGCACAGCACACACACCAGCAGGACAAGACCCTATGACCGGTTCTCCTCGGACCGACTTATACGCCTTCCGGCGCGAGGACGATATCGAACCGAGTACGCGACCAGGCTTCACCGCCCAAGTCGCGACCGTCGGGAGTCGGAGTTCCCGCAGGCTGCTGTTCGAACTTCTTGATCAGCGAATCCTTGACGCCGAACACCGAGTCGGATGTCAGCAGCTCATCGCCTTCGACGAAGATGTGAGTGACGAGAGTACGTTTGTTCGGCGCGGTGACCATGAAGTGCAGATGACTTGCCCGCATCGGCGATCGCCCGGTCGCCGCCAGCATATTACCGACAGGACCATCATCGGGAATCGGGTAAGGAGTCGGGGTGAGCCCCCAGAATCTGAACGCCCCGGCTTCGTCGGCGAACAGATGCGCTCGACCGTAAACCCGACCGTCATCATGTTGGACGTCATAGAGACCATCCTCATCGGCTTCCCACACTTCGAGGCGGGCGCCAGGAATCGGATTGCCTTCAGTGTCACGGACGACTCCTTCGACCCAGCAGGGCTGACCGATACCACCGCCGGCAATGTCTCCCCCATTGTCGATCAGGGGTGCATCATCGACGAAGAACGGACCGAACACGGTGGCTTCGGTCGCGTCCTTATAGGGGAGGTTACTGACATTGATGGTCTGCATCGAGGCACCGAGGACGTCAGAGAGAAGAATGAATTCTTGTCTTCGGTCGTCGGTGATGTGACCCACCTGGGTCAGAAACTCGATCGCGGAGTTCCACTCGGTTTCGGTCAGACGAACATCGGTGATGAAATCGTGAAGGTGCTTGACCAAGGATGTCAGCAGCTCCTTGAGCCGTTCGTCGGTACAGCCGTCGAAAGAGGCGATGACCTTTCGCACGAGGGCCTCTTCCACTTCTGATGGGCTGGGGGTACTGGTCTTCGTAGTCTTACCTGTAGTTTCGCTCACGGTTTTCGTTCCTTCCTTATCGTCCCCGAACTTGGGGCAGCGTGCGGGATGTCAGCTCATCTCCATCGGATCGAGACCCTCGAGGGCAGCACGCAGCAACATGGTGAGGTTGTCTTCGGTGGGAGTCAGGGGGTTGTTTTTCGGAATCGCACTCAATGAGAGTTCGACTGCCTGGGGGATGTCGTTCTCGCTGAATCCGAGGGTTGACAGTGACTGCGGAGCGACCGTGGCAGCGCGCAATCGCTGCAGACCAGCGAGCGCGCTGTCGGCTTCGAACGCTTCGGCCATGCGTTTCTCTGCTTCCGGCGCCGATCCGGCGTTGAAGGCAAGCACGTAGGGCAAGATCGTTGCATGGGTCTGAGCGTGTGGCAGGTTGAAGGTCCCCCGAGCACATGCGCGATTTTGTGATGAATGCCCGAACCGGCCGAGGCGAACGCGACGGCAGCCAAGTAGGCGCCGAACAGCGTCAGTTCCAAGCCACCCAGGTCGTCGGAATCCTCTCGCAAGGCGGGCAGGCCACGATTCAATGTACGGATTCCCTCGAGCGCCATCGCCTGATTGATCGGATCCGTATTCGGGGCCCACATCGAATCAATACAATGGGCGAGCGCATTCAGACCGGAGGCCACTCCGAGGTCGGCAGGGAGATCCAGGACAAGCTCAGCGTCATAGACAACTGACGTCGGCAGAACCGCGTCGTCGACTCCCGTGCGTTTGCGAGCGTTTTCGGTTCTGCCCCATACGTTCGTCGCCTCGGACCCAGAGAAGGTCGTCGGCACCGCCACAATCGGGATACGGTTCTCCAAAGCTATGACTTTCGCCAGGCCCGTCGCCGATCCTCCCCCGACGCTGACGACAAGGTCGGCGTCGATCTCACGTGCTGTGGCAATGGCTCGTTCGGCGACATCGGATGGGACGTGCATGACAACTTCTCGGTGCCAAAGTGCGACCGGAAAGTGCGATTCAAAGTCACGAACCTTGTCTTCTGCAGACCCGGAGACGATAACCATGACGGCACTCGCTCCGAGCCTCTCGACCTCCGCGGCGACAGCGCCAGCCGCACGGCCAGGAGCAAAGATGACTGTTTGGCCAAGAGTTCTATGTGTGAAATCGAGTGTCATATGGATACTCCAGTCTTCCGTGTTGAACGCTCTCCTGCGACAAGTTCACTCCGCTCCAGCCCCAGAACCGACGTGAGCGCGGCCATGAGCTGTTCGACGGGATCATGTGGAAGGGTATTGATCCTCCACGCAACATGTTTATCAGGACGGACGAGGATCGCTCCGTCCTCTTCGGTCCCTCTTACGCGGGTCCAGTCGAAATACAGATCAGTGATTTCACGGTCTGGACCGATGACCACAGGCTCTACATCGACTCCGAGACGTCCTGCAACTGTATGTGCCGCGTCTTCCCACTGCACCCCAGTGGTCCCTGTCAACAACGTGAATCTCGTGTAGGGAACAAGGTCATGAGTCGAATACTTTTCGAGCCAGTTGCCGACCCAGGCATGCGGCAACCGCACGCCCGGATCCGTACAGGCTTCATAGTAGAGTTCCGGATCGCGGGGATTCTGTGTCGGTTCATTCCCGTCAGAGACAACACACGTTGAGCTGTAGCGCTGACCGAGCTCGACACCGTGAGCGTTGAACTCATAGTTCTTGAGGTCCATCGCTTCTTTGACCCTCGCACGTATGGCCGCACCTTCCGGCGTAGCGTCCTTGCGGGCCGCGATCGCAGCATTCATCTCCTCAGCTGACTGGCCCTCTTCGAGTCCAAGTGCGTCGAAGAGGGCACCGAATTCGCGGCCGGACTGGTTCGCACGAGTCACGATCTGTTTGGCCACAGGTGCACGTTCTTCTGAATAGGTCTCGAGCAGAGAATCATCGGCGTGCCCGTTCAACACCGCCGCCAGCTTCCACGCGAGATTGTACGAGTCCTGAATCGAAGTGTTCGAGCCCAGCCCGTTCGACGGTGGATGTTTGTGAACAGCGTCACCGGCACAGAAGACACGACCACTTTGCAGCTTTGTCGCATATTGCTCGTTGTTGCCCCACAACGAGATTCCGGTGATCTCAGCTGCAAAGTCAGGAACGCCGATGAGATTGCGAACAATTTGAAGGGCGTCCGCCTCCGTGACTTCGGGAGGCCCCTCGTTGATATCGAAACCCCATACGATGAGCCATTCATCCCAGGGCCTGACCATGCGGACGAGTCCAGCTCCGATTCCACCGATGTTCGATCCAGGTTGGACGACCCAATACAGGACTGAAGGTCGATGTCCTACGAGTTTCGTCATGTCGGCTTTGAACGTGATGTTCATCGATCCTGCGATATCCATTTGACCTTCGAGAGGAAGGTCTATGTCTGCAGCGACCTTCGAACGAGCCCCGTCAGCTCCGATGAGATACTTCGCGCGGATCGTGTACTCGTGACCGGTCAATCGGTTGAGCACTCTGACATCGACGCCGGACTCATCCTGGGTGTGCGAGAGGTACTCCGTAGAGAACTGGGTCTGTGTTCCGCGATTTGTCGCATTCTTGACGAGAATTGGTTCGAGATATGTCTGTGGGATATCGCAATTGAGCGACGGAGATGCCAGGCGATAGTCCGCGTGTCGGGCCGGATGATTGCCCCAGGTGAGGATCCTCCCGATCTCGTCACCGGCGATCGAAGTGCAGAATACGGTGTCCCCAATCATTTCGTGCGGGGTCGCTTCCGCAAGCACTTCCTCTTCGATGCCGACGTCTCGGAAGATTTCCATTGTCCGCTGGTTGGTAATGTGAGCTCTCGGCGTATTCGCTGTCCACCGATATTTGGTGATCATGATGTTGTCGACACCGAGAGTGGAAAGGAACAGAGCCGCAGAGGCACCGGCCGGCCCCGATCCGACAATGAGAACGTCAGTCTCAACTACCTTGTCTTTTGGGGTCTGAGTCTCCGCAACTCCGTCGTTGAATATGACCATAATGAGGCCTCCTCGCCTTGTGCAGTCAGTCGTGCAATAGTTGAAATCGTGGCAGATTGAGTGAGTCCGATCACCTGCATAGAAGAAATGCGGCGGAAATCAACAAAAATGACAACTCGAACTCCGCCGCCCGGAATAGGGCTACGATGGTGGCCATGTCCACCGTCAACGACGTGCGTGAGCAGTCGGAGATCTGCCTCAGACAACTTTCGGGACCGGTACAGACCTGGTTCTCGACTGAATCTGTGCCGCCGGCTCGTCGCGTCGCCGAGTGGGAGGCCCATCATGCTGAGTCGCTCGTCGGTCTGCGGACTGGCCTGAGTCCAGCTGCCGATCTCAGAGCAGAGGCGGCAACATTGCGTCTGCCGCGGTTGCGAATTGCGAAGGTTGTCGGAAGTCCGCACACGGTGCGCCGGCAGGCTGCAGACATAGCCGCGCATCCAGTCACAGGCGCCATCGCCTATATTCCACTTGAGGGCGCAAATGCGTTCAACCACCGCGCGGGACGGTTCGTTGTCGGTCCCGGCAGAGTACTGATCTGTGACGGCGACGCTGAGTTCGCCCGAGATCTGTCAGAAGGAGTCAATGAGCTTGTTCTCCATGTGCCGAGAACGGTTCTGCGAGAAATGACAGGGTCGAGTTCGGTGGGGAGGCCCACACTGATCAACCTTCAGCATGATCTGACACTGCATACTGCGAATCGAGAACTTGCAAAGCTGGCCGATGGTGCACTGCTCAGAGGGCTATGGCGCGGCGAGCGCCTTGAAACCAGACTGCTCGAACTGCTTGGCACACTGTTCGCCCGCTCAGCTATCGAACGAACACCGGTTGAGGATGCTCTGTCGACCATCGCTGAGTACCACCAGGACCCGGAGTTCAACGGATCCGCGCTAGCTCGCCGAATTGGCATCTCCGAACGTCAGCTCTCTCGGCTCTTTGCCGAAGTCGGATTGAGCGTTCCGCGCGCAGTCCTCGCAGCACGGCTTGATACAGCGCACAAGAAACTCACTGACGCTTCATCATCCAAGGTGAGCATGGCAGAAATCGCCGCACACAGCGGGTTTCGCTCGCAAGCTCAGTTCTCACGGAGTTACCATGCTCGTTTCGGCGTCACTCCGCTTCGTCATCGAAAACAGTTGCTCGTCTCGTCGAGTTAGCTTTCGCGCTCAGTGACCGACGAATTCAGGCCACGCGCTCGGGGTATGAGTATGCATTGAACCTGCCCTTGCGGTTGAAACCGATGACGCTCACGCCTACGTCTTTGCCGTATTCGACAGCCATCGCGGAGGGGGCGCTGACCGCGGACATCATCGGGATGCCTGCCATCGCGCACTTCTGGACGAGCTCGAACGATGCCCGCGCGGACACTTGCAGTACGGTCGACCGCAGTGGCAGGCCCCGGTTGGCCATGGCCCAGCCGATGACTTTGTCGACAGCATTGTGCCGGCCGACGTCCTCGCGACCGACGAGCAGTTCAGGCTCAGCGTTCGGATCGTCACCGACGGCGAAGAGTGCGGCGGCATGAACTCCCCCGGTCTTGTCGAAGATCTCCTGGGTTTCCCGCAGACGGTCGGGCAACTCACCGATCCGAGCTGCGGACAGCAGCTGTGGAAACTCGTACTCCTCCTGGTCCTCGACCTGGAAGGCAGCAGGGATGAGCGGAAACGCCGAGGTTTTCGTCACCGCATCGGCAGCCGCGGTTCCGCAGATCCCGCACGATGACGAGGTGTAGACGTTGCGGGCCGGCGCCGTCTCTGGATTCCAGACCCCCGGAGCCAGACGCACTTGGGCGACGTTGTAGTTCCGGCTGCCGTCGGGGGCGAGTCCGGCGGAGAAGTTGACCTCTTCGATATCGTCCATCGAGGTCACGACCGCCTCGGAGAGCAGATATCCGGCGATGAGTTCGACGTCGTGTCCGGCGGTGCGCATGGTCACGGTGTACTGCTCACCGTTGAGTTGGATCTCCAGCGGCTCCTCCCCTGCCAGGGAATCCGGGCCCGCCGAGACCTCACCGGTGGCGTCGAACTTATAGACCCGGGCCCGCACCGCCTTGCGCATCTGCATCTTCCGCTCCTATCTCAGACCCGAGGTCCGTGGTCGGTGCTGTCCTCGACAGAGGTCTGAATGTGCTCGAGGAGGTCATCGATGACGGTGATCCCGTCCTTGACCCCACCCTTCGAACCGGGGAAGTTGATGACGAAGCTGCGTCCGCGCACTCCCGCGACTCCGCGGCTCATCACCGCCGAGGATGTTGTCTCGAGACCTTTGCGCCACATCGCATAGATGAGGCCTGGGGATTGGCGCTCTAAGAGGTCGGCAGTGAACTCCGGGGTGCGATCATCAGGGGCGAGGCCGGTGCCGCCACTGGTGACGATGATGCGTGGGCGATCTGCTTCCCGAGTGTCGACAAGGAGTTCGCGCAGGGCCCGGCCAACGGGTTCGCCGTCGCGGACGACGATAGCCTCGGGAGTCTCATAGCCGCGGCCGCGCAGCCAATCGATGAGGATCGGACCCGTCGTGTCCGCAGCCTCTCCTCTGGCCGCCGAGGTGGAGGCGATGATGACGGCCGCTCTGCGTCCCGCTCCGAGGAGTCCGTTGTTCTCTTCGCTCACCTATATGCCCTCTTCCCATTTGGTTTCAATCGCACCCGTAAGCAGCACATCTGGTACGTGCGCCTGCTCGCGCGCCCTGCACTCACCCACGCGGCACGGTCTTGGCCACCATTGTCCCACTCCGGTCGGGGATGACCAGAGACGGCACGACACCGGGCCGCGGGAAGAGAAGGCAATTCAACGGACGATTCGTCGAGGGCTGCTCTCGCTGCTGTGCCGCGTTGGCGGTTGTTGTCAGCGTCTTGTCACCTTCAACACATACGATGTGATTGCAATTTCAACCAATCTTGGAGATCACAGTGTACGCAACGACTGGACTGCCGACCTTCGCCCGCGACATCATCACCCTCATCGCCCGGATCGGCCTCGGTGCGATCTTCATCGCCCACGGGTGGCAGAAGTTCAATGACTGGACCATCGCCGGAACCAGCGATTCGTTTGCGCAGATGGGCGTGCCGATGGCCGATATCGCTGCCCCGGTCGCAACCTTCATTGAACTCATCGGCGGAGCACTGCTCATCATCGGCGCGCTCACTCCCATGGTCGGGCTCCTGCTGGCGGCCAATGTCATCGGCGCACTGATCATTGTCCACCTCACCCCGACCCCTTTCGTCGACCAGGGAGGCTGGGAGCTCGTCGCGGCCCTCGCCGCAGGCGCTCTGCTGATTGCCGGCACAGGTCCTGGCCACCTGAGCGTCGACCGTCTCCTCTTCGCCGGCAAAGCAGGCAAGGGAGGAAAGCACTCGAGCGCATCCCGCGCTGCAGCCGCGGACGCCTGAGCCTGCGGCTGAATTCTTCGCCTGGGCCAAACTGTGCCCGCCAGAGGAGTCGAGCGATGAGTTCACCGACCTGTGGCACTTCTCTGGTCGTCCGCGGAGACGGGCGCGCGGCGCACCGGGCGCACGTGGCCGCGCAGGCTCGCACTATGCGCCGTCGACCAGTTCGGCTTCGGCTGCGGCGGCGTAGACGAGCGGCAGCTCGCGGCCTCCCCTCGCCACCCAAAGACCGTTCTTCGAGTTCACAGAGGCGGCCATTCCGAGTGCGCCCGTCACCATCGAGGCACCCAGTAGTGTACTCAGACCGAGCAGAAGCATGCCCGACCCAGCAGATTCGAATCCGCCAGCAAGGTTGACCATCTTCCCACCGGGCCCAAGGCCCCATTTCTCGAATGCCGGAGCAGTGCCCGTCCAAGCCCCAATCTCCTGAGACCTTCGAGGGCCTTCTGCGAACCATGGTCGAGCACGAGTCCGCCAATGGCTCCGCACCGAAGGAGCCGTCCTGAATTCGTGGAGGTTCTCCAAGCGACGCATCCATCGGAACGGACGAGCACTGCTCCGCTGTCATCGACCTCCCGAGTTCGAGCCCATGCGCCGTACGAGTCATCGATCGCCTCGCCGCGCCCGATCATGCGCGAGCGAATGTCGATCCCCAGTTCAACACCGAGCTGACGAGCGGCTTGCTCCCAGTCCTCACTTCCGACTCCTGAGAGCAAGGCGAATCTGCCTTCCCCAACGAGACCGAGCGTGGAGGCCTTGCGGCCGTCCCGCACCACCCCGATACCTCTGCCGGCCTCTTCGGTTCTGCTGAATCTGAGGGGTGATGCTGGGAATTCTGGTGTCACGCGCCTCGGTCTGGCGTCGGACGACCTGAAGCGCTATCTGCCGACCGCGATGCGCATGAGGTCCTCGCCGACGGTGACCTTGCCGTCATAGCCGTGCGCGGCCTCTTTCGTCCACACTGCTGGGTCGATGACACCGCCGCCGGTCTCCTCGATGTGGGAGAGCACAAGCGAGGGGACATCGGCGGCTTGCGCGATGGGTCCTACCTCGTCGACGAAGACGTGGGACTTCCCGTGGTGGTCGATGATGTCGTCCGTGAGACCGGCATCCGGCGGGATGCGCAAGGCTTCGTGGACGAGGATGTCTGAGCCCTTGGCCAGCGTGATGAGATTGTCGTTCTTGCGTGTGTCACCCGAGAACGTCACCGAACCGTGATCAGTGTCGAATCGGAAAGCGAATGAGGGGAACACCGGCCCATGCGGTACGAGGGTGGCGGAGACCTTGACGCGGTCGTCTTCCATCACAGTGAACGGCTTCATCGCCGGGGCCGTGTTCTCCCAGGTCGCGGTCGAGTCTCTGGGCAAGGCGATCTCGTGGACATCGGGAATGTCACGCGGGTCTCGGAACCCAGCATCGCGGATGAAGATGTTGCTCGAATAGGCGAACGCCTGGTGCAGATGGTCGGTGAGCGCTTTGATCCCCGGGGTCGGTTCGCCTCCTCCGACCGTCGGCAGCTTCCGGCCACGTGCCGTCGGCAGTCCCTGCGCCGAACCGGGACCCCAGACGGGAATTCCCGAGGGAGTGACGTCCCCGTTCTTCTCTCCGGTGGTACCGGCCATTATGAAGTAGTTGTAGTAGTCGGCGAGGTGGTCGGCGTGCAGGTGTGTGAGGAAGATCCCCGCCAGGTCACCGTACTTCAACCCTGAGCGTTTGTGCTGGCTGACTGAGCTCTGCCCACAGTCGACGAGATAGGTCTTGCCCTCGACGACCAGCGCAGAAGAGATCCCCCTCTCGGTCCTTCGCCGGCGGAGGACCAGCTTTCGTACCGAGCAGCACGAGATCGAACTTCGTGGCCCGTTGGCTGGGATTCGCCTTCGCCGAGGCGGTGCTCGGCCCGGCGTTCGCTCCTGAGTACCCGCAGGCCGAGAGAAGGCCGGCACCCGCGACGGCCGCACCGCTGAGCAGCGTCGAGCGCAGAACCGAACGTCTGGGCGGAGCCGTCACCTCCGAAACGGTTGCCGGGTGAGTCGTCGTCGAAGTTGTCTCGAAGCTGGTCTCATGAGCGCCATTGCACATAGAGTTCGGTGGTCCTTTCTATTGGTGGTCAGTCTCAGACTGCTGCGGTCGGCTTCCGCCCCAGCCCGACATTCAAAGCTTCCACGAGCGCTGCGGCCGGGTCGGCGGGACGCTCATGGCAGTTCCAGACGATGACGCGGTCAGGCCGCACGAGCAGCGCTCCGGAATCGGCAGTGTCGATGAGTGAGACCCATCGGTGGAGGACATCATTGAATTCCCCGCCCATGGACACCTGCGCCACGCGGATCTCACGGCCGGTGACCCGGCTGCCCTCGGCCGCGGCCTCGGCCCATCCGGCATCGTCGTGGCCGGTCAGCAGCGTCCACTCGCCGTCGCCGACGAGGTCGAGTGTCGACAACCTGTGTCGCTCGTGGTCGACCCAGGCGTGCGGCAGCAGTGAACCGGCCTGTGTGCTCGGGACATAGTCGAGATCGGGGTCGCCGGAACGGATGCCCGCCTCGGCGCCGGGGTCCGAACCGACCCCACCTGTATCAGCACCGGCACCGACGATGCCGTCCGATGCGTACTTCTGGCCGAGCTCGATGCCGAGTGCATTGAACTGGAAGTGCTGCAGTTCGACGGCCTCGATGAGCTCTTGGCGGCGCTTCGGATCGGCATTGAGCGCGTTGAGGCTGGCCCAGCCGTCCTCGGCGCTCTGCCCGGGTTCGAATCCCAGCGCACGAGAGATCGGACCCATGTCTTCGACGCTCTTCATCGCCCGGTCGACGACCCGTCTGCCGACGGGCTGGCGTTCCTGGCTATATGTGTCGAGCAGAGCGTCGTCGGCCTCTCCGCGGAGAACTGCGGAGAGTTTCCATCCGAGGTTGAACGCGTCCTGGACCGAGGTGTTCGTGCCGAGCCCGTTGGCGGGCGGATGGCGGTGCGCGGCATCACCAGCGAGGAAGGCGCGGCCACGGCGATAGTCGTCGGCGACGACATGGTTGATCTGCCATTTCGACACCTGCTTGATAGTGATGTCGACGTCGGGATCGCCGATCGTCAACCTTGCCCGCTCGATCAGCGCCTCGGTGCTGATATCGGGTTCGCCCTCGTTGGGGTCGTACATGCACAGCAGCACCCATTCGGTGTACGGCTTCACGCAGATCCATGTGCCCGAGCCCACCCAGTAGTCGTTGCCCGGCTGAGCCATCCAATAGAGAGTCCCAGGCCGGTAGTCGCAGTATTGCGTCAGGTCGGCCTCGAGCCAGATGTTCAGTGCCGCTCCGAGTCCGGACTCTCCGGTGAAGGTGAAGCCGAACTCCTCGGCCACGGTCGACCGGCCGCCGTCGGCTCCGACGATGTAGCGGGCGATGATGGTTGACTCCTCGCCGGAGTCACGGTCGCGGACGGTCGCATGCACCCCGTCACTGCGTTCCACCGCGGAAATGAGCTCCGTGGAGAAGCGGATATCGGCGCCATTGTCCTGGGCGCCCTGGAGAATGACCGGTTCGAGGATGTGCTGCGGGATATTGCACATCCGACTGGGGCTGGCGAGTTCGTAGTCGCCGGAGCGTTCGCAGCCGGTGCCCCAGGTCTCGAGGCGCGCAATCTCCTGGCCGGCGAAACTCGTGGCCCACACATTGTTGCGCATGTACTCATTGGGAGTGGCCACCTCGGTGACGGCTTCTTCGAGTCCGAGGTCGCGGAAGACCTCCATCGTCCGCTGGTTCGTTATGTGGGCACGCGGGGAATTCGCCGTGCCCGAATAGCGGGTGATGGTGATTGCGTCGACCTCGTCACGGGCGAGGATTGTCGAGAGGGTGAGTCCGGCCGGGCCAGCTCCGACGACGAGGACGTCGGTGCGGATGGGGGTGTCGGGTGCAGGGTAAGTCATTCCTCGTTCTCCTTCGGACGAGAATGTGGATGATGGGGGCGGATCCGAGCTTCAGCTCGCTGTGAACGTCTGGCGGAGTTCGCCGAGGTGGCCGATGCGTGAGCGCAGCACTTCGCCGTCCTGGATCCAGCGCTGGGGATCCCGGCCGAGTCCGACACCGTCAGGGGTGCCGGTGAGGATGAGATCACCCGGATAGAGGGTGATGACCTCGGCGAGTCCGGCGATGAGGGCACCGACCGGGAAGATGAGGGACTTCGTCGTCGAGGACTGCATGGTCTCGCCGTCGATGTCGCAGCTGATCTCCAGATCGTTCGGGTCGCCGACGTCAGCACCGGTGGTCAGCCAGGGGCCGACGGGAAGGAAACCGGGGAAGGACTTGCCGAGCGAAAACTGCGGGGCGGGGCCGCGCAGCTGCACCACACGTTCGGAGATGTCCTGGGTGATCGTGATGCCCGCGATGGCTGCCATCGCCTCATCTTCGCTCACATTGTGGATCTCGGAGCCGATGACGACGCCGAGTTCGACTTCCCAGTCCGTGCGCCCGCCCGGAGGCAGGGTCACCGTGGTGTGAGGCCCGCTCACACTGGAGACGAACTTCGTAAAGATCGGGGGCAGTTCATCGGGGCGTTCGAACCCGGACTCGGCCGCATGCTCAGCATAGTTGAGGCCCGCCGCGAGGATCTGGCGCGGGCACGGCGTGGGGCTTCCGAGGTCGGTCGAGGCGATGGCAGTGAGGTCACCGCCGTCGACGTCGAAGCTCTCGGCCCAGCCGGCGAAGGCCGACCAGTCGTCATAGAGGAGGGCGACCTCGGGGCCGAAGCGACCTTCGGAGGCCTTCTCGACGTCGATGCCCTTGGCATCGTCGAGAGTACTGTCCGACGAGATGAGTGTGGCTCGACCGTTGACATTGGCTAGACGCATGAGTACTTCGCTTTCCGCACAGCAGAGTGTGCACAGAATCGGCGGCAGGGCCGCCTCGGTGAGGATCGGGTCAGTAGGCCTCGGGCAGATACACCTCGGGGGTGACCTCCGGACGGTATTTGCCGGCGCGAGCATTCTCGTGCATCTGTTCTGGGGTGAGTCCGGCGGCGTGATCACGAGAGAAGTACTCGGGATCGAAGAACTCTCCGATCTGGTCGGCGGCGAACTCCGCGGAGAAGTACATCCATTCCTTCGACTTCTCCCACGCACCGAACGTGTCGTACTGGATCTCGACTCCGTTGCCCTCAGGGTCCTGGTAGTACATCGACACGGTCATGCCGTGATCGAGGCACATGAAGGGGACGATGCCGAGATCGCGCAGGCGCTCGTAGTTGTGGATCCACTGCTCGAAGCTCGCGTATTCGAAGGCTGTGTGGTGCAGGCCGATCGTGTGGCCCTTGTCCTCAGGTTCCTTGAGACCGGGCAGGGCGAGGAGGGCGATGCGATGGTTGGCCTCGTCATTGGTCAGCCAGGCAGCGCCCTCGGCCCAATGGACTGGGGTCAGGCCTGCGACCTTCTCATACCAGTCGACCATCTCATCGAGCTTGCGTGTGGTGAACGTGGTGTGGTGGAACAGCGGAACATTGATCGGACGCTTGCTCTCACGGTTCTTCGGGGCCAATGTAGTCTCCTTTGACGATCGGTGTCGGCATCGGCCTTGAGCCGAAGCTATAATTAAGAATAATTGATCATGCTCAATTACGAGTTCTAGAATGCATTGTCCTGCACGGGCGTGTCAAGGGGTCGGGTAATCTCATTATGATGACGACAACCAGCACCGAAGCGGCTCGTGATCACTTCGACGAACAGTGAGAGGATGGTGAGACGATGACAGACGGAGCTCACCCCTCGATGCACTCGTCCTCGCGTATCGACGTGGCGGTCAACGTCCTCTCAGAACGCGCGGCGAACCTCGAACCAGGGCAGCGCCTCGGCACGAAGGGCGACCTCCAAGCCGAGTGCGGCGTCTCAAAAGGGACTTTCAACGAAGCACTTCGACTCCTCCAACATCGCGGGGTCATCACACTGCGGCCAGGGCCGGGCGGTGGGCTCTTCGCAGCCGCACCGACGCCGATGGCGCGCCTGGGCAACTCGCTGCTTGCTCTCGACCAGGCGACAACCTCGGTCGACGATGCCATGAGAGTACGCGACGGACTCGAGCCGCTGCTCGTCGCCGACGCGGTCGAGCATGGAGGCCTGGCAGACGTCAAGGACCTGTGGTCGATGATCGCATCCATGAGGTCAGCCGTCGATGACAACGACGCCAAAAGGTTCCTCGAGTCGAACTGGTCGCTGCACAGGCGAATCGCCGAGATCACGCCGAATCAGATCCTGCGGTCGATCTACCTCAACCTCATGGCGATCATCGATGAGCACACGGTCAACGTGCTGCCGAGCGCGGAAAAGCCGCTCGACGAATACATCTGCGAGCGCCTCCAACTGCATGTCGACATCGTCGCGGCAATCGAGGAAAGGGATTCGGGCCGGGCAGCCGAACTCATGCAACTCCATTCGGGGACCTGAAGAGGGAGCCACGATGGAGGACCTCAATCTGAGCACGCTCATCTGGCTGCGCATGGCCCGCTTCGTCCAGAACAGCAACCGGCTCTCCAATGAGCACCTGCGCCAGTTCGGACTCACTGTCGCCCAATTCGAGGCCCTCGCCCATATCCGCAACTACGCACCCATCACACAGTCCGAACTCGCCGAGGGCCTGACCGTCAGCAGCGGAGGCATCTCCCGCATGCTCGCCCGGCTCGAGGCCGAGGGGCTGATCTCCCGCGAACAGGACTGGAAGACCAAACACATCTCGCTGACCGACATGGGCCGTGAACTTCTCGAACGTGCGTATCCCTCGCAGCTTCAACAGCAGTCATCGCTGTTCGACGATTCCTTGAGTGAGGACGAGAAGATTCAGCTGCACGCTCTCATGAAGAAGATCTACGACACCAGCCGGAAGCGCGGCGGGAGCAGTCGGGAATAACCGCGCCGACTTCTCAGTTGACATGGCAAATGACATTTTCGCCGTCACGAGGAGACACTTTGAGCGAGTCCGCGCGGGTGGACACCACCCCGTCACAGTCCCCCGACGCATCCGACACCCCACCCTCCGCAACACCGAGCTCGGGGCGGTCACAGCAGCCGAATTTCATGCACGAGTTCGGCTTCGACCGTGGTCAGGGCCTGCAGTTCGGCATCTACAGCCTCGGCGACCATCTGCCCGACCCACACGACGGCTCACGCGTCGACGCCGGTCAGCGCATCCACGAATTCATCGGGTACGCCCAGGCGGCGGAGGCAGCCGGGCTCGACTTCTTCAGCCTCGGCGAGAGTCATCAGGAATTCTTCGCCTCGCAGGCCCACGCCGTCGTCCTCGGCGCCATCGCTCAGGCCACCGATAAGATCCGCATCGGCAGCTCTTCGACGATCCTGTCGACCTCGGATCCGGTCAGGGTGTTCGAGAACTTCGCGACCATCGATCTGATCTCGAGCGGTCGCGCCGAACTCGTCGCCGGCCGCGCTTCCCGGGTCGGCCTGTTCGAACTCCTCGGCTACGACCTGCGCGACTACGAAGAGCTGTACGAGGAGAAGCTCGATCTGCTGCTCACAATCAATCGCGAGAAGCAGGTGACGTGGTCGGGTCAGTTCCGGGCTCCACTCAACCAAGCCGAGGTCCTCCCTCGCCCCACCGGGCGGGCGCTGCGCATCTGGCGCGCCGTCGGCGGAGCACCGGCGAGCGCGGTGAAGGCCGGACTGGCGGGAGTACCCATGGTCATGGCCCACCTCGGCGGGACCACCTCGGTGTTCAAAGGAACCGTCGACGCCTATCGTCGCGCGGCTGCTCATGCCGGATTCGACCCAGCTACCCTGCCGATCGCCACGGCCGGTTTCTTCCACGCTGCAGAGACCTCGCAGGAGGCGCTGGCTGGCATCTATCCGCATATCAACGAGGGGATGAAGCGCACGAACGGGCAGGGCATGCCCAAGCAGCATTTCGCGCAGAGCGTCCACCCGGCGAGCATCGCGAACATCGGCAGCCCGCAGCAGATCGTCGAGAAGATCCTTCACCAGCATGAGGTCTTCGGCCATCAGCGCTACCTCGCCCAGGTCGACTTCGGCGGAATGGCCTATGCCGACGTGATGAAGCAGATCGAGATCATCGGCACTGAGGTCCTGCCGACCGTGAAGAAGTACACCGCTGCAGCTCCCGAAGAGTCTGCCTCCGAATCCACCGGTTCTGCATTCGACTCCGATCCCGCTTCCGATTCCGCCGAGGAGACCCTGTCATGAAGATGGTCCTGCTGTCCGGTTCGAATGTCGGAACGAAGACCCGGACCGTGATCGATCACCTCGCTAAGACGGTCGCCGCCTATGACTCCAGCATCGAGCTCCACGTCATCGATCTCGCCGAGGCGGACATGATCTTCGCCGACGGCCGGAACTACACCGAGTACACCGGCGACACCGGCCGGGTGGCCAGGGAACTCATGGACGCCGATGCGATCATCATCGGCACCCCGATCTTCCAGGCCTCGATCCCGGCGGCACTGAAGAACGTCTTCGACCTGCTGCCGGTCAGCGCATTCCTCGACAAGGTCGTCGGCGTCATCGCCACCGCCGGTTCGTCGAAGCACTACCTCATTGCGGCCCAGCACCTGCTGCCGATACTGAGCTACATGAAGGCGCAGGTCGTCCAGCCGTATGTGTTCGTCGAGGAGAGCGACCTTCATCGCGGCGAGATCGTCAGTCACGACGTCCTGCAGCGACTCGACCGCCTCGTCGAAGACACGATCGTACTCACCCGCACCCTGGCCTCGATCCGGGAGGAGCGCGACGCCGCCTACGGGTTCTGAGAAACGCTCCTCCGCGCAGACGAGTCAAGTGGGTTCAGATTGCCGAATTCTCACGGCCGATATCGGCAATCTGGACCCACTTACTGCATCGTCAGATGCCTCCGAAAGACAATTGAGGCGTCGAAGCTCAGGCCCGCAGACCGTCGAGGTGCGCGGCGAGCAGGTCTCGCGCACGCTCAGGAGTGAGAACTCCCGGGTGAAGCGCCGAGCGCAGGGTCAACCCGTCGATGAGAGCAGCGAGCGTTTCGGCCTCGGATTGAACGTCGAGGCCGGCGCGCAGGACTCCGCGGCCAATCATGCTCTCGACGACTCGAGCCATGAGAACACGGGTGCCGCGCACGGCAGTCTCGAAGACATCAGCAAGTTCCGGTGTCGTTCGCGCTTCTTCCTCGAAGGCCAGCCACACCACTGATTCTCGGTGCCGGGTCTCATCCAGCGGCAGCAGCTCGGAGAGGAAGTCGACCGTCAGCTCTTTGGCTTCACCGTGATCGATGCTCCCGGCGTCGAGTCTGGGAAGCATGTCGGCCAGTCGCGCCTCGAGTCGCTCTCCGACTCGCTCGACGAGGGTTTCGAGCGCGAAACGGACGATCCCGTCGGCGCCGGAGAAGTAGTGGCGGATCGAGCCGATGGCCAAGCCGGTCTCGTCAGCGATCGTACGCAACGAGACCTTTCCCAACCCCTGCCTGAGGACGATGGCGAAGAGTCCATCGGCAATGAGCTCACGGCGCTGAACAGGATCGACGAATTTCGGCATAGATCTTTTATAGCATATCCCTGCTAGATCGTGTTATCGTTTTAGCACACACCTGCCACAACGTCGAAGGAGACCCACCATGCCACCCCTTCTCCTCGCCCTCGGAGCCATAGTCGTCATCGTCGTCGTCATCGTTCGGCGTTTCCTCGGAGAGCCCGTCGACGCCAAAGATCTCGCAGTTCCACCGCTGATCCTGCTGGGACTGGCCGCCAAGGAACTATGGGGGTTCCATCACTGGACACCGGCGAACATCACCTTCCTGACCGCCTCGGTGGTGGTCGGGGTCAGCTTCGGAATGCTGCGCGGAGCTTCCACTGTCCTCTTCGAACGAGGCGGCACTCTCCACCAGAAGTACACCGTGAAGACGATGATCATCTGGGCTTTCAGCCTGCTGGCCGGCTTGGGCCTGCACTTCGGTGCTCAGCTCATCGGCGCCGAGGAAGCCGTTCGCCCCATGACACTGAGCATCGGATTGAGCCTGCTCGGCGAGGCGATCACCTGCGGTGGGAGAGGCCTGCAATCGGGCATCCCATTCAGCAATCGCGACGCAATGCACAACAGCTCGGATACGTCAGCGCTGGCTGACCTCGTCGACCGCGCGCGACGGAGGTGAAGCTCAGTTTGAGCCACAACGGCCTTCGCCGCCCGCCTTCACCCGCACCTTGGCCTCGAGCCGGGAGGAGCGCGACGCCGCCTACGGGTTCTGAGGAACGCTCCTCCGCGCAGACTGGCACTGTCGCCCGGGCCGTGAGTCGCACCCCATTCACCCCTTTTGGAGCACTCTGCAGTCGATGCGGCATCACGATCCAGCGAATTGGTACACCTCTCTCTGAAGTGCTCACTGGGGAAAGTGGGCATTCCAGAAGAACATGTACCACAACAGGCTGGGTGGTCGGCTTCGCCTGCGCTCCGGCGAGCGCCTCCAGTCAACGTCGGGTCACACGAACCCATCCGGTGCCCCAGACCACCGGATTTGCCGAGTCAGGCACCCCTGGATAACCTGAAAGCGGAAGGAACCGACCGGGACGACCCGGTTGCGTGAGATTCACGATGAGGACGGCCTCAGAGACAGAGGAAGACCTTTCATGACCGCCGCCCTCCGCACCATCATCACGCCGACCGCAATCCTGCGACTCGTCCTCGGCTGGGGCGTATTCATCGCCCTGCAATTCATGGGCTCCCTGCTCGCACCTCCGGTGCCGATGCTGCTCCTTGTCACCGCGCTCGTCGTCATCATCGCGGTCATTCTCATCTGTGCCTTCGGAGTCGTCACCGAGGCCGAACACTTAGCGTCCCGCCTCGGCGATCCCTACGGCTCACTCGTGCTGACGATCTCGATCTGCCTCATCGAGGTCATCCTCATCGCCGCGGTCCTGCTGGGCCCCGGCGATCACGCGACGATCGCCCGCGATTCGGTGATGGCGGTGTCGATGATCATCCTGGGCGCTGTCATCGGCCTCTGTCTGCTGATCAGCGGACTGCGCCACGGCGCACTCACCCACAATCGCACGGGCGTCTCGAACTACCTGGTCATGATCGTCGTCTTCGCCGCCCTCGCCTTCGCCGTGCCCGCCCTCATCGGCACCCCTGACGGCGCCTATGAGACCTGGCAGGAGATCCCGATCATCGTGATCACCGTCGGCGCCTATGTCTTCTTCCTCTACCGCCAGATGGGTCCGCAGGCTCATGAATTCACCGAGGTGGCCCTCGCCGGCACAGCGCCGGCGGGCGCCTCATCGACAACCGGAACGACGCGCTCCTCCCCCGCCGAGGCGGCAGACCGGGCCGAGTCCGAATCCGAGTCCGAACCGCAGGGGATCGTCGAGATCCTCTCGACCCACCGCACGGAGATCGTCGCCCGACTGGCTCTCCTCGTCGCCACGGTACTGCCGATCGTCCTGCTCTCCCACGACATGGCCACGCTACTCGACGACGGATTGAGCCGCCTCGGTGCTCCGGTGGCATTGTCCGGGGTGGTCATTGCGATGATCGTGTTCCTGCCCGAGACGCTCACCTCGATCAGAGCGGCGTGGAACGGTGAAATCCAGCGCGTGAGCAACCTCTGCCATGGGGCACAGGTGTCGACGGTGGGGCTGACGATTCCGACGGTGCTGGTCATCGGGATGCTCACCGATCAGCAGATCGTGCTCGCCGAGTCGCCGATCAATCTGGCTCTGCTCGCGATCACGCTGCTGGTCTCGACCATAGCGTTCGCGGGCCGACGCGTCACGGCTGTTCACGGAGTCGCACTCCTCATCGTCTTCGCGGTGTTCGGGCTCGCGCTGTTCGCCTGAGCGCCAAGGTCAACCCCCGTCCATGATTGCACCCGCCGGCTGGTCGGGCAGCAGAACCGGGGCGCCTTGAGCGCATAGATGCAAAGCGCAGACCTCACGAAGCCTGCTGCGGCAGCGCCTTGAAATGTTCGTCGATTGCGGCCATTGCCGCCTCTTGCCGTCCGGACACGACCGCCTCGTAGATGTCTTCGTGCTTACCGATGAGAGCCTCCTTCGATACGCGAGCTACTGAACGATCGCTTCGGTCTTTCATACCCTGCACCAAGACGCCAGCCAGAGCATCAGCAAAGAAGATCAGCGCTGGATTGCCTGCGGCGCGCAACAGTGATTGATGAAACGCCCGATCTGCTTCCAGGATCTCCATAGAATCGTCGGTCGAAGCCATCGAATTGAGCGCGCTTCGCATATAGGCAATCAGTACCGGATCAGCGGCCTCTGTAGCCTCGGCAGCCGCCTGTCTTTCGAGCGCTATACGGACAGACTCCAAGCTCGACAGCGGAAGGTGAGACGAGCTGATCGCAAGGTTCAACGCGAATGCGAGGCTGTCCGGCTTCAGGCTTTCGACATACGTACCCGAACCTTTCCGACGCGCCAATGCGCCCAACCCCTCCAGAACACCGATCCTGTCCCGGATTGCGTTGCGGCTGACCTGCAGTTTCTCCGCGAGTAGACGCTCAGAGGGCAACCGAGCGCCAGGCTCGAGGTCATGGATGATAGTTGCCAGCCGACTGGAAACGGGGTCATCTGCAAAGATCTGCGTCATCGAATTGTGCGAATCGCTCGCCTCCGGGCCCAGCTCGCCCAGTGCGGCACGCGTCGAATCGTCCATCCCGGTCATCGTACACACCACCGCTTTCCGCGCCATCAGAGATTCTTTCATTAAGTGATTGACATCACGATACACCCAATCCAATAATAGGTCGTACCGCCTCAGAAAGTGGTACTACCAATTAAAGGAAGTTCGAATGATTACGGAAGTCACGGTGGCTGACCTCGGTGAAGGAAACGAAGAAGGCATCTTCGTCGACTGGCTCGTCGACGAAGGAGAAAGCGTCGAAGCAGGTGAGGCAGTGGCCGAAGTCATGACCGATAAGGTCAGCAGCGAAGTCGTCGCGCCAGTGTCCGGCGTCCTCCACGAGCAACGAGTCTCTCCTGATGACACATTGACCCTAGGCGTGGTCATCGGAACGATCGAGGTCAAGAGATGACACTCAATGGAGCCCGAGACGAACTTGGGATCTGGAGACAACTTGTCCAAGCTCGCAGTTTCGACCAAGCAATGTGCGAGCACAACCCGCATTGGCACGAAGCACGCGGTGAAGAGGCGGTGATCGTCGGAGGATTCGCAGGCTTGGAAGTCACTGACGTCGTCGCTCCACACTTCCGCGGAGCTTGCGCTGTCGCACTGCTGCGCGGCTCAACCCCTGAGCAGCTTGCGGCAAATGTGTTCGGCACATACCGAAGTCAGTCGCTGGGGAACTGGCGCGGAGACATCTGCCCGAGCCCCAGCAGCAATTTCATAGGAATGTTCTCGGGCTCGTTGGGCACATCGGTGTCGTATGCGACCGGAGCCGCCCTTCACCTCAAACGACAATCGTCAGAAGCCATTGCGGTATGCGCATTTGGAGACGGGACCGTCAATTCCGGCATCGTCTACGAATCGATGAACATAGCGTCGATGCTCCAACTTCCGATCGTCTACATCTGTCAGAACAACCAGTATGCGACTTCATTGCCGGCATCAGTCGCAATTGCGGGCAACGACGTCTCGGCTCGGGCTCGCGCCTGCGGCATGCCCGCCGTGGATGTCGACGGCAACGACGTTGACGACGTTATACGCAACCGGAACCAGGCAGTCGAACGTGCGAGACATGGAGCTGGACCGAGTTTCATCCACGCTAAGACTTATCGTCTCGGAGGCCACTATATGACTGACCCGGAGGTCTACCGAACCGCTGAGGAAGTCAGCTGTTGGGAGGCGCGAGATCCTCTCACCAGGTACCGCGATTCGCTTGCCGACAAGGGGGTCCTCTCACACAAAGAAGCACAGGAACACATCGCCTCCGAGAATCAGCAGATGCTCGAGATCATCGCAGAGGCGAAGCAGGAACGGGAGCACGATCTGCTCAACCGTTCGCCCTACTCCGAAGATTGGAGGGCCGCATCATGACTCGAATGACGATGAGTGAGGCGATCGTTGAAGCTATCGGGGATGCCATGGCCGCTGATTCCTCAATATTCCTGATGGGGCAGGACATCGGCGAGTTCGGCGGGCCGATGAACTCAAGCAAAGGACTATGGGAACGATTCGGACCACAAGACGCACTCATTGACGCCCCGATCTCTGAGGCGGCAATGGTCGGCACTGCAATCGGTGCGGCAATGGCGGGCGCTCGACCCATCGTCGATCTGATGTTCGGCGAGTTTGTCAATCTGGCGATGACTCCCCTTGGGCTGGAGGGGGCATCAGTTGCATTCAGAACAGCTGGTGGTCTGACTGTGCCGGTCGTCGTTCGTGCCAAATATGGAACTGGACCACACAGAGGGCATCCGGAAACTCCTGTTGGTGCACTGATGAACTTCCCTGGGCTCAAAATCGTTGCTCCAACTACACCACAAGATTCATACTCATTGATGTCGGCAGCAATTGCTGACCCGAATCCAGTGGTATTTCTCGAGCACATGAGTTTGCTACACGCCGGCAGGGGAAACGTTGATAGGAATCAACAGGTACCCATCGGTGCAGCCGACGTCGTGCATGACGGCGACGATGTCACGATCGTGACGTCGGGAATGATGGTCAAACGTGCGGTTCGTGCAGCCAAGCAACTCGCCAAGGAAGGTATCGCTGCTGAAATCGTCGATCTCCGTACTATCAAACCGTTGGATGTTCCTACCATTCTTCGTTCTGCGCAGAAGACGCAGGCTTTGCTTCTGGTCGAGGAGTCCTGGCCAACTGGAGGTCCGACCAGCGAAATCTGCACTCAAATCGTTCGCCACGCATCACTTGACGGCGGCTCATGCCGAATCGACGTTCTTGCCCCGCCGGATGTGCCAATCCCCTATGCACAAAGCTTAGAGAACTCGTATTTGCCCGACACGGTTCGCATTGTCGACGCAGTCAAGACCCTTGTGAAAACGGAGGTAGCAGTATGAAAACCAAAGCCCAAACTAGCGTGTTTCATCGAGATCTGGTCAATACCCCCAAAATGGTCAGTCACGCCGACGGTGTGCACGTATGGGACGCCGATGGCAATCAGTACCTCGATGCTTCTTCCGGTGGCAATGTTGTCATCAGTATCGGCTATGGAGTCGAGAAGGTCATCGATGCCATGACCGAGCAGGCACGTAAGGTGAGTTTCTGCGGAGCATTCACCAGCGAACCTCAGGAAGCGCTTGCGCAGCAGCTAGCAGAGTTCGCGCCCAATGGGCTCGACAAAGTCCGGTTCGTCTCGGGTGGTTCCGAAGCCAACGAGACCGCGATCAAACTCGCACGTCACTACCATGTGGAATCCGGTAATTCCGAGAAGTACAAGATCGTAGGACGCTGGCGCAGCTACCACGGCAACACTCTCGGAGCTCTGTCAGCCACCGGGCATGTGCTTCGACGAAAGAATTACCTCCCGATGCTCCTACCTTTTCCTCACGCCGCTCCTCCCTACCAGTACCGGTGTCAGTTCTGTTCCGAGCGATCATCTTGCACACTGCAGTGCGCCGATGACGTGGAAAGACTCATCCTCAATGAGGGACCAGAAAGTGTCGCCGCATTCATCGCTGAACCGATTGTCGGAGCTGCCGCAATGGGCATGGTCGCGGACCCGAAGTACTTTTCACGGGTCAGAGAGATCTGTGACAAGTACGACGTTCTCCTGATAGTCGACGAAGTTCTTTCAGGGATGGGACGTACGGGAGCCAATTTTGCCATTGAACATTGGAACACGCGCCCCGACATCATCACCTGCGGAAAAGGGATCAGCAGCGGCTATACTCCGCTGGGCGCGGTCATCACAACAAATGAGATCCATGACGCTGTACGCATTGGAAGCGGTGCTTTCGAACACGGATTCACCTACGGCGGCAACCCACTCTCCTGCGCAGTGGGCTCGGCTGTCCTGACCTACATCCAAGACAACAAGCTCGTGGAAAACGCAGCGACCGTCGGATCCTACCTGCAAGAGCGGGTGGCCCAAGAAATCGGTGGTCTGGATATCGTCGGTGAAGTTTCCGGGAAAGGCATGCTATGTGGAATCGAGATCGTGGCCGACAGAGAAACTAAGGAACCATTCTCTCCAGAAATAGCGATAGCTACCCGCATCGCTCGTCGAACTCAGGAGCTGGGAGTACTCATCAATCCTTCGTTCAGCGGAAACGTCGACGGCTATCGAGGAGATCGGTTCGGAATCTGCCCTCCGCTTACGTTCACACGCGAGCAAGTCGATGAAACCGTCGACGCGTTAGGCAGAGCCGTTCGAGAAGTCCGTGAGCAAGTCAGGTTCGAGTAGGGGCACTCAGCGCCCAAGATTTAATAAGGAGATCTCATCATGAAACGCATGTCCTCCCTTGCCATGTCTTCATTAGGTTGTTTGTGTTTGCTGGCAATGTCTGCCTGCGGGAACGCGTCCGATGCTGCTGGCAAATACGAGGGAAAAACCGTTTGCATCGACCAGAACACTACCGCGACTGTTATCAGCGACATACTGAAAGGGATCGACGATCAGCTCGAGACCCAAAAGGATGCGGGCTTGAATGTCGTGACTGAAAATCCCAACGGCGATACTGCAGCAGAACAGACCATCGCGCAGAAGTTCATCAACGACGGCTGTGACGTCGTCGTTCCCATAGGCACAGCAGCATCTCAACTGATGTCCACGGTGATCAAAGACATCCCTATCGTATTCGCCGCCTCATCCACACCCGTCGAGGCGAAGCTCGTCGACTCGATGCAGAATCCCGGAAAGAATGTCACCGGAGTCGCTGACATTCTCGATCCTGCACCAGACATCGATGCGATGAGAAAGATCATGCCTGAAGTGGGCACCGTGGGATTGGTTTGGAAGCTCGGCGACCCGGCCGGCGAAGCGCAGACGAAGAAGGCAATGAAGCACTTGGACTCCCTAGGAATCGAATATGTGCCCGCAAGCATCACCACCGGGTCAGAGATCGTCCAAGCGACGAAATCGCTTGTGGGACGTGCCGACGCCATTGAAATCCCGGGCGACAACGCCACCATGAGCGCAATCGGAGGACTCATGCAGACCGCCGATGATGCAAACCTGCCGGTATTTGGCGGAACAAGCATGGTCGTGGAGGAAGGTGGAGTTCTCTCGACGACCTTCGACTATAAGGATGTCGGCGCCGAGGTGGCCAAACTGGCGGTAAAGGTGGTGGATGGTGCTGACCCAGCAGAAACTGCTGTGGTCGTTCCAGAAGCCAGTGGGTACGACCTCAACATCACGAAGCTGGAGAAGCTCGGGCTCGACATTCCCAGCGACATCAAAGAATCAGCTATCACAACCTACTGACGAAAAGGACTCCCCAATGTTGTGGAATCTCATAGAAGTGTCACTTCAAGTTGGGCTGCTGTACGTGCCCCTGGTCCTCGGAATATATCTGGCGATGGGCGTCATGAGCCTGCCAGACCTCACCCTGCAAGGGTCGTTCGGAGTCGGCGGCTCCGTCGCAGCAACCCTCAGTATTGCAGGATACAACCCGTTTATCAGCCTCGGAATTTCAATGGTCGCGGGGATGATCTGCGGATTGATCACCGCCGGGCTCCACCTGGTCCTGCGACTAAGCGTGTTGCTCTCGGGAATTCTAGTCGCGACCGCCTGCTACTCACTGTGCCTGATCATCATGAACTCGGGAAATCTCTCACTGGCTGGCAGCACCACCATTTTCAGCTGGGCGGAGACGACCACACTTTCCTACGGTACGGTCACCATTATCACTGGAGCCCTCGTGGCCGCTGTGCTGTGCAGTGCCTATCTGTGGTTCCTCCATACTGAGTACGGACTGTCACTCGTCGCGGCCGGCAAAGACATCCAGACCGCTCGCGGTTTGGGCGTGCGCACCGAAAGGAGACAAGCAGTCGGCCTCGCGATCGCAAATGCGTTGGCAGCGCTGAGTGGCGGATTGGTGGTCCACAGTCAAGGCTTTATGGACGTCACCATCCAAACAACTGTGATTGTCATCGGACTTGCCGCCATGATGATTGGACTGAGCATGACACGCTCGCCGCGGATCCTTCTCATCGTTCTCGCCCTCGTTGGCGGTGCAATTGTCTATCGATTCGCAGTGTCCGGTGCACTTCACCTGGGACTGAACCCCAACCTACTGCAGCTCATCACAGCATCTTTGGTGGTATTGGTGATCGCTGCCCGTTCCCATGGCAAATCCATCACAGTCAGTTTCACGAGCAAGGGTAGAAAAGAACGTCGGATCGCCCAAACCCAGTTCTACGAGGAGGACCGAGTTGCAAGCTTCATCTGATCATCAGGCCACAGTCTCAGACGTGCGACTGACGAATATTACTAAACGGTTTCAACGTCCAGGGCAAGAGGACTTCACCGCTCTCGATGGGATCAGCCTCAGCGTTTCGCCGGGGACATTTCTTTCCGTCATCGGTTCGAACGGAGCGGGCAAGTCGACTATGCTGTCCATCATTGCCGGCAACATTCTCGCTGACGAAGGCTCGGTAGAAGTTCGAGGCACTGACTTGTCGCGCCGTCCCAGTTGGCGCAGAGTGGGAAGCATCTCGCGGGTACGACAGGACCCACAACAGAATATGATCTCAGCGCTGACAATCGAAGAGAATTTCGCTCTCGCAATAGCAGGAAAGTCGAATCGCTTTCGACTGCGGTTGCCCTCGAAGAAGAGTATTCGGAATATGGCTGCAGAACTTCTCGAACCGCTGAATATGGGGCTCGAAGACCGTTTGTCCACAATTTCCGGCAATCTCTCTGGGGGACAGCGCCAGGCCATTGCGGTTGCTATGGCAGCGATTGGAGACCCTGCTGTCATGTTATTAGACGAACATGTCGCAGCTCTCGACCCCAACAGTGCCGGCAGAGTTAACGAAGCCACCGAACGAGTCGTGCGACAAAAGCAGATTACAACCATCATGGTGACGCATGACATGAATCACGCATTGACACATGCCGACCGCCTGATCATGATGCATGCTGGCAAGATCGTCCTAGACTTTGACGGCCCGCGCTTGCGCGACCTCGGGCCGCAGGATTTGCAGGAACAATTTGCTTCGCTGTCTAGAGGGACCCTCAGTGATGCGACGCTCCTCAGCACAACAACTGGAGGGGATGTCGTTGACTGTCAAGAGTGAACAACACGGTCATTCAAGCGTTCGGCTACAAGGTATGCGACGAGCTATTGCTAATCAGATGGCGAAGTCGCATGCGGAGATCCCCGGGGTCCATATCATCGATGAAGTCGACGTCAGTGGTCTTCCACTGTCTCGCCTACTTCCCGTGATAGTCACGGCGACGTCTTGCATCATTCGGAAGTACAGCCACCTGAACGCGCACTTCGACGGTGAGGAACTGACCACCTTCGATTACTGCAACGTAGGCATAGCCGTCGATACCGACGACGGACTTGTCGTTCCAGTAATTCGATCAGCCAACGAAAAGTCCGTGGTTGAGATTGCACAGGACATAGATGATCTTGCCCTTCGTGCTCGTGAGAAGGCATTGACACCGACCGATATGAAAAACGCTACGATCACTGTCACCAGCCCCGGAAAACGCGGTGGCATTATAGCTACTCCATTAATCAATCCGCCACAGACGGCAATAATTGGAGTGCATCGTGCATTCGAACGACCAACCGTCCATGAAGGATCAATCCAGGTCAGGAAAATTGCCAATGTCACAACTACTTTCGACCACCGCGTCATCGACGGAGCTGAAGCCGGCGATTTCACCATTGAACTGGTACACCAGATCGAAGCCACGGTGAGGCATCTTGCAAACAGATGACGTGACCTCCGATCGAGGGGCCGAGACCGACGAGTGCACTCTCAACCTTCTTTAGCCTCGATTTTTCGTGGGTTGGCTCCCAACCATGATTTTCGAGTCCAGGGTCGCTCGGGCTGCAGGTCCCGCAACCGGTTGAGTCCGGCCACAATGGTCTTCGCCCAGCGGACCGTGTTCTTCACATGCACCACCGTCCGGCGGGCCGTGCTTGCGATCGTCGCTGGCAAGGTGTAGATGTGCATGCGCAGCTTCTTCGGCTCCCACCGACGAATCTCGTGACCGGCGAATGCCAACATCCCACTCCAGGCCTGGAAGTCCCCGGCAAGGGCGACGATGGCCGACCAGATCCGATTCTGGTCGAATCCCCTGAACGGGAAATACACCAGTCCGGTGTCTTTGGCGACGCGGATCCGGTCCTCACATCTGGCCCGAGATCGGTGTCGGACTTCCAGATCGGCGAGTTAGCTACCTTTCGTGTTCGTCGCGAACGCGGTCAGACGGTGCCCGTCGACATCGTCAAACCGCAATTGGGCGCCCGGGTGAGGGCTCTCCCGGGGGACAACGAGTCGCATTCCTTCCGGCCAGTCGTCGAGATCGAGAGTTCCGGTGAGTTCGGCGACGTCGGCACCATCACGGGGTTGACCATCGGTGTCATAGGTCGGTTCCCACGCGTCCAGTTTCGTCAGCTGGTGGTAGAGGTCTGGCATCGTCACCGGCAGCATCCACCCCACCGAGTACGACAGCGCCTCCCGGTGAGGAAGCCCAGGAAGTTGTGGGTGCCGCCGGCTTGGCCGAGAGCGTTGCTGGGAGCGGTATCGATGTGCAGGCGAGGATGGCTGCGGGTAGGCTTCACTCTGAGAGTGCTCCGTTTCCAACGGATTCTGGCTGTCTTCGCAAACACCATTATCCCTGGTCAGGAGCACTTTTCTTCTGTCAGTCCACCATCCGGTCGCTCCTAATCATGAAATCTCGAGTTTAGAGACTCCCTGCAGCGGCCGTTGCCAGTTGCGGCCAGTTCCGAGCATCGGCACATCTGCGTCACAATGAATTTGTTCAGAGAGCATCGTGATCCTGCAGCGCTCCGGCCTGCTGAGATGCCGTGGCATCGCTGGCTGATCCCCTGCGACCAGTTGGGGCGCCTGCCCCGCGACGGGCCAAACGGGCGAGCGCGTCGCCATAAGCATCACGCTCGCCGTGCAGACGCCGGACATCGTCGGCTCGCGAATCGGCCCTCCCGTCCTGTCGAGTCCACCGCACTGCCAAGATGATGACGGCGGCCAACAGCGGCAGCTGACCGCCGGCCCAAACGGCGACCCCGGCGACAGCTTGTGCGCCGGAGATGTCCAACCAGTCCAGGTCGATCGAACGATAGAAGTTCTGGGCCACAGGGATCTGAGCGGTCGTGAGCACGATTCCGAAGAAGGCGTGAAACGGCATTGCGGCAAGCAGGAAGCCGAGTCTGCCGAGCTGCGGCAGCTCCGCCGGAAGCCGGTCGATGCCGACGACGAGGGAGAAGAACGCACAGCCGATGATGAGCACACTGACATTCATCAGCTGATGGCCGAAGTGGTACTGCACGAGACTGCCGAACACAGGCGTGAGATAGAGAATGTACAGTGACGAGACGTAGACGACGAAGACGAGTAGCGGATGCAGGAGGAACTTCGTCCATCTCCACATGATCAACGCCTCAATGCGCGCATGGATCTGCAGAGCGACTCGACCGGAACCTGCTGTCGCCTGCTGCAGCAGGCTCAGAGGTCCTCCCAGGACAAGCAAGATCGGAACGATCATGTTCAACACCATGTGAACAACCATGTGCAGACCGAAGTCAGCGGTGGAATACTTGCCCACTCCCGACGAGGTGACTGCGATTGCGGTCACCCACCCGGCCATCCAGGACACCGTATGCAGCAACGGCCAGGTCTCACCACGACGGCGAATCGTCTGTCTGCCGACGCCATAGGCGATCATCGCCACAGCGGCGATGGTGGTCATCAGCAGGTCGATCCGCCAGGCCGAAAGCAAGGTGAGGAATTCAGGTGCAGCGTCGACGGCATAGCCGAGGAAGACTTCAATGGTCCGAGTCTGCGCAAAGTAGTTAGGCGAAGGAGCCAGGGTCATGGCCGCTGTCATCGCGGACCAACCGGTGAACCCGACCAATACGGCCCCTATAGCCCAAGGACTTCGACCCGATCGCGCACGCAGCAATCCGATGACGATGACGGCCAGCCCGACCCACCTGATCAGCATCTGCCAGCCGGTGATCGACCCTGACAAGGTCTGCCCGGCCAGCTTGAACCAGGTGATCACGATGTCGAAGTCGACGATGACGAGGATTCCCAGCCACAGCATCCATGATCGAGCCAGTCGCCGAAGAAGACCGATTCGGGGATGAAGAAGCTCCACGAACACCGCAGTGACAGCGGCACCCAGGGTCACGGCGATCACAGGAGTCTGGATCATGGCGGCGTCCTCAGCCAGATCGTGGTTGGGTCCGACGAGCACCTGCGAGATGACTACCGGCGCGAGGACTGAGACCGATCCGACGCCCAGGGCGAACGCGTGTGCGGCCCAGCTCTCAGCAAACATCGAGACGACGAAGACCAGGAACGCGGCACCGAAGACGATGAGCCAAGCCCGAGCGTAGAAAGTCGCCGTCAACGCGAACCACAACTGACTCGGACCGCCCAACGCCGAAAAGGACGTGCCATTGGTGTTCAGGGCATCCACGACGATCAGGATCAAAGCCGTCGTGGACCACACTGCGCTGAAGATCCGCAGCATGCCTCGAACCGAGTGACTCGCGCTCGACCACCCTAGGCTACGCGTCCGCGAAATGAACATCAGCCCCAGCGTTAGGGTGCCCAGAGACAGGACTGAGAACATCTCAGCCACCGAACGCAGCACTGCTGCGGCCGTCGCCACAGCCGATCCGGGGAACTCGCGCGCGATCGACGTGTAGGCCTCCGGGCCGAGATACGCTCCCGTTCGCACTGCCACCGCAAGAGACACAGCGGCCATGGCGACAACTACGACGATGAGAGTCGGCAATCGGGCTGCCGCTTCGTCTGCGCCGGTCCGATTCAGGGGAGTCTGCTCCTGCGCCCGGCCATCACTGCGCAGCATCGAAAGCACTGTCGAATGCGGTCTCGAATTGGCTCGTCGGCTGTCCGCCGATGATCGGCTGCCCACCCATCACGAACACCGGCGTGGCAGTGATGCCCAGGTCGATAGCGAAGTCCTCATTGTCAGCGATCAGTTCAGCAGTCTCTTCAGAGGCCAGATCTTCGGAGAACCTCTCCGGGGCGAGTCCGAGGTCTTCGGCCAGGGCGATGAGCTTGTCCTCGCTGAGATTCGCCTCGGTACGGGTCCGCCCGTCAGCGAAGAGAGCATTGTTGTATTCCAGGAACTGCCCCTGCAGCGCCGCCGCATACGAAGCCCGGGCAGATCGTTCAGAGGCCGGACCGTACACATTGACGTCGCGCCACTCGATTCTCAGCTCATCATCCTCGACGTGCTCCATCATCGCCGGCAGAGTCTCGTCCGTCCACGCCGCGCAGTACGGACACTGATAGTCGCTGAACATCACCAGCACGACCGGAGCGTCTTCGGGACCCACCGCCAACAGGTCCTCACCGTCCCGAGTCTCCGCCTCGGCGAAGTTCGTCTCCGCCCCACCCTCGCCTTCCGCCTGCGCAGCCGGATCTGCCTCCTCCCCGGTCGATCCGCTCGTTCCGGTCATCATCACGATCGCGACGATCAGCACCGCCGCGCTCACGGCCACGGTCACTGGAACAAACCAAGCCGAGCGAGGCCTGCTGTCGGGGTCAGCGGGCAAGGACAACCTCCACTTCATCTGCACAATTCATGATATTACTATGCCAGATAGTCGACTATATGAGATAGTCGTCTGAACAGAACGACCGCCCCACCCGGCAGCCCAGCAGCCTCACCTCGCGATCCACCCGCCGTCTCACATCGGCAATCCCTCGCAGCAGCCGATGTGCCGCTCAATCCGTCGCCGGGGCCCGGGGGCGACACGGTTGCCACAACGCAAGGCAGAAAAGGAACATAGTGGACATAGGTTTTCTCAGCGCATTCATCGGTGGTGCACTCGCGCTTCTCAGCCCCTGCGCCGCATTGCTCTTACCGGCGTTCTTCGGCTCGACAGTGGGTGCTGGACCGCGCCTGCTGCTGCATGGATTGATCTTCTATATCGGCATGCTGCTCGTGCTCATCCCCCTGGGCATGGGCGCCGGCAGCCTGGGAATGCTCTTCACGACGCATCGCGCGGTGATCGTCGTGACCGCATCGGTGGTCCTCATCGCCCTCGGCGCCCTGCAGTTCCTAGGATTCGGGTTCGACCCCGCACGCATGCTCCCCGGTGCCGACTCCGCCCGCAATCGCGCCGCCAGCGCGACAGGGTGGATGAAGACCTTCCTGCTGGGAGCGACCAGCGGGGTCGCCGGCATGTGCGCTGGCCCCATACTCGGCGCCGTCCTCACTCTGGCCGCAGCCCGGGGCGACATCATGGCCGGCGGGGCCATGCTGGCCATCTACGGCGCCGGAATGGTCGCTCCACTCCTGGTCATCGCGGCACTGTGGCGCCGGATGGGCCCGCGTATGCGCACAGTGCTGAGAGGACGGTCCTTCCGGTTCCTCGGCAGGGACTTCCACACGGCCTCGATGATCACCAGCGCCCTCATGGTCGCCGTCGGCATCATCTTCTGGACGACCAACGGTCTCGTGTCGGTGCACTCACCCATTTCGACGACGACGCTTTCGGCAATGCAGGAATCGGTCGGAGCCTTCTCGTCACCGATCGTCGACGTCATCACCGTGATTGCGATCGCAGCGATCACCATCGGGCTGTGGTTCTTCGTCAGCCGACGAAAGCTTCGCACCACACTCACGGGCAGCGATTCTGCCGCAGATTCGGACAACGTCACTGACGCGGACAAATCCGCTCGAGCAGACACCGCCTCCGCGCGCCGCCGACAGCAGTCATCGACAGAGGCCCCCGAAGACCTCTGAGGCGGAAAGCGCAACACCCCCTGCACTCGCCCACAATGCACCTCAGTACACCAGGCTCGCCAATCACCAGCACTCCGTACCGAGCCCGCCCTCACACGTTCACCGAATCCCTCCCAGGAGAAATCCGCGCCCAGCTCTACTCGCGGCCCCATCACCTGGTTTGCGCCATTGGAGGTCATCGCCCTCGCCGCAGTCCTCGTCGCCGTGATTATTATCAACCGTGGCTCACCCGACGACGCAGCCGACACACAGGCCGCAGCTCAAGGTGGGTCGGAGACCGAGGCCGCAGCCAAAGGCGAGTCCGGAACGAGCACCGACGAAGTCGACCTATCGTTCGTCGAACACCGAATCGACAATGACACTCGCTCCGGTGGCGATGTCGATGCACCGGTCGTTATCGTCATGTTCTCCGACTTCCAATGCCCGTTCTGCGCTTCCTGGAGCCATGACACTCTGCCGACCATGATGGACTACGTCGACGACGGAGAACTGAGGATCGAATTGCGCGAAATCGCCATCTTCGGAGAGGAATCAGAACGAGTCACTCGCGCTGGCTACGCCGCCAGCCTGCAAGACTCCTACTGGGATTTCCACAACGCTATGCTCAAAGATGGGAAGCATCGGTCGAAATCTGAACTCGATGAGGACTCACTCGTGTCCCTGGCCGCAGATCTGGGCCTCGACTCCGAACAGTTCGAAGCGGACCTGAACTCCGACGAAGCCCAAGAGGACTCCGACGCCACCGCCGAAGAGGGGTATTCCCTGGGCACCCCCAGTACGCCGGCCTTCATCATCGGCGGTAATCCGATTATAGGTGCACAACCGACCGAGGAGTTCGTCACGGCCGTCGACGACGCACTGCTCGCCGCAGGAGACATAGACGGCGGGAACCGGCCGCCATAGGCTGCCATCGGCGGCACCCCCAGATCGGGAGACGCGGAGAGGGACCTGACAACCCTTCGGCCAGGTCCCTCTCCGCCACAGCGCCAGCCCTCCGCCCCCGTAACGCCTCGCTATGAATCCAGACCGAAAAAGACCCCGAATCGATTCGGTTGATCAAAAGCAATTTCACCTCTATACTCATATTCCATGGATGCATGGAATAGACAACTACCTGAACGCTCCACAGTTTTCGAAGTCTTCGCCGAAGCAGTCAAAGCGATCGCCAACGGTCGAAGACTGGAATTGATGGAACTCATGGCCCAGGGAGAACACTCTGTTGAAGAACTGGCTCGGCTGACGGGGATGGCGATGACCACGACTTCGGCGCATCTCCAGACGCTGAACCGTGCCGGCCTGGTGAGCAAACGTCGCGAACGCACCACGATCAACTACAAGCTCAGCGGTGATGACGTTGCACAGCTCTACACGGCGGCCAAACGAGTGGCACTCAGTCGCTATCCGCGGTTGCGCGATGCTCTTGACGACTATATGGGCCGACCCGATGGCGGGGTTCCGGTGATCGCACCGGCAGAGGTGACATCAAGTATGTACATCATCGACGTACGACCTCTCGATGAGTACCAGGAAGGACATTTCCCCGGCGCGGTTTCGGTGCCGCTGGATCAGCTTATCGACCGCATCGACGAGATCCCCAAGGACAAAGAGATCGCCGTCTACTGTCGCGGCGAGCTGTGCCGACTGGCAACCGAAGCGGCTGCACTGTTGAGAGACTACGAAATCGAGGCAATGGCCATGGCCGAGGGCATCGTGGAGTGGCGCGCTGATAAGAAGGTCGACCTTGGCATCGCTTGAAACTGAACCAATCGCGGAAGTGACAGCCGCCGAGACGGCCCGAGTCCACAAGCGGACCCTGACCGTCGTCATCCTCAGCCAAATCCTCGGGGGTTCCGGGCTCGCCGCAGGCATCTCGGTGGGTGCGCTGCTGGCTCAGGACATGCTCGGTTCCGACGCCCTTTCCGGGCTCCCCACTGGACTCTTCACCCTCGGCTCGGCGCTGGCCGCCTACCTGGTGGGACATTCCACGCAGCGATTCGGACGGCGCATGGGACTGGCCTACGGGTTCATCGCCGGTGGAATCGGGGCTCTCGGCGTCGTGCTCGCCGCCGTCTCCGACAGCGTGCCACTGCTGTTCATCTCGCTGTTCGTCTATGGCTCCGGCACCGCCACGAACCTGCAGGCGAGGTATGCCGGAGGCGATCTGGCACCGGCGAACAGACGCGGGTTCGGCACCAGCATGGCCATGGTCGCAACCACCATCGGTGCCGTCGCGGGCCCGAATCTGATCGACCCGCTGGGCACCTTCGCCACCTCGCTCGGGGCACCGGCTCTGGCCGGCCCCTTCATCCTTGCCGCGGTCGCCTATGCTGCCGCAGGTGTGGTGCTGTTCGTCTTCCTCCGGCCGGATCCCTTCCTGTTGGCCCGGCGCATCGCCGCCGACTCCACTGTCAAGAAGTCGGGTGATGACGCCAATGAAGTGACGCCGAAAGTCGGAATCAACGCCTACCTGGGTGCCACGGTGATGGTTCTGACCCAAGTGGTGATGGTCGCCATCATGACGATGACACCGGTGCACATGCGCGCCCACGATCATGAGATGGCAGCCGTGGGCCTCGTGATCGGCCTTCATGTCGGGGCGATGTGGCTGCCGTCCTTGGTCACCGGCACGTTGGTGGATCGACTCGGACGCACCCCAATGGTCATCGCCTCAGGAGTGACACTTCTGTTGGCAGGAGTGTTCGCGGCGACCGCACCGGCTGACTCACTGGGTCTGCTGATCCTCGCGCTGGTGCTGCTCGGTCTCGGATGGAATTTCGGTCTCGTCTCCGGCACCGCGCTCGTCGTCGATGCCACGGTACCGCAGAACCGTGCTCGCACCCAGGGCACCATCGATGTGCTCATCGCTTTGGCCGGAGCCGGAGGCGGCGCGATGTCCGGCGTTGTCATGTCGGCTTCCAGCTTCCAGGTGCTGTCGCTGAGCGGCGGTACCCTCGCTCTCGTGCTCATTCCTGTGCTGCTGTGGGCTCGTTCCCGCCGTACTGCGAGCAGCTGACCCCTATTGCACACGCTCACCCTAGGGGCCGTGTCCGAAGAGCGCCGCGGCCAGCGGCGTTGGGCCCGCTCGGTCCTCTCACTCCGGTGCGAAGCCCCTGAGGACCCGGAAGCTGCCGACGCCCGAGTCTACGGCTCCGCGGACGAAGCCGGACGGAGAGGCCGGGACCGCTATGAGGAAGTCGACCGCCTCGGGGACCGACACGATCTCGGGGACACACCGGATCAGCCTTCCTGCCCGGAACCGAGCAGCCCCGACCTCGCCGTGCGGGGCGCGCCCGGCCCGCCATCCGCAATCCCGGCTTCGCGCTCAGTTCTCCGCCAGCTCCCGCAGGGCATTCTTGCGGATCTTGCCCGTCGAGGTCGTCGGCAGCGCGTCGACGAATTCGATGCCGGCCGGTGCCTTATAGGAGGCGATGCGAGTCTTGACGAAGGCGATGAGATCGTCTTCGGCCACCTCGGCGCCGGCCCCCAGCACAACGTAGGCCAACGGCCGCTGTCCCCACTTCTCGTCGGGCATTCCGACCACGGCCGCCTCGGCGACGGATTCGTGGGCGACGAGGGCCTGCTCAACCTCGATGGTGGAGATGTTCTCCCCGCCGGAGATGACGATGTCCTTGGCCCGATCAAGGATCTGGACGTACCCGTCTTCGTGCATCACGGCGAGGTCGCCGGTGTGGAACCAGCCGCCGCGGAACGCCTCGGCGGTGGCTTCTGGAGCACCCAGATAGCCCTTCATGACGTTGTTGCCGCGCATGACGATCTCGCCCATCGTCACCCCGTCGCGGGGCACGTCGGTGAGCACATCGTCATCGCGCAGCTCGACCACGCGCATGCGATCGGCGCTGATCATGCCGATCCCCTGCCGGGACTTCAGCGTCGCGCGCTCCTCCACCGGCAGGCCGCTCCATTCGGGCTGCGGTTCGCATGAGGAGTACGGGCCATAGGATTCTGTGAGTCCGTAGACGTGGATGACCTCGATGCCGAGGCTCTCGAGCATCGCGATCGTCGTCGGCGAGGGCGGGGCGCCGGCCGTGGTGATCGACAGCGAACCGCCCAGATCGTGGGCTTCCTCGGCCCCGGCGATGGTGTTGAGGACGACGGGAGCTCCGGCCATCCGCGTGACCTTCTCGTCGTCGATGAGTCGCCAGGCCTCGGGTCCGCGCACAGCGCGAATGCACACGTGCGTGCCCGACACCGCGGTCAGCGCCCAGGTCGTGCACCAGCCGTTGCAGTGGAACATCGGCAGCGTCCACAGGTACCGGGTCAGGGCCGCGAAGTCCTGCGTAATGACTTCGCCGAGCGAGTTCAGATACGCCCCGCGGTGAGTGTACATGACGCCCTTCGGCTGCCCCGTCGTGCCCGAGGTGTAGTTGACGGTGATCGTCGCGGTTTCATCATCGACCGCATAGGCACGGGGCGATTCCGGCGCCGAGGCGGTCCAGTCGGCGTACGCTTCCACGTTGAGATCCGTCGCGGTCACGTCGCCTGGGGTTCCGTCTTCGTCAGGGTGGACGACGATCGTTTCGACCCCGTTCGCCGCACCGGCATCGATGACCGGCTGGAGGAGTCCGGCATCGCCGAAGAAGAACTTCACCTCGCTGTGGCCGAGGATGTACTCGACCTCCGGCGGAGCCAGTCGGGTGTTGAGCATGACGAGCACACCGCCTGCCAACGGGACCGCATAGTGGGCGATGAGCGCCTCGGCGCTGTTGGGGGCGAGCACCGCAACCGTCTCCCCGGCCTTGAGTCCACGGCGGACCAGCCCTTCGGCGAGGCTCTGCACCGTCTCGGCCATCTGCCGGTAGGTGAAGCGGCGAGGCCCGTCGACGATCGCCTCCCGGTCAGGGTGGACCTCGAGCGAACGCTCGAGGAAGCGCAGCGGAGTCAGGGCGGTATCGAGTCCGGACATAGCGATCTCCTCATCATCGATGATCGTGGCGGCCGTCGACAGGAACAGCTGCGACGGTGTTCGACATCAGATTACCGACCGGCCGTGATCGTGCACACACCGCCCCTCGCCGAGGCGGCCGGCAGTCACCGTGCGCGTTCCCTATTCTTCGAGCTCCGGGACCCGTGCCTGAGCGTTCAACGAGAGACTTCCACGGCCAGGTGAGGGCGACGTCGCTGCTATTCGCAGGCGATTCCGTCGCCGTCACGGTCGAGGTGGGACCCGTATCCGGCATCACCCCGGCGCACGGGCGCGGCACCGGCTTCGCGAGCGGCCGTGCAGTTCTCAAAGTAGGTCGACGAAGAGTCCGAGGAGCTGCTGGATGATCCGCTCGACGAGGATCCTGAGCTCGAGGACTTCTGACCAGCGGGGCGGGTCTCTTCCTTCGTGGTGACGTTGTCACCGTCGCCGGGACCGGGCCAGTCGACGTCCTCGGCGAAAGTGGGTTGGTCGTCGCACGTGTCGAGGACGCGCTCCATGGCGGCCTTTTCGGGCGGGACGACCCACAGGTCGTATTTGTGTTTGACGGCGATCTGTCGGGCGACGTATTCGCAGCGAAAGGTCTTGTTCGGCGGCAGCCAGGTCGCGGCGTCGCCGTCACCCTTCTGCCTGTTGAGGCTCGAGCTCACGGCGAGCAGATTGAGCGGGTCGTTGCCGAATTCCTTGAGCGTCTCCTCGTCGAATTCGAAAGCCCCCGTCTGCCACGCGTTCGAGCGGGCGACGACGTGGTCGATGTCGACGGCATTCGCGCTGCGGTCGAAGTCATAGGTCTCGCCAGCATAGGGGTCGGCGAGCGTCCCGGCCAACACGATGCAGCCGCGGGTTCCAGCCTTGAGGGTGATGCTCATGAGGTCCCGGCGGAGCACGTCATTGCGGGTGTCGCAGCCGTTGTGGTCGGTGTCCGAACGCCACTTGAACAGGTCACCGTCGTAGCCGGTCTTCGGTGCCCGGCCCTTCACCGTGAGTTCGTCCAACATCGCCGAGGCGGTCCCCGCCGCCGAGCTGCCTGCGCGGCCCTCGCCCCCTTCTTCGCTTTCGCCTTCTTCGTCGGTGTCCTCGGACGATGACGCAAGGGAATCAGCGCTCGGTTCCGAGGCCGCGCGTGTGGGTTTGGGGTCGGCTGAACTGGAAGTGGCGGTGTCCACGGTTGGTTGGGCATCCTCGGCGCATCCGGAGAGGAGACCGAGGGACAGGACTGCGGCAAGTGCCACGAGAGTGCGGCGTGAGGAAGAGAGCAAGAGCTTGAGCTTTCGGGCGTGCAGGCTCGCCGGTGCGGCGAGATGGTTCAGACGTGGTCGTGGACCGAGCCGACATCTCTGCCGTTGCTCGATCCACTTCGATCAGTGTAGAACGGGCGGAGCGCCGATGGCATACGGCTGGCAGGAACGTATCCCATTCGTTAGGTGCGAGTTGTCAGGCGCGAGACAGATCGGACCGGAGGACTCCCCATCTGACCCCACCGGCATGTGGGTGCATGATGGAAGGGACCGGTGACCAGCCTCGGCGAGGAGATTTTCGATGCGACACGATGAGGAGCGTCCACGCACCAGCGGGTTCTTGGCCGATGGCACGGTGCCGGGACACTGGACGCAGGTGCTCGGGTCGATGCGCGCGAATCCGTTCACGCATCTTTTCCCTGATGAGGTGCGCGCCGAGGCGGCCCACCTGCTCATCATCGCGCCCTCCCCCGAGGTGGCCCATGCGTGCTTCGCGGAGATGCTCGATTCTTTCGGGGACTCGGTTGAGATCGCCGCCGTCGGGAAGCTCGTACCGGAACACGTCCCCGCGGGGACGTGGGTGTTTCTGCCGCACAGACAGGACGGGTGGACGGATCTCGAGGATGCCTCGGCGAAGCTGCGGGCGACGTTGGTCAAGGAGAACTCGTCACGGGAGGCCGACCGCAAGCTCGTCCTTATGGAATACGGGATCAACCTGTGGATGTGGGCCGAGCCGCCCTCGAGCGGAGGCGACCCGGTCTGCCACGCCGGAGAGCTCATCAGCTGGGAAAGTGCGTGGGCGCTAGGGGCATCAGGCGCAGAGAGTTCCAAATCGAGGACCTCACCACCGGCCGCCTCGGCACGCCCGCCGATCTACTTCGGCTTGCCGCCCATCCTGCGTCAGCGCCGCTGGGAATCCTGAACGCCCGCTTTGGCGCCTGGCTCTTCCACTCTGCTGAGGGGGCTCGCCTCAATCGTCCTTTCGTGCGAGGGACAATGCGAGCCTCGGGCATTGAGTCTAATTTCGCTGTCGAGTGACCCATCGTCGCTTGGGCCGAAGAGTGTCAAGCTCGCAGCTTCACGCGCTGCAGCCGGAGGCTGTTGTAGACGACGAACACCGAGGACATCGCCATGGCTGCCGCTGAGATCAGCGGGTTGAGCAGGCCGAACATCGCAATGGGAATCGCCAAGACGTTGTAGCCGAATGCCCACGCCAGGTTGCCGCGGATGGTGCCCAGAGTCTTGCGCGAGAGCATGATCGATTCGGCGATGGCGCCGAGGTCGCCCCGGACGATGATGATATCGGCCGACTTCATCGCGATGTCCGAGCCGGTGACCACGGCGATGCCGAGATCAGCGGCAGCCAGTGCTGACGCGTCGTTGATACCGTCTCCGACCATCGCGACGCGGTGGCCGGCCTCCTGCAGTGACGTCACGACCGCTGCTTTGTCATTGGGAAGGACCTCGGCAATGACATTGTCAGTGCCTATCCTCTCTGCGATGACACCTGCGGGAGAGGAAGCGTCGCCGGTGAGCAGGACGGTATGCAGCCCGAGAGTGCGCAGCTGCTCCACACTGGCTGTCGCGTCGGGTCTGATGTCATCGCTGAGCGCCAAAGCCCCCACCGGCACGCCGTCATCGATGACGATCACGACGGTGCGCTGCGCCTCCGCCTGGACACGGACCCAACTGTCTATCTCCAATCCCAGATCGATGCGCTCGGCAGCAGCGGAGGCGCTGATGACGGCCATCGGCTTCCCGCCAACGACCCCTTCGATCCCGACCCCGGGAAGCACTTCCACCTCCGAGATTTCAGTGGCGGTACCGGCTGACTGTTCCCCCGCCTCGGTGTGAGAGCGGACGAAGTCGAGAATTCCGCGGGCGACCGGGTGCTCCGAGCGCATCTCGAGAGCGGCTACCCTCTCGAACAGCTCGCCGCAGTGCGTTTTCGGCAGCCACGATTGCGCGACCTGCAGGGAACCGGTGGTCACGGTACCGGTCTTGTCGAGCAGCACCGTGTCGATACTGCCGCTGGCCTCGAGCGCGGTGTGGCCCTTGACGAGGATGCCCAAACGGGCACCTCGACCGATACCGACCATGAGCGCGGTCGGGGTGGCCAGTCCGAGTGCGCATGGGCAGGCGATGATGAGCACGGAGATGCCAACTCCGATCGCCCGTGACGGCGTGTGTCCCAGCGGCAGCAACCACACGAGCAGGGTGGCGAGTGCGAGGACGAGGACGACAGGTACGAAGATCGCTGTGATCCGGTCGACGAGGCTCTCGACCAGAGCCTTCTGCGACTGTGCCTTCTCCGCCATCGTCGCGATCTGCGCCAATTGGGTGTCGGCGCCGACGGCCTCGGAATCGATCGTGATCTGCCCATTGGTCGCGAACGAACCTCCGACGGCGCGGTCGCCGGCGGATACAGGCACCGGCACGGGTTCGCCGGTGAGACTGCTGGTGTCGAGTTCGGCGGTGCCGTCGACGATCATGCCGTCGACGGGCACGGTCTCGCCGGGACGCACGAGCACGACATCACCGGGTCTGACCGATTCGATGGGAGTGTCGACGAAGTCTCCGCCTTCACCACGGACGCGGGCGATCTTCGGAGCCAGGTCGCTGAGCGCGGCCAGCAGATCACCGGCCTTGCGCCGCGACCGGGTCTCGAAGTAGCGGCCTGCCAACTGGAACGTCGTCACCCCGGCAGCCACATCGAGATAGAGGGCGTCAGCACCCTCGGGGACGAGCCCGAACCCCAGCCAGGCATCGGGTCCGCTGAAGCCGAAGGCCGCAGTCACCACGGCCCAGCCGAAGGCGGCGATGACGCCCAGGGACACAAGGGTGTCCATGTTCGTCGTCCGGTTCAACAGGTTCTTCCACGCCGAACGGTGGAACGGCCAAGCGGCCCACGTCACGATCGGCAGAGCCGCTAAGACGCATACCCATTCCCAACCGGGGAACCGCCACGCCTCGACCAGCGCAAGCGCGATCGTGGCGTCCATGAGCGGCACAGTGAGCACGGCGGCGAGGATGAGGCGCCGACGCAGGGAGCCCAGCCGCACCTCGGCGGCCCGTTGGGACCAGGCATCGTCGCCGGGCGTGTGGATCTGAGCCCCGTATCCGGCCTTCTTCACCGCACTGAGAGCCGCCTCGGGATCGTCGAGTCCGGTGACGCGAGCGCGTTCGGTCGCGAAGTTCACCCACGCCGTGGCTCCGTCAATCCGATTCAACGACTTCTCGACCCGGCGGGCACAGGCAGTGCACGTCATGCCGGTGATGTCGATGTCGACTCCGCCAGTCAGCCCCGTTGATTGTGCCAAACTGCCCTCACGGACCGTGCTGTCACTGCTCACGCTGTCTTGTTCCTTCCCCTGCGCCTTCTCCTGCGGACGAGACGGCTCCGTCCATTTCGGCCAGCTTTCGCAACATGTCGTTATAGACCGAGAACTCATCACTCAGACCCGTATCCTCATGGCGGTCGAAGCGTCGCGCATCGTGCTTGTCCTGCCTGGTCCACTGCATGGCAAGGACGAGAACCACACCCAGCAGAGGCAGCTCTCCACCTGCCCAGGCGATGCCGCCGGCGAAATACTGTTCGGCAGCTATGTCGAGCCAGGGCAGGTCGAGAGTGCGATAGAAGTTCTGTGCCACCGGAGTGTTCGTCATCATCAGTACGATGCCGAAGAACGCGTGGAAGGGCATGGCGGCGATGACATATCCGAGTCTGCCGATGTGCGGCAGTTCGATCGGAAGCTTGTCGACGCCGATGACGAGCGAGAAGAACATGTATCCGACGATGAGGAAGTGCACGTTCATCAGCTGGTGCCCCCAGTGGTATCGAATGAGTTCGCCGAACAGCGGGGTGAGGTAGAGGGCGTAGTACGAGGCGACGTAGACAACGAAGACGACGAGCGGGTGGAGCAGCAGCCGCAGTCCCGGCCAGTTGATGAGTTGGTTGACGCGGCTGTGGACCTGCTTACCGAGGCGGCCGGTGCCCGTCGTTGCTCGCAGCAGGAGCGTGATCGGCCCGCCGCCGACGAGGAAAGCCGGGATGAGCATGTTCAGCGTCATATGCACGATCATGTGGATGCCGAAGTCGGCCGGGGAGTATTTGCCCAGCCCCGATCCCATCAGCACGATGGTGATGATCCACCCCGTCATCCAGCAGAGCGTTCTGATCACCGGCCAGGAGTCGCCGCGGCGGCGGAGTCTGAGCACGCCGAGGCCGTAGGCGGCCATGGCGGCGATCGCGACCGTGGTGAGCAGGAGGTTGATCCGCCAGTGCGTGAGCAGGACGAGCGGGTCGGGTGCGGCCTCGACGGTGTAGCCGAGGAATACGGCGACGGTGCTGTTGGGTGCGAAGTAGTTCGGTGAGGGAACGAGCGCCATGGCGGCCGTCATCGCCGCCCAGGTGGTGAATCCGACTAGGATGCCGGTGCGTGCCGCGCCCCTTCGCACCGAGGCGGCTGCCAGGAGCGCCATGACGATGACGGTCAGCCCCGCCCAACGTGTGAGCAGCTGCCATCCGGTGGTCGACTCGAGCAGCGGAGTACCGGCGAGCTTGAAGATCGAGATCATCACGTCCGTGCAGGCGATGACCACGATTCCCGCCCACATGAGCTTCGAGCGAGCCATCCGGCGGAGGATCCCGCAATGGGGGTGGAAGATTTCGAGGAGGACGCCGGCCGCCAGAAGTCCGAGAACCACTGTCGCCAGCGGAGTCTGGATGATCGATGCGTCCTCACCCAGATCGTGGTCGGGCCCGACGAGCACCTGCGAAATGACGACCGGGGCAAGGATGGCGATCATCCCGATCCACAGACTCACTGCATGGGCGGCCCAGGACTCGGAGAGGAGGGACACGGCGAAGACGATGAACGCCGCGACGGCGACGATGAGCCACGCGGCCGGATAGAAAGTCCCCGTCAGGGCGAACCCCAGCTGGTTCGGGTCGTTGAGCGCCGTCATTGACAGCCCATTGGTGTTGAGTCCGTCGACGACCGTGAGCAACAGCGCCGCAGTTGCCCAGATCGCACTGAAAACCCTCAGCAGACTTCGCGCCGTCGCACTGATCTCAGACCAACCTGGCCTGTTCGTGCGCGAAGTGGACATCAGCACGACAGCGAGTATGCCCAGGGTCAGGACCGAGAAGACTTCGTGGACTGAACGCAGCACTGCAACAGCGGCGACGACCGCCTGTCCCGGAAATTCCCGTGCGATCGAGGTATGGGTCTCGGGGCCGGCGAGGATTCCGGTGATGATCGCGACGGTCGCGGCGGTGACTGAGATCGTGAGCGCTGCGGCGGCTGCAGGTGCCTTGGCTGTCTTGGTTCCGCTTGCCGGTTCGTCGCGAAATCCCGTCATCGTATCCACCATATTACGAAACAGTGTAGTAGATACGACTTGAGAGTGATTCAGCCAGCTCCCAGATGGATGCGGCGCAGGCGCAGCGACCGCAGACGCAGCGAGACATCGCCACTGAATCGGCCTATGGACTCGAGAGCATCTCTGACCGCATCGGCCGATGTCGCCTGCACCGCATCGTCATCGGCGATCATCTCGACAAGGGTGAGCACACTGGCACGAAACCGCCGAGACACGGGCAGCTGCCGCGGCAGACAGGCGGAGTTGATTGCCGCCGCCCGAAGGATGAGGTTGTGTCGGCGCAGGATATGGGCCTTCTCATGGGCGATGATCGCCGCGCATTCGTCACCGCTGAGGACTCGACGCATGCCCGTGCTCAGATAGATTTCCGGCGGTCGCCCCGCCAGCGAGCAGGCGCAGGGGTCGTCATCGTCGACGGTGACGATGCGAAACGGCGAATCGACATACCAGTCAGTCCACCGTGAACGCAGAACCTGGACTTCGGCCCTGAGCCGACGCCCGAAATCGTCCGATGCACTGAGCACGACAGCGAACGCGATTCCGGCCGCGAAGAGCGCTACCCAACCCGCGATCCACGGAACCAGCACCTGAGGGCCGGCATCACCACGCTGCACATTCAGCGCTCCGACGATGAGGGCGATGACAGCGGCCACGCTGAGCAGCAGTCCGCCGATCAACGCGGTCAGCCAGGCGTTCAGCGCAAGACTCGGCCGTCTCGACTGCCAGCGGCCGAAAGACAGAACGACCGGGGAGAAGAAGAAGACGGCGGCAGCCGCAAAGAGAAGAATGATCGCCGTGACGAGCATGTCGGAGCGGATCAGTCGCGGACGAAGGAGCGAAGCACTTCGATCTCGTCATCATCCAACGATCCCATGAACGACATCAACACCTCTCGGGAGTCGGTCGAGTCGCGCAGCGTCTGCGACATCCGAGAGGCCGCCGTCGCGGCCTGAGAACGCACCGGGCTGATCATCAGCGACCGTGAGACCCGATCGCGAATGATCAGGCTCTTGTCCTCCATCCGGGTCAGGACCGTCATCATCGTCGTGTACGCAGGCATCGGCGGAGAGACGGCCGACTGCAGCTCAGCGACCGACATGGGTTCGCCGCGCTCCCACAGTGCCGTGAGAACCGCGTTCTCCAGTTCGCCGTTGCTCCTACGCTTCATTGTCCGCTCTCGCTCGTCGGTAGGTCGTGTCACCGAGGATACCCGGTCGCCTTCGCAATCGGCATGCGTCCCGCCCTGGCCGCGGCTCCCACCTCAAAGCCGACCAACCGCACACGCCGCCATAGAGCACCGCAGTGCCGCGGTCATGCATCACATTACTACAAAGTGTAGTATTTTGGGATGATCTCGTTTCCATGGCCTCTCGTCCTCACCGCGGCGTTCGCATTCACCGGCCTCGTGTGTCTCATCCACATCGGCAGGCACTGGAGCGAGACTCGGAGTCGGACATGTCCGGATGCCGGCGCAGCCAGGATGGACCTGGTCGTGCACGGCAACCACCTCGTGATGAGCATGAGCATGATCGCTATGGTCTGGGTCAGCACGGGAACGCTTGCCACTTGGGCCCAGGTCGCCTTCTTCACGACCCTCTCCGTCGTCATGATGATCGGTGCCATCCGGATCGAGGGACGGGTGCCGAGGATCAGTCTGACCTCACACATCGTGCTCAATGCTGCGATGGTGTGGATGCTCTTGGCGATGCCCCTCCTGATGGCCCACCAGATGATTGGCGATGCACACGGCGATGGACACGCCAGCGGCGGGAGCCAGAACGCCGGCCACCGCAGAGGCCACGACCACGGCTACTCCGGCGGATCCGACATGACGCAGGCGATGGCCCAGACTCCCGACTGGGCGACGGCCATCAACTGGGTCGCGATCACCCTGTCCGCAATCGCCGCAGCCTGGTGGCTCGCCCTGCACGTACGTTCGCGCCGCATCGGAATCCACAAGCTCTGCCATGCGGTCATGGGCCTCGGCATGGCAGGCATGCTCGCACTCATGTGAGCTGCCCGGGCTTACGCCACGGCGACGACCGCTCCGGCCGCCACCAGCAGCACGAAGTAGCCCCAGGCATGGAGGATCTCGGGGATCTTCGGCACTCGGCGGCGCAGGAACACGATGATCGGCAGACCGCCGATGAGCAGCGCCGCGGCGGCCACCAGGTCGAGTGATCCCACGATGCCCGGGGCATCGATCTCAGCCGGGGTCAGGATCGTCACGAGCACGGCCGGACTCATGATCACCAAGGTCAGAGGGTTGGCCAGGGTCGTGGCCACGGTCATCGTCGCCCCGGACCGGCGCATCATCGGCACCGTCATCACAGACCCGCCGACGCCGAGGAACGACGCCAAACCGCCGATCGGCACACCCCAGACCGCTGCAATTCCGCGGCCTCCTTCGCTGACCTCACCGACCTTATCGGCGACCGCAGTCTTGCGCCGGAAGAATCCTGGCCGGGCGAGCAGGTCAATGGCTGTGGCCGCGATATACGCGACGAACCCCCACTGCAGCAGCGCTTCCGGAGCGAACCGTCCCGCGAACGCGCCCACCCCTCCCCCGAGCGCGAGCAGCCCGAGCAGCCACCACCGCCGCTTGAGATGGGCGAGCGTGGATCGTTTCGTCGACACTGTCGCGACGATCGCATTGACGAGCATCACCAGCGCCGAGGTGGCCGCCGCCACCCGTGCCGTGTCATGTCCGAGCTCCGCATCGACCAGGGTGATGATCGGGACGGTGACGAAGCCGCCGCCGAATCCGAACAGCACGGTAGTCAGGCCGACGAGGCAGCCGATGAGGACGAGTCCGAGGAATTCCATGGCGCTAGGTTCTCAGAGCCGAGCGATGAGCAGCCGCTGGGTCACGGCTCCGACGTAGCCGATCTCGCCAGCCAGGTCTCCGTTGACGACACCGCGACAGTCGGGTCCGACATGGGTACGCACGTTCATGTTCAGCCATTCGGACTGCGGTTCGCGCGCAAAGGTCAGCGACAGCGTCGGCGGGATGAACGTCCACTCCCCAAACGGCACAGCCGCCGAGACGCCGTTCGCCGAGTCCGCGACGATGACGAAGCGCCATTCGATGGCGCGGCCGTAGCCCCAGTCGCAGCTGATGCCGGGGAAGTACTTCTGCTCCTGCGGTTCCGGCACCGAGGATGTGTCAAAGGTCGTGGCCACCTCGGCGCTGTTTTCCGGGGTCGAACGCATTCGCCACGCGGTCGCGGTGACGGCGAGCCGGTCGTCCGCCCAGAGCTTGTCCTCGACGAGTTCGATGCGCTTTCCGGGGCGGACAATGGTCGCCTCGGTGCGGATTCGACCCTGCGGGATGGGGCCGAGCATGTCGATCGTCAGCCGGTCGATGCTCATCGCCTCGTCTTCGCGGACTCGTTCGACGGCACGGGCGAGCAGCGCCGCGGGCGGCCCGCCCGCCGTGCTGCATTTGCTCGTCCCACGGGCTCGTCGTGGCCCGCGTCGAGTCGAATTCGTTCTCGCTGCGCAGGAGGTAGAAGGCCGCGGGCTACGGTGTGACGTCATTGTCTGTCACGCGCCCTCCTCAATCGTTCGTTAAGTTTTCAGGCTACTGCCTCTCGGCCCCCTGGGCGAAGGAAAGCGCGAATTCCGTCTTGCTGTCGGCGATGGCTTGCGTCTCGAAGGTGTTCTTCCACGTCCGCAGCATTCGTTTCTGCTGGGCGATGATTGCACGGTCGGCCCGCGTGGTGTCGTGCAGGAGAGCGAGCGCGCGCTCTTCGACTGCGGTTCTCCCACCCTCCGGCACAGCCTCTTCTTTGGCCGACACAGCCCCTTCCTCTCCTCGAGGGGCCTCCTCGGCGACAATGTCGTTGAGGAACCCGCAGGCGAGCATCTCCTCCGCAGTGAACCGATTGCCGGTGAGGACGAACTCGGTCGCCTTCGTCCAGCCCATGAGGCGGTGGAGATTGACCGATTCGAGCACCGAGGGAATGCCGATGCGCACCTCGGGCATCGAATACCAGGAGTCGCTGCCGCCGATGCGGAAGTCCGCGGCTGCGGCGATCTCGGCGGCCCCGCCGATGCAGTAGCCTTCGATCGCCACCGCCACCGGAAGGTCGCAGCTCTTGATCGCTTCGCATACCTCGCCGAGGCGGCTGATCGTCGCATAAGCCTGCGACGCGCTCGTGTGCGCGAACTGCGCAGTGTCCATGCCCGCCGAGAATCCCCTTTCGCCGGCCGAGGTGAGAAGGACGGCGCGCAGGCTTTCGTCCGCGTTCGCCTCGGTGAACGAGTCGACGAGAGCGCCCAGCATCTCTTCGGTGAGCGCATTCGCCTGTGCGGCATTGTCGATGGTGATGGTGAGGACGTCGTCGGTGCGGTGTTTTCTGATCATGCGGAACTCCTGCCGTTGAGCGGTTCCCGGCAGTTCTGGATCACCGTGGCGACGCCGGGCGCTGAGTTGGCTCATTCCCAGAACCTACTCGACTCGCTCCCGCCCCTGTCCAGGCATCCCACCCTGCGATCTCCTGTTGTATCCAAGATGGATGCAAGATACTGTGATGGAGTCCAAGCCACCATGACGACGTGAGACCGATATGACCAGCCACATCCGAGAACAGGCCAAACTCATCACCGCCCAGCTCCTCTCCGGGGCCGGCATCGCCTCCGGATATGCCGTCGGCGGACTGCTCGCCGAAGAGATCACCGGGCAGACGTCGATGGCCGGATTCGCGCAGATGAGCGTCATCCTCGGTGCCGGTCTCATCGCCTACCCGCTCGCCGTCCTCGCCGGCCGTTCCGGCCGTCGCAAGGCGCTGACCTTAGGCTTCGGCATCGGCACGCTCGGCGCCGTGGTCGTCCTCGTCGGTGTCACCCTCCAGTTCCTCCCCCTGTTCATGCTCGGGATGATGATGTGCGGTTCCTCGACCGCCTCGGGCCTGCAGGCTCGCTACGCCGCCGTCGACCTCGCCGACCCGGCCGCCGCCGGTCGTGCGATGTCGCTGGTGGTGTGGGCCACGACCGTCGGCTCCGTCCTCGGCCCGAGCTTCACCGCCCCCGGGGCCCATCTCGGCGAGACTCTGGGCATGAACAGCCTGGCCGGCCCCTATCTCATCTCCATGGTCGCGTTCGCACTGGCCACACTGTCGGCCTCGACCCTGACGAAGTCAGTGGCCGCCTCGACAAGGGATTCCGCTGCGACCGACGCTTCCACCACGCCCACCGCCGAGGCGGCCGTCCCACCACAGATGAGACTCGGCGAAGCGCTGCGCTTCGCTCTGGCCCGCCCGGTCCCGCTGTTCGCGATGATCACGATCGTCGCGGGACAGATGATGATGACCAACGTCATGGTCATGACCCCGGTGCACATGGACCACCAGGAATTCACCCTCGGGGCGATCGGCATCGTCGTGAGCATCCACATCGCCGGCATGTATGCCCTCTCCCCTGTCTTCGGCTGGATGGCCGACCGGTGGGGAGCGGGCATTGTCATCGCAGGCGGAGCCGGCATCTTCGTCCTCACGATCGTCCTGGGCGTCATCGATGCCGTGGCTCCGGAGTCATCGATGGTGCTGCTGTCGACCGCGCTGTCGCTGCTGGGAATCGGGTGGTCGATGTTCCTCATCGGCGGCTCGTCCCTGCTGACCGCCTCGGTGCCGGCGCATGCGAGGGTGCCGCTGCAGGGCGCGTCGGATTCGGCGATGAACCTCGGAGGGGCGCTCATGGCGGCGATGGCCGGGTCCGTGCTCGGCGCCGGCGGATTCCTCTGGATCAATCTCATGGCCACGTTCGTCCTGCTCATCGCCGTCGGATTCTCGATTCGGGCGATCCCGCTCATGAGCTGGCCCGGCCGCCGCACTTCCGTCCTCGCCGAGGCGAACGACCGCCCCACCACCGCCGCGAGCCAGGACGGGGCCGGAGAATGAGCGGAAAGGAGAAGTCGAAGAGCGCGGCCGAACGTGCGTATGCCTACGTCCGTGGGCAGATCCTCGACGGCGAACATCCGCCGGGAACGATGCTCGGCGAGGCGGCGCTGGCCACCGAGATCGGGGTCAGCCGCACCCCGGTACGCGTGGCTCTGGCCCGGCTGCAGGACGAGGGGTGGATTCATATCTACCCCAAACGCGGAGCGATCGTCCAAGGCATCGACGAACGCACAGTCGCCGAGCTCGCCGATGCCCGCTATGTGCTCGAGACGACCGCGGTCGAGCGCGCCTCCGATCCCATGCGGCAACGGTTGGCTGAGAAACTCGATGGTCTCATCGTGCAGCACCGGGCCGCCTTCGCCGAGGGAGATATCGCCCGGTTCATCGAACTCACCCTGGAATTCCACCGCGGATTCGTCGAGGCCGGTGACAACCGAGTGATGCTCGAAATGTATGCGCTGCTCTCCGACCGGCACCGGTTCAGCCTCTTCATGAACAGCCGGCACCTCCTCGATCGTTCGGACGAGCTCATCGCCGAACACGAGGCACTCGTCGCGCATCTGCGCGCCGGCGATTCCGCGGCGTTCGCGGCGACCCTGCAGGGGCATATCGCGGAGAATGCCGGCCCGGCGCGCTGAGGCAGGGACGCCGGCCGTGCCGGCACCACGATTTCGGTACACCCTGCTCTGAATTGACCATTTTCTTCAGTGGGCAATCGAGAGAAAGGTGTACCGAACTGACGGGCTGCTGCGATGCACCCACCCCATAACGACCTCGCCAGCACGGAAAGGCAGTCGCACGTGCCCGCCGCGCACTCGCCGCTTGCGCCGCCGCGGCTCCGATGAGGGGTTCCGAACGTATCTGCCCGGTCGTAGGCTGAGGTCATGGAGCACAGATATCTGGGAAATAGCGGACTCAAGATCTCCGAGATCACCTACGGCAACTGGCTCACGCACGGTTCGCAGGTGGAGAACGACACCGCCTCGAAGTGCGTCCACGCCGCCCTCGACGCGGGAATCTCCACCTTCGACACCGCCGACGTCTACGCGAACACCGTCGCCGAACAGGTCCTCGGAGATGCGCTCAAGGGCCAACGACGCGAATCGCTCGAGATCTTCACGAAGGTCTACTTCCCCACCGGGCCGAAGGGGCACAACGACACCGGCCTGTCACGCAAGCACATGATGGAGTCGATCGACGGCTCGCTGCGCCGCCTCGGCACCGACTACGTCGACCTCTACCAGGCCCACCGCTACGACTACGAGACTCCGCTGGAGGAGACGATGCAGGCCTTCGCCGACATCGTCCGCGCCGGCAAGGCTCTCTACATCGGCGTGAGCGAATGGAACGCCGACCAGCTGCGCGCCGCCCACCACCTAGCCAAAGACCTCGGCATCCAGTTGGTGTCGAACCAACCGCAGTACAACATGCTCTGGCGCGTCATCGAAGAACGGGTCGTCCCGACGTCGAAGGAACTCGGCATCTCGCAGATCGTCTGGTCCCCGATCGCCCAGGGCGCGCTGACCGGCAAATACAAGCCCGGCCAGCCGGTGCCGGCCGGATCGCGGGCGACCGATGAGGACGGCGGCGGAGCCGAGTCGATCAGGAGCCGCTACCTTCACGATGACAAACTGACAGCCGTAGCCAACCTCGAACCGATCGCCGCCGAACTCGGGATCACCATGGCGCAGCTGGCGATCGCCTGGGTGCTGGCAAACGACAACGTCGCCACCGCTCTCGTCGGAGCCTCACGTCCCGAGCAGATCGCCTCGAACGCCGAGGCGGCCGGGGTCACTCTCGACACGGGCGTGCTCTCCCGCATCGACGACGTCCTCGGCGACCTGCCGGAGACTGACCCGAACAAGACCCAATCACCGGCCACTCGCCTGACTTGACCCTTCGCCGAGGCGGCCGACCGCCCGTAGGAATTCCGACCGCGGTCCCCTGGTGGGGCCGCGGTCGGAATCTTTCGCACCAGCGATGAAAGCTCCCCGGCGGCGGGTGTCCGTCACCCAGCCGGGAGATGAACTCGACGAATCTCACACCGACCCGGGGCCGCCTCGGCGAGGGTGGTGGGTTAAACTGCATGGAACGGTTATATAACCAAGGAATTTATTTCCGGGCGCGACGAGGGGCCGATTCAGCACACCGCCCAGGGCGGGCTGTCGCTGAAGGACGAGAAGAGACACAGACGACGAACAGGTGAGGGGATGCCATTGGCGAACGGAGACGACATTCAGAAGGACCCGGCAGAAGGCACCCCGGTCAACCGGAACCTCGTGCTTGCGGTCCTCGTCTCCGGCGCGTTCGTCATCATCCTCAACCAGACTCTGCTCAACACCGCGTTGCCGGCGTTCATGCACTACTTCGACATCACGTCCGGTGCCGCGCAGTGGGTGACGACGAGCTTCATGCTCGTCAACGGCATCATGATCCCGGTGACCGCGTTCCTCATCGAGAAGTTCACGACGAGGGGCCTGTTCTTCACAGCCATGGGGCTGTTCATCCTCGGCACCCTCGTCTGTGCGATCGCCCCGGTCTATCCGGTGATGCTCATCGGCCGTGTCATCCAGGCTTCGGCCGGCGGCATCATCATGCCGCTCATGCAGACGATCCTCTTCGCGATCTTCCCAGTCGAGAAGCGCGGCACGGCCATGGGCACCTTCGGCCTCGTCATCGCCTTCGCCCCGGCCATCGGCCCCAGCCTCTCCGGCTGGATCGTCGATCACCTGCCGTGGCAGACGTTGTTCTACATGATGCTGCCGATTGCGGTCATCGACCTCATCGTCGCCTTCTTCCTGCTCAAGAACGTCACCGAGCGGACCTTCCCGCGACTCGACGTCCTCTCGATCATCCTCTCCACACTCGGCTTCGGCGGACTGCTGTTCGGCTTCGGCAGCGCCGGTGACGCCGGCTGGCTCAGCGCCGAGGTGCTCATCCCGCTGGTCATCGGTGCGATCACGCTGACCCTCTTCATCACTCGCCAGTTCAGGCTCGAGCAGCCGATCCTCGAGTTCCGCATCCTCCGCTACCGCATGTTCACCCTCAACACCCTGCTGGGCATGTGCGTGTTCATCGTCATGGTCGGCGGCATGATGGTCCTGCCGCTGTACATGCAGAACATGAATGACTTCTCGGCCATGGAATCGGGCCTGGTCCTGCTTCCCGGCGCCGCGGTGATGGGGCTGATGTCGCCGGTGACCGGTCGCGTATTCGACGCCATAGGCGCAAAATGGCTCGCCATCGCCGGCTTCGTCCTGCTCACCGGGACCACGTTCCTCTTCGCGCGGCTGGAAACGGACACCTCGTTCGTCTACCTCGCTGTGGTCAACACGGTCCGCATGTTCGGTGTCGCCATGGTGATGATGCCGGTGACCACAGCCGCGCTCAACCAGCTGCCCTCGCACCTCATTCCGCATGGAACAGCCCTGAACAACACGATGCGTCAGATCGCCGCGTCGGTCGGCACGGCAGCGCTCGTGACGATCATGGTCTCGGCCGCGCGGAACCCGGAGACCTACGGCCTGGCGGGCCTGGTCCACGGAGCGAACGTCGCCTTCTTCGTCGCCGCCTGCGTCGGGATCCTCGGCATCATCGGCGCGTTCTTCATCAAGAACTCCCACGGACTCGAACCGGGTCAGAAGAAGACCACCGGAAAGTGATCTCGGGGTCGGCTCGGCATCACCTGCCGGACAGACCCGTCAAGGACTGTCGACTGGCCCACCAACGACTGCGGACCGACCCCTCAGCGGCTCTTGCCCGACCCGTCGACGAGGTGGCCCGCCACAATACGCGCCTGCTTGAGTGCGTCTTCGGGCTCCACTGCACCGCTGAGCACCAGAGTGGCGTAGCCGTGGAAGAGCGACCATGCCGCCACCCCGAAATCGGAGTCCGGCCCCGATCGAGCCTGCACGACTCCGACTGACAGCGCGGCCCACGCTCGCTGTCGGGCCGCAGACAGTTCGGCGTCGTCATCGTGGAGCAGCCGGGGCTGGAACATCACCGTGAAGTGAGAGGGGCAGGCGAGCGCGAATTCGACATAGGCTACTCCGCGGGCAGTCAGTCCGCCGCCGTCATCGACGCCGGACATCGCTTCCGCCAGACGGTCGAATCCTTCGGCCGCGAGGGCCGTGAGCAAGCCCGTCTTGTCACCGAAATGATACGTCGGAGCGGCGTTGGAGACTCCGGCCCGTTTCGCCAGCGCACGCATGCTCAGTTTGGCCACGCCGTCCTCGGCAATCGCCGAGGCGGTCTCCGCCAACAGGGTCCGACGCAGATCCCCATGATGATAAGTCACACTTCGATCGTACCGGAGCAAACTTTTCATTGACAAGATATGTGCCGACGGCCCATCTTTTCGCCGTAAAGATTCACTGCAGCCGTACGGCTGCACTCACCCGAGGAGCCACCCACAGCACCCCTGCTCTTCCTTCTCATCACAACTCTCATCGCCCACATCGTCGGACACCTCAGCTCTGCAGAGGCCAGGCGAGGCTTGACCTCATGGCATGTGGCCATCCGGTACGGGCTGGCGGTGATGTTCGCCGTCACCGGCTTCTCCCATTTCGTCGGCATGCGCGAGGCACTCATCGACATGGTGCCGCCATGGCTTCCCAGCACAGTCGCCCTCGTCACTGTATCCGGAGTCTTCGAACTGCTCGGTGCCATCGGCCTGCTGATCAAGCCGACTCGCCTATGGGCGGCCGGCGGACTGAGGCTGACGCTCATCCTCACGCTCCCGGTGAATGTGCATTTGGCACTGACCGGCGAGAATCTGCCGTGGGACGGTCACCTGCTGCCGCGCACACTGATGCAGGTCCTCTTTCTGGCGGCTGTCCTCGCCGTGCTCATCCGCGATCTTCGGGCACGACGAGGTGCGCGCAGGCGGCTCGCGCCAGGCGAATCAACGAAGCCGTCCACGAGCTGACATTCAGGGCTTACTTGTAGTAGCCCTCGCGAAGATTGATTCCGTGCTCGATCCAGACTTTGAGCGCCGAGAGCATTCCGGTCCAGCCCATGCAGTTGCCGAAGGCACCCTGAGCTCCGCCTTCGGTGAGCCTCCAGGACTTCTCCGTGATCGTCACGAGGGTCCGCTCCCCGTCGTCGACGGGAGTGAACTCGAAGGTCGTCGTCGTGTCCTTGTCCACGGAGTCATCGGAGCCCTCCCAGCGGATGACGATCTTCTCGTCCTGGATGTTCTCGATGACCTCGACAGGGAATCGGCCCGGGAAGTCGGCGAAGTCCCATGTCACTTCGGCCCCGGCTTCCAGACGGCCGCGGGCACCGCCGGTCGTGAAGTAGTGAGAGAGCTGCTCGGGATCGGCAACCGCCTCGTAGGTTTCGTGCGGGGTCTTCGAGATATAGCCGGTGACGGTGAACGACAGCTCCTCAAGCGGACGTGACTGATCGTTCTGCTCAGCGGGCGTGTTCTGGGTGCTCTGCTCATCTGTCATGTGATATTTTTACCACATGTCTCAGGCGGAGGGAACAGGTTCGAACGAATCAGATGATGCAGTGTTCAAAGCACTGGCCAACCCCACCCGTCGCCGCATCCTCGACCTGCTCCGGGCTCAACCGCGCACGACCGGCGAAGTCTGCGATGCGTTTCCAGATCTCGACCGCACGACGGTGCTGCAGCATATTCGGGTGCTCGAGGGCGCCGAGCTGGTCACGGGCCGCAAGGACGGACGCACCCGCGTGCTGGCTCTGGCGCCGCTGCCGATCAAGCGGATCCACGATCGCTGGATCGGCGAATACACGCGCGCAGCCGTCGGCCTGTTGGCGCAGCTCGATGAGGATTCGCCGCGATGACCAGCTCAGCCGTGCTCGCGACCCCGCGTCTGCAGCGTCCGCGCAATCCACGACAGGGCTCCTGCGAGCAGCAGGACAAGGGCGCACACCAAGAACGTCGATGATGACCCGAGATAGGTGAAGCCGAGTCCGCCGACCACACCGGCGATGGCCAGCCCGATGTCGAAGTTCATATTCCAGGCGACGCTGGCCCTGCTCGGCGAAGTAACCGAGGCGAAGGCCATGACGAGGCTGGCCGACTGCATAGCGCCCAAGCCGAGACCGATGATGAGCATTGCGACGAACAGCGATGCACCGTAGGAGACGACAGCGAAGACCAGTCCGACCGCCGTCAGGACGAGGCCCAGGATATTGAGGGCGAAGGGCGGGAAGTTGTCCGAAACGGCCCCGACCACGAATCGGCCGATGACCGCCGATACTTGCATACCGGCGATGAACAGCGCTGCCACCGCGACGTCCTCGCCCGGCCCGAAGCCGACGATGATCCCGAAGACGATCATTCCGACGAGGAATGGGGAGAGCATGAGGACAAGGCCGAATGCCTCCCCCGCCCGGCGCCCCACCATCCGCAGGCCCCGCCCCTCCATGCGTCTAGGCCGAACCCCGACGGTCTCGTTGCCGCACGCAGAATCCCCCGCAGCGTTATCCCCTCGCCGAGGCGACCGACCGGGCACGTATTTGAGCACCGTGGGGATGGCCAGCAGCAGACAGGCGCACACGATGACGCGGAAGATCCAGATCGGGATCGTCTCGACCAGCCACAGTCCCAGCGGAGCCCCGACGGCTGCCGCCAATGACGTGATCCCACCGAAGAAGCCCAGCGCCTTGCCGATCCGCCCCGGTGAGGTCGTACCGGGAACCGCCGCATTGGCGAGGACGACGAAGAGCCCGAACCCGACACCTCCGCAGAGTCCTGCGAGGACAAGTGCCAACAGCGGCGGGGAGACGAAGAGGCCGAGGAGTTGGCCGAGGAACTGCAGCACCAGAGCCAACAGCAGCGACGTCTTGAAGCCGAAGGCCCGGCCGGCCCACGGGGCGAAGGGCTGGGCGACGATGACGCCGATCATCATCGTCGTCAGCACGGACCCGCCGGTGACGGTCGACAATCCGTCCGTCGCCGCGATCGTCACCATCGTCGAATAGCTGAAGAAGAAGGCGGAGAACCCGAACATCGCCGTCCACACCAGGCCCAGCAGGGCCGGGGTGTACGTCGTCTGAGGTTGGTGATCGGGACTCATAGTCCGAGGTTACGACATCTGCACTGCATCTGCCGTGCTCGTATCGTCCGCCGCCCCTCCGACGGAGAAGTGTTCACCTGCGAGTCAGAATGGTCGATTACCATCGGCCCATGACCTCATCGGAGCTGAACCGCGAAGCCCCCAGCGGCACTATCGACACTGCGTTCGTCCTCAAATTCGAACCCCTCTACGTCCTCACGGATCTCGAGTCGGAGATCTTCAGCGAAATCGGCCCGAAGACGAAGGTCCGCGAATCATTCAAACGCAAACACTTCCTCAAGGTCGCCGAGTGGAAGGCCATCGGAGTCCTGCCGGGACTTGAGGAGATCTCATCCGATGACATCGATTTCGTCACCGGCATCGCTCTCGACGACGACACACCCAATCGTTTCCGTCTGCCGCTGCTGCAGATGCTTCCAGGAGTGGGCGTCCCGATGGCGAGCACTCTGCTCACCGTGGTCATTCCGAAGAAGTTCTCCATCATGGATTCCCGGGCGCTGACCGTGCTGCACGATTTCAATCTCGTGTCCACGGACAACCCGGCGCAGATGGACTACCAGACCTACCGCAAACTCATGAAGTCGCTGGCCAAGGGTGCCAATTGTGCACCGATCGATCTGTATCGGGCGCTCATCGCCTATTCGCGACGCGATCGTGACTGAGTCGTCGCCCCCAGGGCCCGATTCAATACCGACAGCCTGCGACCGAACCGCAATCAGGCGGACAGTTCCTGCAGGCGCTTCTGCCAGAATACGATCTCCTCGGTCAGTCCCGCGGGGTCGAGACCGTCGGCATACTGGATGAGCTCTTCCTCCTGAGTCGGTGACATCACTCCTGCCGCGCGCAGCCGTTCGAACGGTGTGCGCGGCTCGTCGTAGATGCGTCGCTGCTCGCCGTGGCAGTCCCCTGCCCAGCCTGCGGGTTTGCGCGTGGGGGTGAAGTAGTTGAGCCGGTCGTCGACGGCACGCCAGAGTCCGTTGAGCGCCGACCGGGCCTCGTCGGTGTCATAGCGACGGATATTGCCGTACTCATGGACGAGATGCTGATGCCGCGATGCTTCCGGAAGCCGATCGCGGCGGAGGTCTTTGAGTACCGGATTGAAATGGATGTCCAGGCTGCGTGCCCACCGGTCGGTCGCCTCGTGGACGGTGTCATCGGGATTGCTCAGCTCGATGGCGTTGACCCAGAAGGGAATCCCCTGCACCTCATCGAGCGACCATTGCAGCACCTCCACCATGGTATCCGGAGCATTGTCGGCGAGACTGCGCGTGAAGACCCAGCCGGTGTGCAGGCATGAGGCGCTGATCGTGAACACGCAGTTCGAGGCTCGGGTCGGACCCGCATGAGCGATCGTGTCGACGAGAAAGAATCCGGGCTCGCACTCGTTCGGTCCCGAAGCGAAGTCGAGGAAGTCTTCGCTGGGACTGGTGAACCGTTTCGTCGATACTCGACGGTCGCGGAGGTCCTCGGCTCGCGCGGTGCGCAGATACCGGTCGATCGACGCCGGACTGACAGCGAGGAGCTCGGCACGGACATCGAGACTGTACCCCTCGCGATCGGGCACCAGGGCGCCGTGACGTTCAGCCGCATC